>NC_009767.1:3885000-4535000 GCF_000017805.1 Roseiflexus castenholzii DSM 13941 | reverse complement strand
CATCGGCACATGCACCAATGGGCACGCCAACGATATGGCGGCAGCAGCGCGCATTTTGAAGGGGCGCAAAGTGGCGCGCGGGGTGCGGTTGCTCGTCGTTCCGGCGTCAAGTGAGGCATTGCAGCAGGCGACTGCCGATGGGACACTGGCGACGTTGCTCGAAGCGGGCGCGGCGATTGGCACCCCTGGCTGCGGCGCGTGCATTGGGCGGCACATGGGGGTGCTGGCGCCCGGCGAAGTCTGCCTGTTCACCGGCAACCGCAACTTTCGCGGGCGTATGGGATCGCCGGAGGCGCAGATTTACCTGGCGTCGCCCGAAGTCGCCGCAGCAACGGCAGTGCTGGGGTACATCGCCCATCCGGCAGAAGTGATGAGGTAGCGAACAGGGGGTGGGAAGCGGGGGTTGGCTCACCCGCGCACCAACAGATCAGGATGTGGCATCGTCGGTTCCGGTCATCAGGATGCCTCAATGATCCTGTGCGCGGAGGTGACCCAAGGCGCAGCGCGCGCGGACGGAAACGTCGACGCTGAAGGCGCGAATCTCCGCAGACGCGGGGTGAGGGCGCGACACGCCCGTCGTGTATTCAGCCCGACGCTTCCGCAGCGGGCGCCTCCGCAGATGCGGGGTAAGGGTGCGACACGCCCGTCGTATTCAGCCCGACGCTTCCGCAGCGGGCGCCTCCACAGACGCGGGGTGAGGGCGCGACACGCTTGTCGTGTATTCAGCCCGACGCTTCCGCGTTGGGAGACAAACAACCTGGAGCACTCTATGCATCCCGAAACTGCATCCATTCACGCCGGTCAGGAAATCGACCCAACGACGGGCGCGGTCATTCCGCCGATCTACCTGACGACAACCTTCGAGCGCGCGTCGGACGGGAGTTTTCCGCGCGGGTACATCTACACCCGCAATGGCAACCCTAACCGCGCAATGCTCGAAACTTGCCTCGCGGCGCTTGAGGGCGGCGCAACATGTGTGGCGTTCAGTTCCGGTCTCGCGGCAGCCATGAGCGTCTTTCAGGCGCTGCGTCCCGGTGATCACGTGATCGCTCCCGACGACGCCTACCACGGAATCACGCGGCTGCTGCGCGAGATTATGGCGCCATGGGGACTGGAATACAGCCGCGTCGATATGCGCGACCCGCAGAACGTCGCAGCGGCGTTGCGCCCGAATACGCGCCTGGTGTGGATTGAGACTCCGTCGAATCCGCTGCTCAAAATCGCTGATATTGCCGCAATTGCGGAGATTGCCCGTCAGGCTGGCGCACTCTGCGCGGTGGACAACACATGGGCGACGCCGGTGCAGCAGCGCCCGCTGGAATTGGGCGCCGACATCGTGATGCACGCGACAACGAAGTACATCGGCGGGCATAGCGACGTGCTCGGCGGGGCTGTAGTGTTTGGCGCGAACGATGCGTTTGCCGAACGGGTGCGTTTCCTTCAGATCAATGGCGGCGCCGTTCCGTCGCCGTTCGACTGCTGGCTGGCGCTGCGCGGCATTCAGACGCTCCCCTATCGCGTGCGCGCGCATGCCGCAAATGCGATACAGGTCGCCCGTTTCCTGGCGGAGCACCCGCGCATCGAGCGCGTTCACTATCCCGGACTGGAAACGCACCCCGGTCACGCGGTTGCTGCGCGGCAGATGCGCGGCTTTGGCGGCATGCTGTCGATTGAAGTCGAAGGCGGCGAGGCGGAAGCCATGGCAGTCGCTGCGAAGGTCAAGATCATTACCCGCGCCACCAGTCTCGGCGGCGTCGAGAGCCTGATCGAACATCGCGCATCGGTAGAGGGACCGGAGAGCACAACGCCGCCCAACCTGCTGCGCATTTCGGTCGGACTCGAACATCCCGATGACCTGATCGCCGATCTGGCGCAGGCGCTGACATAGGAGGAGTATTCGCAGGGTTCGCGCGGCGGTGGGTTGTTTGAACCACAAAGCTTGCGGCAGCGTGGCGCTCCCGTTCAGTTGGCGATTCGGCGACGTTGCCGCCGAACCGCACCGTACCGTGAAGATACGCGCCGCTCCGCAGCAGGCAGAAAGAGCCGTCACGCGGCTCGTCTGTGAGGCAATGACGTCATTCCTGTCAATTCGCACAAGAAAGGACGAATCATATGGCTCGTATCTGGCGTTTTGGCGCAAATATCAATACCGATCAGATCGTCCCTGGGCGCTATGCGCCGTATATGCTCAAGAATGAGGACGAATTGCGCAACTATCCGTTCATTGAGGCGCGTCCCGAGTTTGCTTCAACCGTGCGCCCTGGCGACCTGATCATCGCCGGTCCAAACTTCGGGTGCGGTTCGTCGCGCGAATATGCGCCGCTGGCGCTCAAGATGGTCGGCATCGGTGCGATCATCGCGCCGCTCTTCGCGCGCATTTTCTACCGCAACGCGCTCAACCTGGGTATTCCGCTGTTCGAGGCGGACCTGACCGATCAACTGGAAGACGGGCAGGAAGTGGAGTTCAACGCCGAAACCGGCGTCATCGTCGCCGACGGTCGCGCAATTCAACTGCCGCCGCCACCCGAATGGATGCGTGAGGTCTGGCGCGAAGGCGGGATTGTGCCGTTCTACCGCAAGCATCGCCGCTTCCCCGGAGTAGTGCCCGTATGAGTGCGCCACCGTTCACCATTCTTGTCATACCCGGCGATGGCATCGGGCGTGAGGTCATTCCGGCAGCCGTCGCTGTGCTTCAGGCGACCAATCTGCCGTTGCAGTTCGTGGAAGCCGACGCGGGGTGGGACTGTTTCCAGCGCTGCGGTGACGCATTGCCGCATGAAACGCTCGACGCAGCGCGCGCGGCAGATGCCGTGCTGTTTGGCGCCGTCGCGTCTCCGAGTTACCCGGTTGCCGGGTACCGCAGCCCGATTGTGCGATTGCGCCGCGAACTCGATCTGTACGCCAATATCCGTCCGGTCTTCGATGATCCGCCTCCTGGCGATCCGCGCGCGCGCCGGGTCGATCTGGCGGTGGTGCGCGAAAATACCGAAGGGCTGTACGCCGGGCGCGAACGGGTCGAAGATGGCGGCGCAACTGCGATTGCCGAGCGCGTGATTACCCGGCGCGCCAGCGAACGAATTGCGCGGGTCGCCTTTGAACTGGCGCGCGCTCGTCGTGCTGCGCGCCGCGCCGACGATGCGCCGCCGGGAAGAGTGACCATTGTCCACAAGGCGAACGTTCTGCGCGAAACCTGTGGATTGTTCCGCACCATCGCTCTGGACGTCGCACAGGCGTACCCCGACGTGCAGGCGGACGAAATGCTCGTCGATGCCTGCGCGCTGCACCTGGCGACGCGCCCGGAACGCTTCGATGTGATTGTCACCACGAACCTGTTCGGTGATATCCTGTCGGATGTCGCCTGCGCCTGGGGTGGCGGGTTGGGTCTCGCGCCATCGGCGAACCTGGGTGAACGACACGCGCTGTTCGAACCGGTCCACGGCGCCGCGCCCGACATCGCGGGGAAAGGAATCGCCAATCCGCTTGCGGCGATCGGGTGCGCTGCGTTATTGCTCGACCATCTTGCCAGCCGCGCGTCGCCCGATACTGCGTCTGCCATCCGCGCCTGGAGCGAACGCATCAGGCGCGCCGTTCGCCACGTGCGCGCCGTCGGACCGCACACACCCGACTTAGGAGGCGACGCTGCCACATCTGAGACGACTGCCGCAGTCATTGCCCATATGCTCACGTTGTAAGAAAGGAGACGCTCATGCGCGCCATCTGTCCCGAATGCGAAGCCGAGATCACCCTGCCCGAAGGCACGGTCGAAGGCGAAATTCTGACATGCCCCGACTGCGCCGCCGAACTGGAAGTCGTCAGTATCGATCCGCCGGAACTGGCGCTGGCGCCGGAAGTTGAAGAAGACTGGGGGGAATGACCTATGCGAGTCGGCGTCCTCTGCTCGCGCATCCGCGTCGAGGAGAAACTGCTCTTTGCCGAACTGGAGCGACGCGGCGTTGCCTATGAACGCATCGACGACGATGATGTCATTTTCGACCTGAACGAAGGTCGCTACGAGTACGACGTCGTGCTCGAACGGAGCATCCACCACTCACGCGCACTCTATGCCCTCAAGGTGTTCAACGATGCCGGCGTGCCGACGGTCAATACCGCCTATGTCGCCGACATCTGCGGCGACAAATTCAAGACTACACAGGCGCTCATTCGCGCTGGCGTACCAACGCCGCGCACCCGCATGGCGTTCACTCCCGAATCGGCATTGCGCGCCATTGAGGACCTGGGTTATCCGGCGGTGCTCAAGCCCGCTATCGGCTCATGGGGGCGCCTGATCGCCAAGGTCAATGACCGTGAAGCGGCTGAGGCGCTGCTCGAGCACAAGCAGATTCTGGGATCGTACCACCATTCGATCTTCTACATTCAGGAATATATTCCCAAACCATACCGCCGCGACATTCGCGCCTTCGTCGTTGGTGATGAGTGTATTTGCGCCATCTACCGCACCAGTGACCACTGGATCACCAACACCGCGCGCGGCGGGCAGGCAACCGTTTGTCCCGTGACACCCGCGCTGGCGGACCTGTGCGTCAGCGCAGCATACGCCGTCGGCGGCGGCGTGGTCGCCATCGATGTGCTGGAAGCGCCCGACGGCAGGCTGCTGGTGAACGAAGTCAACTATACAATGGAGTTCCGCAACAGCATCGCGCCGACCGGTGTGGACATTCCGGCGCGCATCATTGATTACACCCTGGATGTCGCGCGGAAGGGGAGCGTCTCATGAGTGTGCGGGTCTCGATTGTTGGCGGCAGCGGATACGTCGGCGGCGAACTGCTGCGCCTGCTCCTGTTTCATCCGCAGGTCGTCGTTGCGCAGGCGACTTCCGAGCGACTGGCGGGCAAACCGATCACGACAGCGCACCCGAACCTGCGCGGCATTCCGGCAGCGCGTGAACTTCAGTTCACCTCGCAGGATCGACTGACGCCGTGCGATGTGCTGCTTCTGGCGCTTCCGCACGGCGACGCTGCGCGCGCTATCGACCATTTCGCGCGACTCGCGCCAAAGATCATCGACTGTTCCGCCGATTTTCGCCTGCGCGATCCGTCCGTTTATGCCCGCTGGTACGGTGAGCACCATCCTGCGCCACACTGGCTCGAACGCTTCGTCTACGGGCTGCCGGAACTCCACCGTGACGCTATCCGCAGCGCCAGTTACGTTAGTGGCGTCGGGTGCAACGCGACTGCCGCCATCCTGGCGCTGCTGCCACTGGCGCGCGCCGGTTTGATCGATCCGGGACGCGATGTGATCGTCGAGGTGAAGGTTGGCTCCTCGGAAGGAGGCGCACAACCGAATGAAGCGTCACACCACCCGGAGCGCAGTGGTGCAGTGCGCTCATTTGCGCCTGTTGGTCACCGCCACACCGCCGAAGTGATACAAGAACTCGGCGTCGAGCATGTCCACCTGTCGATCACCAGCGTCGAACTGGTGCGTGGCGCACTCGCCACCGCGCATGCCTTCGCCGGCGGAACGGTATGCGAGAAAGACCTGTGGCGCGCATTTCGCGCCACGTATGGCAGCGAACCATTCGTGCGCATCGTGCGCGAAAAACAGGGCGTTTACCGCATGCCGGAGCCGAAAATCCTGGCAGGCAGCAACTATGCCGATGTCGGGTTCGCCGTGGACGAGGAGACCGGACGGATCGTGTCGATCTGTGCGATTGACAACCTTATGAAAGGCGCCGCCGGAACCGCCGTGCAGTGCCTGAATCTGATGTGCGGCTTTGATGAGCGACTGGGGCTGGAGTTTCCGGGGTTGCACCCGATTTAGAGGTCAGGGTTTGATGCGAGGCGACCGTTGCCGCCAGACTCAAGGGCGGACAGCATACATGAGGGTATGCATGGCGTTGGGATGAGCCGGTTTTCCCTCACCCCCTGCCCCTCTCCCGCGCGGGAGCGGGAAGACCGGCGTCGCGCACGGTCGTCCTACGGTGGACGTGCCGGGTTCGCGCGGGGGTTCGGTCCGTCTAGAAACCCGCCGAATGCAGGGGCAGGGGGCGGGATGCGCGGCGCAATACGCCCGCTACGCGCGAACCTCCGCATGCAAGGGCAGGGGGGGCGGGATGCGCGGCGCAATACGCCCGCTACACGCGAACCTCCTCCGCATGCGGGGGCAGGGGTGAGACGGCGCAACGGACAGCAGATCGTCGCGCGCGAACCCCCCGCATGTGGGGGTAGGGGCACCATGCAATCGCCGAGAGAAATGGGGATGAAGCGAACCCCCCGCATGCGGGGGCAGGGGGGCGGGATGCGCGGCGCAATACGCCCGCTACGCGCGAACCCCCGCATGCGGGGGCAGGGGGGCGGGATGCGCGGCGCAATACGCCCGCTACGCGCGAACCCCCGCATGCGGGGGCAGGGGGCTGGCGCCGCGCGCGGCCGTCCCGCAGTGTGCGCGTGGGGGTTTGGTCCGCTCTTAGCGCAGCCAAAGGAAGGGATCGGGTATCCGCCAGGAGGAGGCAAGGGCAGGACACTATGCAGCGGGCAGCGGCAGGTGGCGACGGTCACCTGGGGTGAAGTTTGGGAAAAGCCTCCGAAATCGATAGGGTCGGCGGCGGAATGGTTTCGGCGCGCGCCAGCGCATGACGTCCCGCCGACCCAGAGCATCTCTCAGAGGAACATGTCACCAATACCAGATTTCTTACATAACGAAAACCCCGCGCAACCGCGTTACCACGAGGCGCTTGAACTGTTGGCGCTGTTCGATTATCTGAAAGCCATGCGCTGGGGAGTCTTCAGCATCCGCGAGTCGCTCCAGGCGGTCGGCGAATGCCGTGATGGGACGCTCCAGGGCTTTCACCTGACTGTTGATGAGGCGTGGGAAGCGGTACGCGGCATGGACTCGCTCGGTGTCGGAGTGATCGAGCTCCCGTCATTCCCTGCCAACCCGCCGGGTCAGGCGTTCAATCGTCGCCTGCTAGAACGTGCTGCGGCACACGGGCTGACGACGACCTTCGCCGCGCATGCGCGCTGTGTCGCTGCCGATATCCGCACTGCCGCCGAGACCGGCTTCCGTCGCCTGCACCTGTACATTGGCGTCAGCCCGATCAAACAGGCGACGGCGCACGCCAATGCCGTTCAACTCGCCGATAAAGCCTTCGACGCGATCCATCTGGCGCGTGACCTTGGCTTCGACTGCGTCCGCATCAGCACCGAAGACGCCTACCGCACTCCGCTCGACGATTATTGCGCGTTCTACGAGCGATTGCAGGAGCGGCTGACGAGCCACGGGCTGCACGTTGACGGCATCGGCATCCCCGATACCGTTGGCGTCGGCACGATTGACGACCTCGGCGATCGCATCGCGGTGCTGCGGCAGGTCGGCATCCGGTTTGTCTTTCTCGAATGCCATATTCACAACGACATCGGTCACTCCGACCGATTATATGTCGATACGCTGCTGCTGTGCATGCGGTTGGGGATCATGATGCTGCCCGATTTTTCAATCCTGGGGATTGGCGAGCGCAATGGCACGATTGGTCTCAGTTCGCTGATCGAAGCGATCTACCGGCGGTTGCTGCTCCTCTACCCGCGTTCAATGCCAGCGATCCGGCAGGCGGTGCGCGAGAAACTCGGTGTGCTGCCCGATGGCGAACTGTTCGTCAACCGCTACCGCGATCTCGACGCATTCTTCTACCGGATTCTGGCGCGCAGCGGCTTCGTGTTCGACCGTAGTCCGTTTTCGTCGAACACCGAGTACGACGGTTCGGGCGTGCACGCCGACACCACCCTGCGCGCGTTCCGTCTGGCGCGAGAGCAAGGATACGACGGGCAGCAGGCGATTGACCTCGGCAATAGCGCCTATGCCGGGGCGCTGCCGCCCTACGACATGCCGCTGCGCACGCCGGTGCTGGCATGCTTCGGTTGCGGCAAGAGCAATGTGCGCTTCTGGCGCGAACGGGAGCGTCTGGTCTTGCGTCGTCCCGAAGACATCCGTGCCCGCATCGTTCCGTATGCCGATGATCTCGCCGAAGACTCACACCACATTCCAACCGACGAAACGACTGCCGATGAACTCGCCGCGCGGTTGATCCGCTGCGCCAGTGTGCGCGAAGGCGGCATCAACCACCACCAGGCGATGGAGATTATCCGTCTCTTCTACCGATCTGCGGAGGCTTCCGAATGATTGTGGTCAAAGTTGGCGGCGGCGCCGGCATTGCCTACGATGCGCTCTGCGCCGATCTTGCAACCCTTACGCGCGCCGGTCAGCGGCTCGTGCTGGTGCATGGCGGCTCGCACGAAACCAATACCCTCGCCGAACGATTAGGACATCCGCCGCGTTTCGTCACCTCGCCGTCCGGTTATACCAGTCGCTATACCGACCGCGCGACGCTGGAACTCTTTCTGATGGCAACCGCCGGTAAGGTCAATAAGGTGATTGTCGAGCGCCTGCAACACCTCGGAGTAAACGCAATCGGTCTTTCCGGTCTCGATGGGCGTTTGCTCGAAGGGCAACGCAAGGCGGTCATCCGCATTGTCGAAGATGGCAAACAAAAGGTGCTGCGCGACGACTGGACCGGGACGGTCGAGAAAGTCAATACCCACCTGCTGACCCTGCTGCTGAACGCCGGGTTCTTGCCGGTGATCGCTCCAATTGCTGCCAGTGACGCTGGCGAAGCGCTCAACGTCGATGGCGACCGAGCGGCTGCGGCAATTGCGGCGGCGCTCGGCGCCAATACGTTGATCCTGCTGACCAATGTTCCTGGTTTGCTGCGTGCCTTTCCCGACGAAAGCACCCTCGTCCGGCACATTCCGCGCGCTGACATTGAGGAATATCTGCCGCTGGCACAGGGACGGATGAAGAAAAAAATCCTGGGTGCGTCCGAGGCGCTGGCGCAAGGAGTAGGACGGGTTATCCTCGGCGATGCGCGTGTCGCCGAACCGATCACGCGCGCGCTTGCAGGCGAAGGCACCGTCATCGTATGATGCCAATGACCGGTGACCATCCGGCATGGTCACCCCGAGCAGAGCGAGGGGTCTTGCGCGACCCGCTCAGATTCCTCGCTGCGTTTACCCTGAGCGAAGCGAAGGGCTCGGAATGACACGAATGCGGCATCGTCAAGTGTCATTGGTATGACACGCTAGAGTGCGAGTTTGCTGGTATTTTAGCTCGACTTTATCCATTCGGTAGACGAAAAACGGGAGGCAGGGTACGCTTGGCTAGAACCCAACTACCACGAAGGGGCCAGCCATGCGCAACCTGCCACGAGCGATTATACCGGTCCTCCGCAAGTTCGAGTTGCTGTTTAGCGAGCGTGTATGGGAATGGGCGAAGATACTGCTCATCGGCGCCATCCTAGCCCCCGGCAAGCGCACGGTCACTTCGGCGCTGCGGGTGATGGGGCTGAGCGACGATGCGCAATTCCAGAACTACCATCGCGTCCTCAACCGCGCCGTCTGGTCGCCCTACGCCGCCAGCCGCATCCTGCTGCGCCTGCTCGTCGACGCCTTCGTTCCGTCCGATACGGCTATCGTGCTCGGCCTCGACGACCATATCGAGCGCCGGCGCGGGGCCAAGATCAAGGCCAAGGGGATCTACCGCGACCCTGTCCGCTCGTCGCGCTCGTTCTTCGTCAAGACCAGCGGCCTGCGCTGGTTGTGTCTGATGCTGCTCGCCCCCATCCCTTGGGCCCAGCGTGTTTGGGCCTTGCCCTTTCTGACCGTCCTGGCGCCCTCCGAGCGCTGCCATCAGGAGCTCGGCAAGCGCCACAAACAGCTCACCGACTGGGCGCGTCAGATCATCTTCCAAGTCCGTCAGTGGCTGCCCGAGCGCGTGCTGGTCGTTGTGGCCGACAGCAGCTACGCCGCGCTCGAACTGCTTGCCGCCTGCCAGGGCTTGCCCAACCCCGTTACCGTGGTCACGCGCTTGCGCTTGGATGCGGCCTTGTACGACACGGCGTACGTGCACCCAGCAGGGCGACCCGGTCGGCCGCGCAAGAAAGGCGCACGGCAGCCGACCCTGGAGCAGCGGCTCAGCGACCCGACCACAGACTGGCAGCACACGAGCGTGCGTTGGTATGGCGGAACGACGCGAACGGTGCGGCTGGCATCGGCAACGGCGGTCTGGTATCACAGTGGCTTGCCGCCGGTGAGCATTCGCTGGGTGCTCATTACCGACCCCGATGGGAAGTTTGAGGCCCAGGCGCTGCTGAGCACGAACCCGGCGGCTACCCCCAAGGAGATTGTGGAGTGGTTCGTGATGCGCTGGCAGGTGGAGGTCACGTTCGAGGAAGCGCGAGCACACTTGGGCATCGAGACCCAGCGCCAGTGGTCGGACCTGGCGATCCTGCGTACGACACCGGTGCTGTTGGGGTTGTTCTCGCTCGTGACGCTGTTCGCCCATCACCTACTCCAAGCAGGCGAGTTGCCCGTGAGGCAGGCGGCCTGGTACACCAAGGCGCTGCCGACCTTCAGCGACACACTGGCCTTCGTCCGCAAGCAGCTCTGGCCGGTCACCATTTCTTGGATGTCGCCTGCGGAAGCCGACATGGTCAAAATCCCGAAGTCGTTACTTGTTCGCCTGACTGATGCGCTCGCCTATGCTGCGTGAGCGGCACAGATGGATAAAGTCGAGTTTAGAAGTTATCTCAAAAATGGTCAGATTCAATCTCGAAAGCCGCTGAGATCGAGGTGGAGCGATGGACGTGACCGACGAGCAATGGGCTGTTGTCGGGCCGCTCATCCCCAGGATTCCCAGACTGCCCGATGGACGCGGGCGGTCCCGCGTGGATGATCGAGGTGGGTTGAACGGCATGCGGTGGATCCTGCGCACGGGCGCTCCCTGGAACGACCGGACTGATCAGGACTCCTCGGCAGGGATCAACGCGGTGGTTGTGGCGGGCATCACGGGCGCTCCCTGGAACGACCGGACCGATCAGGACTCCTCGGCAGGGATCAACGCGGTGGTTGCGGCGGGCATCACGGGCGCTCCCTGGAACGACCGGACCGATCAGGACTCCTCGGCAGGGATCAACGCGGTGGTTGCGGCGGGCATCACGGGTGCTCCCTGGAACGACCGGACCGATCAGGACTCCTCGGCAGGGATCAACGCGGTGGTTGCGGCGGGCATCACGGGCGCTCCCTGGAACGACTGGACCGATCAGGACCCTTCATCCTAGACCTGCCACCGGCGGTTCCAGGAATGGGTGCGGACCGGCGTTTGGGAGCGCCTCCTCCGGGCACTGGCGCAGGACCTCAAAAGCACGCGGACGACCGGACCTGATTGAGTGCTTCATCGACGGCGCCTGAGTTATGGCAACAACAGGGTTCCAGGGGTGGGAACGGCCAGGCGGGGTACAGGTTCGAAGGTCATGGCCGTGGCGGGCGGCGCCAGTTTTCCGGTCGCCGTCCGGGTGACCAATGCTTCGCCACATGACACCACGCTCGTCGCAGCCACCCTCGAAGGCCGGTTTCTCGACGAGGTTCCCCGGTGATTGATCGGTAACCGGTCCTTCGGCAGCGATCCCTTGGATGAGCGCCTGATGATTCAGGGCACAGCGATGATCGCACCAAGCCGCGCACCCAGGACGGGCGACCGCTGCGTCGTGACAGGCGCCGCTGGAAGGTTGTATGACACGCTGGCGCCGGGCGCGTCGCCGAACCGCTCGCGCACGCACCGGCAGGCGAGGGCGCCGTCAGGTATGAGACGCTCGAATGCGAGTTTGCTAGCATCGTAGCATATTGGGGTTGTATGACACGCTGGCGCCGGGCGCGTCGCCGAACCGCGCGCGCACGCACCGGCAGGCGAAGGCGCTGTCAGGTATGACACGCTCGAATGCGAGTTTGCCAGCATCGTAGCATATTGGAGTTGTATGACACCCTGGCGCCGGGCGCGTCGCCGAACCGCGCGTGCACGCACCGGCAGGCGAAGGCGCCGTCAGGTATGAGACGCTCGAATGCGAGTTTGCTAGCATTGTAGCATATTGGAGTTGTATGACACGCTGGCAACGTACCCTCTTCATTCTGGTCGCTGCGCAACTGGTATCGGCTATCGGTTTCGGGATGTTCTTCCCGTTCCTGCCGCTCTACGTCGAGCAACTGGGAACAAACACCGGCTTGAGTCTTGAGTTCTGGGCCGGTATGGTCTTCTCCGGTCAGGCGCTCACCATGGCGATCACGTCGCCGATCTGGGGATCGCTGGCGGATCGCTATGGTCGCAAGGCGATGATCGAACGCGCCATGTACGGCGGCGCGGCGATCATTCTGTTGATGGGATTCGCTCGCTCGGCGGAAGAACTGGCGCTGTTGCGCACGATCCAGGGCGCGATCACCGGCACGATTGCGGCGATCAACGCGCTTGCTGCTTCGCTCGTGCCACGTGAGCGCACCGGCTACGCCATGGGGATGTTGCAGGTTGGGCTATGGGCTGGCATTGCCGCTGGACCATTGCTCGGCGGGATCGTTGCCGATGCGTTTGGCTTTCGCGCGGCGTTTCTTGTCACATCGGTCCTGCTGCTCATCTCCGGCGTCGTCGTTACGTTTGGCGTCCAGGAGCACTTCACGTCGCCGCCGAAAGGCGTGAAGCGACCCGGCATCCTCAACGATTGGCGGCGCATCCTGGCGCTGCCAGCCGTCCCTGCCGCTTATGCGACGCGCTTCCTCAACTGGCTGGGACCGAACATGCTGTTGCCGATGCTGCCGCTCTACGTCGCGTCGCTCATGCGCGGCGGTGCAGGGGTCAGCACCCTGACCGGTGTGATTGTCGGGCTTTCATCGGCTGCTGGCACGGTCAGCGCACTCTATCTGGGGCGCCTGGGCGACCGTATCGGGCATCGGCGGGTATTGCTCGCGGGCACGCTGGTTGCGGCGCTTTGCTTTGTTCCGCAGGCGTTCGTCACTGCCGGATGGCAGTTGCTCATCCTTCAAGCGTTGACCGGAGCGGCGACCGGCGGGATGAATCCGGCGCTCAGTGCGTTGCTGGCGCGCTACACCAACGAAGGAGACGAAGGAGCAGTGTTTGGCATTGACAACTCCGTGAATTCTGCTGCGCGCGCCGCCGCGCCCTTGTGCGGCGCCATGATCGCCGCATGGTTCGGATTGCCTGCCATCTTCATCGCAACAGCCCTGGTGCTGCTGGGCGCGGCGGCGCTGGTCTTCCGCCGCCTGCCGGAGCGAACGGTTGCGTCGTCGGTTGTGTCGGCAGTTCAGCCATGCGAGCACACGCAGAGGTGACCGGTGCGCCGCGCGCGCGGACGGAACCGGGTTGAGCAACGGGCAGGCGGGGGGCGCGCCGCGCGCGGACGGAAACACCCGTGCTGAGGGCGTGAGTCGAGGGTGCGGCAGCGCCCTTCGTGCGTTCAGCCCGACGCTTCACCGTTGGACGGGGGCGGGTCATTCACGACCGCCGCCTGCCGCAGATGATCGACCGTCAGCGTGTATGCGCGCGCGAAACCACCGACATACCGGGCGCCGCTGGCGGTGAAACGGTAGAGGTTGAAATCGGCAAAATCAAAGAACATGGCTGCTGCCGGATGTCGCTCCAGGTATCGCGCGCGTCCGGTTGCATGCTCCGGCGCGTCTTTCGCCACCAACGTCACCGTGCCGCTCAACGTGATGCGCGCCAGGGTCTGCACATCCTCAACTTCGGCGGTTTCCGGCTCGGCGATCAGCAACGCGGCGCGTGAGTCGATGCGCAGGTGGCGGGTGTGCGGCGAAAGGTCGCTCAGGTGCAGCAGATAATTGCACAGGTCGTCTTCTGCGGCATAAGCGACGAGCGATACAAAGGGCGCTCCATCGGCGAGCGTTCCCAGCGAAGCAACGCGCTGACCTCGCAAGAGACGCGCAACGAGCGGAAGTTCTTCCCGGAGCATACGTGTTCTCCCGGCAATTTTCAGGTATGATACAGAAACCTTGCAAGCATTCCGACAACCCGGCGCCTTGTGTCATACCAATGACCGATGACCATCCGGCATGGTCACCCCGAGCAGCGCGAGAGGTCTGGCGTGACCCGCTTCGATTCCTCGCTGCGCTCGGAATGACACGTCGCTGCGCTCGGAATGACACGTCGCTGCGCTCGGAATGACACGCATGCGGCATCTTCCATGGACCGGTGACCATCCGGCATGGTCACCCCGAGCAGCGCGAGAGGTCTGGCGCGACCCGCTTCGATTCCTCGCTGCGCTCGGAATGACCCGTCGCTGCGCTCGGAATGACACGTCGCTGCGCTCGGAATGACACGCATGCGGCATCTTCCATGGACCGGTGATCATCCGGCATGGTCACCCCGAGCAGCGCGAGAGGTCTGGCGTGACCCGCTTAGATTCCTCGCTGCGCTCGGAATGACCAGTCGCTGCGCTCGGAATGACACGCATGCGGCATCTTCCATGGACCGGTGACCATCCGGCATGGTCACCCCGAGCAGCGCGAGAGGTCTGGCGCGACCCGCTTAGATTCCTCGCTGCGCTCGGAATGACACGTCGCTGCGCTCGGAATGACACGTCGCTGCGCTCGGAATGACACGCATGCGGCATCTTCCATGGACCGGTGATCATCCGGCATGGTCACCCCGAGCCGCGCGAGAGGTCTGGCGCGACCCGCTTAGATTCCTCGCTGCGCTCGGAATGACACGTCGCTGCGCTCGGAATGACCAGTCGCTACGCTCGGAAGAACACGCATGCGGCATCTTCAATCGTCATTGGTATCACTCTACCTTTGTGTGAGCTCTCAATCGCTATATCTTGATGAGCCTCCACAAAGGTCCAAAAGTTCCGCATATGAAACCACCGATGCTGGCTTGTCGTTACTTATTGGCAGGCATTTGCTCGCCACTCTGGAACTGGAAGATAATCAGGAGACAACGACAATGCAATCGATACGTGAGTCTATCATATCCACCGAGTCTGCGTATACATCCGGCGTTTATCCCAAGCGGCAGGCGGCGATTGTGCGTGGTGAAGGTGCGCTCCTCTGGGATGCCGATGGTCGTGTGTACATCGATTGCGTCGGCGGGCAGGGCGCCGCCAACCTGGGGCACGCTCATCCCGCCGTGGTCGCGGCTATCCGCGAACAGGCAGAGCGCCTGATCAGTTGCCCGGAGATTTTCTACAACGACCAGCGCGCCGCCTATCTCGCCGAACTCGCCGCTGCGCTCCCTTTCGCCGCCAGAATCTTCCTGTGCAATTCAGGCGCGGAGGCAATCGAAGGCGCAATTAAAATCGCGCGCTTGAAAACCGGGCGCACCGGGATTGTCGCGGCAGTGCGCGGTTTCCATGGTCGCACCATGGGCGCGCTCTCCGCCACGTTCGAGCCGAAGTACCGCGAGCCGTTCATGCCGCTCGTGCCCGACTTTACGCACGTGCCGTACAACAATGTCACGGCGCTCGATGCAGCAGTCACCGACCGCACCGCAGCCGTTATCCTGGAACCGGTGCAGGGCGAAGGCGGCGTCCATCCCGCTGCGCCAGGCTACCTTGCGGATGTCGAGCGGATCTGCTGCGAACGTGGCGCGCTCTTGATCATCGACGAAGTGCAGACCGGCTTCGGGCGGACGGGGACGCTGTTCGCCATCGAACGTCACGGGATTACACCCGCAATCCTCTGCCTGGCGAAGTCGATCGCTGGCGGATTACCGATGGGCGCCATCGCTATCAATACTACCCTCGGACCGTTGCCGCCGGGTAGCCACGGAACGACCTTCGGCGGATCGCCGCTGGTCTGCGCTGCCGCCCGCGCCGCGCTGCGCGCCATACGCGACGAGGAGTTGCCGCGCCAGGCTGCCGAAAAAGGCGCCTATGCTCTCGAACGCCTGGCGGCGCTGCGCCTTCCGCGTATTCGCGCGGTTCGCGGGCAAGGACTGCTGATCGGCATCGAATTGAAAGAGCGGGTGCAACCATTTCTGGTTGCGCTGATGGAGCGCGGTGTGCTGGCGTTGCCCGCCGGTCCGAATGTGCTACGGTTATTGCCTCCGCTCGTTATCACCTGCGAGCAGATCGACACGGTCGTTGCCGCGATTGCTGAGGTGCTGGCATGACTCTCGATCCTGTCGCGCTGCTGACCCGCATGCTGGAGATTCCGTCTGTCTCCACCCACGAAGCCGAACTGGCGCGCGTTCTGGCGGCGGAAATGGCGCGTCTGGGGTTCGAGAGTTTTGTCGATGAAGCCGGGAATGCCATCGGCATCGTTGGCGAAGGTCCCGATGTGGCGCTTTTGGGGCACATCGACACGGTTCCCGGTGCAATACCGGTGCGTATCGAGGACGGCAAACTTTACGGTCGTGGCGCGGTCGATGCCAAAGGACCATTCGCGGCATTCATCTGTGCGGCGGCGCGTCTGGCGGTGTCAGGAACGCGGCTACCCTTCCGCCTTGTGCTGATCGGCGCTGTGGAAGAAGAAGCCGCTTCGTCGAAGGGCGCGCGCTATGCCGCTGGGCGCTACCATCCGGTCGCTTGCATTATCGGCGAACCGAGCGGTTGGGACCGCATCACGCTCGGTTACAAGGGTCGTCTGCTGGTCGATGGAGTCTGGGAACAGCCGATGAGCCACAGCGCCGGACGCGAGACCTCGGCTGCCGAACGGGCGGTTGCGTTCTGGAACGACGTGGCTGCCCATTGCGCAGCGTACAACCAGGGGCGCGAGCGCCTGTTCGATCAATTGCTCCCTTCGTTGCGCTCTATCTGGAGCCAGAGCGACGGCCTGACCGAGCGGGCGGAACTGACGATTGGTGTGCGCCTGCCGCCTGACGTTCCGCCTGAGACGCTGTCATCCGTCATTGCAGAGCGTTCCCACGGCGGCGTGTTGCGCTTCCGCGACCTCTGCCCGGCATACCAGGCGGAGAAAAACACCCCGCTGGCGCGCGCGTTTCTCAAGGGCATTCGCGCGGCGGGCGGAACGCCGGGCTTCCTGCTGAAAACCGGCACCTCCGACATGAACATTGTCGGACCGGTCTGGGGCTGCCCTATCCTCGCCTATGGACCGGGCGATTCAAGCCTGGATCACACCCCGAATGAGCATATCGTGATCGAGGAATACCTGCGCGCTATCGAGGTGCTGGAGCATGCGCTGCGGCGGTTGGAGATTGGCGGGTGACTGTTACAGCGTCGTATCTGGCGCATCAGCAAAGAGCGTCGTCACCAGCAGCGACAGGTCGGGCAGGCGGGTCAGGCGAAGGGTTTGGGGGGCGTCGTACACGACAGGCGCGCCATAAGCGTCTTTCTCAAGGCGATACACGGTTGCGGTGCGCTGCGCCGGGTCGATTTCCATATACTCCGCGACGCCGGCGCGAGCGTAGGCGGCGCGTTTCTGCGCCATCGCCTCAGCGCTGTTGCCCGGCGAAAGCACTTCGATCACCAGGTCGGGCGCGCCGTGGATACGGCGATCACGCACCAGCGCGGCGACTCGTTCCGCGCGGATGAAGAGGAAATCGGGCTGCACTGCGTCGTGCGGCGACAAAATGACGCCAATAGGCGCAGTGAACCAGATGCCGAGTCCGCGTGCTTGTGCGGGGATTCCGATCAATTCAATACACCTGCCGACAATCCACTGATGGAATGCGCTTGGAGCCGTCGTCATACCCAGGGTTCCTGCAATGATTTCGTAGCGGTTGCCGTCGTCGGGCAGGCGCTCCCACCACTCGACCGTCCAGCGTCCTTGCGGTGGTCCTGGCAATGCGTGGTCGAGCAACAGCGGCGCGACGGTGGTGATTTCGAGGGTCATACACGTCCTCCATAGTGTGCGGCGCCTGTCATCATTATACCGCACGTATCACCGCCATAATCGAAAAAACCCGAAAACACTTGACAAAAATCGAAAACCACACTATACTGCCTCAACTTTTCCGCATACCATGTTGTCATGCACAAGCCCATGACCGATCATAGTGCCGAAGCGCTTCCGCCCGAAGTGCGGCGCGACCAGATCATGGCGCTGCTTCAGCGCCACGGGCAGATCTCGGTCAAATGGTGCGCCGAACAGTTGGGCGTCTCCGAGGTGACGATTCGCAGCGATTTTGCGCTGCTCGAACGGGAGGGCATGCTGCGGCGCATATGGGGCGGCGCCGTGCTCGACCGGCCATTGTGGCCGGAGGGGAGTTTTGCCTCGCGTCTGAAGGTGCGCGTGGAAGAAAAGGAGCGCATCGCGCGCGCTGCGGCGCGCCTGATCAACGACGGTGATACGGTCATGCTCGACGCCAGTACGACCGCCTATGCCATTGCCCGGCAGATCGCCGACCGGCGCAACCTCACCGTCATCACCAACGGCATGCACCTTGCCCTGTCGCTTGGCGCTCATCCTTCCATCACCACGATTGTTATCGGTGGTCAGGTGCGCGGTGACACTGGTTCGCTGACCGGCACGCTGGCGGAGGAGATGTTGCAGCGTCTGCACGCCGACAAAGGGTTTTTCTCGGCGCGTGGATTGACCCTGGCAAAGGGACTGACCGAAAGTTCCATCCCGGAAGGATTGCTCAAGGCGGCGATGGTGCGTCACGTTGATCAAGTCATTGCCGTGCTCGACAGCAGCAAACTAGGGGTCAGTTCACTGACGAGTTTCTGCCCGGTCGAGGCGATCCACCGACTGATCACGGCTGGAGCGGATGCTGCTGAACGGAGCGCTCCGTTCGGCGATCTCTTTCCTGTAATGATTGCGGGGTAATACCAATGACGATTGACGATGCCGCATGCGTGTCATTCCGAGCCCTTCGCCTCGCTCAGGGTAAACTCAGCGCGGAATCGGCGCGGGTCGCGCACGACCCCGCGCGCTGCGCGGGGTGACCATGCCGGATGGTCACCGGTCATTGGTATAAGGAGCCTTATCATGAAACGCGTCGGTTTCACCCTCAAAGTCAAGCCGGAACTCATCGACGAGTACAAAGCCCATCATGCGAACGTCTGGCCCGAGATGCTCGACGCGCTGCGACGGCACGGCTGGCGGAACTACACCCTCTTTATACGCCATGACGGGCTGCTCTTCGGGTACGTGGAAGTGCCCGAGAGTTTCGAGAAGGCGCTGGCAGGCATGGCGACGGAAGAGGTCAATGCGCGCTGGCAGGCGATGATGGCGCCATACTTCGAGAACCTGAGCGGCGCCTATGCCGATCAGAGCATGGTCGAATTGGAAGAAGTTTTCCATTTGGATTAAGCCTGTCATCTCGCCGGGGAGGCGCATATGACGTTCACGACACCGACTCCACCGCAGATCGAAGCCGCCTATGCCGTCGCGCGCGAGCGCTACGCGGCGCTGGGCGTCGATACCGAGGCGGCAATGGCGACTCTGGCGGCGGTCAGCATCAGTCTGCACTGCTGGCAGGGGGACGATGTCGGCGGCTTCGAGAACCCTGGCGCTCCGCTCGAAGGCGGGATCGCCGCCACCGGCAACTATCCGGGCAAGGCGCGCAACGCCGACGAACTGCGCAGCGATCTCGATCTGGTCTACCGATTGCTGCCCGGTCGCCATCGGCTCAACCTCCATGCGATCTACGCCGAAACGGGCGGCGCAAAGGTTGGGCGCGACGAATTGCGCCCCGAGCACTTCGCCGCGTGGCTCGATTGGGCAAAGGCAGGCGGGCACGGAATTGACTTTAACCCGACATGTTTCTCCCATCCGCTGGCAGCCGATGGACTGACCCTTGCCCATCCCGATCCGGCGATTCGCCGCTTCTGGATCGATCACTGCATTGCCTGTCGGCGCATCGGCGCGCATTTTGGTCGGGCGCTGGGTACGCCGTGCATCACGAATATCTGGATTCCAGACGGCATGAAAGATACTCCGGTTGATCGGCTGGGACCACGTCAGCGTCTGCGTGAATCGCTTGACACAATCCTGGCGGAGCCGCTCGATCCGGCGCACAACTGTGATGCGGTGGAAGCCAAACTCTTCGGTATCGGCTCGGAAAGTTACGTCGTTGGCTCGCACGAGTTCTACCTGGGGTACGCCATCAATCGACCGGGTTTGATCCTCTGCCTGGATACCGGTCATTTCCATCCGACCGAACTCGTCTCCGACAAGATTTCGTCCGTTCTGCTCTATGTGCGTGACATTCTGTTGCACGTCAGTCGTGGCGTGCGCTGGGATAGCGATCACGTCGTGACGTTGAGCGACGAGACGCAGGCGATCATGCAGGAGGTCGTGCGTGGCGGGTTTCTGCCGCGCACCCACATCGGGCTGGACTTCTTCGATGCCAGCATCAACCGGATTGCTGCCTGGACAATCGGCGCGCGCAATGCGCTGCGCGCTCTGCTGCTGGCGCTCCTCGAACCAACCGACCGGCTGCGCGAACTGGAGTTGATCGGTGATACGACGGCGCGCCTCGCTCTGCTCGAAGAGTTGAAAGGCATGCCGTGGGGAGCGGTCTGGGATGTCTATTGCTACCGCCACGATGTGCCGGTGGGCGCGAGTTTTCTGAACGAGGTGCGCCGGTATGAAGCCGACGTGCTTGCAGCGCGGCGTCCGTGATGTGTCATTCACCACAAAGGCGCAAAGGCGTGTGTGGTGCGCTGTGACGTTTTCTATCAGATGGAAGCTCCGGAGGGACTTGCACGATCTCAGTCAGGGCTTATAACAGTAAGAAATAGTTCGGTAGTGCTGGGGTGTTGCGGGCTGAGCTCGTGAAAGCCCCTGCGGGGCTTCCACGTACTGAGCGAGGGCTTTAGCCCGCTCAGAGGAGGTGCGGCTCGGCAGCACAGGTATATCAGCACTGAGCGTTGGCTTCGACAGGCTCAGCCAACGCTCACCTATGACGAGAACCGCGATAATCCGTCGGAATCCGTTTCGATCCGTCTCTATCTGTGTTCCATTTCAACTCATGCTCAAGCGATAGATGCCCTCAGGAGCAGGAGATCACCATGAGCGCCAACCCATCGCGATTCCGCCACGTTCATGACGGCTGGGACGACGCCTGTGCCGCGACGCTCGATCCGGTCGGGCGGCTGGTCTATCGTTCTAACCTGCTGGGCAGCGATCAGCGCATCACCAATACCGGCGGCGGCAACACATCGGCGAAGATCATGGAACGTGATCCGTTGACCGGCGAGTCGGTCGAGGTCTTGTGGGTCAAGGGGTCCGGCGGCGACCTGCGCACGAGTACGCGGGCGAACTTTGCTTCGCTCGATCTGAAAAAACTCTTCACGCTGCGCTCGATCTACCTGCGCGATCCGTTGCGCGGGCCGAAGAGCGCCGCCGAAGATGCAATGGTCAATCTCTATCCGCACTGCACGTTCAACCTGAATCCGCGTGCTTCTTCGATTGATACGCCGCTCCACGCCTTCATTCCCTACCGCCACGTCGATCACATGCATCCGAATGCGGTGATCGCCATCGCTGCTGCGCGCAACGGCGAGCGCCTGACCCGCGCGATCTATGGTGATGAAGTGATCTGGACGCCCTGGCAGCGTCCCGGTTTCGATCTCGGACTGACGCTCGAACGCATTTGCCGCGAGCATCCGCAGGCGCATGGGGTGATCCTGGGCGGGCATGGGTTGATCAACTGGGCTGATGATGACCGGGAGTGCTACGAGCGTACCCTCGATCTGATCGAGCGCGCCGCCACGTACATCGAGGAGCGCGACCGCGGCGCTGCAACGTTCGGCGGACCGAAGTGCGAAGCGTTGCCGTTCGACCGCCGACGCGCGGCATTTGCGACCATTCTGCCCTGGCTGCGCGGTCAGATCAGTCGGGAGCGACGGTTCATTGCGACGATTCAGGACGATGACGCCACGCTGCGCTTTGTCAACAGCGTCGATGCGCCGCGTCTGGCGGAACTGGGAACCAGTTGCCCCGACCATTTCCTGCGCACAAAAATCAAGCCGCTCTATGTCGATTGGCATCCGCACAACGAAACGCTCGACGACCTGAAGCGCAAACTGTCGGATGGGCTGGAACGGTATCGCGCCGATTACACGCGCTACTACGAGACCTTCCGCCATAGCGACTCGCCGCCGATGCGCGATCCCAACCCGACGGTCGTTCTGATCCCTGGTTTGGGCATGATCGCCTGGGGCAAGGACAAGAGCGAGTCGCGGGTCACGGCGGAGTTCTACACCGCTGCCATCGAGGTGATGCGCGGCGCCGAAGCGATTGATGAGTATGTCGCGCTACCGCTGCAAGAGGCGTTCGATATCGAATACTGGCAATTGGAAGAGGCGAAACTGCGCCGGATGCCGCCGGAGAAAGAACTGGCGCGGCAGGTGATCGCCGTCATTGGCAGCGGCAGCGGCATTGGGCGCGAGGTCGCGCTACGCCTCGCCGATGAGGGCGCCCACGTGGTGTGCGTCGATAAGGACGAAGCCGCCGCCAGTGCAACCGCGCAGATGATTATCGACCGGCACGGCATGGGCATCGGCGTGGCGGGTAGTGACATTTCCGCCTGCGGACCGGCGATCAACCTGGCTGCCGACATTACGGATCGCGACAGTGTGCGCCGTATGGTGCAGCACCTTCTCCTCGCCTACGGCGGACTCGATGCGGTTGCGATCACGGCGGGCATCTTCGTGGCGCCCGATGTGGAAGGACGCATCCGTGATGATCAGTGGGCGCTCACCTTCGCAATCAATGTTACCGGGCAGTATATCGTCGCCGATGAAGCCGCAGCGATCTGGCGCGCGCAGGGGTTGCCCGCCAGCCTGGTGCTGACTACCTCGGTCAATGCGGTGGTGGCGAAAAAGGGTTCGCTGGCATACGATACAAGCAAAGCTGCCGCCAACCATCTTGTGCGCGAACTGGCGATCGATCTTGCCCCGCTGGTGCGGGTCAACGGTGTCGCGCCGGCGACGGTTGTGCAAGGGAGCAGCATGTTCCCCCGCGAGCGGGTGATAGCATCGCTCACCAAGTACGGCATTCCCTTCAAGCCGGATGAACCGACCGGGGCGTTGACGGCGAAACTGGCGCAGTTTTACGCCGACCGATCGCTGCTCAAGCGACCCGTGACGCCGACCGATCAGGCGGAAGCCTTCTTCCTCTTGCTCAGCCGGCGACTGGGACAGACAACCGGCCAGATCATCACGGTGGACGGCGGGTTGCACGAAGCATTCCTGCGGTGATGAGGAACGGCTATGCGTGACTATGCGCACATTCTGGCGGTTGATATCGGCGCGTCCAGCGGTCGGGTGATGCTCGGACGCTGGGATGGAAGCCACATTGCGCTGGAAGAGGTTCATCGCTTCGCCAACGGCATGTTGGAGCGCGATGGTCATCTGGTTTGGGATGTCAACCGGCTCTGGCGCGAGATTCAGACCGGAGTGCGACGCTACGCAACCTGGGAGAACCAGGCGCTGCTCGTCAGCATCGGCATCGATACGTGGGCTGTCGATTACGCGCTGCTCGATGAACGCGGCGCGCTGATCGGCGACCCCTACGCCTACCGCGACCCGCGCAACGAGGGAATAGCCGAACTGGTCGATGCCATCATTCCGCCGGAAGAACTGTATGAGCGCACTGGCTTGCAGCGCCTCCCGTTCAATACCCTGTACCAGTTGTATGCCGAACGCGACGGTTCTCGCCTGGCAGCGGCGGCGACGTTACTGCTCATGCCCGATCTCTTTCATTTCTGGTTGACCGGAACGCGGGTCGCGGAGTACACCAACGCCACGACAACCATGGTTCTCGACGCGCGCCAGCGCGCATGGGCGATTGATCTGCTTGAGCGTCTGGGGTTGCCGACGCACATCCTCCCGCCGCTGATCATGCCGGGGTCGCGCCTTGGTCCATTGCTGCCGGAAGTCCAGAACGCTGTGGGACTGCACCGTCCAATTGAGGTCATCGCCGTTGGAACCCACGACACCGCCAGCGCCGTGGCGGGCATTCCGGGTCTCGATGCGCACAGCGCCTACATCAGCAGCGGAACGTGGAGTCTGGTTGGTGTCGAACGCACGGAACCGCTGATCAGCGCCGAGGCGCGCCAACTGAATGTCACGAACGAGGGTGGCGTCTACGGCGCCATCCGCCTGCTGAAAAACGTGAGTGGGCTATGGCTGTTGCAGGAGTGCCAGCGGCGCTGGAATGAAGAAGGACGCCGGTTGACCTGGGACGACATTATTGCGCAGGCTGAGGCGGCGCCGCCGTTGCGCTCCCTGATCGACCCGGACGCGCCGGAGTTTCTGGCAGTCGGCGACATGCCCGCGCGCATCCGCGACTACTGCCGCCGCACCGGTCAATCGGTTCCTGAGACGGTCGGCGAAATTGCGCGGTGCTGTCTGGAGAGTCTGGCGCTGCGTTACCAACAGGTGATCGAGGCGCTGGAGCGACTGACCGGTCAACCGATCACGACTGTGCGAATCGTCGGCGGGGGCAGCCAGAACACGCTGCTCTGTCAGTTGACCGCCGACGCCTGCCGGCGCACCGTCGTCGCCGGTCCGACCGAGAGCACGGCGCTGGGAAACATTCTGGTTCAGGCGATTACGATGGGTTATTTTCCCGATCTTACCACCGCGCGTCAGGTAGCGGCGGCGTCGGCGCCGCAGCGGGTGTACACGCCACGCGAAGGCGCTGCACAATAGACATCATCTCCATGTCATGTCGCCGCTGCTGGAGCGCGTGGTATGATATCCGGCGAGTTGTTTTTATACCAATGACGATTAACGATGCCGCATGCGTGTCATTCCGAGCCCTTCGCTTCGCTCAGGGTAAACGCAGCGCGGAATCTGACCGCGCGCAGCGCGGAATCGGCGCGGGTCGCGCGGGACGAGGCGCGAGGCGCGAGGCGCGAGGGGCGAGGGGCGAGGCGCGCGGGGAGAGGGGCGAGGCGCGCGGGGAGAGGGGCGAGGCGCGAGGCGAGAGGCGAGAGGCGAGAGGCGAGAGGGGCGAGGCGAGAGGCGCGAGGCGAGAGGCGTGAGGAGCGTTACACCTGCCAACGTTGAACGTGGTAAGGTTGCACGTAGGGGCGTGGCGGCGCTACGTCCACGGTGAACACGAGGCGGAACATCCTTCGTGCCGCTTCGTGTCCTTCGTGGACGATCCAGCGAACGAGGCGTGAGGGGTGAGACGCGAGGAGCGAGGCGTGAGGCGAGAGGGGCGAGGCGAGAGGCGAGAGGGGCGAGGCGCGAGGCGTGAGGAGCGTTACACCTGCCAACGTTGAACGTGGTAAGGTTGCAAGTAGGGGCGTGGCGGCGCTACGTCCACGGTGAACACGAGGCGGAACATCCTTCGTGCCGCTTCGTGTCCTTCGTGGACGATCCAGCGAACGAGGCGTGAGGGGTGAGACGCGAGGAGCGAGGCGTGAGGCGAGAGGGGCGAGGCGAGAGGCGAGAGGGGCGAGGCGCGAGGCGTGAGGAGCGTTACACCTGCCAACGTTGAACGTGGTAAGGTTGCACGTAGGGGCGTGGCGGCGCTACGTCCACGGTGAACACGAGTTGGAACATCCTTCGTGCCGCTTCGTGTCCTTCGTGGACGATCCAGCGAACGAGGCGTGAGGGGTGAGACGCGAGGAGCGAGGCGTGAGGCGAGAGGGGCGAGGCGAGAGGCGAGAGGGGCGAGGCGCGAGGCGTGAGGAGCGTTACACCTGCCAACGTTGAACGTGGTAAGGTTGCACGTAGGGGCGTGGCGGCGCTACGTCCACGGTGAACACGAGTTGGAACATCCTTCGTGCCGCTTCGTGTCCTTCGTGGACGATCCAGCGAACGAGGCGTGAGGGGTGAGACGCGAGGAGCGAGGCGTGAGGCGAGAGGCGCGAGGCGAGAGGCGTGAGGGGCGAGGCGCGAGGGGCGAGGGGCGAGGGGCGAGGGGCGAGGCGCGGGGCGATACCAATGACGATTGAAGGTGCCGCCTTCGTGTCATTCCGCGCGCAGCGACGGGTCATTCCGAGCCCTTCGCTTCGCTCAGGGTAAACGCAGCGAGGAATCTGACCGCGCGCAGCGCGGAATCGGCGCGGGTCGCGCACGACCCCTCGCGCGGCTCGGGGTGACCATGCCGGATGGTCACCGGTCATTGGTATTACCGTTACATCGCCGTCGTAGGCGGTCAACCGTCCGCGCAGCAGCGCAACTGGCGCGCCATTCCTTGCTCTGGGTCAGGTAGCCGCGTCGAATCGGCGTGCGCTGAATCTGATGCACCGCCGCATCGGAGATCGCAACGCCGCCGGTGCGCCATCCCTCGCGCGCAGCAGTTTGCTCCCACTCGGCGACGAACGCAGCGTGGGCATGCTCCCCGTTGCGCGTGTCGAGCGCCCGACCGTAGGACATCACTGAGCAGAACTCCGGGTGGGTGTGACTGCAATGATAACACGCGAAAAAGTTCTCGGCGACAATCTTCCAGTTTGCGGCGATGACATGGCGAACGTGAAAAGCCGGTTGTGTCTGTGCCAGTTCATAGCCTCGACGCGCTCATGTCCATACATCATCTTTGCGCGCCAGGCTTCGACGGCGAGGGCGTCGAGCGCCGGGTCGCGCGTCAAGGGGCGTCCGACGGCGCACTGCACGGCGGCGAACGCCGCGTCGTGATAACGCGCGTCGGGCATGCGCGCCTCGATGAAGTTGGCGGGAGCGTCCGGCGGGGGGCCGCCATCGGCGCGGGACGCCGCGACCGGCACGGCGGCGGGGCGCGCGATCGGCGGCTGTCCGCCGACGAACGGGGCGGGCGTCGCGGCGACGACCGGCGCGTTCGGGTCGCCGAGGGGCGACCCGCTCGTCGCCTGCGGACGAAGCAGCCACGCCGCCGCTATCGCCGCGATGGCGGCGGGGATGACCACGAAGGTCAGCAAGGTCAGGCGATTGCGTTGCAGGATGAGACGAACCATGCATCCTCCGTTGTGGTGCGAGGGGGACGCGCTGCGCAGCGCGCCCCTGACGAATAACGATCAGGGACTGCGACCGGTGACGACGACCGCGCCCCAGCGGTAAAAGACGATTCCTACGTCAGTTTGCGTCGAGTCGGCGAGCCGGTTATGACTGAAGTTCCCGGAGCAGGGCGCCCCCGCTGCGCCGTACTCCATGATACGCCGCGCGACCTCATCGGCGGACGCGCCGCCGAAGGACGCATCGAGTCCGCAGGGGAGCTGCACCGGGTCATAGGGACAGGTGACGTTGTGCCGCGTGGTGACGCTGCCTCCATACCCGGCGTCGCGCGCCCAGTCGTCGAGGGTGAGCGGACCGTGCGATGGAAGGGTCCCGCAGACGTTTCGGGCGGTCAGGTCGTCGGCGACGCGGCGGGCGACGGCGTTGAGCGCGGCGTTGAGGGTCAACGGCGGCGCGCCGCGCTCGGCGCGCAGCGCGTTGATGCGCGCCAGGAGCGCCGCGACCACCTCGCCTTCCGGCGGAGGCGGATCGTAGCCGAGCATCGCCGGGATGGCGACGCGGCGGCCGGCGGACGGACCGACGAGCACCGGCGCGACGCCGACGCCGATCACGGTGCTGTCAGGGTTCATGAGGTCGTTCCAGTGCGGCGGGCTGGTGCGGTAAATCTTCACCGCATCGGCGGCGTCGACGGCGGCGCCCAGCGCAACCTCGCCCGACCACCAGGGATAGCCGGCGTCGCGCGCGCGCGAGGCGGGCGTTGAGCCGTCCGAGCCGATGTGACTGACTGTGCCGCGCGCGGCGAGGTCGTAGGCCAGGCGGCGCGCGGCTTGGGTCAGGCGCGGCTCTTCGCGCAGGGCGCGGCGACCGAGGGCGGCGCGCTCCAGGTTGATCAGGCGAATAAACTCAAGTTCGATGTCGCGGCGCGCCGGGGGATACGGCTCCGGGCGCGCGATGAGCGGCAGATAGACGGTGAGCGGCGCGCTCTGCGGCGCGGCGACCGGGTCCGCCGGCGAGGTCGGAAACGCCGACGGCGCGGCGGGCGGCGTCACCGGCGGAGTTGGGAACGCAAGCGGCGCGGCGGGCGGCGTCGCTGGCGGAGTCGGAAACGCCAATGGAACAGCGACCGAATCATCAGACGGAGTCGGGAACGCCAACGTCGAAGTCGGAAACGCCAGCGGCGCGGCGGGCGTGGGACGGACGCGCGCTGCGGCGTCGAGCGAGAGGCTCAGAAAGGCGGCGAGACCCAGAATGACGACGATGCGAACCGGCAATGTGGGCATGATGCGACGCCTCCAAGAATCAACCTGCTCCATGATATGGTTTATATGGTTTCATTATAGCGCACGACAGTTTCCATTCTGCAACCAGACGCCGTATGCGCCGGTCACGCACAACACAACGGCGTTCGCGCTGGCGAAGCCGTGGCGTGACGATCCAGGTCACAGAGAAGAGCGCAGCCGTTCCAGAAGCCGCAGCATGGACGGACAGCGCCCACTTCGAGTATCATGGCGCTATGCGACACTTTGCCCAACTGTACACCGATCTCGATGAGACCACCAGAACCGGCGCGAAGGTCGAGGCGCTGATGCGCTATTTTGAGCGCGCAGAACCGGCTGACGCTGCCTGGGCGATCTTCTTCCTCATTGGTCGGCGCGTGCGTCAGGCTGTGCCGTTGCCGACGCTCCGCGCCTGGGCGGTCGAGGCGGCCGGCATTCCCGACTGGCTCCTTGGCGAGTGCTACGACGCCGTCGGCGACTTTGCCGAGACGGTCGCGCTGTTGCTGCCGGAACCCGGCGAGTGGTCGGTGGATGTGGACCGGTCGGTTCTGTCGTTTGAAGGTCCGCAGCCGCTCCATCGCTGGGTCGAGGATGTTCTGATCCCGCTGCGTGATCGGGAGGAGGCAGTGCAGCGCGCGATTGTGCGTGCTGTATGGGCGACCCTTGGCGGAACCGAGCGTTTTGTCTGGAACAAATTGATCACCGGCGCATTTCGGGTTGGCGTCTCACAACAACTGGTTGTGCGGGCGTTGGCGCGCGCCAGCGGTACGGACCCTGCTGCAATTGCGCACCGCCTGATGGGTGAATGGCAACCGTCCGCCGCCTTCTACCGGGCGCTGCTGGCGCGCGAGACTGCCGACGCCGATGTGAGTCGTCCATATCCCTTCTGCCTGGCACACCCGCTCGATGATCCGCCCGAAACGTTGGGATCAATCGACGAATGGCAGGCGGAATGGAAGTGGGACGGCATCCGCATCCGGTTGATCCGCCGCGCCGGGCAAACCTTTCTCTGGTCGCGCGGCGAAGAACTGATGACCGACCGTTTCCCCGAAATTGCGGCAAGTGGCGCACTTCTCCCTGATGGCATCGTCATCGACGGCGAGGTTCTGCCGTGGAAACATGGCACGGTGTTGCCTTTCGCGCAGTTGCAGCGCCGGATCGGGCGCAAGAACCTGACACGCGCCGTTCTCGACGAAGCGCCGGCCACGCTCCTGGCATACGACCTGATCGAACTCAATGGCGTCGATGTGCGTCACCAACCGCTGGAGTGGCGAAGAACAGAACTGGAGCGCCTGATTGCGACCTGTGCGCCGGATAGTCAGGCGCTGCTGCTCTCGCCGGTGATTGTTGCTGCCGATTGGGACGACCTGGCGGCGCAGTGGGCCACCTCGCGTGCGCGCAATGTCGAAGGTCTGATGCTCAAACGACGCAATTCGCCCTACCGCGTCGGTCGGGTGCGCGGCGACTGGTGGAAGTGGAAAGTCGCCCCCTACACCATTGATGCAGTGCTGATCTACGCGCAGCGCGGCAGCGGTAAGCGCGCCAGCCTCTACACCGACTACACCTTCGCCGTGTGGGACGGCGACCGGTTGACGCCGTTCGCCAAAGCGTATTCGGGACTGACCGACGACGAGATCCGCGAAGTGGACGCCTTCGTAAGACGAAATACCGTGGAAAAGTTTGGACCGGTGCGCACCGTGACGCCAGCACTGGTCTTTGAGCTGGCATTCGAGGGCGTCCAGCGCTCGAACCGCCATAAATCGGGGATTGCCGTGCGTTTCCCGCGCATTCTGCGCTGGCGGCGCGACAAGCGCCCGGCTGACGCCGATACGTTGGAACGGGTGCGCGCCCTGCTGCCAGAGGAATCATGAAACTCTTCTACTCCGACTCCTTCGTTCTTCCGCTTCCCGAAGGACACCGTTTCCCCATCGCCAAATACGCCTTGCTGCGCGAGCGGGCGGCGGCTGAGGGTTTGGGTGACCTGATTCTCCCCGAAGCCGCTGATGACCGCACTCTTCTGCGCGCGCACACCGCCGATTACCTGCATCGCATAAAAACCGGCGCCATAAGCGACCGCGAGATGCGCCAGATCGGATTTCCCTGGTCGCCGCACCTCATCGAGCGCTCGCGGCGCTCGGTCGGAGCGACGATTGCCGCCTGTCGCGCAGCGTTGAGTGGCGACGGCTTCGCGGCAAACCTGGCAGGCGGCACCCACCACGCCTTTGCCGATCATGGCGAAGGGTACTGCGTCTTCAACGACAGCGTGATCGCAGCGCGCGCTATGCAGGCGGAAGGTCGCGTCCGGCGGGTTGTTATCATCGATTGTGATGTGCACCAGGGGAACGGAATCGCCGCCATCCTCACCGGTGACGACACCATCTTCTCGTTTTCCATCCATGGTTCCAGGAACTACCCGTTCCGCAAAGAGCGCAGTGACCTCGATATTGCTCTGGAGGACGGGACCGGCGACACAGGGTATCTGGCGGCGCTGGAAACGGGGTTGCGCCAGGCTGTCGAACGTAGTCGCGCCGACCTGGCGATCTACCTGGCGGGCGCCGATCCCTATGAGCACGATCGGCTTGGTCGCCTGAGCCTGACGAAAGCCGGTCTGCTGGAGCGTGACCGGATGGTGTTCGAGGTCTGTCGGAACGCCGGCATCCCGGTCGCAATCACGATGGCTGGCGGGTATGCCCGCGCGATTGCCGACACCGTAGACATTCATGCCGCCACACTGCGCCTGGCGGCTTCGATGAGCGGTTGATCCGCAGCAGCGAAAGCGGGAAGCAATGGATATTGGCTCGGAGCGAAACCGGTTTGTCCTATGATCCCCGGCGTCGCTGATACTGATACGCGCGCGCCACACGTTCGATCAGGCGCTCTGGATCACTTTCAGGCAACACACCCAGCCGCGCCTGCAATCCTTCGCCGAGTTGCGCCGCCAGGCGCCGACGCACCGGCTGCGCCAGGTCGCGTCGCTGATCGAGAAAGTCGCACAGCAGCGCATAATCGTTGGGTGTCAGCAGACTGACATCGATCAGATCAGTCGTATCGCCGGACGGCGGCGGCATGTCCGGCGCAGCACGTGTAACGAGACCTTCGAGCGTCACATCGGCGCGCTCGCGCACCACCAGCGTGCCGGCGGCAAGATCGCCCAGCCGCCGCGCCTGTCCATCGATAAACATCGCAATCACTCCGATGCCATACAGAAATGGCAGGAAGTCCACAATCCTGATCAGGTTGCGAATGATCGAACCGGTGACCGTTATCGGGCGTCCGCCTTCCGAAACGACGCGCAGCCCGATCAGGCGTTTTCCGGGGCTTTGCCCATTCCATGTCAACTCAAAAGCGATGTAGTATCCCCACAGAATGGCAAACCCGAGCGCCGCGCCAATGGCGATAAGCACACTTTCGGCGAACTCCATTGCGCCGGCGATCTGCGCCAGCGCGAAGAAGAGCGCCGATTCAGCAAGAGCGATCAGCGCGCTATCAACAATTGCTGCCAGAAACCGCGAACCGATCCCGGCAAGATCGTATGCCAGTTCGATCTGCTCTGGAGTCTCAACAATATAGTCGCCGGAGACCATTGATCTGTTCGTTCTTGTAGATATATACTCAAAAAAGGGCGGAACACAACCCGCCTGCGGCCATTATACATCGCCGCGCAACAATGGACGCAGTATCATACGCATGTTCAGATAAGGACGGGCGACTCATGCGGAACTGGCAGAGATTGGCGCTTATAAGCATTGCGCTTTTCGGATGCTTTGTTCCGGTGCAGAGCGCGCCTCCTACTCCGGCGCAAACCCCGGATGTGCGGCATAACGAAGCGCAAACAGTCTATCTCAGCAACCTGGCGCGACGCGCCAATGGCATCCCTCCGTTGCGCTGGAACCGCCAACTCACTGCGGCTGCACGCTGGTTCGCGTGGGATTCGACCGAGAACCGTCCGGGATGGTACTGTGGTCACCAGGACACCAACGGAAACTGGCCCGACTATCGTGCGCGCGCTTTTGGATACCTGGCCCTCGCAGGCGCGGAAAATGCCTTCTGCGGATATGTCACCCCCGCAGGAGCGGTCCAGGGATGGATGAACAGTCCGGGTCATCGCGCGAATCTGCTCGATCCCGTTTCTCGCGAGATTGGATTGGGATACTACCGGCGTTCCGGCGATGGACGAGGTTACATTGCACAAATGTTTGGCGCCGATCCATCCTACGCGCCGGTCATTATTGAGAACGAAGCCCTCTCGACACCCCTTGCCCGGGTCAATCTCTATATCTACAATCGCGCGGAGCAGAACGGCTTTGCGGGGCTGGGTCCGGCGACGCAGATGATGATCAGCGCTGATCCCTGCTTTGCCGACGGCGTCTGGATGCCATTTTCCAACGAGACAACCTGGAATCTGGAAGATGGACAGGGCTGGCGAACCGTCTACGTTAAAACCCGCGATCCGCTTAACCGCACCGCCACGGTGAGTGACACTATCTACCTGGGGGGAACGGCGCCGCTTCAGGAACTCGATGACGAATACCTGAGCACAACGCAGCCTTCTGTAACACTGTATCGTCTGGATCAGAGTGGATGGCCAATGGTGCAATTGAGCCTGGGATGGATTGCTGATGATGCCTACCCGACGTTTAGCAGGTTGTGGGGGAACGGCGAGCGCGTCACTGACCCGGACGCCTGGGGCGGCACTGCATACCGACTTGCAACAAGCAGCGGCGAGTCATCTGCATGGGTATGGGACACTTCCTTTATCAAGGATACGCCGCTCGTCGCCTATTTCCGCATTAAGGTTAGCAGCAATGAATCAAGCAGCGAAGTAGCGCAACTGACGGTCATAGGCGGCGGGACGGAATACGGTCCGCTGCGGTTGCGCGGCGTTGAATTTTCCGCGCCCAACCGGTATCAGGAATTTGCGCTGCCATTTACGTTTCACTCAAATCCCAACGAACCTTTCCTGATCTTTCAAATCCGGCGCAGCGGCGCTGCTGATGTGTTTGTCGATGCGATCACCATCTTCAGCGCGTCTCAACCGGCGACCTCTCCGCTCATCTGGCAGGTTCCCGGGGGAAACTACCGCGGGCAGGGGGTGTGGGCGCGTTTCACGGATGGCGCGCGTTTCTCCGAGATGACGGAAGCGGCGACGATGCCCGCCCGTCTGAGTGTTACACCGGCGGGTCTGCGGTTCCTGGCTCAGCGCAGCGGCGCTCCACCGTTGTCGGCACACCTGCGTGTTGCTGCCACCTGCGCACCTCCCGGCTGGCAGGCGACACAGGATGTTCCCTGGCTCCAGACCGAAATTGTCGGCAGCGCAGTGCGAGTCAGGGCCAACCAATCTGGATTGAACAACGGCGTCTACACCGGCAGTATCACCATCTCAGCGCCAGATGCTGGCGTCGCCCCAATTGTCGTTCCGGTCGAACTGATCGTTGTCGATCAACTGTTTTCTGTGCATCTGCCGCTCATCAACAAAAATTAACGGCGATAGCGCCGGTTTTCGGTTTCTGATAGACCATCGAAGAGCGCCTCTGCTGACGATCTTGTGATGGGCGTTGGATGCGACAATCTCAGTCAATGCGGGTTGAGCCTGTCGAAACGAACGTCGAACGCCCCGCAGTTGTGGTCCGAATCTCCAGAGTTATGCCAATCGCTCTCTGAGTGCTCAATTCTTTGTTCCTGGTTTTCATACTAATACCAATTCCCTGTGACCATCCGGCATGGTCACCCCGAGCCGCACGAGGGGTCTGGCGCGACCCGCGCCGATTCCGCGCTGCGCGCGGTCAGATTCCGCGCTGCGTTTACCCTGAGCGAAGCGAAGGGCTCGGAATGACCCGTCGCTGCGCGCGGAATGACCCGTCGCTGCGCGCGGAATGACACGAAGGCGGCATCGTCAATCGTCATTGGTATCGCCCCACGCCTCGCCCCGCGCCTCGCGCCCCGCGCCTCGCGCCTCGCCCCTCTCCCCTCGCGCCCCGCGCCTCGCGCCCCGTGCCTCGCCCCTCTCGCCTCGCCCCGCGCGCCCCGCGCCTCGCGCCCCGCGCCTCGCGCCTCGCGCCTCGCCCCTCTCCCCTCGCGCCTCGCCCCGCGCCGATTCCGCGCTGCGTTTACCCTGAGCGAAGCGAAGGGCTCGGAATGACACGCATGCGGCATCGTCAATCGTCATTGGTATCGCCCCACGCCTCGCCCCGCGCCTCGCGCCTCGCGCCTCGCGCCTCGCCCCTCTCCCCTCGCGCCCCGCGCCTCGCGCCCCGTGCCTCGCGCCTCGCGCCTCGCCCCTCGCGCCCCGCGCCTCGCCCCTCGCGCCTCGCCCCGCGCAGATTCCGCGCTGCGTTTACCCTGAGCGAAGCGAAGGGCTCGGAATGACACGCATGCGGCATCGTCAATCGTCATTGGTATCGCCCCACGCCTCGCCCCGCGCCTCGCGCCCCGCGCCTCGCCCCTCTCGCCTCGCCCCGCGCGCCCCGCGCCTCGCCCCTCTCGCCTCGCCCCTCTCGCCTCGCGCCTCGCCCCGCGCAGATTCCGCGCTGCGCGCGGTCAGATTCCGCGCTGCGCGCGGTCAGATTCCGCGCTGCGTTTACCCTGAGCGAAGCGAAGGGCTCGGAATGACACGCATGCGGCATCGTCAATCGTCATTGGTATCGCCCCACGCCTCGCCCCGCGCCTCGCGCCCCGCGCCTCGCCCCTCTCGCCTCGCCCCGCGCGCCCCGCGCCTCGCCCCTCTCGCCTCGCGCCTCGCCCCGCGCAGATTCCGCGCTGCGCGCGGTCAGATTCCGCGCTGCGTTTACCCTGAGCGAAGCGAAGGGCTCGGAATGACCCGCATGCGGCATCTATTGTCACCCCGAGCCGCGCGAGGGGTCTGGCGCGACCCGCGCCGATTCCGCGCGCAGCGCGGAATGACACGCATGCGGCATCGTCAATCGTCATTGGTATAACGTGCGGTCAGTCCGCCAGGATGTTCGCGCGTCCGGTTCTCACGGCGCAACGATCCACAACGCGCACCGGCAGCCGTGGACGCATGACTGCGCAGTGGCATCAGTAGCCCCAGCGGGGCTTTCATGTCCTCAACGAGGACCTTATCCCGCAGCACCCCGGCAGTATTATACGAATGACCGCACATTCGTATCAGTTCTCATACCCCCTCATGCCCGCTCCGCATCATCGACTTGCGTCTCCATCATATCAGGCGCTTCACGTGCGCTGTCGAGGTGCGACGTGTCGTTCACTGCGAGGATGCGCCAATCGTTTGCTGTGCACGCTACAACCGACAACGATGTATTGCTGATGTGCAATGGGCGCGGCAACACGCCGACCTTATCGCGCGCCGCATGGAGCAGCAACGCGCGTGCCGGACCACCGTGCGTCACCAGGGCGATGGTTTGTCCTGGTTGCTCGCGTATCAATCGTTCAACCGCGCCAACGACACGGTCATAGAGTTGCCCGAAGGTTTCACCATTGCCGCCACGCGGCACATCCTCACCCGAGTGCAACCGTTCCCACAGATCGTGAAATCGAGCCACGACCTCATCGCGGGTCAGCCCGCTCCACGCGCCAACGTCAATCTCGCGCAGCGCCGGCAGCGGCGTAGGTTCAACGTTCAACCTGTCCGCGATCAGCGTTGCAGTCTCCCATGCTCGCAGCAGATCGCTGCTATAGATGGCATCGAAACAGATGCGTCGGCGATCAAGATGCCCCGCCAGACTCCGCGCCTGCGCACGTCCTGCTTCATTGAGCGGAATATCCGCCTTGCCCTGCCAGCGTCCCTGGAGATTCCAATCGGTCTGACCATGCCGGATGATGTAGAAGGTGGTCATAGCGTTGTTGTATCCTCCATATGCTTATCGGGCATGCGCAGCGCCCTCTGGTGACTGATGGTCCTTCCAGGAGATTATACACGCACTGCTGACACAGGGGGCGGGCGCCTCCTCCCCAACGGGGCGGAGCGCGCAGGCGCAAACGCCTGCGCTGACCTCACGAAGCCCCGCTGACGCGGGGATGGTGTGGGGGATGTGCCGCCGTCCGGTCGGGGCAGGGCGCGGCAGCACCCTTTGTGCATTCCGTTGACCATCGGTGGGAGCAGGGGCGCCTCCTCTCGCAAGGGAGCGCGGCGCCGGTCTCCCCGATCCCGCGCGCAGGGGGAGGGGCGGGGGGGTGAGGGCGCAACGGCGCATTCCGACATCGCGCCTGCCCGCTCGGTGTATGCGGGCTGTCTGCCCATGCACTCGTTGGGAGGCGGGGCAAGGGGGATTGCTTCGACCGGCTGCGCCGGTCTCGCAAGGACGGCGAACACCGGCAGGGGGGGATAGACCCGCGCGCGGGGGAAGGGGCGTATCCCAGGCAAGCGCGGGCAACGTCACCGAACCCCGCTCCCGCGCGCGGGGGGAGGGGCAGGGCGTGGCGGCGCAACGGCGCATTCCGACGCCACGCAGGCCCGCTCGGCGGATGCGGGCTGTCTGCCCATGCACTCGTTGGGAGGCGGGGCAAGGGGGATTGCTTCGACCGGCTGCGCCGGTCTCGCAAGGACGGCGAACACCCGCGGCGCCGGTCTCCCCGATCCCGCGCGCAGGGGGAGGGGCGGGGGGGGTGAGGGCGCAACGGCGCATTCCGACATCGCGCCTGCCCGCTCGGTGTATGCGGGCTGTCTGCCCATGCACTCGTTGGGATGCGGGGCAAGGGGGATTGCTTCGACCGGCTGCGCCGGTCTCGCAAGGACGGCGAACACCGGCAGGGGGGGATTGCTTCGACCGGCTGCGCCGGTCTCGCAAGGACGGCGAACACCGGCGGGGGGGATTGCTTCGACCGGCTGCGCCGGTCTCGCAAGGACGGCGAACACCGGCGGGGGGGGATGGCTTCGACCGGCTGCGCCGGTCTCGCAATGACGGCGAACACCGGCAGGGGGGGATTGCTTCGACCGGCTGCGCCGGTCTCGCAATGACGGCGAACACCGGCGGGGGGGGATGGCTTCGACCGGCTGCGTCGGTCTCGCAAAGGGGATGGCTTCGACCGGCTGCGCCGGTCTCGCAATGACGGCGAACACCGGCAGGGGGGACGGACCCGCGCGCGGCGCCGGTCTCTCCGACGCCACGCAGGCCCGCTCGGCGGATGCGGGCGGTTCGCCCTTAACCCCTAACGGGGCGGGGCGCGAGAGACGGGGCTTCGTTCGTTCAGCCCGCAGCCGGTGGCTTTCTCCGCCGGACGGATAGGCTCCTCAGTCGTACAGGGTGCGATCCCGCTCGACGAGTTCAATCCTGCGTCCATCAGGATCACGGATGCTGTACGACCGACCAAACGTTTCATCGACGATCGGCGCACCCAGGAGATAAATGCGGCGACTCACCAGATATAAGAGGATATTCTCCAGGACGTCGCGACAGTCGAACGTCAGGGTCACCGACGGGGGAGACGCGGCTCCGGCGTCGGCGCTCGCGTCAGCATCGGCCACTTCGTGAATGCCCAACAGCATATCACCCATGCGTAGTTCTGCCCATTTGCGCACACGATCACGCACTATCACCTGGAAGCCGAGGCGCTGGTAGAAATCAACAGCGTCGTCAAAAAAGCGGGTGGAGATAATCGGCATGGGTGTCAAAGGGATTGCCGCAGTTTGAGCGGACTGTTGTGAAGCGGCTGGCGGTTCTTCGAGCGCCGCGCGCAGCGTCGTTTCGACCAGGCGCGAGAGCGAGACGCCACGATCGATCGCCGCGTGCTTGATGGCGCGAATCAGCGATGGCGGCAGGTAGACATTGAACTGTTGTTTTTTCTCATCACTCATGGCAGCGCTTCCAGAATGAATGACAGGAGAGAAGCCCGATTCATGAAAGAAGTGCTAGTACACTAACATGCTTATATGTTAGCGTCAAGTACTGCAAGGGTAGGGCAGGAGAGCGCCGCAGAATTGTTCCCTACAAGCGCCGTATACGCCTCGCCGTGCACGTCCCATGCCGCAACGCACGACGCCGGAGAGCGCCGCAGAATCGTTCCCTACAAGCGCCCTGATATGTGACCACTGCCAATGTGCGCTGGCGAATGAAGGCAGTGCGGCGTATTGCCGCGCGATGCTACTGTGTCAATGGAACCAGCGACGGTTTGATCCGCAGCAAAACACCGCCAAACCAGAGGGCAACGCCGCTCCAGACCACCAGCAGCGTCAGGCTATACGTCATCCAGCGTCCGCCGGGGCGCACTGCCAGGCGCGCAAGGGTGGCGCCAGCCGCCAGGCAGACAAGTGGCGTCGCAAAGTAGATATAGCGCGTCAGCAGTTGGAGAAAGACATACGAGAGAAAGAAGACGACACAGACGATCAGCGTTGACAGGAGCAGGGTGCGCTGAAGGGGATGCCGCCGGCGCGCTGTGAACAACAGCGGCAATCCAACCGCCGCCAGCGCCAGGATTGGCGACAGAAACCCAAGGGTCAGCGCGCGCTGCACCAGATCGACACGCTCCGGCCACAGCGCCAGACTGTCTATAAACGATGCGATCGGATCGAGCGTTGTCGGGCTGCGAGGGGCGTTCACCAGTGGCGCAGCAGCAGGGATGAAGTACATGGGCGCAGCGAACACCCCTGCAAGCAACAGCCCTGCCACCATGGCGCGCCATCCATTGCTCGGCAGGACGCACCATCCAATCAATGTGATCAGTCCCAGGAATGCCGCGAGCGTCACCAGTGCGCCGATGTGGGTTGTCAGACACAGGATCGCAACCACTGTAACGAGCGCAAAGAGTGACCGGTCCGGTGCGCGTGTCAGGCGCAGCAGCAGCCAGAGGAGCAGCACCCACCACACCTGTGCTATCGCATTCGCGGCGAATCCCCACCACATCATGGTCATTGAGATCGGGAGTGCGACATACAGTGCCATTGCGAACAGCCCGGCTCGCGCCGAAAGTCCGAATTCGTGCGCGATCAGGAGCAGCGCCAGGGCGATCAGCCCATCAAGCAGCGCAACGCCAGCCTGTACGGTCAGCCGCGCGTCGCCGAGCGCCAGGTAGAGCGGCAGCAGAACGATATAGGCGGCAGGCGGATTGAAGGTCTGTCGGTTCTGAAATTCGGCTGGGGTCGAATAGAAGAACAACTGCCCGCCGGCGACGGTTTTCTGCCAACGGGTATGGACATGGACATCGCGCGCGTCAAAGAGCGGATGCGCTGCGCCAGCCAGCCGCACGATCAGCGCAGCGACGAGCAGCGCCCAGGCGATCCGCGCCTGCATGCGGGTGATCCAGGTCTTTGAAGATACACGCTGCTGAAGCCCGGTATTGGGCATGCGCTCCAGCATGCGCATCAGCCATGGTGCAATGAACCACGTTGCGCCAGTCAGCAATGCAACAATGAATAGCCATGGGATCAACCCCAACCCTACCCATAATGGTTCAACAATGTTCAATCCGACCAGCGTCGTAGACGCCAGCAGACCGCACGCCACAGTGACCGCTCCTGGCAATGCAAGCAGTGCAATCAGTGTCAGGGTCAGTCCGAGCAATAACGCCTGACCGATGAATTGACCGTTCGCCAGGCTGCCTGGCGTGTCGAGAGCGTACAACGCGATCCAGTCGATTGCGACCCCAAGGGCGCGCGTGTCTTCGGCGGGAGTGTATGTCTCGCTGGTCAGCGATGCCTCAATCGTTGGACTCAATGCGGCGTCTGGCAGCAGCGTCGTATATGTGCGCAATGCGCGTTCAGTCTGAAATGCGACCTGCCTTTGTTCGGCTATCGTGATTTGCACCCATGGGGACGGTATTCCTTCTGGTCGCCAGCCATGGGTGCGTATTTGCAGAATGCGATAGCGAGGACTGAGGTTCGGGAATGTGATCGTGGCGCGCTTTTCTGTCCAACGATAATTCTCGAATGGATTGGCTTCCCTGCCATGTGCGCCGTGCAGTATGGTGTGGTCGCCCCATTCGCCAACATCCACGCGCAGTTCGGTCGCGGCATTAAGGCTGTGCCACAGCGCTGGCAGTGTCAGCAGCCATATGACTGCCAGCCAGAATGCTGGATGCCGGACTGTATTGTTCTGTGTTTTCATCCTGCTCATATTGGATAACCCGTTTTGCTTCCATCAGTGCTGTGGGACGCCGTTCTGTCTTCAACTGTGACGCGCTCCTCCGCACTGCCTGCCGAGGGTGGCGCGCCTGCGGCACAACGTCTGCCGATGGTGGGTAGGCGCGCTCCAACATATTGCCCCCCACGTGGGGCGCGCCTGCGGCACAACGCCTGGCGATGGCGGGGCGCGCCGTGGCGGGCGCTCCGCCGCACTGCCTGGCGATGGCGGGGCGCGCCGTGGCGGGCGCTCCGCCGCACTGCCTGGCGATGGCGGGGCGCGCCGTGGCGGGCGCGCCTGCGGCACAACGCCTGCCGATGGTGGGTAGGCGCGCTCCGCCGTGTTGTCCCCCACGTGGGACGGGCGCGCTCCGCCGTGTTGCCTGCCGAGGGCGGGCGCGCCTGCGGTACAACGCCTGCCGATAGGGGGCGCGCTGTGGCGGGCGCGCCTGCGGCACAACGCCTGCCGATGGTGGGTAGGCGCGCTCCGCCGTGTTGCCCCCCACGTGGGACGGGCGCGCTCCGCCGTATCGCCTGCCGAGGGCGGGCGCGCCTGCGGCACAACGCCTGCCGATGGTGGGTAGGCGCGCTCCGCCGTGTTGCCCCCCACGTGGGACGGGCGCGCTCCGCCGTGTTGCCCCCCACGTGGGACGGGCGCGCCTGCGGCACAACGTCTGCCGATGGTGGGTAGGCGCGCTCCGCCGTGTTGTCCCCCACGTGGGACGGGCGCGCTCCGCCGTGTTGCCCCCCACGTGGGACGGGCGCGCCTGTGGCACAACGCCTGCCGACGATGAGTAGGCGCGCTCCGCCGTGTTGTCCCCCACGTGGGACGGGCGCGCTCCGCCGTGTTGCCCCCCACGTGGGACGGGCGCGCCTGCGGCACAACGTCTGCCGACGATGAGTAGGCGCGCTCCGACATATTGCCCCCCACGTGGGGCGGGCGCGCTCCGCCGTGTTGCCTGCCGAGGGCGGGCGCGCCTGCGGTACAACGCCTGCCGATAGGGGGCGCGCTGTGGCGGGCGCGCCTGCGGCACAACGTCTGCCGACGATGAGTAGGCGCGCTCCGCCGTGTTGTCCCCCACGTGGGACGGGCGCGCTCCGCCGTGTTGCCCCCCACGTGGGACGGGCGCGCCTGTGGCACAACGCCTGCCGACGATGGATAGGCGCGCTCCGACATATTGCCCCCCACGTGGGACGGGCGCGCTCCGCCGTGTTGCCCCCCACGTGGGACGGGCGCGCCTGCGGCACAACGTCTGCCGATGGTGGGTAGGCGCGCTCCGCCGTGTTGTCCCCCACGTGGGACGGGCGCGCTCCGCCGTGTTGCCCCCCACGTGGGACGGGCGCGCCTGTGGCACAACGCCTGCCGACGATGAGTAGGCGCGCTCCGCCGTGTTGTCCCCCACGTGGGACGGGCGCGCTCCGCCGTGTTGCCCCCCACGTGGGACGGGCGCGCCTGCGGCACAACGTCTGCCGATGGGGGGGGCGCCGCAGGCGCGCCCCTACTGATTCTCCCCGTTGTCTTCCTTGTTCCGCCCCGCCAGTCCGATCGACTCGCCCGCCAGTTGCAGCGCCACCCGTGTTTGCAGGATGATCTGATCCAGAAGCGACGGATCTGGCGCTTCGACTGGCAATTCCATGACGAAATGATTCAGTATCTCCGATTTGGCGCGCAGCAGGTCGTCGAAACCAGCATCGGGGTGATCGCGGCGAAAGGCTGCGAGGTGCAGTTCGGTGAATTCGCGCAACTTCTCCGCTGTGTCGGGGGTCAGGTGTGCCGCGGCCCCGCCGATCACTTGCTTCTCTCCGGCTGGCAGCAGATGCCCGACCACCACATCGCCCGGCGCCAGTCGGCGTGATGCTGCGCTGTCGGCGATGGCATACGGCTGTTCGCTCAGCAGGTCGTGCACCTCGATGTGCTGTCCTTTGCGCACGACGTCCACCACGAAGGCGCGCAGCCCGACGCCGGTCCACTGCGGCAGCAACTGGCGCTCCGGCTCGCTGAGATCGAGCGCCACAGGGTCCTCTGCCAGGCGCTCGACGAGGGTACGCCCATCGTCGAAGCGGTAGTCGAATGCCAGCCAGGTCAGGAAGCGATCGGCGCCGCGGTTTTCCAGATCGTCGAGTTCGGCGAGTTGCTCCGTCGCATATTTCCCATTCCAGAAGCGTTGCAGGGCATCGGGAACGACCTCCGGCGCCATGCGCGCAGCGTCGATCACTTTTGGCATCAGCGTATCGACGGCGCGCCGTAAGCGGAGTTGCTCCGCGCGCGCGGCCTCTTCGATTGGCAGGTGGCAGTGTTTGTATTTTTTGCCGCTGCCACAGGGGCATGGGTCATTCCGTCCAATCGCCGGCATGTCTCTCTCCTGTGTGGTGTACGATTATGCGATCTTCCATTCGCGCAGCACTGCTCCGGTGTGTTCGCCGTGTTTCGGCGCCGGCGCTTCCGGCGGCGCGCCTCCGGCGGCAAACGGCAGCGGCGCATATCTCCGCGCTTCCGCCAGCGTCGCTACCACTGCGCACGGCACATCGGCGGCGAGCAGCAGCGCTTCCCATTCACGCGCCGGTCGTTCTGCCAGCAGCGCGGCAACCTCGGCAGCCAACGGTTCCTGATCGAACTCGGCAAAACGCGCGCGCCACGCGCTCCGTCCAACTGCGTTGCAGAACGCATTCCAGAACTTTTCTTCGAGCGCCGCCAGCGCCAGATAACGACCGTCGCTGCATCGGTAGAGCCGATACCCGGCGCGACTGCCGCGCAGCATATCGCCAAACCGCATCGGCATATCTATCTCGGAATGTTCCAGCACAAGCAGTGCGCCAATGCTCTCTTCGAGCGTCACCGGAACGTGTTGTCCTTCGCCGCTGATGTGGCGCGCCGCCAGCGCCGCCAGAATGCCCAGTGCGGCAAATAAGCCGCCCGCCAGATCGGCTAGCGGCAGCGCCGGCAGAGTCGGTGGCGCTGCTGTCAGACGGAGTGCGCCGGCCACCGCCTGATAGGTCAGATCATGTCCTGGCGCACTCGCCAGCGGACTGTCGGCGGCATACCCTGCCAGCGAACAGGTGATCAGGCGCGGATTGTCATGGCGCAGCAACTCGAGTCCGACGCCGAAACGATCCAGCACGCCAGGACGAAAACTTTCCACCAGCACATCGGCGCGTTTCGCCAGTTCGCGCAGGATGCGCTGTCCCGCAGCATCGTTCAGATCGACAACGATACTCTGTTTGCCTCGATTCAGCGCCGTGAAGATCGGGTTCATCCCGTCAGGACCGTGCGGCGGCAGCAGGCGCAGGTAATCGCCCATGCCCGGCGGCTCGACTTTGATGACATGCGCCCCCATCTGCGCCAGGAGAAGGGTTGCATACGGACCAGGGATCAGTCGTGAGAGGTCAAGCACCGTTATGCCGGTCAGTGGCACATGGTTCATAGCAGACTCCAGCGATAGAGCGCTTCGGCGCACGCAATCGCTTCATCCCAGCCATGCCCATGATCTTCATACGACCACCAGGCGGACAGGACAGCCTGCGCCAGGCCCCAGCCGGCGATCCGCTCGCGCTCGAAACCGAGCGTTTCTGCGAGCAGATCGATCCGCCGCGCCATAAGACGCTCAAGTTCAGCCGGTGTGCGCCAGGACGGCGGGTTGCGCAGCAGCGCTCCCACCTCATATGCCGGTTCGCCAACCACGCCTTTCGGGTCGATTGCCAGCCAGGGGGCGCGTTGCGCCGTCAGCACATTCTCCTGATGGAGATCACCGTGCAGTACCACCGATGAGGCGCTCGAGGCGTCGAGTTCGGCGTACAACCGCTCCGCTGCGTCCGTCAGCGCCGACGGAAACGGACCGCTGCCGCCGTCGAAGGCGCGGCGCATACGCACAAACCCTTTGCCCCATGCCGTAGTTGTCGGGAATGGATGTTCGGCGGGCGCCGGGCGCCAGATGTGTCGCATAATCTCAGCAGCGATGAGGATCGTGCTGTCATCCGGTTCAAGATCACGTAATGGCGTTCCTGGCAGCAGGCGCTCAATCAGCAGTGCGCCGCGCGCTTCATCGGTTGCGATCAATCGGGCGCAGCCGCGCCCGTCGTACCACCGGAGGACCTCAATCTCTGCGGTCAACTCCGGGTTCGGGACGCCAACCTTCAGAATCACCGGCTCGTCGTGGTCTCGGATTGCCGGCGCAACGTAATGGTACGTCAGGTTGGGGAAGGGCGGCAGAATGGTCAACGACCAGGACTCTGCAAGGATTTCGAGGAGCGATGGCAACTGTGCCAGCCATATGCTGCCCGCCTCGCCGTAGAGTTCGATGATGGCGCGCCTGAAGGCAGCAAGATGTGACGAATGCACGTTGATCGACACCATCAGGGTTGTGATCCGTTGACCGGTGTTCCCTCGGTGGACGCGGCGGACACGCGCCTGTCGCCATGCTCACACAGCGCGCAGGCGATGACTTCCATCATATGATCGACATAGACGAAGTTCAACCGGCGTTTCACGTGCGCCGGAACTTCTTCGAGATCCACGGCGTTGCGTCGTGGCAGAATAATGGTGAGAATGCCAGCGCGGTGAGCGCCAAGCACCTTTTCCTTGATCCCGCCGACCGGCAATACCCGTCCGCGAAGGGTGATTTCGCCGGTCATCGCCACATCGCGGCGCACCGGTCGACCGGTAAACGCCGAAATCAGCGCCGTTGCCATCGTAATTCCGGCAGACGGACCATCCTTGGGAACCGCGCCGACCGGCACATGAATGTGAATATCAGTCGTCTCAAAACGTTTGGGCTTGATGCCGAGCGCTTCGGCATTGGCGCGCGCAAACGAGAGCGCCGCCTGCGCCGACTCGCGCATCACCTCGCCGAGTTGTCCGGTCAGCGACAACACCCCGCGTCCCTTCATTAGTGAAACCTCGACGGCCATCACATCGCCGCCGTTGGCAGTCCAGCTCATGCCGGTTGCCACTCCTACCTCGTCCTGTTGCTCGGCAAGACCGTAGAGGTAGCGCGGGGGACCCAGATAACGGTTGAGCGCAGACGCCTGAATAATATGGGCATAATTGCGACCTTCCGCCAGGCGCCGTGCTACCTTGCGGCAGATCGCGCCAATTTCGCGTTCGAGGTTGCGCACCCCCGCTTCATACGTATACCCCCGGATGATCTGACGCAGCGCACTGTCGCTGAAGCGCAACACCGTTCCGGGCATCTTCGATAATGCCACCGGGTCCTTCATCAGGGCTATGGCGCTCTGCGCGACGTACTCCGGGCTTGCAAGACCGTTCGCCTCCAGTTGCCGCGGAACTAAAAATCGGCGCGCAATTTCCAGTTTCTCCTCCTCGGTATATCCTGGCAAATGGATCACTTCCATGCGATCGCGCAGCGCTGGCGGAATCGGATCAAGCAGGTTGGCGGTCGTAATAAAGAGCACGCGCGACAGGTCATACGGCAGATCGAGGTAATGGTCGGTAAACGCGACATTTTGCTCCGGGTCGAGGACTTCCAGCAGCGCCGATGCCGGATCGCCGCGAAAATCGCTGCCCAATTTATCGATCTCATCGAGCATAAAGACCGGATTGATGGTTCCGGCATCTTTCATCGCCTTGACGATCCGCCCTGGCATTGCGCCGATATAGGTGCGCCGGTGTCCGCGAATCTCCGCCTCGTCGTGGACGCCTCCCAGCGAAATGCGCACAAAGCGTCGCCCCAGTGCTTCGGCAATCGAGCGACCGAGTGAGGTTTTTCCCACACCCGGAGGACCGACAAAACAGATGATCGGCGACTTGAGCCGCGAACCGGCGAGCATCCGCGCTGCCATAAACTCCAGAATGCGCTCCTTGACGCGCGGTAAACCATAGTGGTTGCGTTCGAGCGTCGCGGCTGCGCGCACCAGGTCGGTATCGTCTTCGGTCTGCTGACTCCAGGGCAAATGGATCAGCCAGTCGAGGTAGGTGCGCAGCACGCTGTATTCAGGCGAGGCTGGCGGCATCATCTCCATGCGCTCCAGTTCTTCGAGCGCCTTTGCCTGCGCGCGTTCAGGCATTGCCGCCGCCAGGATCCGCTCACGCAGTTCGTCCATCTCGCGCTGGATCGGGTCGGTCTGCCCCAATTCGCGTTGAATGGCTTTCATCTGTTCGCGCAGGAAGAACTCGCGCTGCGACCGGTCGACTTCCTTCTGAACCTGGGTGTGAATGCGACTTTCGAGTTCGAGGACATCAAGCTCCTGCGAGAGCATGATCGACAGGCGACGCAGCCGTTCCTCAACGTCGAGCGTCTCCAATATCTCCTGGCGGCGCGGCACATCGAGCGGCAATGTCGAGACGATCAGGTCCGCCAGCCATCCCGGTTCGCTGACATTCATCGCCATAATATAGGCATCGTCGGGCAGGGTGCGCGACAGTTTGACGACTTTCTCGAACAATGAGAGCACTGCGCGCATCATGGCTTCGACGGCGATCGTCTTTTCGGTGTTCTCGTAAATGGCGATGCTCTGCGCGTGCAGCACCTGACGATCCTGCACATATGCCACAACGCGCATGCGCCGTTGCCCCTGGACGACGATTGAGATCGAACCGTCAGGCATCTTGAGAATCCGCTGAATTACCGCCTCGACGCCAACGGCGTACAGATCGGCGGGTCCGACGTCTTCGATATCCGGTTCGCGCTGTGCAACTGCCAGAATTGTGCGATCTCCACTCATCGCCTCCTCGATGGCCGCCACGGATCGCTCGCGCCCAACGAAGAGAGGCGTGAGCATATGCGGAAATAACACGGTATTGATCAACGGCACAACCGGGAGGATACGCTCCTGCCCCTGGCCGTCGATCAGCGCAGACTCCGGGTTGATCGGGAAGTCGAAGAGTATCGGCGATTCTTCTGGCATAGCGTCCTCATTCGCAGCGGACCATTCGCCAATGGTGTGCATGGGATTATAGCATGGGACGAGCCGGGCGATTTGTGGGGCGATGGATCGGGCGCTCGAGCGCGCTGCGACAAAACTGCACACATCCTGTCACTCAATCGAAATCATTCCAGCGGGCGGCGCCTGCTATACTTGACGGTGCGAGGTGCGTTGCTCTGAGGAGCGAAGGTTGCAGTGAAACTCGTGCAAAGAACATGGGCAAAAGGGCTTCACATGGCGCGAACGAGTCGGTATAATACACTATGCAACAGCGCAGGTGCTCCTGGCTTCACAAAGAATCTGCAATGTCCGTGGTATGCCAGCGATGCCATCCCGATATGCACCACCTCGCACTTCGCGCTTGTAAGGAACCCTGGCTGCACGTGCAGGCACGACCACATCGAACGACACAGGAGATTCTATTCAGTCAGCAGCAGAACGATCATATCCGGAGGAACATCATGGTGGAGCTGATTGTTCAGATTGTCGTCGTGAGTCTCTGGGGCGCAATGATAACCGTTCACACCCGTCGCCTGTTGCGTCTTGCGCGCATTGAAGCGCCGGCATCGCTCCGCGGGAGCCGGTTGCGCCAGAATCTGTCGCGCGTTTGGTGGTGGTTGGGGCGTGAAGAGTTCTGGCGCGCCGTTCAGATCGATGGCTTGCGCTGCACACAGATCACGGTGATGCTCTTCCTGCTTGCCCTCGGATTGCTGGTGTAACCGAATCCCTTATCCCGCCATTTTGGCAGCATTGCCCTTTGTGTCGTCGCACACGGGCGGTGTGCCAGAGCGTGGCGCGTGCGCTCAGCGCAGGCGTGTTGCAATGGCGCAATACACCGCGCGCGGCGTGCCACGCGCATATTCTCCCCTGCCTCTTCTTGCCCTCCCATGCGTTATCGATCCGGTTTCTGAAAGGTGTATGTTCCATCAGAGCACAATGCGCTCGTGCTGAGTGCGCGAATCTTTGCCGGATACAGGTCCGCGCGTCGGTGGAGGGTGCGTAAGCGTCCTTTTCGCCATCAGTGCGACGGTTCGGCGCCGGGAGGAGCGGCGGGTGGTGTCCCGACCGTTCATGCCTGAACCTGCTCCTGCCTGCTGCCGACATGCGGCAGCACCTTCCGTGAGATGAGGCTGGTGGTATAATACCCCGGAGGTGAGAGCGGCATGCTGCGAGAGTCTGTGCAATGAATCGTTTCCCCGCCCGACCGTTGCCGACCCTGCCCGGCGCTCTTGCACTGCTCGTGATTGCACTCCTGTCTGCCTGCGCCGGCGCCGTGCCGTCATTGCCCCCTTCCCATCTTCCTGTGATTGCGTCGCCGACGGTTGCGCCGTCTGTCACTCCGTCATCCGTGCCTGTCGCTTCTATCCGCCCCACCGCATCTATCGTGCCCGTTACCGCTCCCATCGACGAACTGACGACGATTGCCGCTGCCGTCCCTGCTCCTCGTGATCAGCGCGCGATCAGTGCGGCGTTCCATGGCGGCGACATCCCCTATGTGGCCCGGACGATGCCGCTCGACGTTCGGATTGGCGCAACCGAGACCTTCTGGGTGGCTGATGTCTCGAACAATGTGAACTATACTGTCACAGCACAACTGCGTTACGCCGGTCCGGTTGTGTTGATGTATATTGATACGACGCTCGATGTCCCGCAACATCTGATCGAGCAGTCGGCGCAGGTCTTCGAGGAACGGATCTACCCGCGTAATCGCTTGTTGTTCGGTGAGGAACGCATCCCCGGCGTCGATGGCGACGCGCGACTGACGATTCTCAATACCCGCATTCGCGGAGCAGGCGGGTATTTTTCGTCAGCCGATGGCGTGACGCGCGCGGTCAATCGTTTCAGCAACGAGCGTGAGATGTTCGTCATCGACGCAGTCGCCTTCCCTCCCGGCAGCGAGACCTACAACGCAACGCTGGCGCATGAGTTTCAGCATATGATCCACTGGCACCGTCAGCCACGCAGCCCAACATGGTTTAACGAAGGTCTCTCGATGCTCGCCGAGGACCTGAATGGATTGGGCGACAATGGCGCGGCATTGGCGTATCTCCGCAATCCCGACACGCAACTGACGACGTGGGCGCCGGGAAGCGGCGTTACGCGCCACTACGGTGCAGCGCAACTCTTCATGCGCTATCTGTATGAACAGTATGCTGGCGACAGTCGCCCCGCCGACTGGATCGACGCTGATGCGGGCAACAATGTGCATGTTCTGGCAAATCTCGCCGCTTACCGTCGCCCCGATATTGTCACCTTCGCGGATCTGTTTGCCGATTGGGCAGTCGCCAATGCCTTGAATGATCCATATGTGGACGATGGACGCTATGCGTATCGTGGCATTCCGACGCGCGCCGCAACGATGCGCCTTGAACCGGGAACAACCTCCGCTACAGTGCGTCAGTTTGGAGTGGATTACATGGGTCCGCTCGACGGTCCGCTGGCAATCGATTTCGATGGCGCCGATACGGTGCAGTTGGTTGGAGTGTTGCCGGCCGAAGGGCGCTTCGCCTGGTGGAGCAATCGCGGCGATGAAAGCGTCTCGACACTGACGCGACACCTCGATCTGCGCAGTGTGTCGCGCGCAACGCTCACGTTTCGTCTCTGGCACGAACTTGAGCGCGACTACGACTATGCCTTCGTCACCGTCTCCAACGACGGCGGTACGCACTGGCAGACGCTCCCCGGCATCACCACTCGTGCCGACGATCCGCAGGGGCACAACATGGGGTACGGATTCACCGGCGTCAGCGGCGCGCCGGATGTCGCCCTCGGCGGCGTGCGCGGACGCTGGATCGACGAGCGCATCGACCTGACGCCGTTCGTCGGTCAGGACGTTCTGCTGCGCTTCTGGGTCATCTCCGATGCGGCGATCAACGGTCCTGGCATGCTGATCGATGATATTCGAGTTCCGGAGATTGGCTTCGCCGATGGCGCCGAAACCGATGACGGCGGATGGGACGCGATAGGGTTCGTGCGCACATCCGGCATTCTTCCGCAACGCTGGGTCGTGCGGTTGCTGTTGTTCGACAGCGATGAAACGCGGGTGATCATTCCAGAGATCGATAATCAGGGGCGCATCAGCCTCCGGGTCGCTGCCGGGCAGCGCGCAATACTGCTGGTTAGCGGCGCGACTCATTTCACGACTGAACCGGCTTCGTACCGAGTCAATCTGTATCAACCGTGAGGAGTTTTCGATGGCAGACGAACGATTGCGTGTGCTCATCTTTGGCGCGCATCCCGATGATGTGGATTTCACGGCTGGAGGAACGGCGGCGCTCTATGCCCGTCAGGGGCACGAGGTGCTCTGCGTCTCAGTCACAAACGGCGATGCCGGGCATCAGACCGAAGCCGGAGCGTACCTGGCGCGCCGCCGCCGCGCCGAAGCCGAGGCAGCCGGGCGCATCATCGGTGTGCGGTATATCACGCTTGATAACCACGACGGCGAACTGATGCCGACGCTCGAAAATCGCCGTCAGATCATTCGTCTGATCCGCCAGTTCAAGCCCGACCTGATCATGTCACCGCGCCCCAACGATTACCATCCAGATCATCGCTACACTGCACAGTTGATCCAGGACGCTTCGTATATGGTGACCGTTCCAAATGTCTGCGCCGATACGCCGCACCTCGATGCAATGCCGGTGATTGTATACGTCAGCGATACGTTCCAGAAGCCGTATCCTTTCACTGCCGAGGTGGTGGTTGCCATCGACGAAGTGATCGACCTGAAGTTTGCGATGCTGCACGCGCACACGTCGCAGATGTACGAGTGGTTACCGTACAATCAGGGTGTTCTGCACGAGGTGCCGGCAGGAGATGCCGAACGCCTCGCCTGGCTGCGTCGTCGTCTCGATGGACGGATGCGGCAGGATGCCGACCGATTCCGCAGCCTGCTCATCGACCTGTACGGCGCTGAACGCGGGCGCAGTGTCGTTTACGCCGAGGCATTCGAGGGGTGCGAATATGGCACGCGGCTGACGCCGGAGAACCTGCACCGCCTCTTTCCGTTCTTCCCGGAGCGGCGCTGAACGGCAAATCGGACTGTCAGCGGGCGTCGCTCGTTGCGCGACGCAATCGGTCGCCTGAATATCTTTTGTATGACTGACCGCCGCCTGGCGCCGAAAAGGCGGACGCAGCGGCGCAAAGACGCAAAGGTGGCGCACTGATCTTGCAATGCTTTGCATCTCTACGTCGTTGCGTCAATCTTGTTTGAGTGATGCTTCGGGGTATAATACCAATGACCGGTGACCATCCGGCATGGTCACCCCGAGCAGCGCGAGGGGTCTTGCGCAACCCGCTCAGATTCCTCGCTGCGTTTACCCTGAGCGAAGCGAAGGGCTCGGAATGGCAAGAATGCGGCATCTTCAATCGTCATTGGTATAATAACGCTAGACGACATTGTTGCAGGCAAATCGATGACCACCTCCCCCACAATCGAAACGCCTGCCGAAGCGACCCATCCGGTTCCGCCGCTCATGTCGGGCGACCGGCTCTCGCGCGCAGAGTTCGAGCGGCGCTATCACGCCGCCCCCGACACGCTGCGCGCCGAACTGGTCGAAGGAGTGGTCTACGTGACTTCCCCCATTCGCTATCGTCAGCATGGTCGTCCGCACGCAATGATTATTGTCTGGCTGGGTGCATACGCGGCTGCAACGCCGGGGGTCGAACTCGCCGACAGCGCCACGGTGCGGCTCGACCTGGAGAACGAAGTGCAGCCCGATGCGCTGCTGCGGTTGGAGGGCGGCGGTTCGAAGGTCGGCGACGACGATTACCTGGAAGGTGCGCCAGAGTTGGTCGTCGAGATTGCTGCCAGCAGCGCCGCGTATGACCTGTACGACAAGAAACGCGCGTATGCGCGCAATGGTGTGCGCGAATATGTAGTCGTGCAGATCTACGAGCGGCGGATCGACTGGTTTGTGCTGCGCAACGCGGAATATGTGACGCTGCCGCCGACCGACGGCGTGCTGCGCAGCGAGGTCTTCCCCGGCTTGTGGCTGGCGGTTGACGCATTCTGGGCAAACGACCTGGCGCGGATGCTGGCAGTAGCGCGCGAGGGTCTGGCAACCGCCGAACACGCCGCGTTCCTGGCGCGCCTTGCCGGCTCCAACGACTCTTGAGCGCGGGAGAAGGTCGAACAGGGCACAAGCCTCATTCATCCGGTGCGCTTCTGATGTCGAACCCGATCCGCTGCTGGAGACCCAAGGATCGGGAAGGTGTTCAACCTTTCCGGGTTCAGAGCCACGCTCTGCTCAGGGCAGGCGCGTGACCCTCAATGTGCTCCGTGCAACGGTGCGCCGCCTTCGAACAATGAATCCGTTTCCGTCTGATCAAGCCCGTGCAGACGGGCATTGCTCGCCATCGTCCGCCGCTTCCGCCGGCGGACGAGTGGACGAACAGATAGACCGGGTTCAGTCCACGCAGGCGTCAAACGCCATTGTCAGCGAAATTGTCACCATTTCGCTCACATATTGCCTCTTGTCATATCAACGTGGCCATGATATGTCACTGTCAGTGCGCATTCATACGCGCGGTTGACCTCATGTTCTGAGCGCCCGGCACAACCGTGCATCCGCCGCCGCGCGCTCGACGCGCCCCGCACGCGCAACCGGTGAACGACGCACCACCGCGCCGATAATAACGACGCGACACAACCGGTCTATTCAGACGCAGCGAGGAGGTTCACTATGCTGAGCATCTTTTCCCCTGCTCGTTCCCTGAGCATCCGATTGGGGCTGTTCACCATTGCCACTGCGCTGATGGCAATGATAGCGCTGACCCTGTTGACCAACCGGGTTGCCACCGAAAACGCCATTGCGACGGCGCAGCGCGAGATTGATGCTCAGACCCTCAATGGCATCGAGCGCATCGAGATGTATCTCCAGGATCGGCGATCCGGCGTGGCGCTGACAGCGCAGCTGCCACTCGTGCGTCTCATGCTTGCGAATCAGGATGACCCCGAAGCGCGCGAGCGAGGACAATCCGTGATCAACGCCGTCCAGAGCACCTTCAACTACGACTCCATGTCGCTGCTGAATGTCGCCGGACAGACACTGATTAGCACCAATCCGACACTGCCTGGACAGGATCGCAGTCAGCGACCGGAAGTCATCAGTGCGCAGCGCGGTGCGTTGGGGATGTCGGATGCAACGACCGATCCGAATGACGATCAAGTCTATCTCCATTTCACGGCGCCCGTGTATGGATCGAACAATCAGATGATCGGCATTGTCGATGGTCGTGTTCGGCTCGATGAGATTCACCGCCTGGTGGCGCTTGACGCGAATCGCAGCGGCACGGGCAGTTATAGCGTGATTGTGGACGCTCATGGCATTCGTCTCTCAGTCCCGAACTTTCCGCATCTGCTCTTTCACCCATCGGCGCCGCTGGCGCCAACAGTTGCGCAGAAAATGATCGACGCCCGTCGTTTTGGCGACAACACGGCCACACTGCTGCAACAAGCCTCTTCGATGCCCGAAGTTCTCGAAAGTATCGATCTCCTGAACCGACACGTCGACGAGAGTCGCTTTTTCACCGGCACGCTCAATTCCGGCGAGGAGGGGGAATCGGTCATCCGCAAATTGCGCTCGGTAGACTGGTACTACATCCATCGTGTGCCGATTGAACAGTTCTACAGCGTGGTGCGCAGTCAAACCGGTTATGCCCTGCTGATCACCGCCATTGCTGCATCTCTCGCCATTGCGGTCACGCTCTGGTTTGTGAACAACTCCCTGCGCCGACCATTGCTCCAACTGATCGAGACCGCGAGCGTCATTGCGGGAGGCGATCTGCGCAAGCGTCTCCACATGCAACGGCGCGACGAAATCGGTATTCTTGCCCACACTTTCGACGCCATGGCGGATGCGCTGGAAGCGCGCATCAACGAAGCGCAGGCTGCGCAGGCGGAAGCGCAGCGCCTCCAGCGCATCGAAGCCGAAGGACGCGCATCGCTCGAACGGAGCGTCGCCGAATACCTGGCGTTTGTGCAGCGTGTGGCGAACGGCGACCTCTCACAGTCGCTCCACATTGATCGCGGTGACGCTCTGGGTCAGTTAGGCGAAGGTCTCAACCATATGGTCGAAAGCCTGCGTGCTATGGGGCGGCGATCGCAAGAGGCTGCCAGCGCCATCGCCGCCGCTGCTGCGCAAATCCTGGCGACGACCACGCAACAGGCATCGGCAGCCAACGAACAATCAACCGCTGTTGCCCAAACCATGGCGGCGCTTGATGAGGTGCGCGCGATTGCGCGGCAAACCGCCGACCAGGCGGACCATATCGCGCGTGATGCTCAGGCAGCGCTTACGGTCGCCCAACAGGGGATCGCAGTCGTCGAAGAAACGGTGCAGAGCATGACCGACATTCGCCGGAGGGTCGAAGGCATTGCGCAAACCATTCTGTCGCTTGCCGATCAGGCACAGGCGATCAGCGCCATTACCAGCGTTGTCTCTGAACTCGCCGATCAATCGAACCTGCTTGCCCTCAACGCTGCCATCGAAGCGGCGCGCGCCGGCGAGCATGGAAGAAGTTTCTCAATTGTCGCCCAACAGGTGCGCGATCTGGCAGAACGCAGCAAGCAGGCGACGGTGCAGGTTCGTTCCATCCTGGGAGACATTCAAAAGTCAACCAATACCGCTGTGGTGGTGACCGAAGAAGGCGCGAAACGTGTGGATTCCGGCAGTCAACTGGTGAGTCAGGCAGGTGATGTGATCCATCGTATTGCTGGCGAAGTCGAGACCGGCGCGCAGGTCAATGTGCAGATGGCTGCCAGCGCCCGGCAGGCAACCGCCGGACTTGACCAGATCGGGCAGGCGCTGACGTCCATCCAGAAGGCGGCAAGCGAGACGCTGGCAAGCACGCGCCAGGCTGAGCGTGCTGCGCAAGACCTGAACACGCTGGCGCAATCGCTTCAGCAGATGGTGGCGGTATATCGCCTGGCATGACGGGGGCAAGGAATCAGGTCTCGACCGTCACGCTCGCATTCCACAGCCATGCCCCTACGACAATGGCATAGTATGCCAGGAGGAGCCAGAGCGGAAACGGCGGCAACTGCACCGCCGCCCATGGCAACTGCCCGAACAGACGCGCTCCCTCCGTCAGCCCGGCAAGGAACAGATACGCCGGCAGCGCCAGCCACTGTCCCAGCGGCAGCCAGATCATCCCGCCAACCAGGGCAATCGCGCCGAACAACATGGCCGATGGAACCATCGGCAACATTGCCACATTCGCCAGTGGTGCGATCAACGACAGATTGCCAAAAGCGTAGAGAATGAGCGGGAGCGCCAGGATCTGCGCCGCCAGCGTTGCTGTGAGCGCCTCGCGCGCCCAATCGAGCCAACCCACGCGCAGCGGTGTGCGCATCAACAGCGCCTCGGTTCCCTTGCCATACGCAAACAGCGATGCCGTCGCCAGCGCGCTCAGTTGGAACCCCATATCCCATAGCGTCTGCGGATTCCACAACGTCATCGCCCAACACGCCGCGAAGAGGGTTGTCCAGGCGTGCGCCGGGCGATCCAGGCGCTGTCCGATGACCACAATGCTGCCCATCACTGCTGCGCGAATGACCGTTGGTGTTGCGCCGACAAACAGCGTATACACCCAGATGGTGATCAGAATGGACCAGAAGGCTTTGCGCCGCTCCAGTTTCAGCCCATCCGCCAGGCTGTAGAGCGCTGCGCTGATGATCGTGATGTTCCAGCCGGAAATGACGAGGATGTGCGAGGCGCCGGCGGCGCTGAAGTGCTCCAGCACATCATCCGGGATCGACGATTGCAACCCCAGCAGAATCCCGACCGCCAGCGCCGCCTGCGGTTCGGGAAGTTCGCGCAGCAGCGTCCGGCGCGCCTGATCACGGAACCAGAGCAGCGCCGTCATCAGCGGATGCCCCTGATTCGACGCAATCAGGCGTGATTGTTCGGGTTTCATCAGTGAGAAAATACCGCGCCGCGCCAGATAGACCCGGTAGTCGAATTCGCCGGGGCGCGCCGCTGCGCGCGGCGTCGTCAGCGCACCGGTCAGTTCCAATCGATCACCATAGAACCGCTCCGGGTAGCGTGGCAACGTGACCAGCGCCAGTCCTTCGGCCGGCTTCCAGGCGTTCCCGACACGCACACTGTCAGCAACCATCACCACGCGCTGCCCATCGGCAAGACGACGTGGGTCCTCGACAACGATGCCACGAATCTGTACTTCGCCGCTCTCGTTCAGCAGCCGGATGCTGTGGGGCAACACCGGAATCTCTGCGGCTGCCAGACGCGCGCCGCCAGCCGCTGCCACACATATCGCAAGGAAGAACAGCCGCAAGCGCGGATGATGGCGCAGCACGATTGCAGCAATGCCCCCCCCGACGCTGCCGGCGACCAGATGCCAGAGTGGCAAGCGCAGGGCATCGGCAAGAAAGATGCCGACCATCCAGGCAAGAGCAAGCACGATCAGGGTCATCGTCAGCCTCCCTTGCCACTGCTACCGCATCCGTCAAGAAAAAGTTACGACCAGGGCGCAGAACACGAATCCGCACGGATTGATACCAATGACGATTGAAGATGCCGCATGCTGGTCATTCCGAGCCCTTCGCTTCGCTCAGGGTGACCATGCCGGATGGTCACAGGTCATTGATATGAGACGGATGGGCACAGATTGGGCAATGTGCACCGCGTGTCGAGCGATCAATCCGAACCTGGACAATCAAAGAACGTTGAGTTGTTGGCGTCGGTTTCGGCAAGCTCAACCCCCGTTGGCTGAGCCTGTCGAAGCCGGCGCCGATCTTGAGATTGCCCAATATCTGCTTCCTGATCAGATTGTTCCGACACGGCTGCGCCGTGCCATGACTACGGGCGCGCAGCTTTCCTGATCGACGCTTACAGTTTTATTACAGCCCGACCGTTTTGTCTGCCGCATCAGGACGCTGTATCTCAACACTCGTCCTTGAAGCGGTCAGATGGTTGTCAGGCGTCTATCAGCGTAATATCAGCAATTCCATTGTGCTGTGTTCTACGATGGAACTGAGAATACTCCTGGAGAGGGGGCGGTTCGTATGCGCATCTGGAAGATCACACCACGACGTCTCATCGCCGGCGCAACGCTGTTGCTTGCGACCATCGCGCTTATTCTCCCGTCGTACTCGTCGGATGCTCAGGAACAGGCGGGTGATTTGCTGCCGGAGCGAACCGTTGCACCACCCGCAGGCGACGCGATGCTGGCGTCAATCACTGCCGCCGGGGAATACTTCACGTCGCCGGTGCAGACGACGCGCCTGTTCAGTCATCTGGTGCTGCGGTATGGAGCACAGGTTCCTGCGGGCGCAACATTGAGTCTGTTTGTGCGCGTATCCGCCGATGGCGCTGCCTGGACCAACTGGACTGAAGTTGTTGGCGGCGATGATATGCGTCGCCCCGAAGATGCTCCCGATGTCGTGTGGAGCGACATCATCGACGCCGGCGCATTGATGCGCTTCTGGCAGGCGCGGGTGGTTATGGCGCCGGCGCCGGATGGCGCACTTCCGTCTGTTGGCGCCATCGAAGCGCACACCGTTGATGCACTGACCGGTCCCGACGCACCGCCTGCTGCCGACTTCGTCCATCCGCAGTACCTTGGTCCGGCAAAGCCGCCGGTAGTATCGCGCACTTCCTGGGGATCGCCGGATGGTCAGGGAAGCCGCGCCAGACCCGCATACTACCCGGTGAACCATATCATCGTCCACCACACTGCCGACGGCAACACCCTGACGCCGGGGCAACCGAATTGGGCAGCGCGTGTGCGCGCGATCTGGTCGTATCACACGATAACGCGCCAGTGGGGTGACATTGGCTACAACTACCTGATCGACCCCAACGGCGTGATCTATGAAGGTCGTGCGGGCGGCGACGATGCGGTCGGGTTTCACGATACCGCCAACTACGGTTCGATGGGGATTGCGCTGATCGGAACCTACTCCGGCGTGGCGCCAACTCCCGCCGCGCAAGAAGCGCTGGTGCGCCTGATCGCCTGGAAAGCGGCGCAGAAGGATATTGATCCGCTGGGGCGCTCGTACTACTACGGATGTTCTCGCTCGAGCCGCTGTTTGCCGTTCAATCCTGGCGCGATTGTGCCAAATATCGCCGGTCATCGCCAGGTGACTCCGGGGCACACCACGTGTCCGGGTGATGCGACGATGGCAATCCTGCCCGATCTGCGCAACCGGGTGCTGGCGTTGATGCGCGGCAGTGGCGGAACCCACGACAATGGCGATCTGGTCATCGATGAGCGTGAGAGCAGCTTCAGCCGAAGCGCCGCCAACTGGTACAGCGCACCATGCGGCGCCGGCGACCACGCATTCTACACCTTTGCCACCAACAACCCGGCGGAGAGTGCAAACCGCGGCGTCTGGCGCCCGAACCTGCCGCACCGTGGCGCGTATCGTGTGCTGGCGCACATCCCGCGCAACTGCGGGGTAGGTCTACTGACGAGCAATGCCCGATACGTGGTGCATAGCGCGGCGGGCAGCATCGTCGTTCCCATCAACCAGGATAATCTCGAGGGATGGGTCGATCTTGGCGTCTACACTTTCGATGCAGGGAACAATGGCGGCGTTGAACTCGACGATCTGACCGGCGAGGCGCTCGCTGCCCGGCGTGTCATTCTGTTCGATGCGATCAAATGGGTTCCTGAGAATCCGCAGGCGTCCGCACAGATCATCGCGGTGCGCTTTGAACGCGACACGCTCGCGGCGGGCGATCTGGTTCGCGTGGATGTAACGGTGCGCAACACCGGATCAACGACGATCATAGGGCAGGACCCGCGAGTTGATCTGACTGCCGGCGGCGGCATGAACGATCCCGCCAATGCCTACGTTTACGAGCAGCACGAGTGTTTTGCGGGCAGTCCGACCGGTGCATTCCCGGCATTTCCGAAAGAAGCCGGCAGGATGCGCGTCACACTTGGGATGTCTGGCTGGGGTGCGCTGTACGGCAACGGATGCGCCGGTCCGACCTCTGATCATCCGTGGCGCTGGGGACTCAACCATGAACTGGCGCCCGGTGAAGAGCAAACCATTGTCGGCTATGTGCGCTTCCACACCCCTGGAACATACACGCTACGCGCCGGACTGATCCACGAATATGTTCGCTATCTGGCGCAGGATGCTAGCGTGACGACTATCACCATCACCGATGAGCGCACCCCGCCCGATGCCGCAACATTCGATGAATGGCTGCGTCCTACAGCGCGCGTGTATCGCCTCGGTTCTGCGCCCGATAGTCTTCTGGCGCGCGCCGGTGATGCACAGGCGCTGCCGTTGGGCGAGGAAGTCGGCAGTTTTTCCTGGCAGGGGGAACTGCTCGATTGGGGCGACGGCGGACCACTGGGGTTGACCGATCACTTTGCCGTCGTTCAGACGCGCACCTTTTACGCGCCGGTCAGTGGTGAATACACTTTCCGCACGATCAGCGACGACGGATCGTGGTTGCTGGTCAATGGGCGCACCGTCGTGGCGAACGGCGGTCTCCATGACCGATCCGAAGCGACCGGAACCATCTATCTCGATTCCGGGCTGCATGCGCTGTCGGCTATCTTCTTTGAACGGCGCGGCATGGCGGCAGCGGGTTATGACGTGCGGCTACCAGGTTCGTCGGTGTTCCAGCCAATCCCCGACGGATTGAGCGACGTGCCACGTTTTGGTGGCACATTTGCTGAACCGACAACAATCGCGCTCACGGCGGACGACCGGGGCGGCAGCGGCGTTTCGGCGCTCCGCTGGAGCGTAAACGGAGCGCCATGGCAGACAACCGCAGGACCCATTGCGCGCATTGATTTTTCGGCGAATGGGACATATCGTGTGCGCTATCAGGCGGTCGATGTGGTGGGCAATGAGGGTCCCGTCCGCGAACTGACGGCGCGGGTCGATACGAATCTGACGATCCATCGTGTGGCATTGCCGGTGATGGTGCGGTAACAATGTGCCCGCAGGACGCGCCAGAGACGCGCGTCTCCGTGGAGGGCGTTTTCGGGGGTGCGCGTTTCGGGAGCGTCTCCGTGGGGCGCGTTTCTGGGAGGGATGTCAGAGACGCGCCCCTCCTGCCGTCTGCCGTCGACGCCGGTTTTCATCACATTGACACATGGCGATGCTATGGTAGACTCCAGCAGACGCACAACATACGGTTCAGGAGCACACAATGCGGAACATCCTGGTCACCGGCGGCGCCGGTTTTATCGGCAGCAACTTCGTCGAATTACTGCTGAACACATATCCCGACTACCGGATCGTCGTCTATGATAAATTGACCTATGCGGGACGGTTGGAGAACCTGGCGCGCTTTCAGGACAATCCACACTTTGCGTTTGTGCGCGGCGACATCTGCGATCCCGTCGCAGTGCGCGAGACGATCCGCATATACGACATCGATACCCTGGTCAACTTTGCCGCCGAGACGCATGTTGATCGTTCGATAATGGACCCCGACGCCTTTATTCGCACTGATGTCTACGGGACCTATGTGCTGCTCGAAGCAGTGAAAGAAATGAAACTCGAGCGCGCTCTGTTTGTCAGCACCGATGAAGTCTACGGACACATCGAACCGGGGCATTCCTCGTCGGAAGACGATCCACTCAAGCCACGTTCTCCCTATGCGGCATCGAAGGCTGGCGGCGAACATCTGGTGTACGCCTACTATATCACCTATGGGCTGCCGGTGCTGATCACTCGCGGCACGAACAATATCGGTCCCTACCAGTATCCCGAAAAAGCCGTGCCGCTCTTCATCACGAACGCGATTGACGATATTCCACTGCCGCTCTACGGCGACGGACGGCAAATGCGCGACTACCAGTATGTGATGGATCACTGCGAGGGGATTGATGTCGTGTTACACCGTGGCGCCATTGGCGAAGCGTACAACATCGGCTCAGGCGTCGAAACCGAAAATATTGTCATGGCAAAGGCGATCCTTGATCTGCTGGGCAAACCCTACTCGCTGATCCAGCCGGTGGCGGACCGACCGGGGCACGACCGACGCTACTCGGTCCGTACCGACAAAATCAAGGCGTTGGGATGGCGCTCACGCCATACCTTTGCGCACGCAATCGAAAAAACCGTGCGCTGGTACGTCGAAAACCAGGATTGGTGGCGTCCGATCAAGTCGGGCGAGTTCAAGGAGTACTATCGCAAACAGTACCTGGAGCGAACGTAAGAGCGGTCCTCAGACCCACCCGTTCAGACGTTGGGACGGCGAAGGCGATGCCTTCGCCGTCCCAATGCTCTCGTAGAGCGATCAACCCGATGTTGCACAAGAATTCCCCGTGTTGACACTCTCCTGTGGCGGACGTTGGCTGTGCCGGTCGGAGCCAACGTTCACTGCTCCGCGTCCTGCATGGTCCTCGTCGCAGATGGCGTCTTCACCATCTGCCATATCGTTCGCAGCCAATGTCTGCCGCTCCGTATCCTGGATGGTTCAGGTTTTGGGTCATTGCTCTACACGAATCGCATGACAATGATGCCGTCATCGCCGCCTGCGGCGGCATGCCTGCACACCCGTAGCGCCCCATCAGTAAATATCATGCACCGTGTTGTACACGTTGAACTTACCGGTTGGCGTCACAAGGTTGGGAATGCGCGCCTTTTCGGTCAGCGTGGCGTCATCGTAGACCACGATTTCGCCCGTTTCGCCCGGTTTGCTCGCATCGCCCCAGATACTTACCCACACCTCCGTGCCGGCTGCGTTGTACTCGAAGTGGACAGCGCGCCCATAGGAACTGGCTTCCCAGCACGTATGCGGCTCTGCCGGATTCTCCTTCGCAATGACGCAGATCGTCCGCGCCAGCGCCGGATCGGAGTTGAGCGTCATATCTACCCAAATCCACTTACTGTTTGGGTGCGTCTTGATGAACAGGCTCCCTGCTCCGGGCAACGGTGTGACACGCACCGCTTTCCAGGCAACGTTGGGATGTCCTTCGGGATCTGTGCCGATTGAAACAATCGCCGGATCGCCAAGGTGCCCTGAACTCCAGACCGGACCAAACTCAGGATCGACCCAGTTGGCGCCGCGACCGGGGTGCGGAATTTTCGGCGTGTCCACCAGCGCAACCATCCGACCCTCCTGTGCATCGACGACCGCAACCTTGTTCGACTGATTGGCTGCCACCAGGAAGTAGCGATGGGTGGCATCCCAGCCGCCGTCATGGAGGAAGCGCGCCGCCGGCAGCATCTTAATCTGCGGCGCCCGCGGATTGGCGTAATTCACCAGCCAGATCTGCCCGATTTCCTTGACGTTGATGATCCATTCCGGTTTGAAATCAGAAGCGACGATACTGGCGACACGTGGTTCTGGATGGTACTCCATCGTATCGACGGTGTAGCCGCGGGTGCTGACGATATGGATTGGTTCCAGTGTCTGTCCATCGAGAATGACGAAGTGCGGAGGCCAGTAACAGCCAACCACTGCCAGTTTATCGGTGAAATCGCCCTCTGGACCATTGTACTTGCTGACCTCGACCGAACGCGCGTCGTAGCAGACCTGAACTTCAGCGACTTTTGCGGGTGTTTCCGTCCACAGATCGATCATCGCCAGTTTCCCGTCGCGCCCGATGACATAGGCGTAGCGCCCGGTTGCCGACATGCGGGTAATGTGAACCGCGTAGCCGCTGTCCACTTTGCTGACCACCTCATACGTATCGCCGTCGATCACCGCCACTTGGCCGGCGTCACGCAGCGTCACAACGAAATAGTTCTGCCAGTTGCGCTTCGTCTGTGGCGCAGTTGGTCGTTGATCCGGCGCGACGTACATCTTCCACGATGCTTTCATGCGTTCCATTGGCAATTCGGGCGGCGCTGGCGGCTCGCGCTGCAAGAAACGCGCCAGCACTTCGATCTGCTCCTTCGTGAAAAAGCCCTGCTTGCCCCAATCGGGCATCCCGCGCGATGTACCATTGTAGATAATCGTTGACAACCCGACGGTGCCAAGCGGAATGGTCCGGTCGGGAGTGAGCGCCGGACCGGTTGCGCCTTTGCGCAGTGTGCCATGGCATCCGGCGCAGCGCTCGAAGTAGACGAGTTTCGCCCAGGCGAACTCGTCGTCGCTCAGGGTCGGCGCGGCTTCCGATGGTGCAGCGGTTGGCGCTTCGGTGACGACTGCCTCCGCTGCGCCGGGTGGCGCTTGCAGGTAGGCGATGACTGCCGCTAGTTCTTCTTCGGACAATCCCTGCCCCAGCGATGGCGGCATGACCCCCTTCTGGCATGGGCTGCCGTTGCAATCGGGGGCGACGAATACATCCGGTTCGAGAATGGCTTCGCGGAGGTACGCTTCAACCGTCGTCGCGTTGCCGGTGTAGGTGCTGCTCTGCATTGTCTGAGCGGCAACCTGTGCGACATTGGTGAGATCCGGTCCGATAGTTCCTCTGGCATTGGGGACGCCAGGGATGACGTGGCACGCGCCGCAGCCTCCCTTCTGAAATGCCGCCAGCGCACAATCGACTGGCGGTGCAGTCGTGGCCACCACCGGTGCCGCCTGTGGGATTGGCGTGGGCGCCGTCGCCGGCGACACCTCCGCCTGGCGCGCACACGCAACCAGCACGACCAGTCCCAGCATGGCGCCAAAGACGATGTGTTTCCATGGGCGCATAGACAGCCTCCTTGCTGAGTGGGCAACGATGACTCTGCCCGTCCACACACGCACAAGGAGTATACGCCGCAGGAACCGATCAGGTCTGTGACTTTTCTCACAATCCCTGTATCTGTGGAATGTTCAGACGATAAACGCTCCAGGATTGAGCAAACCGTCGGCGCCCCAGCGCCGACGCATTTCGCGCATCCGGTCGAGGGCATCGGGTGTGTATCCCCACGGGTCGAGGCGCGCGCGCGCCGGCGCCGCCAGCACGACGGCGTAACCATTGAGCGTTCGCGCGGCAGTGCGCAGGCGATCCAGGATGCGGTGCGCATCGTCTGGGTGCGGCGCCGGCGCCCGCACATAGACCTGCCCCGCTGCCAGATCCGTCAGGTACGACTCTCTGCCACCAAAACCGGCGCGTTGCATGAAGCCCCTGATGTCTTTCGGCGCAATGCCAATCCGAATCAGCAGATCGTCCGGCTGCGCTGCGCTGAGAAAGGCGCCCCACAGATCGCTGCCGGAACTGTCGATCTGAAGCGCCGAAATATCGGCGCTGCGCAGCACGGTGCGCACAGCGGCAATCTCCGCTCGCACATCCTCTGCCAGCCCTTCGGCAGTGTAGACGAGGAGCGTCGTCGGACGGCGATCCAGCGCAACCGGCAATGGTGGCAGCCAACCGCCGCCATCGGCGATTTCGAGCGCCAGCGCCGCTGATGCAATCAGGGACTGCTGCGTCAGCGTTGCGCCAACGTCGAGCGCCTGCGCAATGCGTCGCGGCATAGCGATCACCGTCGCGCGCGCGCGCGGCAGCGGCGCAAGTTTCAACGTCACTTCACAGAGCAACCCCAGCGTTCCATACGCACCCACCTGCACTTTGTGCAGATCATACCCTGCCACATTCTTCACCACTGGCCGCCCAATGCGCGCCACGCGCCCATCGGGAAGGGCGATGGTCGCTGCCAGCAGCACGTCGCGGACACTCCCATAGCGCATGCGGAGCGGCGCATTTGCGTTCGCGGCAATGATGCCGCCGATGGTTGCCGCCTGCCAGGGTGATGCCAGCGGCGCCCACATCCCGTGACCCTGCAACAGCGCCTGGAGATCTGCCAGGCGCGTTCCGGCGCCGACGGTCACATACAAGTCTTCCACGGCAAGATCGCAAATGCCGGACAGATCTTCGGTGGACAGCATCACATCGGCGGGCGGCAACAGTGCTGACTTCGTTCCACCTCCTCGAATGCGCACACTCTTCCCGCCCCCGATAAACGCGCGCAATGTGTCCGCCGCTTCTTCTGGGCTCGTCGGCGTTGCAATCGGGAGTCCAGCAGACGACATGGTCGTTGTTTCCGCCTGGAGTGTCACCGGCGCGGCGCCTGGTGGACGCCCATGGTGCGCCGGAGCGACAATCTCGTCACGCGGCGGCAGAACCTTGCCGGTATTCATGATCTCCACCGGATCGAACATCTCCTTCACGTCCCACATCAACGAGAGTTCGGTGGGCCCGTACATGAGCGACATAAATGCGCGTTTCTCGATACCAACGCCGTGCTCGCCGGTGATGCTCCCGCCGGCAGCGACGCATGCCGCCAGGATTTTGCGCCCGGTTTCGAGAACGCGCGCAATCAACGTCCGATCCGACGGGTCATCGATCAGGACAAGGGGATGCAGATTGCCGTCGCCAGCGTGGAATACGTGACCGGTGCGGAATCCGTCGGCTTCGATGATCTGATTGATGGTCGCAAGGGTTTCTGCCAGTTTGCTGCGCGGTACCGTGCCATCAACCAGATAGTATGCTGGCGCCAGCCGCGCCATTGCTCCGGCTGCACTTTTGCGCGCGAACCAGATGCGGTCGCGTTCCGCCGCACTCTGCGCCACGCGCATCTCGCGCACACTGCACTCGCGGAGGATCGCCTCGATCTCGGCGATCTGCGGTCCGACGCTTTCAGGATACCCATCGACTTCGATGATGAGCACCGCGCCGGCGTCGAGCGGCAGCCCTGGATGGGCGTACTCTTCGACGATGCGCACAATGCTCGAATCCATCATTTCCATTGTTGCCGGTATCAGTCCGCGTGCAATGATGGTGGAGACTGCCTCACCGGCGCGTTCGACGCTATCGAAGGCTGCCAGCATGGTGCGCACAGCCGGCGGATCACGGAGCACCCGCAGATCAGCGCGTGTGATGATGCCAAGCGTGCCTTCGCTGCCGACAAAGAGCGCCGTCAGGTCGTATGCCGGAATATCGAATGCCCGTCCGCCGGTATGGATGATCCGCCCATCGCTTAGCACAACCTCTAGCCCTGTCACGTAGTTGCTCGTCACACCATACTTGAAGCAGTGCGGTCCACCCGCATTCGTGCCGATATTTCCGCCAATTGTCGCTGTGCGCTGACTCGAAGGGTCAGGAGGGAAGAACAGTCCATGTTTGCGCACCTGGTTATCGAAGAGCAGGTTGACCACTCCTGCCTCTACAACCGCGCTGCGTCCAATCAGGTCGAGTTCCAACACGCGATTCATCAGACCGAGTTGCACGACCACTCCGCCGATTTCGGGGACTGCACCGCCGGCCAGACCGGTGCCTGAACCGCGCGCAATCAAGGGCACGCGCTGTTCGGCTGCCCAGCGCACCAGTTCGACCACTTCATTAACCGAGCGTGGGAAGACGACCCCGTCGGGATGGCCGCGCTCAAAACTGCCATCGACTTCATAAGTAATGAGTTGCGCGGGATCAACAATAACCCGATCCGGTCCAAGACGCGCGGCAAGATCGGCGAGCAGCGCCTGAGTGTCAGCAGTGGTCATAGCATCCTCGCATCTGATGTTCGATTTCGCGGGTGTGTGTCTCAGTATATCATACGTGCGCGTATAGCGTAGATGAGGTGAAAGGCAAGCGGCGAAAGGCAAGAGGGGCGGGGATGCAGGAACGCCTCCCTTCAAGGCGAGCGGCGAAAGGCAGGAGGGGCGGGGATGCAGGAACGCCTCCCTTCAAGGCAAGCGGCGAAAGGCAAGAGGGCGGGGATGCAGGAACGCCCCCTGCGGGCGCCCGTGCGATAAGGGCGCCCGTAGTGAATGCCCCTGGTGGGCGCCCGTGCGATTTGGGCGCCCGTCCGAACGGCATGCGATCCGGCGTCTCACGGTGCATCAATGCCGGATGTGTCTCCGGTTGGGAGTAATCGTTTATTCAATTGCCACCAGTTCGATATCGAACGTCAATGTCGCGCCTGCCAGCGGATGATTGGCGTCGAAGGTCACATCGGACGGCGACACGTCGCGCACTGTGACGATGAACGTCTGTCCATCAGGACGACGCATCTGATACTGCTCGCCAACTGCCGGATCGATCTGCGGTGGAAGTTCGTCGCGGCTCAGCGAGAAGACCAATTCGTCATGGTACTCGCCATACGCCTGGTCTGGCGTCAGCACAGCGCGGCGTGTCTCCCCTTCCTCCATGCCCACGATTGCGTCCTCGAATCCCTGGATGACCTGCCCGCTGCCCAGCGTAAACACCAGCGGTTCACGACCGTGCGAACTGTCGAAGACGGTGCCATCTTCCAGTGTGCCGGTGTAGTGCACTGTCACGGTGTCGCCAGTTTGTGCCGTTGCCATGGTGTACTCCTGTTTCGTAGCGGCTCTACGATATCGCCGGGCATGGGATGCACGTGCACATCCGGGCCAGGAGATGGCGCACAGCCACATCTGTTGTTGCATGGGTACAGCATACCATGCGAATGGCAAGGGTGCAAAGCGTGGCGCGATGTTTTGCGCCTGTATCGTGTGCATCGCCTGCGACGGTTCACCGGCAACCTCGTCATTGTCCGTCTCGCATCTCGCACCTCTCTGGTGCGAAAGAAAAGAACGCAGCGCCTTGTCATTCCGAGCGCAGCGATGTTTTGCGCCTGTATCGTGTGCATCGCCTGCGACGGTTCACCGGCAACCTCGTCATTGTCCGTCTCGCATCTCGCACCTCTCTGGTGCGAAAGAAAAGAACGCAGCGCCTTGTCATTCCGAGCGCAGCGATGTTTTGCGCCTGTATCGTGTGCATCGCCTGCGACGGTTCACCGGCAACCTCGTCATTGTCCGTCTCGCATCTCGCACCTCTCTGGTGCGAAAGAAAAAAACGCAGCGCCTTGTCATTCCGAGCGCAGCGATGTTTTGCGCCTGTATCGTGTGCATCGCCTGCGACGGTTCACCGGCAACCTCGTCATTGTCCGTCTCGCATCTCGCACCTCTCTGGTGCGAAAGAAAAAAACGCAGCGCCTTGTCATTCCGAGCGCAGCGAGGAATCTCCTCATGACTTGAGTGTGTGAGAAGTATGGCGCCAATTGCGAAGCCATCACCGGAACAGACCTATTACCAGCGCGTCGCATGGACATCGTAGTACAATAATGATGAAATTATCGGACGAATAGGCTCGTTTTTCTACGACAGGCGCACTGTGGCAAAAGAGTGGCGGTGCGCCTCCTGGAGCGTCGTTCTGGAAAGCGAGATTCGTGCATGCCGCTCGAAATCGCAGACATACGTCGTGCCGGATTGTTCGCCGATCTGCCAGAACCAGACTGCGCAGCGCTGGCGTCGATTGCAGTGCGCGTGCGGCATACTGCCGGTGAGATGCTCTTTCTTGCCGGCGACCCATCACCCGGTCTCTACGTGCTCCTCAGCGGGCGAGTGCGCCTATCGCGTCTCTCGCCAGGGGGTCGCGAGCAGGTCATTCATATCGTCGAGCCCGGGCATCATTTCAATTCGGTGCCGGTGTTCGACGGCGGTCCGTGCCCGGTCAATGCAGCGGCTCAGACCGACATCATAGCGCTGTTGTTTCCAGGAGACCGTCTGCGCGCCCTCATTCTAGAGCATCCGGTGGTGGCGCTGCGTCTCCTTGCAGATAGTTGCGGGTATCTGCGACGATTGGTCGATCTGGTGGACGATCTGGCGCTGACCACGGTTCAGGGACGCCTGGCGCGCCTGTTGCTGACGCAGGCGGAAGCCGGTGAGCGCGGCGTTGTTCAGCCGCTCACCCAAAGCGAGATAGCGGCGCGTCTTGGCACTGTACGCGAGATGGTCGGACGCTCGCTGAAAACGTTCGAGGCCATGGGGTTGATCCGCATCGAGCGCGGCACGATCATCATTATCGACCGTGCTGCACTCGAACGCGAAAGCGAGCGTGGATGACCGTGCTCAACGCGACGCATCCTGCTCGTGATACTTCGACGGACACTTGACCAGCACCTGATCGGCGGCGAATACCTGCTGCTCCTCGTCGTAGCGACCAATCACCACAATGCTCGTCGCCAGTTCAAAATGCGACGGTTTCGGTTCTCGACTGACCACTGTGACTCGTCGACCGGTTTCGTCCTCGAGCACGAAGGAAAATCGTCCCTGCGCATCATACGTTCCTGTGCTGCCGAGAAAGCCGACGAGTTGCACGCTGCGTCCGCTGTCGATGGCTTCGTCGATACGCGCCGTGTAGGGGCGAAACGAGTTCCGCAGTCCGCCATAACTGAGAAACGCCGCCAGAACGATCAGAACAATCCCCGCCGCCTGCACCGGCGTGACCGGCAGGCGACGCTCTGGCGGAAGAACAGTGCGTCGCATCATATGCGCCTCCATCGCTGGCCGGTCTCGAAAACGACGATGAACGGGCGTCCGATCGCGCCGGTGGGGCATGCACGCTCGCACGCATCACAATAGGTGCAGTTGAATGGGCGGACGATGACGGCCCTGCATTCGATCAGTTCAACCGCCTGGGTTGGACAGTGCCGCACACACTGACCACAGCCAGTGCAGCGGTCGAGATTGATCACAGGAAGCGTCCAGTTCATCGTCGATACTCCTCGCTGCATACGTGCCGTGATCCTGTTGGCAGTGTACACTCGTCGGATCGCCCCGTCTGTGACTTTTCTCGCATACCGCATCGATGATAGATTGTGGTATGATAGCCGGGTTGTCGTTCGTGCGCTCTGGTGCGGGCGGTACCTGTGAATAAAGGCGTGCTTTACGCGGCGGGCGCCTATGCCTGCTGGGGACTGTTGCCCGTTTTTTGGAAGTTGTTGCAGCATCTCGATGCGCTCGAAATTGTCGCGCACCGGATCATCTGGGCATCGGCGTTCGCCGTGGTGCTGCTGACGGTCGGGCGGCGTTGGTCGCGGATCGGCGGCGTCTGGCGCAACCGGCGTGTGCTGGCGACCTTTCTAGTCACCGGTGTGTTGCTGACGGCAAACTGGTTTGTCTATATCTGGGGAGTGAATACCAATCACATAGTCGAAACGAGCCTGGGCTATTTTATCAACCCGCTGGTCAATGTACTGCTTGGCGCGCTGGTACTGCACGAACGCTTGCGTATCGGGCAGGGACTGGCAATGAGCGTGGCGCTGATCGGCGTGTTGTACCTGACGTTTCAGTATGGGACGTTTCCCTGGATTGCGCTCATTCTGGCAGGCACGTTCGCGCTCTATGGCTTGCTGCGTAAAACAGCATCGCTCGACTCGCTCGAAGGGTTCTCGCTCGAAACGGCGCTGCTCATTCCGCCGATGGTCGCGTTTCTGGCATACCGTGAACTGACCACACACACCACGTTTATCCACGGCGATCCACTGACCTGGCTCCTTCTGATCGCCGCCGGTCCGATCACCGCGATCCCGCTCCTGCTCTTCGCTGCTGGTGCGCGGCGCGTCTCGCTGGTGACGCTGGGGGTATTGCAGTATATCGCGCCCACATTGCAGTTCCTGATCGGCGTGGGTCTGTATGGCGAACCGCTGACATTGCCGCGTCTGATCGGGTTTGTGCTGATCTGGGCGGCGCTGGCGATCTATACATTCGATGGCATAATGCACTGGTGGACCATCACTGCGCCATCACCTGCGGCGCCAGAGGCGGCGGAGAGCATCGAACATGCGCTCAACTGAAATACATCGTTCGGTGAAGCGTATGCCGCCCGGATCCCAATGACCGCGCGGTTCGGCGGCGGAACTCCCAACGGCAACGCGCTCGCCTCTGCTCATGAACGGGCGTATCGCAGCAGTGACATGATATAATCCACTGGAATACGCTGCGTCGGAGGCGTGAGATGACGATTACGCAGCTGCCGCTCGTCGGCGATGTCCTGGAGCAACCGATCAATGAGGCGGAGCAACGCAGCGAGGTGCTGGCGAACCTGCTGGATGTTTCGACGTACCTCGTGTCGGTGCTGAATCCAAACGAATTGTTCACCGGATTGGTTCGGCGCGTAGTTGAGGTTGTTCCTGCTGTGCAGGCTGGTCTGCTCTGGATCTATGACCAACGCCAGACGACCCTGCACCTGGAGTCGTTCTATGGTCTCGATGTCGGTCCGGCGTATGAAGCGATCGGTCGTTTGCGCCTGCGCCCCGGTGAGGGGCTGGCAGGGGAAGCATTGCGACGTGGTGAGCCGCTCCTGATCGAGACCCGCTCGTCGTACCGCGATCTGGCGCGGCGGGTCAGCCCACGCAGCGAACCGGATGTGTGCGCCTTCCTTGAGTGTCTTCCCCGCGAATTAACGGCTGTCGTCCTGCCGCTGCGCATTGGTGCAGAGGTGATTGGCGTCCTGGAATTGATGAATCTTGGCAATCGACCGCAACTGCGTCGCACCGATCTTCAGGTGTTGCAGACGTTCAGCAACCTGGCAGCCGGCGCTATCAAGAACGCGCAACTCCACGCGCAAATGAAGGCGCATCAGCGTCGTTTGGAGGCGTTCGGTGCAATTGGGACGGTGATCAGTACCGCAGCCGATCTTGATGAATTGCTGCGCAACGTGCTCGATGTCGTGCTTGGCGTGGTGGATGCGTCAGTCGGCATCCTGCTGCTGCTCGATCCCGGTCGCGCAATGCTGCAACTCGGCGCATGGCGCAATATCCCGCATCAGTTTGTTGAACAGCATCGTGAAATTCACGTTGTCGGCGCGATGTGCGAGGAAGCGGTGCGCTACGGTCAACCGATCCGCCGTCCGTTGATCGCCGGGTCGGGCGAGGATACCTTGATCGACGACGGATTGGCGAGTTGCGCCTATATCCCCCTCCTGGCTGGCGGAACGGTGGTGGGTGTGATTGGCATCTATGGCGACCCTGCGCTGCCGGAACGCATCGATGTGCAGACGCTGATGATGATGAGCAACCTGATTGGCTTTGCAATCGCCAACGTGCGACTGTATCAGGAAAGCCATATCGAACGCCGGAAACTGACAGCCGTGATCAACAGTATTGTCGAGGGAGTGGTGCTGTGCGATCGTCTTGGGCGGTTGGTGCTCGCCAATCGCATGGCAATGGAACTCTTGTCGTCCGACACGTTTCCCTACCAGCAACCGATCAGTTCGATGGCGGATTTCTATGCCATTCGTGATCTCGACGGTCGCGCGTTGCCGATCGAGCGCCTGCCGCTGACGCGCGCCCTGGCGGGTGAGGTGTTTCACGATTATCGGGTGCTGTTGCGCGGCGCCAGCGGCGAAGATACGGTGATGAGTTTCAGTGGTGCGCCGGTCTACGGCGATATGAATACTATCGAGGGCGCCGTCGTCATCTTCCGTGATATCACTGAGCATCAGAAACTGGAGCGCGCCAAAGACGACTTTCTTGCGGTTGCGGCGCACGAATTGCGCAGCCCGCTGGCTGCCGTGCGCAGTTATGCCGATCTCCTCATCCGCCGCGAGCAGCGCCGCGACCGCGATAAGGACGCCCCCTCGGATTTGCGCGGTCTGACCATCCTTTCGCAGCAGGTCAGCCATATGCTGCGCCTGGTGGATAACCTGCTCGATATGTCGCGCCTCGATGCCGGTCTCTTCAGCCTGCAACTCCAGCGCGTCAATCTGGTTGCCCTGACTCACCAGGTGATCGATCAGTTGCGCCCGACAATTGGCGAACGCGACGTCACGTTGACGAGTGATGCGCCTGATCTGCTGGTGACGTGCGATCCGCTGCGCATCCGTCAGGTGCTGACGAATCTGCTGGTCAATGCTGCACGCTACAGTAGTCCCGCTTCCCCAATTGAAGTCACGGAGATCGTTATTCGATCCGAGGTGCTGGCAACACGGTATGCCCACCAACCACCGCCGACCTTGCGATCATGGTTGATCGACATTCAGCGTACATCGCAACCGTTGGCGCTGATTACCGTGCGCGATTATGGCATTGGTATGTCGGAAGAGACGATGCAGCGTCTGTTCCGGCGGTATGCACGCGGTCGTCAACGCGTGGGCGAAGGGCTTGGGCTGGGATTGTATCTCAGTTACGAACTGATTGGGCGTCATGGCGGAACGATCTGGGCGGAGAGTGTCGAAGGGCGCGGCAGCACCTTCTATGTGACATTTCCTCTAGAGGGTCCGCCTCTGTCGCATGGGTCTGTGCAGCAGGCGTAACTTCTCGATGGTCGGTACGTTCTCATATAGAGCGGACGCTTGTTCGCAAGGAGATGCATGATGATCCGCTGTCCGCAGTGTCAGGCTGAAATTGCCGAGGGAAAACGCTTTTGTCCTCAGTGTGGCGCGCGCCTTCCTGAGCCGCCGGCGCCGGTGGGTGAGGCGGGGCGCACCGTGGTACTGCCTCCCGCAGGCGATGCCGGAAAGACGATGGTGGCGCCGCCGGCGCCAGCGGAAGATATGGGACGTACCGTGTTGCTGTCGCCTGAGGAGGCTGCCGGGAAACCAGCCTCTCCTCCTTCAGCGCCGACCGGAGATGCCGGAAAGACGATAATGGTTCCGCCGGCGTCGTCGAGCGACACGGGGCGCACAGTGTTGCTGCCGCCGGAAGGCGACGCGGGGAAGTCGATGGCGGGTCCGCCGATGCCTCCTTCTGAAACGCCGTTGAGCAGCGCCGGGTTGCAGACGATACTGGCCGATCAATCCCAGAAGCCGCAGCCGCCTGCTGCGGGTGCTTTCCCGGCATCGACTCAACCGCCGTCGGGTGGTGGGTTTGGCTTGCCGCCTTCCCCGCCATCCGCGCCGCCGACATCATCTGCATTGGGGGGAGGCATTGGATTGCCGCCATCCACCCCGCCAACGGCAGGCAGCGGATTCGGGTTGCCCTCCTCTCCGCCCGCAGCCGGGAGTCCCGTCGCTCCGCCGCTGGCAACCACACCCGCGAAAAAGGGACCCAACTGGCTGCTGATCATTGGCATTATTCTCGGTGTCCTGGTGCTGGGGTGTCTCCTGGTACTCGGCGGTCTGTATGTGCTCGGTCGGCAGGCGGCTCAGTCGCTCGGCACCGCCATTTCCGGCACCGTTGTGAGTATTGACAATCCGCCAGGGACGACCGATTTTCCAAATGTGCTGCTGCGCGACTCGCTTGCGAGTGAGGCAGGCAGCCAGTTTACCGCCGAACGAACGGATGCCGGCGACTACCGCTTCGAAAATGGCGCCTATGTGATCGAAGCGTTCGATGCGGATCAGATCGTCTGGCAGGTCATCGACAGCGTGGTCGATGATGCGTCGTTTGAGATCGAGGCGACGATCAGCAAACCGCGCAGCGCGGCGATTGCGCTCCTTTTTCGGTATCAGGACAATCAGAACTTCTACATCCTGAGCGTTGATGGCAGAGGGCGCTACCGTGTCGCGCGCTATGTGAACGATAATTTCTCAATTCTGCGCGATTGGGAGACGTCGCCGGCAATCCAACCCGCCGGTTCGCCCAACCGGGTGAAGATCGAAATGGTTGGCGACTCGTTGACATTCTTCTGCAACGGTCAGCGTCTTGCCAATCTGCGTGATAGCGCCTTCCGCAGCGGCAACCTCGCATTTGGTACAGAAACCTTCGATGAGGGAGCGGGAGTCGTGCGTTTTACCAATCTGTTGGTGCGTGGTCGATAGCGCCAATGAATGATCGAGGAGTCTGGATGCTATGAAAATCATCGTTGTCGGCACCGGTTTCGTCGGTCTGACTCACGCAGCGGTCTGTTCGGAGTATGGCCACGAAGTCTATGCATACGATATTGATCACCGGCGTATCGAGGCGTATCGGTCGTGTCGCCAGGATGCAATTGAGCACTATGTGCATGAACCAGGGCTGACGAGCATTATCCTCGAAAACCATGGACGGTATCTGTTCTTCGTTGACGATGTCGAACCGGTAATCGAAGGCGCTGATGCGCTCTTCCTGTGTTTGCCGACGCCGCCCAAGCCGGATGGCTCATCGGACCTGAGTTACTACTTTGCGGCAGTGCGCCATCTGGCGGAACTACTGGCGCGCCGCCAGGATCAACGCCGCGTGGTGGTGATCAACAAAAGCACAGTGCCGATTGGCACAGCGCGGCAGCTGGAACGGGTGCTGCGTGACTACCACGTGCCCAACGTGGGGGTTGCCTCAAACCCTGAATTTCTCCCGGAGGGTGATGCGGTCGAGAAGTCGCGCCGTCCGGATCGCGTGGTGGTCGGCGCCGACTGTGAGGAAGATTTTCGTATCATCCGCCGGATTTACTCGCAATTCGTCAACCACGTGCGCATTCGCTACATCGAAACCACGCCAGAAACCGCAGAAGCCATCAAGTATGTGGCCAATACGCTGCTGTTGACCTACATCTCGTTCTGGAACGGCGTTGGTGCGCGTCTTGCCGAAACCTTCCCAAATATCATCATGGAAGATCTGAAGCGTGGCGTTACTGCCGACGCGCGCATTAGCACATGGGGGTCGTATGTGTCGAACGGCGCCGGCGGGTCGTGCTTCGGCAAGGATATTCAGTCACTCATCTATCAATTGAAGACGGCAGGTCAATCGGTCGATATTCTGCAATCGGTCTATGGCATCAACGAGTATCAGAAAACCTATCTGATTGATCGCGCGATCCGGGAAGCCGGGGTCAGTTTTAACAACAAAACGGTGGCGCTGCTGGGGCTGGCGTTCAAACAACGCACCAACGATATGCGTGACTCGTCGTCGCTCAAGGTGGTTGAGGCATTACTGGGCAGAGGTGTGCGCGCCATTCGCGCCTACGATCCAATGGCGCTGCGTGAAGCGCGCAAGTTCTTCGATCCAGAGAAGAACCATCTGTTCGAGCGCATTTCCTACCATACGTCGGTGCGCGAGGCGCTCGCCGGAACCGATATGCTCTTCATCTCCACCGATTGGGAAGAGTTTCGCGGTCTGTCGCGCACCATCGAAGAGACGGTCGCGCCGCCCTATCTGGTCATCGATGGTCGTCGAATGATTCCCGATTATACGGAATTGGTTGCGGCTGGCTACGGGTACCTTGCCGTTGGTTCGCCGTACATGCCACCCGGCGATGTTCCGCCGAACCGCGTTGGACGACGGGGCTGAACGATCTTTTGTCATCATTCTGTAGCCATAGGGGAGTTCGGATTGTGCGCTTGAATACGATATAATAGGCTGGGAACCGTTTCTTAAGAAAATGTCAATGATCTGGTGGTCTGATCCGAACATGATGTGCCAATGAGACCGCAGACTCCAACAAGTGCAACCCGTGAGGACGTTGAGCAATCCTCTGTCCTCGATCCGCGTTTGGATGGTCTAATGCGCATCGCACAGGCGGCTGAGACTGCGGCGACGCTGGAGCAGTTGCTGTACCGTTCGCTGATTGAACTGAACCGCTTGTTCCAGTCGGATCGCGCATTTGTGTTGTTGGTGGATGCTTCCGGTCGGATGACGCTTGCGTGTGAACATCCATCGCCGGGTGACGCGCCTGCCCTGACGCTCGATAGTCTGGCAGGCGCGATTGATGTCATACGGATGCGGCGTCCGGTTGTCATCGAGACGGAAAAGGCGCGGGAAGGGTGGGATATTGCACTGCTCCGGGCGCGCGGCGTGCAGACGATGATCGTCACCCCGCTTATTGCGTGTGATGAAGCCCTTGGGGTTCTGGCGGTGTGCAGCGCCAACGCTGCGCGGGTGTTCGGGTCGGAGGAGGTGGCGTTCATCAGAACGCTGAGCGGCCAGATGGCGCTGGCGATCGCATCGTTTCGCAGCCGTGACGCTGCCGAGCGGCGCACCCAAGAACTCAAAACGCTCAACGAGATTGCGGCGACGGTCACCTCAACCCTGGATACGCACGAAGTATACCGCCTGGTGGTTCAGCAACTCAGTGATTACTTTCACGTCGAAGCCGGTTCGCTGTTGCTCCTTGATGAGTCAACCGGCGATCTTGAGTTTGTTATGACCATCGAAGGCGGCGAGGAGAAGCTGGCCGGCATCCGGGTGCCGGCTGGACAGGGCGTCGTCGGGCATGTAGTGCGCACCGGTCGGTGGGAAATCGTGCACGATGTCACCCGCGATCCGCGATTTTATTCCAAAATCAGCGAAACGACCGGTTTCCCGACGCGCTCGATCCTCTGTGTGCCGATGATTGCCAGGGGGCGTGTGATCGGGGCGATTGAACTGCTCAACAAAATCGGCGGTGATTTCGATGAGGAGGAAGCACAGCGATTGATGCGCATGGCCGCATTTATTGCGGTTGCTATCGAAAATGCGCGCCTCTTCCAGCAGATCGCTGCCGGACGCGATCGCATGGCATCCATTCTGAACTCAACAGCCGATGGCATTCTGATGGCGGATATGCGGGGTGACATTCAGCTTGCCAATCCGCTGGCAGCGCGGATATGCGCATGTACAGAAGAGGCCTTGATCGGACGACGGATCGATGATGTGGTGACTGAGTTGCAGGCACGCGCTCACGAAGTCTCGGCGCCTGCGTGGGGTCAGGATGCGTCGGCGCCGGTGCAGATCAGGGATCTGGCGCTGACCGATGGAATGCACCGCTATGTGCGCCTGTTGCGGCTCCCCGTCTATGATGCGCACAATGAACCCCACGGCGAGTTGCTCATCCTGCGTGACATTACCCAGGAACGCGAACTGGAGCAGTTGCGCGAAGATTACACCAGCATGCTGGTGCACGACCTGCGCGCGCCGTTGACATCGATCATGAACGGCATCATGATGCTCCAGCGCGGTATCGTTGGTCCGGTGAACGAGCAACAGCAGGAGTTGCTGAAGATTGCGTATCAGGGCAGCCAGACGATGCTGCACCTGATCAACACCCTGCTCGACATCTCAAAGTTGGAGCAGGGTCAGATGACGCTCGATCTCAAGCCACTGCCCATTTTCAGTGTGATCGATCAGGCAATTGAACGCCTTCACAACCTGGCGAGCAGTCGCCATGTCACTATTGAGCAGCGCCTGGCGCCGTACCTTCCGCCGGTTGAGATCGATGGCGAAAAGATCGTTCGGGTACTCCAGAATCTGCTGGATAATGCAATCAAGTTCTCGCCGCCGCAGAGTGTGGTGACGATTGGGGCGTTTCTGGCCGGCAGCACGTCTCCCCTTCCAGAAGATGCTCCTGTGCATCTTTCGATTGAGGGTGAGGATTATCTGGTAGTATGGGTGCAGGATCGCGGTCCGGGCATACCGCCAGCCTATTTTCAACGCATCTTCGAGAAGTTTGGTCAGGTGCGCGGGCGAAAGGTGCGCGGGACCGGTCTGGGGTTGACGTTCTGCCGCCTGGCTGTCGAGGCGCACGGCGGGCGTATCTGGGTCGAAAGCGTCGAGGGGTCGGGGAGCGTCTTTGCGTTTACCCTGCCGGTGAGACGTGATAGTTGATTATGGCGTGTGGTGGAAGTGTGCAGATGAGCCGGGTGCCAGGCGAATGACATTTCTTGACGTGATATATGTACGGTTGATCGTTTGGAAAAGGTTCCGGCGAAATGACAACCTGTTCATTGCATCATTGACGGTTTTCTTATCCTGATCGGTTTTTTTTGCGCTTGATACACTGGGATGAGAAGGCTATAATGAACCCGTCAAGTTGGGCATTGTATCAGTCATTGATGGGATAAAGGCCGGGTTGATATGCGCGGCGTTGTATCGGTTTTCCGCTCACAAATCCGATACAAAATCATCTTTCCTTACCTCGCGCTGACCCTCGTTGTGATGATGACGGGTGCGGCGATTGCGGTCGGTCTGGTGGCGGCTTCGTGGGAAGAACGCCTCCAGAATCAGCTGGCGCAGGTGGCGCGCAACTCGACGGATGCGCTTGTGCGGCGTGAGCGCAATCATTTGGAATTTCTGCGTCAGGTGGTGTTTGCGCCTGCCAATAACGATATTCCGGCGGTGGCGGATGCCTTTGCCGGCGGAGACGCCGATCAGGTGATGCGCGCGCTCGATCCGTACTATCGGTTCGGCGTGGGCAGCGTCAATCTCGATTTTGATCGCATGATCGCGTTTGACCGCGATGGTAAGACATTGGTGGATTGGCTGCGCGTTTCGGAGAATCCTGCCGATCCCCCGGTGCGGATTACAACGACCGATCTCTCGGGCCTGGATTTTGTCCGCTTGATCATCTCCGGCGGGACGATCGATGGAAACGACAAGTTCTCGAACCTGATCTATTTTGCGCCGGATGTGCAACCATATTTTTATACGGTGGCGCCGGTGCGCAGAGAGAATCAAGTGGTCGGCGGCGTGCTGATCGCGGTTAAGTGTGATCGGTTGCTCCAGTCGCTTGAGCGCAGCAGTCAGGCGGCAGTGACCACATTTTACGATCTGTCGGGGCGGGCTATTAGCACGACGCTGCTGCCGCGCGCGGAGTTGAGCGCGCTCGACATGCCGCCGCAGGTGTTGCAGGCGCTGCTCAGCGGTCAGGCGCAGTCGATTTTTACGGTCGAACTGCGCCAGCGCGGGTATCAACTGGCGTATAGTCCGCTGGTCATTGCCAATGCACAGGTGGGGTATTTCTCGGTCGGTCTGTCACGCGATTTTCAGGTGCAGCAGTTATCGTTGAGCCGGAATGTGGTCGTTGCCATTGCCATGGTGCTGGCAGCCGGATCGGTGATTCTGGGGTACCAGATTGCTCGACGAATCACACGTCCGCTGTCGGACCTGGTAGCAACGGCGGAGGCAGTGACCGGCGGCGATCTCGAGGCGCGCTCGACGGTGATGTCGCCCGATGAGTTCGGTCGTCTGGCGCTGGCGTTCAATCAGATGACTGAGCACCTGGCGCGGCTGTACCGCACCAGCCGTGATCTCAATCAGGCGATTGAAGTGACGCCGGTGTTGAAGGTGACTGAACGCTCAGTGCGATCCTTGCTGCCCGATATTGATGTCCTGGCGTTGATCGCAGAGGAAGGAGCGCTACGGTATCATATTGATGAGGAATTGCCGGGAATTGTTCGCAGCCTGCGGCATATTCGGGTGCCGTTGAGCGACCCGCTGGTGCAAGAACTTGCTGCAATACAACGAGTTGTGCAGGTGTCTCCTGATGAAGAGCCGCGTCTGGCGTCGTTTGGTCTGACGCAAGTCGCCGGGTATCAGAGCTTGATCCTGTCACCACTGGTGGTGCAGGGAGAACCGGCGGGCCTGTTGATCCTGGCACATCGCAACCCCCATGCGTTCGACAGTAGTATATTGCCGTCGCTGATCGCAATTGCTAATATGACCACCAGCGTGCTCTACAATGCGGTGCTCTTTGATCGGGTCCAGAGCGAAGCGCTGCGGCGGCGCGCGATTCTTGAGTCGATTGCCGATGGGGTGATTGTGCTGGATCGCCAACGGTATATCGTGATCGTCAATCGTGCTGCTGAGCAGATGCTGAATATGCACGACTGGCAGTTCGTTCGACGTTCCTTCAGTGAAATTCCACTCGTGCGTGTCAATGTCCGGCATGAAGTGTTCAGCGAAAATGGTACAGGACATCGCGAGCATTTCCGTTTTGGCGATCGCGTATTGAGCCTGAGCAGCGCGCCGGTGATCACGGGAGAAGGTTATCAAATTGGTGAAGTGGTTGTTTTGCATGATATTTCGGCGGAAGCGGCAGTTGATCGCGCGAAAACGGATTTCATTGCCACCGTTTCGCATGAATTGCGCTCACCGTTGACCGTGATCTACGGCTATGTCGATCTGTTGCTTCGCGGACTGGTTGGGGAATTGAGTGGCGATCAGTATGATTTGCTCGAAGCAGTGCGGAATCGGGTTGAATTGATGAACAATATTGTCAAAAATGTTATTCTGGTCGCCAGCATTGAAGCCAATACGCTTCAGACCGATCTGGCCCCTCAGGATGTGCGGCGTCTCATCGATGAGACGATTGCGCCGATGCGCAAGGCGTTCGAGCGTAAGGGTCTGACATTGACGGTGAATACGCCAGACGATCTGCCGCCGGTACGCGCAGACCGTGAACAACTGATGATTATCCTTGGGCAGGTGATCGATAATGCCCGCCGCTATACGCCGCAAGGCGAAGTGGCGATCACGGCGCATCGGCGCGATGATGGGATGGTGCAGATCGATGTTGCTGACACGGGTCCCGGCATTCCTGCCGATCAGATGCCACGCCTGTTTACCCGTTTCTTCCGTGTGGAAGGCAATAATTCGCCTGAGCGCGGCAGCGGTCTTGGTCTGGTGATTACACGACAACTGGTTGAGCGCCACGGTGGCAAAGTGTGGGCGCAAAGCGAAGTTGGGCGCGGCAGCACATTTAGCATAGCACTCCCTATCGCCCATGAGTACTCAGACGCCATCTCCAGCCCACGCGCAACGCAGGCGACAGCCTGAACCACTGCGCTGGATCATCGCCTCAGCTTTGCTCCTGGCGCTGCTGTCGATCTGCTGTGTGGCAGAAGTTGTGACGCGCACGCTCGTTCCTCGCAATATGGCAACTGCGCTGAATCTCCTTTCGAAGGACCGTGCTGACTATAGCCCTTGGCTGATCCCCCTCGATATTGCTGCGATTCCGCCCGAAGCCGCCGCTGCGGAGGCAGCCGAGCGCGCAACGGCGACCAGTATCGCAGCGCGGGGTACGCCAACTCCTATTATCGTTGGGAGTGTTCCGACTGCGCCGGTGCCGGTGGTGCCGCCAGCGCTCGATGCACCAACGCCAACTCCTGGTGATGTGCTCGTTGTGGAACCGCCAACGGTGACGCCGCGTTCGGTTGGCGCCTTGCCGACCAGTACGCCGGTTGTTGCAACCTTTGAACCCGCTACGAATACGCCAACTGTACCGTCGGCGAACCAGCCGACTGCGACAACCACTGCTTCGCCGGTCATCCAGCCAACCGAAACGCCGCGAGGAGAGCAACAACCGACCAGTACGCCGCAACCGACCAGTACGCCGCGTCCGGTGTCACCCACGCCACTGCCGCCAACTGCTACGTTAACGCCGGTTATCCCGACTGAGACACCGACGCCGGTTCCGCCGACGCCGACGTTCACGCCGCAGCCAACGCCGACGCCGGTTCCACCGACGCCGGTTCCGCCGACGCCGACGTTCACGCCGCAGCCAACGCCGACGCCGGTTCCACCGACACCGGTTCCGCCGACGCCGACGTTCACGCCGCAGCCAACGCCGACGTTCACGCCGCAGCCGACGCCGACGTTCACGCCGCAGCCGACGCCGACGTTCACGCCGCAGCCGACGCCGACGTTCACGCCGCAGCCGACGCCGACGTTCACGCCGCAGCCGACCGAGACGCCAACGCCGACGTTCACGCCGCAGCCGACGCCGACGCCGACCGAGACGCCAACGCCCGCCCCCAATGTTCAGGTGACAAAGAGCGTCTCTAGCAATCCTGTTCAGGTTGGTCAAACGGTTACGTGGACGATCAATGTGCTCAACACGGGAACGACAAATGTGACTATTACGCAGATTGAAGATACATTTGAGACGGGTAATTCTCTGGATCCTCCCCGATTTACCATTGGTTCTTGCAGCAGCCCACAGGGAGGTTCCTGTGCGATTGGATCATTTGCGATAGACGCAACATGGACGGGGAGCGTCGTTCTGTCGCCAGGACAAAGCATGCAACTCCAGATAAGCGGCGTCTTTGTGAGTCAACCGCCGTCTGGTAGCGATGCCCGGTGCAATACTCGCTGGGAAGTGGATGTCGCGGAGATCGGCACGATCCCTTCGAGCACGGCGTTGTGCGTTGATGTGTTGCCGCCTTAGAGACCGTTATTGGTTAAGGTCTTCCCCTCGTCACGACGAACATCGCACCTTTCCTGCGCTTGCTCCCGTTGGGGAGGGTCATTGCTCGCCAAATTGGGAACCGAACGCAGGGGGACCTGTCATGCGCAGAGCGGGCATACATGGCGTTGGGATGCGTCGTTGTGCCCTCACCCCCTGCCGGTGTTCGTGGTCATTGCGAGACCGGTGCAGCCAATCGAAGCACTCCTGTCATTGCGAGACCGGCGCAGCCAATCGAAGCACTCCTGTCATTGCGAGACCGGCGCAGCCAATCGAAGCACTCCCGTCATTGCGAGACCGGCGCAGCCGGTCGAAGCAATCTCCTCACTGCGCCACCGGCGCTACCAATTCCCTGTGCACATCCGGCATGGTCATCCCGAGCAGCGCGAGAGGGCGTGCGCGACCCGCGCAGATTCCGCGCTGCGCTCGGAATGACAAGTCGCTGCACTCGGAATGACAAGCATACGGCATCTTCAATCGTCATTGGTAGCAGCCAATCGAAGCACTCCCGTCATTGCGAGACCGGCGCAGCCGGTCGAAGCAATCTCCTCACTGCGCCACCGGCGCTACCAATTACCTGTGCACATCCGGCATGGTCATCCCGAGCAGCGCGAGAGGTCGTGCGCGACCCACTCAGATTCCTCGCTGCGCTCGGAATGACACGCATGCGGCATCGTCAATTCAGATTCCTCGCTGCGCTCGGAATGACACGCATGCGGCATCGTCAATCGTCATGGGTAGCAGCCAATCGAAGCACTCCCGTCATTGCGCGACCGGCGCAGCCGGTCGAAGCACTCCTGTCATTGCGAGACCGGCGCAGCCGGTCGAAGCAATCTCCTCACTGCGCCACCGGCGCTACCAATTCCCTGTGACCATCCGGCATAGTCATCCCGATCAGCGCGAGAGGGCGTGCGCGACCCGCGCAGATTCCGCGCTGCGCTCGGAATGACACGCATGCGGCATCTTCAATTCAGATTCCTCGCTGCGTTTACCCTGAGCGAAGCGAAGGGCTCGGAATGACAAGCATGCGGCATCTTCAATCGTCATTGGTAGCAGCCAATCGAAGCACTCCCGTCATTGCGAGACCGGCGCAGCCGGTCGAAGCAATCTCCTCACCCCCTGCCACGCTCCCGCACGCGGGAGCGAGGAGATCAGCGCCGCGCGCGCAGCCGTCCCCAGTGGGTGCGGCAGGACATCCGAAGAGCGTGCCAAACGTTCGCGCCCCCGCCTGCGAGACTACGAGAGGAGAAACCGTATCGCAAAAGATACTCGACACAGCGCCCGAATGCGATATGTCTGCTCTGGGCAGGCGCGTCGCGGCGTACACGTGTTTTGCGTTGGGCGTCCTGATGACTGAGACCCCTGCTTTGCCACGCACAGCACCCGTTCTCTTCGCCAGGATGAAGAGAGGGCAGGAGGACAACTCCGCCGCGACCGACGCCTGGAGCCGGGTGGGCGCCCGGTGGAGATGCCTCCTGCTTGTGCAGAAGATCACGGCGTTGTGACGATCGGCAAAAAGATCCGATATGGTTCAGGCGGCGCAGTGCTTGCCAGGCGGGTGCTGTGCAAGGTGATCACCTCAGTCTGAGCGTCCGCCGGATTGTGGTGATAGAGCAGCAGCACATCCTGCGTGCGGCGCGACGCCAGCGCATCCTGATTGACAACGCCGGTAATCTGCGCGCCGTCGATGCCGAAGAAGAAGGGGGTCGGCAATCCGGCGCGAACGACGCCCGCATCAGGAAGCGTGTTGAGCGGCGCGGCCGCCGGCGAGCGGAGATCGTAGGTAATAGCGCCGCTGGCGGGCACGCGGTCGATTCGCTCGGTAAATTCGCCCGCGTCACGCGCATATGTTTCGACATAATACTTGAACACCGGTGTCGCAGGGGAGAGACCGAGGAATCCTGCGGTTGTCGCCAATGCCATCACTGATGTATCGAATGGTGCGCTGTCGAGGAATGGTGCGAGCGAAGGCGGAGGGATAAAGTTCCAGTCAGTCAGGCGCAATACGGTCAGCGTGCCATCTGGCTGAATCTGATACAGAATAGCGCGGAACACATCGTTGGGGCGGGTGAATCCACTCGTCCCACTCACCGGGAGTATAGCGCCAAGACTTGTATTGACCAGCACAAATTCAGGGATGTCATCCGGCGGTCCTGATCCATCGGGACCGGTTGTACTGATGTAGACGCGATACTGCACCTCATTCGGCGTTGCCCAGGCGCCATATCCCGCCAGCCCAAAGAAAATAACCGTATTGTTGCCTTCCCAGCCGCGCGCCAGGTAACTGCCGGTCACACCGACGTAGCGAATATCGGCAGGGCGCAGGTTTGGCGCCAATCCGGTGATCTGCGGACTGCGACCTTCAGGCGCGAGTTCGTAGGCGCTCACCAATGGCGTCTGCGCGCCGCGCGGCGATACCGCTTGATTGCGCGCGCCACCATTGCGTAGCGGAATGCTAAAGGTGGCGGCATCGGTCGGAATCGTCACCTCAGATTGGGTCGCCGCGAGATCCGAAGCGGATTTCGGAACGATCTGAAAAGGGACTCGTGTCGTCTGTTCGTTGATCAACCGTCCGCGACCGGTGAAGCCACGAAGACTCCAGGAAGCATTGCCGCCGCCGATCACCAGGATCACTTCGCCAGAGCCGGCAACGAACTCTTTGCTGGCTGCCGATGACGACGTGGCAGGCGAACTGCCGGCGCGGAGGAAGCGCACTTTGTGGTTGCCAGGACTCGTCACGCTGAACGCGCTGACTGAGCCGACCGGCAGATTGCCAACCAGCAGCGCACCGTCGAGATAGACATCAACGGCTGAACCGTCGCGCAGCGGATTGCCGTTGAAAACGTGCAGCATCACCGCATCACGCGACACAGAAGGATCGGGAACGTTGTCGACCAGCGCCAGTCGCGGATTGCGCCACGAGCCGTATACGACAATCGTATAATCGCGCCCATCAACCACATCGAACTCCCCGGCGACCAGCGGCGGAGATGTGAGCGGCGCTCCTGGCTGAAACGCCCGCACCAGTTTGCGCCCTGGACTGAACGCGCGGTATCTGCCAACCCGTCCAGGACTGATCGATGATTCGAGCGGTTGGTCATCGACATAAACCGTGACACCATCGAAGTCGCCGGCATGCGCTGAACGGATGCGCGCGCCGAGCGTACTGCGAATCTCGATGACGCCGCTATGCTCCGCCATATAGTACCGCTCGAAAACCGGTGGATCGCCGATCTGTCGCTGCGGCGTCGTCTCGTCGCGAGTAAAGTCGAGCGCAGCCGGATCGACGGAAATGGTAACCGGCACCTCCAGAGTATGCCCCGGTGGCGCCTCATACGGACCGGACGGCGTTTCGATCAGCACCCCTTGCTCCGCAGCCGCGATCACCGGAGCGAGACGCAAGGTGCGTGTATGACTACCGCTGTTTGTGATCCGCAGCGTCTTCTGGAACTGTTGTGTCCGATTGATCCATGGCGCTCCAAAGGACAACGCAACGGATGAAGGACTCTCGGCATCGAACGCCAGCACATCATAGGCGAACAACGTCGATACATCGAGCCTGCCGGCGCCGGCGAGCGATGGCGGATACAGGTTGCCGGATGCATCGCGCGCGGGGCGCGCCGCATTCATCAGCGCCGTCTTGATTTGCTCAGGCGTCCACGCCGGATGCAGTTGGCGCAGAAGGGCTGCTGTGCCTGCGACGTGCGGTGCAGCTATCGATGTTCCGCTGAGCGCCTGCGCGCCTATCCCCGATCCCGCGGCAGCAGAGCGGATTGCCAATCCTGGCGCAACCAGGTCGGGTTTGAGTATTCTGGCGCGCTGTGGACCGCGCGATGTCAGCAGATCGAGACTGTCGGGCGGCAGTGACGGGTCGCGCCCGGTATCGACCGAAGCGCCGACGGTGATGGCCCGACCGGCGGAGGCGGGCGAATTGACACTGTAAAACGTGTTGCCGGTATCGCCGGCAGCGACCACGACCACAACTCCGGCTTCCACTGCCCGATTGATCGCGACAACGTCCGGGTCGGTCTCGCCGCCGAACGGCGAACCCAGTGAAATATTCAACACATCGACCAGGCGATCATCCGTGTTGCCATCGCCATTCGGATCAATCGCATAGTCGATAGCGCGGGTAAGAAACGTGGTTGTGCCACGGCAACCGAAGATTTTCAAGGCGACGAGCGTGGCGCCGGGGGCAACGCCGGGCAAAACGAGAAAATCGTTGAATGGAACGCTTGCCGAATAGATACCGCGATAGGTGCGACCGGCGGCATCGACGCCATAACCGGCAGCAATCCCGGCCACATGCGTGCCATGACCGCCGCTGATGCGCCGCGCAGCATCGGCGCCGTCTCCGGCGCAGTCGAGCGGATCGGGATCGGGAAAGGGAAGGGGCGACCCAAATTGCCCTGACGCATCATACGCGTCGCCGACAAAATCGTACCCTGCGATAACTTTTTCGGTCGGAAACGTGCCGGGTTCAATGATGGTCGGATTGTTGGAATGGAACGCCGTCGATGTGCCGGGTCCCCCAAATGTGGCATGTGTGTAGTCGATGCCGCTGTCGATAATGCCAATGCGCACGCCATTGCCGATCAGTTGACCGGTCGCGCTCCAGAACTGTGGCGCGCCGATAAATGTGAGCGCGCGGTCAGCCGAACGTTCCTTCGGTGTGATGATGTGGATGTTCGCCACGCCTGGCAGACTGCGGAGCGCGCTCAGTTGATCCGGCGTGACTGCAACGGCAATGCCGTTATATGCAGTATGCACCTCGAACAGAACAGGAATGTTCGCTGCCGCCAGAAGATGCCGGAGCGTTGGGATGTCGGCGCCGACGGTTTGAGGCGCGAGCATGCCTTCGGCAGATGGTGATGCGTTGGTGTCGCCGAGCGCGAGCATCACGGTGAGAGGCTGACGGCGGTTCGTGTAGCCCGGTGGCGGCATAGCGCTAGAGAGACCGATGGTAAAAGGTTCTTCCCCTGTTTCATACGCATGGGACGCGGAAGGAAGAAGCATTGCAGACAGGGCAATACCGAAAACGGCAGCCAGCAGTGTCAGCCGTTGCATAGCACAGGTCTTTTTCTGCACACAGAATAACGTCGGACTTATCTTATCATACGACACAACCGCGTAGAATGACGATTTGTTCACTAAAACGGACGCATGGACTTGACAAATTGTTTATGAAAAGGGACGCGGACCGGCAAGCCCCCAGATGATCAGGTAGATGAGGGCGCCAATACACAGGAATGTGCCATAGGAAATGTACTGCGGCGTATCGCGTTTGCCGAAGCGCCGCAGGATCATGAGGATCGCCGAGAAGGCGCCGGCCAGGAGCATGCCGTAGAGAAGAGCGCCGGGCAGGTTGGTTAATCCAAGCGCAGCGCCGATGAACATCCCAAGGTACACGTCTCCAAGCCCGAACGGCGCGCGATGCGCCGGAAATAGCGCGCGCGCCAGTACATAAAAAATGACAAATAAGATACCGGCTATCAAGAGACCCGCCAATGCATTCAGCACACTGTGAAATGGAACGACGAACGCGACGGCGGTCGCCGCCAGCGTGGCGCTGAGGGTTGGAAGGGTGTAGATGAGGCGATGCTGCCAATCGATAGCGCCGGTCACAATGAGCACGGCTGCCACTACACTGCCGTAGACCATGCTGATGCTCAGGTGATGCTGAAGGTAGAGCAGGACCAGCGTTGCAGCAGTGATGAGGTCCACTAGAGGATAGAGCGCATCGAGGCGTTGACCGCAACAGCGGGCGCGTCCACCCTGCGTCAGCCATCCGATGAGCGGCAGAACCTGCCACCATGCCAGTGGTTGACCGCAACGGGTGCACCGGGGCCAACCGCCAAATCCCTGCTCACGCGGCAGGCGAATGATGATCAGGTTTAGCAATGCGCCAAGGAGCAAGCCGGTCAGAGCGACAAGCACAATATCCACATCAGTGCCACCTATGCAGCCATGCTGCGCGCCTGATCGAATGCGGCAAACATCACGTCGAGCGGCGCAGGCGCACCAGTCCAGCGCTCGAACGACAACGCCGCCTGTCGCACCAGCATGCCGCGCCCATCGAGCGTCGATGCGCCAGCCTGCGCTGCCTCACGCAGCAAGCGTGTCGGCTGATACACCATGTCGAACACCAGCGCCGTCGCCGGGATCAGATAGCCCGGCAGCGGGGTTTCGTCGCGATGCCAGCCGAGCGATGTGGCATTGATAATCACATCCGCTGCGCGAATCGCGTCTGGAACATCCGGGTCATCGAGCGCCAGCGCGCGCAGATACGGGTCGTCATCGCGGCTGGCGAGCACATCCGCCAGCAATTCCTCAGCGCGCTCCAAAGTGCGATTGATGACGGTCAGCATCGATGCTCGCGCGCCGATCAGCGCAAATGCCGCAGCACGGGCAGCGCCGCTAGCTCCCAGGATCACCACGCGCCTGCCTGCCGGATCAACACCGGCATCCTCCCGGAGCGTCGCAATGGTGGCAGGCGCGTCGGTGTTGCACCCTTCGAGTTGTCCATCGGGGAGACGCACAATCGTGTTGACCGCGCCGATCTGCGCTGCCAGAGGATCGAGTCGATCAAGAAGCCGCACCACGGCAATCTTGTGCGGCAGTGTTACGTTAGCGCCCAAGACATGCGGCGCGCGCAACGAAGCGACACGCGCCGGCAGTGCTGCGCTGCTCGTCTGCCAGCGTTCGTAGCGCGCCGCAATGCCCAGATGCTCGAACGCGGCATGGTGCAGAAAGGGCGACAGGCTATGGCTCACCGGATCGCCGATGACGCCGGTTAACGCGATGGACATGTCAGATACTCCCGCTCGAAGCGCTGAAACTCCTCGAAGGTGACGGCAAAATTGTGCGCGCCAGGGTTTGTGCACGATGCAACAAAGTAGAGATAGGGCGCCGACTCGTCTGGACGGGCAGCGGCGCGGAGCGCTGCAAGACCGGGGCTGGCAATCGGTCCGGGGGGCAAACCCGGATTGACGCGCGTGTTATACGGGCTGGCGATCCCATTGATCTCATCACTGCTCAACGAGTCGAGTCGGGGCCACCAGTTGCCGCGTTGTCCCAGAATGTACTGGATGGTCGGATCGGCGCCCAATTTGCCGCCGCCGGTTTCGGCGAGGTTTTCGGGTTTGAGGCGATTCCAGAAGACGGCAGCGATCTTGGGCATTTCGTCCTCACGCGCTGCTTCGCGCTGGACGATTGACGCCATCGTCACAATTTCGTGCACACTCACGCGCGGCGCCGTGACATCGCGCTCGAATGTGGCATACTGCTCATCGAAACGGTCGAGCATGATTTCGATCACTTCGGTAACGGTGGCCGTCACCGCGAAGCGATAGGTATCGGGAAACAGATACCCTTCCAGGCTGGCGCCGGGTGGCAGGCTATTGAGATAGAAGTGTTGCGGTTGAAACGCCGCCCCGTTTCGCGCGGTGCGCAAGAATGCCTGTTCCGTGACATTGATCAGTCCGGCTGTGGCAAGTTGCTCGGCGATTTCTTCGAGTCGCGACCCTTCGATGATGGTCACCTGCACTTCCTCGACACGACTGTTCTGGAGCGCGGCAATAATTTCGCTCATCGTCATATTGGCGCGCAGCAGGTAGCGACCGGCCTGCAATTCGCCGTCGAGACCCCGGAGGCGCACCAGGATGGTAAAGAGCAACGGTTGGCGCACCAGATTCGCTGCGCCGAGACGGGTGGCAATAACGCTGGCGCTATCGCCGGGTTCAACGATAAACTCGACCGGCGCAGCATCGGTTCCTGCCGGGCGTCGTATTTCGCTCAGCAGGAGATAGCCGGCACACGCAACACTCAATGCGAGCAGCGCAATGCCGAGGAAGATAGCACGCAGCGTTTTGGCGAAAGCAGTTGCACGGACAGCGTCAGCCATGGTTCTTCGTGGTCTCCATTATGGCGTTGGCGTTGGCAGCGGCGGCGTTTCGACCGGCACATCCGCAGGAGCGGTGACCAGCGATGCACTGATCCACCCGCTGCCGTCTACGCTGCGAATCTGGGAAGACGGAGCGGTTGGCGAACCGAGTTGCACGCGGTACCATGCGCCATCAGAGGTCACTCCCAGGAACACCAGCGTATCTCCGGCTGTCACACTGCCGATGACATTGTCGGGCAGGCGCGCTGGCGTTGCGCGCACATTGCCAGAAGTCACCACGATTCCCGTCCGTTCTGACGGATTGACGGGGACCGGCGTCGGTGGGGATGGCGCTGGCGGCGCCGTTGGCGTCTGCACCGGCGTTGGCGGCGTTAGCGCCGCCTGTGGCGCTGTGGTACGCATTGGCGGCGCGATGATCACCGGCGCCGGTTCGACTCGCCCCACCTGACTTAATTCGTCGCGCAATTCGGTCAGCACGCTCCAGGCGAAGATTAACGAAACGAGCATCAAGACACAGGCGATGGCAGTTTTGACCAGTTCGGCGACACGCGCCAGCAGGGTGCGGCTCTGCATCTGTTCCAGCACAACGCGCGCCGTATCACCAACCGACTCGCCCCAACTGGTTTTACTGCGATCGGTTCGCGCAACGCGGCGCAGTTCCAGCAGTGCGCGCGCATCGCCCACGGTCGCCAGGGCGCGAATCGCGCCCCAGCGCACATTACTATTCGGATGGCGGAGCGCCTCCACCAGCGGACCGGCGGCGCGCCCGTCGCCGATCTGCCCTAATGCCTCCGTTGCGCGGTACGCCAGCAGCCAGGGTTCATGGGTGCGCAGCGCCTCGATCAACGCCGGAACCGCCGGTTCACCAAGCGCCGTAAGGTCATCGACAGCGCGTGCGTGCAGCGGATGACCGGGATCGCCGAGCGCGTCGATCAGCGTCATCAGACGCTGCCGTAGCGCAGCATTGGCAATGTTCGCGCTCACCCGCCGGTCGGGCGTCGTCAACGTGCGGGTCACCTGCACCATACCGCGCGCGGTTGCTGGCGCGTCGGTTGCCCCGTCGTCAGTCGCGTCCGCGGACGAGCCATTGACATCGTCCGGCTTCTTAGGGTCGTCGGGTTGGGTCATGGGCACGTCAATCGTGTGCAGCGCCGAGGTCAAGTCTCGAATCGCTCCACCGCGCTGCGCATCGTTCAACAATCGCGTCGAGCAAGAGTTCCGCCGCTTCAGTTTTGGGCAGCAGCGGCAGTCGTTCGATTCCCTGGGCATCGATCAGGATCAACTGAATATCTTCCGAACCAATGCTGGCGACTGCCTCATTCGCCACAATCATATCAAGCCCCTTGCGTTCGAGTTTATCGCGCGCATACGTCAGAAGATCGTGGGTTTCGGCGGCGAATCCGATCTTGACCAGATCGCGCCGATGCGCGATACTGGCAAGAATATCAGGATTGCGCACCAGGCGGATCGTCAACTCTTCATCGTCGCCCTTCTTGATTTTTTGCCCGGCAACGATGGCTGGTCGAAAATCGGCGACGGCAGCGTTCATGATTAACAGATCGGCATCAGCAATGGCAGATTCGACCTCGCGTTGCATTTCGAGCGCCGTCTCGACGCGCACCAGCGTGACAGCGGCTGGCGGTTGCACCCTCGCCGGGCCACTGATCAGCGTGACAGATGCGCCGCGGTCACGGGCCGCCGCAGCAATGGCATATCCCATTCTGCCCGATGCGCGATTGCCGATGAACCGGACCGGATCGATCGGTTCGTGCGTGCCGCCAGCCGTGACGACCACGCGGCGTCCGCGTAGCGGACCGGATGTTCGCCCAAGGAGCGCGCGGATTTCTGCTTCGATGATCCATGGCTCTGGCAATCGTCCGCGCCCGATCACCGGTTCCGCCATGCGTCCATATTCCGGTTCGATCACCGTCACGCCGCGTTGCCGCAGGAGCGCAATATTCGCCTGCGTCGCCGGATGCTCGTACATGCGCGGATTCATTGCCGGAGCAATCAGGATAGGGGCGGTTACAGCCAGCGCCGTGGTGGTGAGCAGATCGTCACACAACCCGGCGGCGAGTCGTGCAATCGTGTTGGCAGTAGCGGGCGCGATGACCAGCAGATCGGCGTGCTGACCGAGCGACACGTGCCCGACGACGCCGTCCTCGGGCAGCGTCCACATGTCATCGAGCACCGGGCGTCCCGTCAACGCCTGAAATGTTGCCGAGCCAACGAAACGTTGTGCTGCGGCGGTCATGATAACATCGACGATGGCGCCATCGAGCGTCAGATGACGGGCGAGTTCGGCGACTTTGTAGGCAGCGATGCTGCCGGTGACGCCAAGAAGAATGTGTTTGCCGGTCAGAATACTCATCTACCATACTCACCAGACGGCGATACGCTGCGTGTCACAGGCGCGGGCGCATTGTAGCACCGGCGACAAGCGGCGTCAATGAATGGGAGCAAGGCTATGCCGGGTTTTCTGGATGGCGAGGATCTCTCGCCCAACGCTATCGAGCGCGCTCGACAGGCAAGCGGCGAGTACATCGATCTGACGAGCAGCAATCCGACGCATCAGGGGCTGTTGTTTCCAGACGATGTTCTGCGTGAGGCGTCTGCCGCGTATTGGGCGAACCGCCGGTACGATCCGGACCCCCGCGGACTGTATGCGGCGCGTTTGGCGATTGCGCAGTACTACGCCGAACGCGCGCCGGCGCTATCGCTGCACGCCGATCAGATTGTCATAACGGCAAGCACCAGCGAGGCATACAGTTTGCTGTTTGCATTGCTGACCGATCCGGGCGATAATGTGCTGGCGCCGGCAATTACGTACCCGCTCTTCGAGTATCTGGCGATGGCGCATCAGATCGAACTGCGCCCATATGCGCTGGATGAACGGCGGGGCTGGCGCATCGATCCGACGAGCCTTCGTCTTCAGGCGGATGAGCGCACCCGCGCCGTGCTGGTCGTGTCGCCGCATAACCCGACCGGCGCCGTGCTTGCGTCGCGCGCGCCGGTGCTGCACGCCCTTGATCTTCCTATTATTTGCGATGAGGTGTTCGCCGCATTCCCGTATCGCGCCGCTACCGTGCCGCCGGTTGGCGCGCTCTACCCGGAATTGCCGGTCTTCCACCTGAACGGCATCTCGAAGATGTTTGCGCTGCCTGATCTGAAACTCGGCTGGATCGCACTGAACGATGCGGCGCACGACCGGTTTGGCGAACGTCTCGAAGTGCTCAACGACACCTTTCTCAGCGCCAATGCCCTGACACAGACCATGCTGCCGGCTATCTTTGAGCATGGTCGCGCATTCACCGCCGCCATGCACGAGCGCATCCGCCAATCGCTGGACATGGCAATCGCGCTCTTGTCCGGTTGCGATGTGGTGCGCGTGCATCCGCCGGATGGCGGGTATTATCTGTTTCCCGAAATCGTCGGATGGGGCGATGAAGAGGCGCTGATTCTCTATCTGCTCAAGCATGGTGTGCTGGTGCATCCGGGATACTTCTATGGCTATGAGCAGGGAGCGCACGTCGTTGTCTCGTGTCTGGTCGCCCCTTCGCAGTTGCGCGAGGGGATCGAACGCATGGTTGCGGCGCTTTCCGCATGGGTTTCAGCGCGCGACTCCTCATCATAGCGAACCATGTGGCATAGTAGTTGCAAAAAATGCTTGACAGTAATGATATGATAGTGGAGAATAGACCGCAACATCTGTTTCGAGTCGCCTCTTAGTGCGTTCATACTGCGCATGACAACGCTGGTTGCGATCAAAGGCGGGAAAGACGGTCTCCGGTTGCACCTCAACGAGTCAGCCGGTTGGTCCGATGTGATCGAGGCATTGCGCAGTCAGTTGGGGCAGGGGGCGCAATTCTTCAATGGCGCGCGCGTCATTATCGATATTGGCAATCGGCCGCTCACAGAAGAACAGCTTGCGGAATTGATGGCGCTGATGCACGAGCATCACCTCGAAGCATCGGCGCTGGCATCAACATCGCGCGAGAGCCGATCGGCGGCGCGCGCTGCCGGTGTGGTGGCGCGCCCGGTGACGCGCAGTATCACTGCCCCCGAGTCGCCAGACGGCGCGCTGTTCATCTGGCGCACCGTGCGATCAGGGCAGATCGTTCGCCACCACGGGCATGTCACCATCGTCGGCGATGTGAATGCCGGCGCAGAAGTCGTAGCCGGCGGAAGCGTCATCGTGTGGGGACGGGTGCGCGGAATAGTGCATGCCGGCGCGCTTGGCGATCGTACCGTGATCATTGGCGCGATTGAGTTGCGTCCAATGCAATTGCGCATTGCCGATCTGATCGCGCGAGCGCCGGATGGCGCAGCCGCAGGGCATCCGGAAGTGGCGTACATCGACGGTGATCAGATCGCTGTGGAGTCATGGGAACGATACCGAAGGGCGAATCGTAGCGACCTGTAATGTGGAGGGTCGGGCGATTCACCCTTCAGGGAGAGCACACATGTCGCGGGTCATTACGATTACTTCTGGCAAGGGCGGCGTCGGGAAGACGACGTCGACCGCGAACCTGGGCACTGCGCTGGCGCTCCAGGGGTTGAAAGTGGCAGTGGTCGACGCCGACATTGGTCTGCGCAACCTGGACGTCGTTCTGGGGCTGGAAAACCGGATCGTCTATGACCTGGTCGATGTGGTCGAAGGACGCTGCCGTCTGCGCCAGGCGTTGATCAAGGATAAGCATTTTCCCGATCTCTGTCTGCTCCCGGCAGCGCAAACGCGCGATAAGGATGCGGTGACCGCCGATGATATGATTGCGCTGACCAATCAGTTGCGCGCGGAATTCGACTACGTGTTGATCGACAGTCCGGCCGGAATTGAAGCCGGGTTCCGTAATGCCATCGCCGGCGCCGATGAAGTGCTGATTGTCACAACACCAGAAGTCGCTGCGGTGCGTGATGCGGATCGGATCATTGGTTTGGTCGAAGCGTTTGAAAAAGGGCATCCACGCCTGATCATCAATCGTCTGAAGCCGCGGATGGTCAGTCGTGGCGAGATGATGAGCATTGATGATGTCCTGCAAATCCTGGCGATTGACCTGATCGGCGTGGTGCCCGACGATGAGCAGATTGTGACGAGCACCAACCGCGGCGAGGTCGCCGTCCTGGATCGCAGTTCGCGCGCGGGGCGGGCATTCGCCGAGATTGCGCGGCGTCTTGCCGGTGAGGATGTGCCGATCACGGTGTTCGACGATAGTCCTGGTCTTTTGAATCGCATTTTTGGCGCATTTGGCATTCGAGCGAGGGGAAGTGAGCGATAGAGCGCGCCGCGCTCGGAGCGGGAAGCGTCGCAGGCTCTTTCGATTATCGAGCGCAAACGAGGGACGCTATGAGTTTTCTGGATTCATTGTTTGGCAAGCGTCAGCGCAGTTCCGATATAGCGCGCGACCGTTTGTTGACGGTGCTGGTCCATGATCGGGTTAAGTTGACTCCCGATATGATGGAGCAACTCAAAGCTGAGCTTTCGACGGTCATTGCGCGGTATGTGCCTTCGGTTGATGCCGGCGCGATTGAGGTGACGCTCATGCGTGGCGAGGCGGTTGATCACCTTAAGGCGGATATTCCGTTGCGACGGACGTCGCAGAAGCTGTGAGGGGTGAGGCGTTAGGCGTTAGGCGTGAGGCGTGAGGCGAACCCTCTCGCCCTTCCCCTTCAACGTACAACCTTCAGACCTTCGCACCCGCTGCCGTCTCTCTGTGCTGCTGTATTCCCACGTGCCACGTTCAACTTTCCCCTTCAACGTACAACCTTCAGACCTTCGCACTTCCCGTTCAACATCCCCGCTTTCAAACGTTCAACATTCAACGCGCAACGTTCAACACCTGCCCGCCTGGCGCGTTCAACCGTGTTTTACATTCCATCACAGGCATCCATGCGGTACAATACAGGAACGGAGCGTCTCCGCATGTTTGCGCCTGGAGGTCCACATGAGCGCAGAAGCTCGCCCGATTCGTTTTTCACCGACGGTCAAACTGATCACAATCGCGTTGATTGCGGCGCTCTTCTTTTGGTTGATCCGCGGGTTGGGGAATGTGCTGATCCCCTTTGTGGGGGCGGCAATTACGGCCTACCTGTTCAATCCGCTCATCACCTGGCTGCACCGTCGCGCCCGTATTGGACGGGCGATCTGGATCGGACTGCTGTATGTCGTGATCGGGGGCATCATCTATGGTCTCTGGCGGACGCTCGGACCGGTGATCGAACGTGAATACAGCGGTTTGCAGGCGCAGATACCGCATACGCTGAACCTTATCCAGCAGGAGTTGCTGCTGCGTGATCGGATCATGGTTGCAGGAATCAGTGTCGAGGTCGCGCCGATCACGGAGGCGCTGCGTGAAGCGCTCGCCGATTTCGGACGGCGCATTCCGGAGCATGTGCCCCATCTGGTCGCTGTCGCCTTCGAGACATTGCTGCTGTTCGTCACCTATCTGATTGTGACCTTCTATCTGCTACTGGAAGCGCCGCGCATCGTTGAGTGGCTCTACGAGCTTGTGCCTGCGCCCTACCGTGCCGAAATTCGCACGCTTGGCAGTCACATTGATCACATTCTGGCAGGGTATGTGCGTGGAACATTGATGCTGATTCCAATCATGGCGACGCTGACAACGATTGCGCTGACGCTGCTGGGGGTGCGTTATGCGCTGGTGTTGGGGATTGTGACCGGCATTCTGGAGACGCTCCCGCTTCTTGGTCCGTGGTCGGCGGCCGGCATTGCGATCACTGTGGCGCTCTTTCAGATGCCGGCGCCGTGGGGGTGGCCTGCGTGGCTGATCGCGGGGTCGATTGGATTGACCTACTTCGTGCTGCGCATGTTTGAGGATAATTTCATCATTCCGCACGTGGTCGGTCCCGCAGTTCACCTGCATCCCATGCTGGTCATCTTTGCCATTCTGGCAGGCGGCGCGCTCGGCGGACCGTTCGGGTTGTTTGTTGCAATCCCGGTTACCGCAGTGGCGCGCCTGCTGTTGCGTTACCTGTACTACAAACTGATCGACTCGCCCGATTTGCCGCTCGAACAGGCGCCTGCGCCTGATGTGCCGGCGCCTGTGTCGTCGGATGGCGTCCAACCCGATCAGGCGCCGGTCTCTGGGGATCATATGCCTATAAAATCAGCGGACCAAACCGAGAAAGCGGTCACTCCGGCAAACTGATCGAGATGGTGTGGAATCCCGCGTCAACATAGATGATTTCACCGGTCACCGCCGATGACCAGTCGCTGCACAGCCAGACGGCGGCATTCCCAACATCTTCAATCGTGACGTTCCGCCGTAGCGGCGCAACTTCGGCGAACTGTTTGTGCAGCGTGCGGAACCCGGCAATGCCGCTGGCTGCCAGGGTTCGGATAGGACCGGCGCTGATCGCATTCACCCGAATGCCGCGCGGACCCAGGTCGTTTGCCAGGTAGCGCACACTTGCCTCCAGCGCCGCCTTAGCCACACCCATGACATTGTAGTTCTGCGCTACCTGCTGCGACCCGTGATAGGTCAGCGTCACAATCGATGCGCCGGGGGCGAGCAGATCGTGAGCGGCTTTGACAACTGCCGTCAGTGAATACGCACTTACGTCGAGCGCCAAACGAAACCCTTCACGTGTCGTTTTCAGGTAGGGTCCGTTCAGTTCGTCGCGGTTGGCGAACGCAATAGCGTGGATAATAATGTCGAGCGCGCCGTAGACCTCGCGCACGCGCGCCATAAGCGCGTCGATGTCGTCGTCGCGCTGCACATCGCACGGTTCGATCAGGCGTGCGCCGAGGCTTTCGGCAAGTGGACGCACCCGTCGTTCGAGCGCTTCGCCGACGTAAGTAAAACCAAGATCGGCGCCCTGTGCGTGGAGCGCCTTTGCGATTCCCCAGGCGATGGAATGATCATTGGCGACACCCATCACCAGTCCCTTTTTGCCTTGCAGCAGGACCATCGGTTCCTCCTTGACAGTGCAGTAGCATTGTGTCGGGTATGATACTATGAAGTTCGGTTGTTATCGAGGGGATATCTATGCCGCTCTTTCTTCGCGCGCTGCTGTTAGCGGTAATTGTGTACGAGTTCCTTTCCGACATTTGCGAGTGGCGTGGGTTGAGTTGGGGGCATCCGGCGCTGCGTCCGTTGTTGGCGCTGCTGGCGCCAGCGTTGCATCCACGCCATGTCACGTGGCGGCAACGCGCCTCGGCACTGGCGCTGGCGGCGCTTCCGGCACTGATGGTTCAGGCGGTTGCTGCGGGTGTGCGGCGACGCGCGCTGGACTCACGAGCGACGCTGAAACCGGGGTTGTACGATGACTGCACGGTTACGCGCATCGATATTCCGATGCCGGAAGCGTTTATGCCAGCATTGTATGTTGTGCCGCGCGCAGGCGCGCAGACGGCAGTGGCAGTGTTGCACGGCTCGGGGTGCGATAAAACCTACTTCGCATGGCGTCTGACCAATGCGTTATTGCGGCAGAGAATGGCTGTGTTGCTAGTCGATCTCGACGGCCACGGCGAGAACCCGCGGGTGCAGCGTTACCCGCAGATGCTCGAGTGTGCGACGGAGGCGGTCCGCTGGTTACGCGCCCGCCACCCACGGGTTGGCATCGTCGGCATCAGCCTGGGAGGATGCCTGGCGGTGCGCGCGGCGGCAGACGGTCTGGACATTAACGCGCTGGCAATCCTGGAAGCGCCGCCGGTTTTGCGATTCGATCATCACGACCGGTTGCACGAGGCACGCATGCTCTTTCAGCCCTATGTGGTCGATCTTCTCCGCGAGGCGTCGATTGTCCATCTGGGGAGCGCCGTCTATCGCCTGGTGCGCGCGCAGCGGAAGCCGAGCATTCGCGCGGCGATCAGCACCTGGGATCTGATCGCCGCGTGCGATCTGTGTGGCAGCCTGGCGCGCCTGACGACGCCGCTGCTCCTGGTGTATGGCGAGCGTGATGCGATTGTCAAACCGGCGCAGGCGGAGGAGGTCTGGCGCGCTGCGCCACCCGGCGCCACCATGTTGCTCGTGCCGGACGCAAGTCACCTGACCCTGATCATGCACCCGGAGGCGCTCCAGCACATGGCGGCGTGGATGGCGGAGCGTTTGAACGCCTGAGGCTACGCTGGCGTTGACGCCGGAAGTTTCTTGGACTCGAGGATGGCGTCGATGAAGCCGTATTCGCGCGCCTCTTGCGCGGTCATGAAGCGGTCACGGCTGAAATCGCGGGTGATTTCTTCGACGGTTCTGCCGGTGTCTCTGGCAAGCAGACTATTTCCGAGTTCCTGAATTCGTAACAATTCTCTGACGATGCGCTCCATATCGGGCGCATACCCTTCGGCGCCGCCGCCAGCCGGATGGAAATGGATCGTGGCGTTCGGAAGGGCGTAGCGTTTGCCACGCGCGCCGCCAGCAAGCAGAATAGTCGCCATACTGCCGGCGCGCCCGATGCAAACGGTGCAGACATCGGGCGAAATAAGTTTCATCGTATCATAAATGGCAAGACCGTCGCGCACACTGCCGCCAGGACTGTTGATGTAAAACCAGATGTCGCGATCCGGGTCGGTATGTTGCAGATACAAGAGTTGCGCAACGATCAACGAAGCGACTTCGTCGTCGATAGGAGTGCCAAGCAGAATGATACGTTCCTGCAAGAGGCGCGAGAACAGATCCCACGAGCGTTCACCGCGTGGGGTGCGCTCGACAATTGTTGGAACCGGTACGTATGGCACGGTCATCTCCCGAACAATGGTATGTATGCTGAGTGAAGTATACCATGAACTGAGAACTGAGAACCGAGAACCGAGAACCGAGAACCAATTCTTGCTGGTCGCTCTGCTGAATGCTTTGCCAGAAACCAGGAACCAACCCGCAACGAACGTGTGGAACAACGCTGTGCCCTCTGTGTCTCTGTGGTTATTGCTCCAGACGCAGGGAAAGCGCAGACGTTCAGTTCACGAAAAGCCCGGTATGGCGTTCAGATGAAGAGGAGACGAACCATGACCGACGAAGAGCCACGACCGGCGTGCCGGATTGGTGTAACGGCGGAAGACCTGGCGCGTGAGGCGGATCGCGCCGTGCTCTATGGCGCTATTCTGGCGGCTCAACGACCAGGAGTGACGATTAAGCCGCATCTGCTGGACGCTGTTGCCGCATTGCTGCCCGCAGTGCGCGCGTATCTCAACGGTGAGGAGAATGATCTGTCTTCATATGCGCTGGAATACGCACGCGCCTGCGGTGCAGAGGCGTTCTTAAGATCCAAACGCAAACCTTCGGCGCCTTGCTGAGATGTTTGCCCCGCGACACCCGACCCAAACACCGATCAACCGGTTCAGCCGCCATGGGTGTTATACCAATGACCTGTGACCATACGGCATGGTCACCCCGAGCAGCGCGAGGGGTCTGGCGCGACCCGCTCAGATTCCGCGCTGCGTTTACCCTGAGCGAAGCGAAGGGCTCGGAATGACCCGCATGCGGCATCTTCAATCGTCATTGGTATTATGCTGACAGAACCGACACCTCCTCGGCGCGGGCGCGTTCGCGCACTGCTTCGGCGACGGCAATCCAGCCTTCGACTGTCGTTGGGCGCAGGGCGCGGCTTTGCAGATAGCGCTGCACATCGGACCACGTCGTGCCACCGATGACGCCAGCATAGCGGGCGTAGAACCGTTGCTCCACCTCGGTGGCATGTGCGTGGCGGCGTGGGGGGTGCGGGCACAGCGGCAGGTTCGGGTGCGGCAGGCGGCGTTGCTGCCGTCGTTTCCTCTGGCGTGGCTACGACGGTTGCCGCTTTGCGTCGCGGCTTTGCATCGCGTTCAGGCGCCTGCTCGGGGTAGAGCGCCGCCAGCGACGCGGGATAGCGTTTGCCCAATAGAAGATGCGCCGGGCGCGGCGGCTTAATGATCGGCGTCACGAATCGTTTATCGCCGTCGCACTCGACGAGCAGAATAGCGTCTGCCTCATATGCGATCTGATCATCTGCCAGCACACGCAACCCTTCATCGTGCAGCCCGCCCGTCGAGCGCGCGGTATTTGCGCGCCAGATGCGCGATGATGATGACGTGGAACCCGGCATGCTTCAGCTCAGTCAGCCCGGTGTACACCGCCTGCATATTGCGGTTGACCGAGGTAGGCGATCTCCGTCTTCCGATCCGTCTCGGCGCTGGCGCGCCGTTGGGCATAGGCGCGCATCGCCTGAAAGACCTTCGAGATCGAGTCGAGAATAACGGTATCGCCGGGTTTGCCCTGGGTGCGAATCTCGTCCATCGCGGCAGTGAGCGCGCGCAACGATAGTGATTGCAGCACCTGGATGCGCCGGTGAATGCCGGGTTTGCCGGCAAGGTTCTGTGCTGCGCCTTCAGTATCGAGCACTCATAACGCTCCGGTGCGGCGAGCAGCAGCGGCAAGATGCGACTTGCCCGCTCCCGCCTGACCGGTCAGGATATACAGGCTGCCGGTGTGCAACTCGTCGAGACGCTGAAACATGCTATCCCTCCTTGTTTGGAACATGTGTGCTGTATTGTGGTACATGCGTTCTCTTTCGTAAAGAGGAGGGGTGCGCTCTCTATCTGGAAGCAGGATGCCGACAGGTTTACCAACCCAACACCAGCGCAAAGATCAACGGCGCCACGATCGTCGCATCGGATTCGATAATGAATTTTGGCGTATCCACTGCGAGTTTGCCCCAGGTGATCTTTTCGTTCGGCACTGCGCCCGAATACGATCCATAACTGGTTGTCGAGTCGCTGATCTGGCAAAAGTAGCCCCAGACCGGCACATTGGTACGGTGAAGATCCTGGTGGAGCATCGGCACGACGCAGATCGGAAAATCGCCCGCGATCCCGCCGCCGATCTGAAAGAATCCGATTGAGTGACGGGCAGAAGTCCTGGTGTACCAGTCCGCCAGGTCCATCATATATTCAATTCCGCCGCGCACCGTATGCACATTGCCGATCTCGCCGGCAAGACAGTGTGCCGCATAGATGTTGCCGGTCGTCGAGTCCTCCCATCCGGGGACATAGATCGGCAGATCGCGCTCCATTGCGGCATACACCCACGAATCGCGCGGATCGATTTGATAGTACTGCTCCAGCGCCCCCGATCGCAGAATGCGATAGAGAAACTGGTGCGGAAAGCAGGCTTCACCGGTTCGATCGGCGCGCATCCATTCGTCGATCAGCGCCCTTTCGAGCCGGCGGATGGCTTCTTCTTCCGGGATGCAGGTATCGGTCACGCGGTTCATGTGGCGTTCCAATAATGCCTGCTCCTGCGCAGGGGTAAGATCGCGGTAGTTCGGCAGTCGCTCGTAGAAATCGTGAGCAATCAGGTTGAAGATGTCTTCTTCCAGATTGGCGCCAGTGCACGAAATTGCATGCACCTTGTCCTGTCGGATCATCTCCGCCAGTGATAGTCCGAGTTCTGCCGTGCTCATTGCGCCGGCAAGCGTGATCATCATTTTCCCGCCTTTATCGAGATGCGCCCGGTACGCCTCGGCGGCATCCACGAGCGCTGCGGCATTGAAATGGCGAAAATGATGCCGTAAAAACTGGCTGACAGGTCCGCTGGTTTGCATTGGAACCTCCTTCTCGGTCCACAAAGGACACGAACTAGCACGAAGGCAACTGTCCACGCCCTTCCTGGGAGCGGCAGGCGTTATGCGCAGCGCCCTGGGGCGGCGGAACGCCGTGCGTTGGCGTTTGCTGAGGTCCTTTCCGCCGCGCTTCTTCCTTTCGGAGGTTGCCCCTGCCCCCCCCTGCTTTGGGCGACCGGCGGCATCGCCTATGCTGACCGTGAACGGTTGCGCACGAATCCCTACCCCACCGTTACGCCTTCGCGGAATTGCAAGGCATAGAGACGCGCATACAATCCCTGCTGCGCCAGCAGTTCCTCGTGGGTTCCCTGCTCAACGATGCGCCCATGGTTGAGCACGATGATCCGGTGGGCAATCGACACGGTGCTGAGACGATGCGCAATAATGACCGAAGTGCGCCCGCGCATCAGGCGCTCGAACGCTTCTTGCACCAGCGCCTCCGATTCGCTGTCGAGCGAACTCGTGGCTTCGTCGAGGAGCAGGATACGCGGGTTCTTCAGCATCACGCGCGCAATCGCAATGCGCTGGCGCTGCCCGCCGCTCAGTTTGATGCCGCGCTCGCCGACCAGCGTGTCGTACCCGCGTGGCATCGCCATAATGAAATCGTGCGCATTCGCAGCCTTTGCTGCCGCGATGATGTCTTCTTCGTTGGCGTCCAATTTTCCATAGACGATATTCTCGCGGATCGTGCCGCCGAAGAGCATCGTTTCCTGCGGCACCAGTCCGATCTGCTCGCGCAGACTGCGCTGCGTGACGCTCCGCAGGTCGTATCCGTCGATCAGAACACGCCCGGATGTCGGGTCGTAGAAACGTGGGATCAGGTTGAACAGCGTGCTCTTGCCGGCGCCGCTCGGTCCGACCAGCGCCACGATTTCGCCTGGCTGCACCGTCAGCGTAATGTCGTGCAGCACCCCTTGCCCGGTTTCGTACTCGAACGATACGTGATCGAACGTGATCTCGCCGCGCACTGGCGGCAGATCACATGCATCCGGCACGTCTTTGATCGTTGGTTGCGTATCAAGAATTTCAAAGACACGCCGCACTGCGCCGACTGCTTCGCGGAACTGCCCATACAAACCGGAGAGTTGCGCCAGGCTGGCGCCAATGGTGATGGCGTAGATCAGAAAACCGCTGATCGTCGCAAACGACATTCGTCCTGCCAGCACCTCACTGCCGCTGAACCAGAGGATCGCCGCGATGCCGCTGAACCCCAGAAACGCCATCAGGCCGCCGAACCCGGATCGCAGCAGCGCGAGGCGCAACGCCGCCTTCAGCGTACGCTGCATCGCGCGTTCGTACCGTTCGATTTCATAGGACTCGCGAACGAAACTCTTGACGACCCGCACGCCCTGCAATCCCTCTTCGACCGCCACCGTCGCGTCTGCCAGTTCGTCCTGCACGCGGGTGCTGAAGCGTTGCAGCCAGCGTCCAAAGATTGCCGCAACGGCGACGACGCTGATCGCCAGCGCCAACACGAACCCCACCAATCGCGGGTTGAGCAGGAACACAATGATGATCGCGCCGATCAGCGCAACAATGCTCGACAGGAATTGGGTGACATTGTTCGTCAGGATGGCGCGCACTTGCGTCACATCGCTGGAAATGCGCGACACAAGTTCGCCAACGCGCCGGTTGGCGAAGAAACTCAACGATAGCGCGTGCAAGTGGCGATACAGCTGCACCCGCATATCGAGGACAATCCGCTCGCCGACGATGTTGAGCATGTAACCCTGCAAAAATGTCAGCAATGCCTGGATAAAGAAAAGAGCGATCAGCGCCAGCGTCAGGTTTGTCAGCAGCGTCTGATTGCCTTGCTGAAGCACCGCTTCCAGGAGTTGCACAATGACGAGCGGGAAGCCGAGATTGATGGCGCTTGCACCCGTCAGCGCCAGCAGCGCGCCTGCCATATGCCGCCGGTAGGGGTTCAGGTACGTCAACAAACGGCGCCAGTCAACGGCGCGAACAGGAAGCATTTCGCCAGCATTGAGCATATGGCGCGAACGCCGGTTGATCATCATATGGTACGTCTGCCTGTCTATGAGCGAGTGTTGAGTAGAGGCTCCAGTATAGCACAGGCTTCAGGGAAGTAGATTTTGAGATTCGCTGCAAGTTACTGCACTGGCTATACTATGCATATTCCAAAAGAGAAATGAAAGCCAGAAGGAGCGCTATGAATTTGATAGAAAGCGTTGTCGCCCGTGCTCTTGCGGAGATCGAGGCGTGTCATACAGCGCGTGAGCATGCATTGACCCTGGCGCGCGCGCTGACGCGCCAGTGCGCCAACACGATTCGTGCAGTGCATCGTCGTGAGTTTGCCGAGGCTGCCGCGTTGCTGACGGAAGCGGGCGCGTCAGCGCGCGCGCTGCGTGAGAGCCTTGCCGATCATCCCGATCTGTTGTACGCTGGCTATTCGCAGGATGCGCTCAAGGAGTATGCCGAAGCTGCACTGGTGTACGCCTTCCTGCACGGCGATCCGCCGCCGGATGCGTCGTCGCTTGGCGTGGATGCCGCCGCATACCTCAACGGGATGGCTGAGGCGGCGTCCGAATTGCGCCGCGCTATTCTCGATAGCCTGCGGACAGGCGCAACGGAACGCGGCGTTGAGTTGCTTTCCGTGATGGAGGATGTCTACAGCCTGCTGATAACGGTGGACTATCCCGAAGTCGTCACCGGCGGACTGCGACGCACCACCGACGCACTGCGCGCGGTTCTCGAACGCACGCGCGGCGACGTTACCGCCGCGATCCGGCAGGATCAACTGATTATGGCGCTCGAACGCTTCGAGCGCCGTCTTGATGGGCACGCCGCCGTCGATCCGGATTCTGTCGGCGATGCAGTCTCTCCCGGACAAGCCGGTGTCCCGTGACGCCTCGCTGAGGAGCAAAGAACGCATGAAGAGTGTGCTCAACATTGTGCTCCTGGGTCCGCCAGGCGCCGGGAAGAGTACGATTGCCGAGGACCTTGTCCATCAGTTGCCGCTGGTTCCCATCTCCACCGGGGCGCTGTTGCGCGCCGAGATCAGCGCCCGTACCCGTATCGGGCGCGAAGTGGCGCCCGTGCTCGAACGCGGCGACCTGGCGCCCGATTCGCTCATGGATCGGGTGCTGCGCGCTCGCCTGGAAACCCTCGACCCGGATCAGGGGCTGTTGCTCGATGGCTATCCGCGCACCATGCGCCAGGCGCTTGGCCTTGCCGCTATGCTCGCCGACTATGATCGTCTCTTACATGTGGTGATCGCTATTGACGTTGCCGATGATGAGGTCGTGCGTCGTTTGAGCGGACGGCGCATCTGTGAAGGCGCCGGCGAGCCGTTCCCGGTGCATATTGACGATCTGGCAAGCATTATGCGCTGCCGTGAGCGCGGCGGACGCCTGGTGCAGCGCGATGACGACCGCCCTGATGTGGTGCGGCAGCGCCTGGTTGCGTATCATCAGCAGACTGCGCCGTTGATCGCCTACTATGAAGAACAGGGGATTCTGCGCCGGATTGATGGCTCTGGTACACCTGCCGAGGTTGCGCGTCGAACACTGGCGGCGGTCAGGGATTGGGGGTGATACCAATGACAATTGAAGATGCCGCATGCGTGTCATTCCGAGCCCTTCGCTTCGCTCAGGGTAAACGCAGCGAGGAATCTGCGCGGGTCGCGCACGACCCCTCGCGCTGCTCGAGGTGACAATGCCGGATGTTCACGGGTAATTGGTATGACGAGCAGCGGCGCTGTGGTCGCTGCTGGCGAGCGTGCCTGCGATGAATTGCGCGTCGGTGTGTTCGATACGCGATGCGCTCGAATGGCAACGCAGGTTGGCTTTGTCCACTCAGCGTGATCATTCGTGTCTGTGCGCGCGCAGCCGATCAGGATTGACGGCGCGGAACAGCACGGACTGTCCATCGCTTCCCAACGAAATCGTAAGTGCGTTCTCGCCCAACGTTGCATACACAAACAGATCAAAAGTGGTAGAATATGGACATTTGTTCATACACCATCCGCAAGGAGGTCGCGCCGATGACCCACACCACGATCCATACCCTGCCTGCGTCTGATACGGCGCCTGCCGAGGACCCGTTCCGCTACGGCTGGCGCTTCGTGCCCCGCCCGACTCCCGACAACCCCCACTATCTGGAACAGGTTCCGCTCACCCTCGAAGACGTCCTGCACCCTGAAACGGGAGATTTCATCGCGCACAGCGACCGCCACGAGACCGACCGGATGTACCTCACCGCCGTGCTGCGCGCCCGTCTGGAGGAGGCGGGGGTCGCCATCGTCCTGAGCGATGTGCGGATTGCGTGGGACATCCCCGACCTGCGCCCGCACGGACCGGATGTGATGGTCATTCCCGGCATCCGCGAACGGCAGGACTGGAGCACATTCGAGGTGGCGGTCGAAGGCGCGCGTCCGGCGCTGATCATCGAGATCACCTCGCCGGAGACGCGCGAGAACGACCTGGAGCGCAAGGTGGAGCACTACGCGCGGGCGGGGGTGGCGCAGTACGTGATTGTGGATGACGCCGGAAAAGGTCGGGGGAAGCGGCGGCTGCGATTGCTCGACTACCGGTTGGAGGCGGGGATGTACCGCCTGCATCCATCGGATGCCGCAGGACGGGTGCATCTGGCGATTGCCGATGTATGGCTGGGGGTGGAGGGCGATCACGTCGTCTGCTACGACGACCATGGCGTGGCATTCGGCGACTATGCGACGGTGGTGCGGCAGGCGGCGGACGCGGAAGAACGAGCGCGGCTGGAAGCGCAGGCGCGGGAAGCCGAAGCGCAGGCGCGCGCTGCTGCGGAAGCACAGGCGCGGCGCGAGGCGGAACGGGCGCAACGTGAAGCGCAGGCGCGGGAAGCCGAAGCGCAGGCGCGGGCTGCTGCGGAAGAACGAGCGCGGTTGGAAGCGCAGGCGCGGGAAGCCGAAGCGCAGGCGCGGGCTGCTGCGGAAGAACGAGCGCGGTTGGAAGCGCAGGCGCGGGAAGCCGAAGCGCAGGCGCGGGCTGCTGCGGAAGCACAGGCGCGGCGCGAGGCGCAGGCGCGGGCTGCTGCGGAAGCACAGGCGCGACGCGAATCGCAAGCGCGCGCCGAAGTTGAAGCGCGCCTGCGCGCCCTCGAAGAAGAACTTCGCCGGCTGCGCGGTGAAGGGTGACGCTGCCATATGCTGCACGCCCGGCTGAAAACGGCGACTCGTCCGGGCTTTTGCTCAGTGCTGCCGTATCTGCTGTATCGACTCGAATTCCACATCCGAAGTTTCCAATCAAAACGAACGATCGCTGACAAACCAGGTTCGGCTGCAACGACAGTCGTCGCGTTTACGGCTGTCGAAACAAACTGTTAGAACAATGAAGAACGGTTATGAACACCAGTCTCTCATGCGATATTGCCATCATTGGCGGCAGTCTGGGTGGAGTGGCGGCGGCACTCGCCGCCTGCGACAACGGCGCTTCGGTGATCCTTACCGAAGCGACTGACTGGCTCGGCGGTCAAGCAACTAGTCAGGGGGTCAGCGCCCTTGATGAGCACCAGTATATCGAGACCTTCGGCGCCACCTGCCGATATGCGGCGTTCCGCGAGGCGATCCGCGATCACTATCGCCGCCGGTACGGTGTGACCGCCATGCCCGATGGATCGCCGCTCAACCCGGGCGATGGCTGGGTTTCGGCGCTCTGCTTCGAGCCGCGAGTTGGTGTGGCGGTCATTGAGACGATGCTGGCGCCGCATATCGCCGGTGGGCGGTTGACCGTCCTGTACAACCATATCCCGGTCTCTGCCGTTGTGCAGGACGACACGATCAGCAGCGTCACAATGATGAGCGCCAACGGATCGGTGACCATCACGGCGCGTTTCTTTCTCGATGCGACCGACCTTGGTGACCTGCTGCCGCTGGCGGGTGCGCCATGGGTGACGGGTGCGGAGTCGTGCGACGATACAGGCGAAGCCGATGCGCCGGAAGAGGCGCGCCCCGGCGAGGTGCAGGGGTTCACGTTTTGCTTCGCGGTCGAGCATTGCCCCGGCGAAGACCATACGATTCCGAAACCGGCAGGGTATGAGCGCCTGCGCGATGCACAGCCGTTTACCCTGACTCTCACGGGGTCTGATGGCTCACCACGCCCGTTTCGTGTGTTCGAGACCGGACCGACCGGGTTGCCGCCGTTCTGGACGTACCGCCGCCTGCTGTCGGGTCGCCTGTTCGACCCTTCCGGTGCGTTGCGTGATATTGCGATGATCAATTGGAATGCCAACGACTATCATCACGCCGATCTGATCGGTGCGACGCCCGAAGAGCGTGGACGGATTCTCGACGAAGCAAAGCGGCTATCCCTGTCGTTTCTCCACTGGCTGCAAACCGAAGTTCCGCGCGACGATGGCAGCGGATGCGGCTACCCCGGTCTGCGGCTTCTCCCCGATGTTATGGGAACTGCTGATGGTCTGTCGAAGGCGCCCTACATCCGCGAGTCGCGGCGTATTCGGGCGCTGCGGCGTGTGACTGCCGGCGATATTCTGGCTGCCGGGCGCACAACAGCGCGCGCGGTGCATTTTCCCGATTCGTGTGGCGTCGGGTGGTATTTTATGGACCTCCATCCGGCGGTGGGGAATCCGCGCAGTATGTTTGCGCCGACCCTGCCGTTCCAGATTCCGCTTGGCGCGCTCATCCCGCAGCGTCCGGCGAATCTGCTGGCGGCATGCAAGAATATCGGCACGACCCATCTCTCGAATGGTGCGTACCGGCTCCATCCGGTGGAGTGGAACATCGGCGAGGCGGCTGGCGCGCTGGCGGCATTCTGCCTGGCGCATAGCGTGCAGCCGCGCGAGGTGTGGGAGGGTGCGCTTTTGCGATTCTTTCAACGCCATCTGCTCGAACAGGGTGTGCCGCTGGAGTGGACGGTCGATGTTCCGCCCGGTCATCCGCATTTCATTCCAACGCAACTCCTGCTGCTCGCCGGTGCGCTGGACGGGAACGGACCGCGCGCGGCATCGCTCGCCATTGCGCCGGATCAACCGGTCGATCGCGCCGATGCGCCTGCCGTACTCCGCGCGCTGCTGCGTATCGTCGGATTGTCAACCGAACCGGTGATCGACCCGGCGCTGCATCATCAACCGCTCAGTCGGGCGGAAACAGGCGCGACCCTGGCGCTTATCGGGGGGGAAGCCGACTGTTTGAGCGATCCTCCCACCTGGGGCGAACTGTGCACGGCTATGCGTCCGTTGCTCTGAACCGCGCCGGATCGAAGAGCGCAATCGAGTGGCGGGTGCTGCCGTCAATTGCAAGGTCTGCCAGGATTTCGCCGATCACACTGGCGAATTTGTACCCATGACCCGAACAGGGCGATGCGATGATGACCTGCGGCGCACGCGGGTGTGGCGCAATGATGAAGTGGTGATCAGGCGTAAGGGTGTAGAGACAGGTGGCCGTTGCCACGAGCGGACCGTTCAGAGCAGGAATGCGCTGCGCCAGAGCGGTGCGCATTTCGGCGATCTCCTCGGGGTGCACTGAGCGATCCACCCGATCCGGGTCGGTCGGATGCCCGCGGTAGAAGAAGGCGACCTTGACGCCGCCCGGCGGTCCGCCCTGTGCCGGAAAGCCGTAGAGTGCGTCACCACGCGCGTCTTCCCAGATATAAATGGGGAATCGCCCGATGCTGAATGGCTCACGCCCTCCAACCGGCTCGAACCAGTAGAGGACCTGACGCTCGACGGTCAGCGGCAGCGACAGATCGGCGAGCAGGCGCGGCGCCCATGCGCCCGGCGCAATCACGGCGCGTTCGGCTTCGTAGACTCCCGCCGGCGTGGTGACACGCACGCCGCCGCCAGGGGTCGACTCCCACGCAGTGACCGGCTCATCGAAGTGCAGATCGGCGCCATGGCGCGCCGCCTGGTCGAGGTGCGCCCGAACAGTCGCTTCGGGATCGAGAAAACCGGCGCGCGCTTCGTACAGCGCGACCTCATCGTCGCCAACATTGAACGGCGGGAAACGGCGACGAATGTCGGCGGCATCGAGTAGTTCGTGAGGCAGGTGGTGCATTTGGGCGCTGTGCAGTGCGCCGCGCACGACGCTGCTCTCCGCTCGACCAATCATTAGACCGCCGGTGATCGTCAACAGCGGTTCGCTGCTTGTGCGCTGAAGGTCTTCCCACAATTCATACGCGCGGAGCAGTAAAGGCACATACGCAGGGTCCTCGAAATACGCCTGGCGAATGATCCGCGATCTGCCATGGCTCGATCCACGGTTATGCGCGGGTGTGAAACGTTCCAGCCCGATCACCTGCCAGCCACGCCGCGCCAGATGATATGCTGCGGCGCTGCCCATCCCGCCTAATCCGATGACAATGACATCACCCATCGTGGTGCAACCTCCCTAACCGCACGCCAGTTCGAGCGCCTGTTGCAATCCTCGTCGCAGCGGCTCTTCGGTATAGCGAAGCGCATTGGCGCGCCCTTTGCGGATCAATGCTGTGCGGAGATCAACGTCTTCCTTGATCTCCAGAATCGCATCGGCAATCGTGCAGGCGCCGACGAAATGCTGCCATCCGCCGGAACTGTGGATAGCACGGTCAATCGGCTCGAGCAGATACGCCCCATCGCCAACAACCTCCGCCATCGCACTACGGTCGTTGGTCACCGCCGAAGGTACACCGCAGAGCGCCGCTTCGAGAGGCGCCAGTTCGAACGCGCCGGAGTGCGGGACATTCACCAGCAGATCACACACGTTGAGTCGTTCGACATACGTGTAGTGCGCCGGCATGGTTGGGCGCTGCGGCTGCGCATCCCCGGCGGCGGGAACGTCGGCGTCGTAGGGAATTCCTGCCAATTGACGGAAGTCGCTCTGCGGGAAGAGCGTCAGGTCGGCCACTTCCAAATGATCGGCGACGTGGAGCAGATTCCAGCTGCTGAGCCAGGGGTCCTCGTTCGTCGGTTGGCAGTGGAAGTAGGCAATAATGTCGTCCGCCTGACCGCGTGCCCGTAACTGTTGGAGCGCCATCATCACGCGCGGTTGCTGTTTACGTTCGGTATTGCGCCCGAACACGCCAATGACGAAGCGCCCTTCCAGACCGGCGGCGCGGCGCAGCGCATCGCGGTGCGGCAATGGTCGGAACAGACCGGCGTCGACCGGGTGTGGCGCAGCGATGACATTCGGAATACCAAGCGATGTAGCGTAGCGGGCAGCCACGCGCGTCGGCGTCAACGCAGCGCGGAAGTCGCGCAACACCTGCATCAGATCGCGATCAAATGGGATTGTGTCGATGACAAAATGGCAGATCATTGGACCTGTCCATCCCGCAGCGCGCACAGTGGCGGCAAAACGCGCAACGGCGCCGAGGTCGTAATGGATGAACACGAGGTCCGGTCGTTCCGCTGCCAGAAAGTCGGGGAGGAGCGGCAGCGCCTCCTTCTGATCGCGCGGCATCGGCACGATACGGCACGGATAGCGGGTCGGATCGAACGGTTGCCCCGCAGCGCACACGCCGAACACTACCGTCTCGTGTCCCCATTCAGCGAGCAGGCGCGTCAGATGGCGGGCGTGAATGCCAAAACCGGTCGCCACCGACGGCGACTCGGAGAGAAGCGCAATTTTCATGGAGTCCCCTAGTACGACGGCATCCGCCGGAGCGCACATAGTAGTATACCGCAGGAGAGCGAGAGATAGATCTCTCATCCGCAAACAAGCGCAAACTTTGTGCCATTTGACACAAAGCCTGCGTGGTGGTAGAGTACACGCAAGATATGCGCCATATCAGGCGCATGCCGGTGTCAGCGCTGGAAAGCGAGTTTCTGCCTATGTCTCCGCTTGCCGAGCATATCGTTCTCCGCGATCTGGACATCGAAAACATCGCTGATTTCGACGTCTATCTTCAGCATGGCGGTTATGAGGCATTGCGCATCGCAGTGACCGAACGCACTCCGGCTGATATTGTGCAGACGGTGAAGGACTCTGGGTTGCGCGGGCGTGGCGGCGCCGGGTTTCCTACCGGCGTGAAGTGGGGGTTTCTGCCCAAAGGGGTCTATCCGCGCTACCTGCTCTGCAACTGTGATGAGAGCGAACCTGGCACCTTCAACAATCATCAGATTATCGACCGCAACCCGCATCAGTTAATCGAGGGCATTGCGATTTCCGCCTACGCCATCGAAGCCAATCTTGCGTATATCTATATTCGCGGTGAGTTCGCCGCGGCTGCGCGTCGTCTCGAACGCGCTATTGCGCAGGCGTATGCACGTGGTTTCCTGGGCAGGAATATCTTTGGCACGGGGTACGACCTTGACATTTATGTGCATCGTGGCGCAGGGGCGTACATCTGCGGCGAAGAAACAGCACTCATGGAGTCGCTCGAAGGGAAGATCGGTCAACCCCGCTTGCGCCCTCCCTTTCCGGCGGTCGCCGGTCTGTACGGTAAGCCAACGATTATCAATAACGTCGAGACGCTGACGAATGTGCCGATGATCGTGCGTCACGGCGCCGTCTGGTATCGTCAGTTCGGCACGGAGAAAAGTCCGGGCACGAAGGTGTTCTCCGTCTCCGGTCACGTGAAGCGCCCCGGCAACTATGAAGCGCCGTTCGGCACACCCTTGCGCGAATTGATCTTTTCTCCCGAGTACTGCCAGGGCATGCGCGGCAACCATAATGTCAAGATTGTCGTGCCTGGCGGCGCCTCAGCCGGCTGGCTCACCGCCGATGATCTCGATGTGACGATGGACTACGAGGCGCTGGCGGCGAAGGGGAGCATGCTCGGTTCCGGCGGCGTGATTGTGCTCGATGAACGCGTTAACGCTGTCGAGGTGGCGTATAAGATGGACGAGTTCTTCAAGCACGAATCGTGCGGAAAGTGTACGCCGTGCCGTGAAGGGACGTATTTTCTGGTCAAGGTGCTGCACCGCATCACGCATGGTCACGGTCGCCAGGATGATATTCCGCTCCTGCACGATGTGTACAATCAAATGGCGGGCAATTGCTTCTGCCTTCTGGGGGAGAGCGCCGTCGTGCCGATCCGCAGTGCGCTGCGTCTTTTCCCGCACGAGTTCGAGCGGGCGATCGCGCAGGCAGGCAATGGACGCCACGACATCATCACGCTGTCGGTTCACTGAGGTTCTCTGATGACACCCATCACACGCCGGACAGTCGAGTTTGTCGAGACGTTGCCGCACCTGGAAGGCGGACGGTATGAGGTTATCGACGGAGCATTGTATGTGACGCATCAACCCCACATGCGCCATTGGATCACGTGCGATCATGTCATCGTGTCCCCTGGAGGCTGGCGTCTGGCGACCGGCGCCGGGAGAATCATTCCGGCGCCCGACGTGACACGTGCCGATGATGAGGCGGTTGCTCCCTATCTGGTGTGGATCGGTCACGCACGGCTGTCGGACGTGATCGGCAACAATGGTGCACTCCACGCTGCGCCTGATCTGATCATCGAGGTTGTGTCACCCGGCAAAGCCAATGAGGAGTGCGACTGTGAAAAGAAACGTGCGCTCTACAACTACAACCGGCGCGACGTTTCAGTGCGCTGGATCGTTGACCGGCAGGCGATGACGGTCGATGCGTTCCGCCGCGATGACGAGGCGTTGCGGTGCATTGCAACGTGGCAACCCGGCGATGTCATCACTTCTCTGCGGTTCCCCGGTTTTTCCTGTGAGATAGGACGCTTCTTTGCGATAGAATATCCCGCTCGCCGCACTACGGCGTGAGAGGTGTGCATATGCCTGATGTGACCCTGGTCATCGATGGACAGACAGTGACCGTCCCGGCAGGAACGAATATCGTCGATGCAGCGCGAAGCGTCGGCGTTGCCATTCCGGTCTTCTGCTACCATCCTAAACTCAAGCCGGTCGGTATGTGCCGAATGTGTCTGGTTGAGGTGTGGACGCCGAAGATTGATCCGACGACGCGCCAGGTGGTGATCGGTGAGGATGGCAAGCCTGTGCTGGCGTTGATGATGGGAAAACTGCAACCGGGCTGCGTGACGCCGGTCAGCGAAGGCATGGAGGTGCGCACGACGACCCAAAAGGTGCGGTTTGCGCAGAAAGGTCAGCTCGAATTCCTGCTGACCTCGCATCCGCTCGATTGCCCGGTATGCGATAAAGGTGGCGAGTGCCCGCTGCAAAACCTGACGATGCAGTTCGGTCCGAGCACTTCACGCTTCGATTATGCCGACAAGATTCATTTCGAGAAGCCGATCCCGCTTGGCGATCTGATTTTTCTGGATCGTGAACGCTGCATTCTCTGCTCGCGGTGTGTGCGCTTTCAGGACGATATTGCCGGCGATCCGGTGCTTGGCTTCGACAACCGCGGTCGCGCCTGGGAGATTATCTCGAAGTCCGATCCGCCGTTCGACTCGAAGTTTTCGGGCAATACCACCGATATCTGCCCGGTCGGCGCGCTGACGACTGCCGATTTCCGTTTTAAGGCGCGTGTCTGGGAATTGCGCCCGGTTCCCAGCATCTGTCCGCACTGCCCGGTAGGGTGCAACATCTCGCTCGATATGCGCTACGACCGTATCATGCGGGTCATGCCGCGTGAAAATGAGTATGTCAATGAAATCTGGATTTGTGACAAGGGGCGGTTTGGAATGCGCTTCATCGAAAGCCCGGAGCGCTTGCGCCAACCGCTCATTCGTAAAGGCGATACACTGACGCCGGCAACATGGGATGAGGCGATTACGCTGGTGGCTGAAAAACTGAGCGCCATCCGCACCCACGCTGGCGCGGCGGCGCTGGGCGGGCTGGCGGGTCCCGATCTGCCGAACGAAGATCTCTATCTGTTCCAGAAACTGTTCCGTCAGGTGTTGAAGTCGCCAAACCTCGACTGCTGCACCGGCGCGCCGGGAGAAGCGGATCTGATCGATCTGGGCGCAACGCTCGGCGTCGGTAAGGGAACCAACCTGTCGAACCTGGGTGCGGGAACGGCGGTGCTGGTCGTTGGCGCGGATCCCGAAGAGGAAGCGCCACTCTATGTGTTGCGTCTGCGTGGTATCGTCGCGCGTGGCGGCGATCTGACGGTCATCAACCCGTATCCGACGAAACTGGATCGTACCCCGGCGCGGGTGATTCGCCCGCGTGCCGGGGCAGAGGCGTTCGTTGCGCTGGCGTTGCTGAAGACCCTGATCGAGGAAGAATTGATCGCTGTCGACTTCGTGGAGCGACGAGTGCAGGGTCTCGACGACCTGAAAGCGCGTCTGCGCGATTGTACCGTTGTGTCGCTCTGCGATGCCGCTGGGATTGCAGAAGACGATGTGCGCGCAGCGGCTCGCGTGTTTGCGAAAGCCGATCACGGGATCATTATCTACGGCCGGGTGGCGCTGGCGGTTGGAGCGGATCTGATCGATGTGCTCGCCGACCTGACGCTCCTGACCGGTCATGTCGGCAAGCCCAATAACGGCATTATTCCGCTCTTTCCCGGTGCGAATGTGCGTGGTGCGCTCGATATGGGGGTGAATCCAGGCACCGGCAAGAAACGAGGCTTGAAGGCGCGTGAGATGTGGACTGCGGCGCGTGAGGGGCGTTTGCGCGGCATGATCATTGCCGGAATGAACCCGGTGCGCGATCATCCGGCAGTGGCTGAGGCGCTCGATGCGCTGGAGTTTTTGGTGGTGCAGGACATGTTCCTCACCGAGACGGCGCAACGCGCCGATGTGGTGCTGCCAACGGCGTCGATCGCCGGTCGCGAGGGGACGTTCACCAATGCCGAGCGGCGGGTGCAGCGCTTCCGTCAGGCGCGCATTCCTGAATACAATACTCCGGCCGGATGGGACGTGGCGCAACGTCTTGCGCGCGCGCTGATCGCTCTCGGTATCACGCCGGACGTTCCTGATGGTCAGGGGGATGGACGCGCCGCACCGCGCGCGGCGGCGCAAACCGCAGCAGCAACCGCTTCCCCCGACCATTGGGATTATGTGGTCGCCGGTGATGTGGCGGATGAGATTGCAGCCAGGGTGCGCGGCTACGCCGATACGACCTATGAAAGCCTGGGGTTGACGCGCAAGCCGCAGTGGGGACGGCAGCCGAATGAGGCGATCTTCTACGACGGCACCTCCTACGAAAATACCGAAGGCGTCGGCGTGCAGATCGCGGCTGAAGCCGATAATGCGAAAACCATGTTTTTGCTGCGCGCTCGTGTGCCGTCCGAGGTGAATATCCATAACGCTCGCCCTTATATTCTGTTGGCGGCGCCGCGCGCCTATGATAGCCGCACGTGGAGCCGCGACTCGAAACTCGTGCCGCGGATGGTTGCGCCGCATCTCATTGTGAATTCGGAAGACGCTGCGGCGCTGGAGATTGCGCCCGGCCACATGGCGCGAATTGAGTCTGAGTCCGGCAGCGCCGTGCTCCCGGTTCAGATCGACCGCCATCTGCCGCGTGGCCTGGTGATCGTGCCGGATGTGGATGGCGCCCCGTTGAGTGCATTGCAGACGGGTCCGCTCACGCGGATCGCAATTACGGCGCATATCGATGAGGCGGTAGAAATGCGATGACCTGGATCGATCTCGTTATTCTCGTCGTCAAGTGCATCGTCCTGTCGCTGGCGGCGACAACCATTTTCGCTTACTTCACGCTGTTCGAGCGGCGCACGCTGGCGCGCCTGCAAAATCGGGTCGGGCCAAATCGCGCCGGACCGGGAGGGTTTCTGCAACCGCTCGCCGATGCGGTTAAACTGTTCTTTAAGGAGGATGTGACGCCGTTGCTGGCGGATCGCTGGGTTTATCTGGTGTCGCCAGCGTTTGCGCTTATTCCTGCGATTATCATCTGGGCGACCATTCCGGTTGGCATGTGGCCCGATGGGGAGGGCGACAACTGGTTGCAACTCGCCGAGATTAATGTTGGTGTTCTCTACCTGCTGGCAGTGACGTCGGTCGGCGTATATGGCATTGCTATTGCGGGATGGGCGTCGAACAACAAATATTCGATGCTTGGCGGCATTCGCGCATCGGCGCAGGTCATCTCCTATGAACTTGCGCTGGGATTGACCGTTTTGGGTGCGGTGATGCAGGCGCAAAGTTTCAGCACCGCCGAGATCGTCGAGCGGCAAACACAGATGTGGAACATTGTGCCGCAGTTTCTGGGGTTTGTCGTGTTCATCATCGCCGCCACCGCTGAAGTGGTGCGCGCGCCGTTCGACCTGGTCGAAGCCGAGCAGGAACTCGTCGGTGGGTACAACACCGAGTACAGTTCGATGAAATTCGCGCTGTTCTTTATGTCGGAGTATGTCAAACTGGTGGCGATGAATGCGATTGCCGTGACGCTCTTTCTGGGAGGCTGGCATTTCCCCGGCTTGCAGACGTTGACGCAGGCGGTGACGCAACAGTATGGCGCTGCCGTCGGCAATGCCGTGCTCGGATTGACGTCGCTCGGCGCATTCTTGCTCAAAGTGTTGTTGCTGTCGTTCGTTTCGGTCTGGATCCGCGCCACGTTGCCGCGGGTGCGCTACGATCAGTTGATGAACCTGGGCTGGAAGGTGTTGCTGCCCCTTGCGCTCATCAATGTCGCTATCACTGCTGTGCTGAACGTTCTGCTGCCGGATGCCCCTGTCCTCACCGCTATCATTGGTCTGGTCGCCGGTATCATGATTCTGGCAGTTGCGGCAATCGTCGGCAGACCGGGGAAGGAAAAGCGCACGGTGAAACTGGTGGAGATCAGCGCCTGATACTCCGAGTTGGAAGGTGTACGTGAAGTGAGAGACGCACTATGATCGGCGCCCTGTTCAAAGGTCTTGGCACAACGCTCCGCTACCTGTTTCGCAAGCCGGTAACCGTCGAATACCCGGAAGTCAAGCGTCCGGTGCGTGAGCGCTTTCGTGGACGGCATCAACTGAAGCGCTTCGCCAATGGCATGGAGCGCTGCATCGGCTGTTCGTTGTGCGCAGCAGCCTGCCCGGCGGACGCCATCCTGGTCGTGCCTGCGGAGAACGATCCGGCGGCGCCGAATTCGCCAGGCGAACGGTACGCAGCGCGCTATGAAATCAACATGCTGCGCTGCATTTTCTGTGGGTATTGCGAAGATGCGTGCCCGACCAATGCGATTGTGCTCGAACATCAGTATGAACTTTCGTTCTATGATCGCCGGAGTTCGATCCTCACCAAAGACGATCTCCTGGTCCCTCCCGATAAGGGGCACGGCGAGATTCCGCCGATCCTGGAACAACTGAACCGCCGCCCGAGTCCGCCTGCGCAGATTGATCTGTAGTGACGAGGCAGCCATGGAACTTATTATTTTCCTGATCACGGCTGCTGTGGCCATTGTGGGCGCGGTTGCAATGCTGCTCAGCCCGAATGCCATTCATAGCGCCATCTTTTTGTTGATCAACTTCGTTGCTATTTCGGTGCTCTATGTGCTGTTGTACGCGCCATTCCTCTTCGTGATTCAGTTGATTGTGTATGCTGGCGCGATTATTGTGCTGTTCCTCTTTGTGGTGATGTTGCTTGGCGCCGAGCGCGCGGAGGATACGCGCGAACGGTTTGCCTGGCAGCGGCCTCTGGGACTGACGCTTGCAGCGATTCTGCTTGGATTGATCGGTTACATTGTACTGCGTGGCCCGGCATCTGGGGCGATGGTGGCGGATCAGCAGTTTGCCGCACCCGAACGCATTGCCGAGACGCTCTTCACAACGTATCTGCTGCCGTTTGAGATTACAGCGTTTCTGCTGCTTGCGGCGATTGTTGGGGTCGTGGTGCTGCATATGTCGGGCAATCATGCGGAGAGCAGGGAATAGGGGTCAGGGGTTAGCGAAGCAATCCGGGTGTTCATGATGCTTGACAGCCTATCATACGATCCGGGTTGTGTCCGGCGTTCTGGTATGGCAACCGGGCGAAGTGCGACGTCTCCTCGAAACAAACGTATGGTGGACTGCACGTATCGCCTGATGCTACGTCGAAATGCTCTATGGTGCCAACGAGTTACTATATTCTGCTGAGCGCATTGCTCTTCACGCTTGGCGTGGTCGGCGTCATCACGCGGCGTAATGCGCTGGTTCTGTTCATGTCGGTCGAGTTGATGTTGAACTCGGCCAACCTGGCGCTGGTGACTTTCGCCATGGCGCGGCAGGACGTCGCCGGGCAGATCGTCGTCTTTTTCGTTATTGTGGTGGCGGCTGCGGAGGTCGCGGTTGGGCTGGCGCTGTTGGTGGCGATCTTTCGCACGAAACATACCACCGATGTTGATGAAATCAACGCATTGAGAGGGTGAATAAGCGCACAGGCGCGAGCGCGAAACGCTAAGCCTCTCGCCTCTTGCCTGACAGGATACATTCCGCAATGAACTGGATTATCTGGCTGATACCTGCGTTTCCTCTCCTTGGTTTTCTGCTCAACATGCTGATGGTGCGCCGGGAGCGTGATGCCGGCATGCTTGCCGCCGCCATGGTGGGATTGTCATTTGTTGCGACAATCGTGGCGATGGCACTGCTCGAAAGCGCGCCTGCCGACGCCAAACGGTTGACCTGGACGCTGTGGGAATGGATCAGCATAGCGGATTTTCGCGTCGCGTTCGGGTTGCTCTTCGACCCGCTCACTGCGGTGATGGCGCTGCTGATCACCGGCGTCGGCGGGCTGATCCACATCTATTCCATCGGCTACATGCACGGCGATGTGCGCCCGGTCCGGTTCTTCGCTTTTATGAATCTGTTCGTCTTTGCCATGCTGATGCTGGTGATGGCGGACAATCTGTTGCTGCTGTTCCTCGGTTGGGAAGGCGTTGGCTTGTGTTCGTTCCTCCTCATCGGGCACTATTTCGACCGCCGCACCGTGCCGCCAGGCATCAACCCCTCTGACGCAGCCGTGAAAGCCTTTGTGGTCAACCGCGTCGGCGACGCGGCGATGCTGGCGGCGCTGTTCGCCATTGTTACCAATGTCGGCACGCTGTCGTTCTACGATAATCCGCAGCTTGGCATCGGCGGCTATCTGGATCAGGCGATCATCATTGCAGGTGAGACCGTCGATCTTGGCGCATTCGGGCAGTTGCCGCTCATTGCGGGGATCACCCTGCTGATGCTGGTTGCTGTGGCGGGGAAATCGGCGCAATTGCCGCTCTTCACCTGGTTGCCCGATGCAATGGCGGGTCCTACGCCGGTGTCGGCGTTGATCCATGCGGCGACTATGGTGACATCCGGGGTTTACCTGATCGTGCGCAATCATACGTTGTTCGACCAACCGGCGTCGGCGGCGCCGTGGGTGCTGGTGATCGGTGTGATGACTGCGTTCATCGGCGCAACAGCAGCCGTGGCGCAGCTCGATATCAAGCGCGTGCTGGCGTATTCGACCGTCTCGCAACTTGGCTATATGGTCGCTGCCGTGGGGATGGGGGCGTATGTTGCGGGTATGTATCATCTGCTCACCCACGGTCTGTTCAAGGCGCTGCTCTTTCTGGCAGCCGGTTCGGTGATCCACGGCATCGGCGGGCACCAGGATATGCGGCGCATGGGGGGGTTGCGCGATAATCTGCCGATGACCTTTCGCCTCTACCTGATCGGCGCGCTGGCGTTGAGCGGTATCTTTCCGCTGGCAGGGTTCTGGAGCAAAGACGAAATCATCGCTCACGCCTGGTTCGATGCGCGCAGTCCGCTGGCAGCGATCATTCTGATTCTGACCTCGGCAGTCACGGCGTTCTATATGGGTCGTCAGATCGGCATGGTCTTTTTCGGGCGGCCACGTGATCCGGCGATGCACGCGCACGAGAGCGGCGCCATGATGCGCTGGCCCATGGTTGCGCTGGCAGGCGGCGCCGTTATTGGCGGGTTGATCAATTTCCCTGGATTGCACTGGCTGAACAGTTATCTGCGTCCGGTGCTCCAGGAACCGGAGGTTATCTATACGTTCGGCATGGGGATTCTTGCAACGATCACGACGCTGGTGAGCGCCGGCGCCGGGTACCTGGGCTGGAAAACCTATGCGCGCGACCTGGAGCCGCGCATCCGTATTGGTAAGGACGATCCGGCATTCCGGTATCTCGGCGATCTGTGGCGTGGCATGGAGATTGGCTGGGGTCTCGACTGGCTCTACCAGCGGGTTTTCGTCCGTCCCTATCGTACAGCGTCGGTGTTCCTCAGCCAGGTGGTTGATCGCGAGGGTATTGATGGCGTCCTGGTCGGTGGCACAGCGCGCGGACTGATGCGGTTGGCGCAGGGCTTGCGTCTCGTGCAGACCGGGTATGTTCGCACATACGCTCTGATGTTTTTGGTGGGCGTGATCATTGTGGTCGCATTCTTCGCATTGCGCGGTTAGTATCCATGAACAGTTTGCCGCTGGTATCAATCACAATCTGGTTGCCGGCGTTGGGGGCGCTGACGGTGCTGGCGTTGCCGCGCGAAAACGTCGCTGCGCAGCGTGGTGTGTCGCTGGGCGCTTCTCTGCTGGCGCTGGCTGCCGCGTTAGGGGTGGCGTTCCTCTTCGACCCTGCGCGCGCCGGTTTTCAAATGGTCGAAAGTGTGGCATGGGTGCCATCCTGGGGCATCAGTTATACTGTCTCGGTCGATGGCATCAGTCTGTGGCTGGTGTTGTTGACCGCGCTCGTGACGCCGGTGGCGCTGGTAGCCAGTTGGGGAACGGTCGAGCGCCAGGAGCGCGCGTTCCATGCGCTGGTTCTCCTCCTGGCGAGCGGTTTGTTTGGCGTCTTCACGGCGCAGGACATGTTGCTCTTCTATGTCTTCTTCGAGTTCACGCTGATTCCCACGGCGTTGCTGATCGGCATCTGGGGCGGTGCAGAACGGCGTTACGCCGCAGTCAAGTTCTTTGCCTACACCTTCAGCGGTTCGGTCTTTCTCCTGCTGGGGATGATTGGACTGTACCTGCTCCACGGGCAGGCGACCGGCGTCTATACCTTCGACACGGCGACAATTCTGGCAAGTCTGCAACTCGGTACGCTGCGACTCGATGCGGGCGCGGAAAGGCTTCTCTTCGGGCTGTTCTTTATCGGCTTTGCGGTCAAGGCGCCGATCTGGCCCTTCCATACCTGGATGACGACGGCGCACGCCGAGGCGCCGTCGTCGGGCGTGGTCGATGTGATCGGGTTGCTGATCAAGATCGGCGCCTATGGGTTGATCCGCTACAATGTGCAATTTTTCCCGGCAACCGCTGCCTGGGCTGCGCCGGCGGTCGGCGTGCTGGCAGTTATTGGTATTCTGTATGCGGCATGGATTGCGTATCAGCAGACTGATATGAAGCGTCTGCTGGCATATGCGTCGGTCAGCCATCTGGGGTTGATCGTGCTGGGCATTTTTGCGCTGAATGTGCAGGGAATTGCGGGTGCGGTGGCACATATGGTCAATAGTGCGCTGACAACCGGCGCATTGTTTCTGGTGGTGGGGATGCTGGCAGCGCGACGCGGCTCGCGGGAACTGAAATCGTTTGGCGGGTTGTGGAAGACAACCCCATGGCTTGGCAGCCTGACCTTCCTGTTGGTGCTTGGGTCAATCGGTCTGCCGGGATTGAATGGCTTCATCAGCGAATTCGTCGTGCTGCAAGGTTCGTGGCGTTCTCCGGGGCTTGGCTGGCGCTATGCGTTGCCTGCGATTCTGGGTGTCGTGCTGGCGGCGGTCTACCTGTTGCATATGTATCGAACAGCGTTTATGGGCGATACCCCGCCGGAACTGGCGCAGGCGCCCGACGTGCGACCGCGTGAACTGGCGTTGTTGATTGTTCTGGCAACGCCGGTGGTGGTGTTTGGGCTGTATCCCAATCTGCTGTTTGGACCGATGCAGCAGTCGGTGACGCAGATCGCGCAGGGAACGCTGCCGTTTCTGGCAGGTCGTTGAACGTTGCCCATGTAATGTGGAATGACACACAGATGACCGAAATCGTGATTCCTCCTGTTGACTGGCGCGTGGCGACGCAACTCAGCATCATCTTTGGCTGGGCGTCGGTGTTGCTGGTCATTGCCTTGTTTGTGCCACGTTCACGTACCCGGATCGTCGGGTATCTGGCGATGGTGGGCGCGATGGTTGCTGCGGCAGTTGGTATTCCGCTGTGGGGCGTCAACGCCGAGACCTTCAGCGGCATGCTGCGGCTAGACTCCTATAGCCTGACGCTGAACTGGTTGTTTCTGGCAGCGGCTGCCATAACCATGGTGCTGTCGCTCGACTATCTGCCACGCCAGGGAATCGAGCGAAGCGAGTATTACGTGCTGGTGCTGTTCGCCACCGGTGGCATGATGTTGCTGGCGCAGGGCGCGGACCTGATCATTCTCTTTCTGGGTCTGGAACTGCTGTCAATTGTGCTGTATGTGCTGACCGGCTTCGCCTATCCGCGCAACGCTTCGGAAGAAGCAGGGATGAAATATCTGCTGATCGGCGCATTCGCGGGCGGGTTCGTCGTGTTTGGCATTGCTCTGCTGTATGGAGCGACCGGCAGCATGAATCTGCGCGCCATTGGTGAGACGCTGGCACAACAGACGTTGACTCTCGAAGAACGCATCTATCTGCTGGCGGGTGCGGCACTGGTCGTCGTTGGTTTTGGCTACAAGGTTGCAATGGCGCCATTCCATATGTGGGCGCCGGATGTCTATGAAGGCGCACCGACGCCGATAGCCGGGCTGCTCTCGGTCGGTAGCAAGGCAGCAGGGTTTGCGGCGCTCCTGCGGTTCCTGGTCGAGGCGCTGGCGGGCGAGTGGCAGATCTGGGCGCCGGTGCTGGCGGTGCTGGCGATTGCAACACTGGCGGTCGGGAATATCGGTGCGCTGACGCAACGCAACGTCAAGCGCATGCTGGCGTATTCGAGCATCGGTCACGCCGGGTACATCCTGTTCGGCGTGATTGCCGCCGGCGCGCCGGGTGGCATTGCCGGGCAACGCGGCGTTGAAGGCGTTCTTCTGTACCTGATTGCATACACCTTTACTAATCTCGGAGCGTTTGGCGTATTGATCGCTCTCGAACATCGCGGCGAAGCAGCCTGGGATATGAGCGATCTGGCAGGGTTGTGGAGTCGGCGTCCCTGGCTGGCGGTCGCCATGGCAGTTTGTATGCTCTCGCTGGCTGGCGTCCCGCCGACCGGTGGTTTCTGGGGGAAGTTCTATGTGTTCACTGCCGCCTGGCTGTCGGGCATGGGCTGGATCACAGTCATTGGGGTCATTGTTGCCGCAATTGCGGCATTCTACTATCTCCGCATTGTGGCGCAGATGTTCATGGCGGAACCGGCGCGCGAGGTGCCCTTGCCTATGGACCGCGCCCTGCGGGCAGGTCTTGCGCTCGCAACGCTCGGTGTGCTGATCCTGGGCTTTCTCCCAACGCCTGCGATTGACCTGGTGCAGCGGGTGGTGTTAGGGGGTTAGGGGAACCGAGAACCAAGAACCAAGAACCAAGAACCAGGAATCCCCGTTATACCAATTCCCTGTGAACATCCGGCATGGTCACCCCGAGCAGCGCGGGGGGTCGTGCGCGACCCGCTCAGATTCCTCGCTGCGTTTACCCTGAGCGAAGCGAAGGGCTCGGAATGACACGCATGCGGCATCGTCAATCGTCATTGGTATTAGAGGGTGACGGTCACCTGTGCAACGGACACCGCTACCTTGAGCGTCGGCAGGGACGTATTCGCCGCGACGGCCGCCAGGTCACCCGCCAGCGCGCCTGCCGACTGGTAGCGTTCCTGCGGGTCCTTCGCCAGCGCCTGCTCGAGGACGCGCTGGATGTCAGCAGGCAACGCGGGTTGCAGCATCCGCACATCCGGGATCGGCTCGGTCACGTGCGCAATCAGCGCGCCAATCGGCGTATCGGCGTGGTATGGCGGTCGCCCGCTCAGCATCTCGAACAGCATCGCCCCCAGTGCATACACGTCCATCAGCGGCGAGAGCCCGCCGGGCCGGGTCAGTTCCGGTGCCATGTACTCCGGCGTGCCGATCACGCCGCTGCGCGTTAGGATGGTGGCGGTCTGCATCACGCTGACGATGCCGAAATCGGCGAGATACGGCTGGTCAGTGTGGTCAAAGAGCACGTTGTCGGGCTTGATGTCGCGGTGGATCGATCCGGCGACGTGCGCTGCGTCGAGGGCGGTTGCCAGATGGCTGATAATCCGTGCCGCCTGTGCGAGGGTCAGCGGTCCGTGTCTGAGCCGATCCGCCAGCGAGCCGCCGGTCATCAGGCGCATGACCATAAACGGCTGCCCGGCATCCTCACCGGAGTCATAGAGCGGCACAATCGCGGGGTGCTCCAGCGCGGTGACTGCTTTGATCTCGCGCTGGAAGCGGGCGCGGAAAGTGGGGTCGTGCAGCAGTTCGCGCGGCAGGACTTTGATCACCACTTCGCGGTCGGCTTCGCGGTCGTAGGCGCGGTACACCGTCGCCATACCGCCACGCCCGATTTCGCCAAGGACCTGACAGCGTCCTATCGTGGCTGGGGTCATCAGTGCGCCTCCAGAAGAACGTGAGGATGACCAGCCGCACAAGAGCGGATCATCGCGCCCAACAGTCGCTTCGCTGGAAACGTGAGCATCGTTGCTCGTCCGGAGAGACGTTACTGATCTTGAGACGCAGCGGTGCTGTGAGATGTTCAGAGTCTTCCGTCAGGGCAAACCTACGAGTGAGATGTATACGCCTGTTGTTCCCTATCACATACGCACGAAGATCGAACAGCAGCAGATCAAAGATTACTCATCACGGCAGTATTCCTCAATCAGTTTACTAAGCATATGCTCATCAATGTTCTGTACATATGTGCTGACAAAGCGCTCAATAGCGATCTGCCCGTTCTCGAAAAACTCCACTTCCCAGCGCTCGCCAGGCACAACCATTTCGACCATAATCGAGTCGCGTATATGCGCCAGTCTGTAGTCAATCTTTGCATCCTCAAGCCTGTCAAGAAACTCCAGCAGCTTACCTAGAGCAGTTTGAGCCAATGCAGTCATCGATCAAACCTCCGATCTGTCAGGAGTTTGTGGATGGTGCTGAAGCCGGGTTTACCCTGACGCACACCCTCCTCAATCTCGCGCCAGGTCAACTTCGCAATCTCTTTCCAGGATGGTGAGCCCGGTTCGAGTGTCGCCCATTTGATACGTCCCAATTTTCGCTTGAGAATGTCACCTACCTTTGTTTCCGGGTCAACCATAGCGTCAAGACACCCGGCTCACTTCGTTCCTCGCAGCGTGTAGACGACAATGCCCTCACCGCCGAACTTCGACGCATCGATCGCGCCGATGACAAGCGCCGTCGTGCCGTGCTCGTACCCGTCGAGCAACACATCACCCTGAAGACCGGGCATACGCTTCAGATGCCACCAACCATTCTGGGTCAACGCCATGTAGTGGTTCTGCACGTCCTCCAGCGAACCATCGGTGACAAGAAAAATCTCTTCGACCAGTGACTCTTCTTTGACGGCGTCTTTGCGCATTTCTTCAATCGCTACGTTCTTCCAGGAGGCGATGATCTGATCGATCTTGGGGCTGCCGCTGCTCTCGAATGGCCGGGCATTCGGCGGCGGCGGCACGCTGATGTCGCCTCCGCCGCAGGCGGCAAGCGTAAAGAGTGCCAGAATAACGATTGTGAGCAATCGAATACCGCGCATGATAGTAACCTTCATACCACATCATCGAACCACGTAACGATGAGGAAGTATACCATACTGCTCTCAGCGTTGCGAGCCATTGTCCGCGTGTGCATCGAGGAATCGCCGCAGCAGTGTGTTTACAGTTTCAGGCGCCTCGACTGTGGATGTGTGTCCCGCACCGGGGATGACGATCAGAGACGAGTGGGGGATGCGCTCGAATATGCGTCGGGCTTTGTCGGGTGGGGTCGCTACGTCCTGATCGCCGACGATGATGAGCGTTGGCGCTGTGATCCGGTCGATCTGCTCATACACCCCCTGTCGCTCAATGACGCCCCGCACGGCGCGCGAGATGCCGATTCGGTGATTGGCGGTCATCCGTTTGCGCCACATTGCTCGCTCCTGTGCGCGGTTTGGATCGGTCAGAAACGTTTTGCCGAACATGATCGGCATCACCTGATCGGCAACCAATCGCAACCCCAACCAGCGCGCAATGAAATTGAGCAGGCGGTACCGCCCCACATTCTCGCGTGGTTCCGGGTCGGCTGAGGTTTCCAGCAGAATGAGTGATCGGATCAGATCAGGACGGCGGATCGCCAGTCGCATGCCGACAAACCCACCCATCGAGAGACCGACGAAGTGACAGGGAGCGGCGTGCAGCGCTTCGATCAGCGCCGCTGCATCGTTCGTAAGGGTGTCCATGTCGTATCCTGAGTCGGTCACTTCGCTTTGCCCCTGCCCGCGAAAGTCGAAGGTAATGCACCGATACCGATCCTTGAGCGCGTTGACCTGATGATCGAACATGCGTCCGCTCCACAGCAAACCGTGTGCAAACACAATTGTTTCAGGACCGGTTCCGTGTTCCTCGTAGGAAATGGTCGCTCCGTTTACCCGTATCTCAGGCATCGGCGTCCTCCAACGTTATACTAATGCGCGGTCAGTCCGCCCGGCGGCTATAAAGCCCGCCTGCGCGGACTTAGCCGGGCGATGGCATTCTTTTCTCAAAAACCATTATTGAATCCACTGCAAAAAGGCTTAACCACCAAGGAAACGAAGCACACGAAGTGAATAAAAATGAAAAGCATTTCCTTTGTGTCCCTTTGTGACCTTCGTGGTTACAGCCTTTTGCAGTGAAGTCATTATTGTCCAAATGATCGTGCATGAGTGTTAGAATGGGTGCAGGCGCCCTTTTAAGGCTTAACCGCCAAGGAAACGAAGCACACGAAGTGAATAAAAATGAAAAGCATTTCTTTTGTGCCCCTTTGTGACCTTCACGGTTAGCTTTTTGCAGTGCTATTGTCCAAATGATCGTGCATGAGTGTTAGAATGGGTTCAGGCGCCCTTTTGCGGTATCTCCCACTTTCGCACCTCTCCATTCCCTGGAACATTTATGATGCGACGTTTCTCCCCGCCCGCTCGCGCCCATATGCCTCGATTTCGTTGAGGAATCGTGATGGTTTCGTCGGTTTTCCGCGCACCCGGCTTGCCGCCCAGGAAAGGTACAGTTGCTCGCCGGCACGGGTCAGCGCAACGTAGCAGAGGCGACGTTCTTCCTCCACGCCATCCGGCGTCACCAGGCTGTGTTCGTGCGGCAGCGTCCCTTCCTCCAGACCCGCAACGAATACGATGGGCCACTCCAGACCTTTGGCTGCGTGGATGGTGGACAACTGCACCCGATCACGTTCATCATCGTCATCATCGGCGCTGGTCAGTAACGCCACTTCTTGCAGGAAGGCATTGAGCGCAGTATGCTCGGCAGCGGCATTCGCCAGTTCCTGCACATGAGCGCGCGCATCTGCCAGTTCCTCCGGTTCCAGGCGTTGCTCGAGCCACGCCTGGTAGCCGATACGTTCGAGCACATCAGCCAGCACATGATCAGGGGGCATGCCGCCGTCTACAAGCCGCCGCCAGCGGACGAACAGCGCCGCCAGTTGTCGCGCGCTCTCTGCGGCTTTTGGCGACAGCGCCGCAAGGACCTCGGGATGTGCCAGTGTTTCGGAGAGAGATAATCCTCGCTGCGCGGCAAAGGCGGAAAGCGTCGCCAGCGCGCCGGCGCCCAGTCCACGCGGCGGCACATTGGCAATCCGGTTGAAGCTCAGATTGTCGGCGGGATTGTTGACAACACGCAGGTATGCCAGCGTATCACGCACCACGGCGCGCTCGAAGAACCCGGTTGCGCCACGCAACGCATATGGGATGCGTACATGACGCAGCGCTGATTCAAATGTGCGGCTCATATGGCGTGAACGGTAGAGGATCGCTATGTCGCGTGGACGACGCCCACGTCGCAGGAGATCGACGATGCTGCGCGTCACACGTTCGGCTTCATCGCGCGCATCTTTGGCGTCCACAATCTGGAGCGGCGGAACATGCCCGGCGCCGCGCGGCGGCTCCGGTTTCGTTGCGCGCAGCGCCATGGGCTGAACTGCACGACTATGACGGATGACCGCATAGGCGGCATCGAGGATCGGTTGGCGGCTGCGATAGTTTGTCGCCAGTTCGATCACTCGCGCTTCGGGAAAATCGCGCTCGAATCGCGCAATGATCGTATGGTCGGCGTTGCGGAAGCCGTAGATCGCCTGCATCCCATCACCAACGGCGAAGAGCGAGCGCACATGTCCATTGGCGGGTGATGGGCGCGTCAGTAACTCGACCAGCGCGTACTGCGCCGGATCGGTGTCCTGATACTCGTCGATCAGAACATGCCGCCAGCGCGCCTGGCAGGTGTCCAACACATCGGGATGTTCGGCGAGCAACCGGTGGGTCAGCAGAATCAGATCATCGAAATCAAGCGCGTTGGCGTGTTCCAGGCTGCGCTGATAACGCTGGTAACATCCAGCGACGAAACGCTCCAGGTCATCACGGGCGAAGCGCGCTGCCAGGCGCGGGGTGAGCAACCGACTCTTGGCGCGCGAAATGTGACGGAGCAGTTCTGTCGGTTCGAGGAGGACCGGCGGACGTTCCCGCGCTGCGTCGAGCGCCAACGCTGCCAGTTGCGCCTGCTCATCTTCGGCGTAGATCGTAAAATCGGATGTGTACCTGCCAATGCGACCGGTGATATGTTCGCGCAACAACGCTGCACAGACCGAATGGAACGTGCCAGCAGTGAGACCTCGGATCGATACGCCGGGCAGATTGCGCAGGCGCTGTCGCATTTCACGCGCCGCCTTATTGGTAAACGTGAGCGCCAGAATGTGCGATGGGGACACACCACACTCCGCAATCAGGTATGCGATCCGCAGCGTCAACACGCGCGTTTTGCCGCTGCCGGCTCCGGCGCGCACCAGGATTGGACCGGGAGGCGCAGTGACGGCTGTGTATTGTTTGGGGTTGAGCGAAGCCAGGAGAGACATGTCAGGCAATATCATCTGGGTTCAGCCCCAGCGCGCGCAGCCGCTCCGCCAGCCGCGCGGCGCGCTCCTCGGCGGCGCGCGCACGCGCTTCCGCTTCTGCTCGCGCGCGCGCTTCGGCTGCGCGCGCCTCGGCTTCCTGGTGCGCACGCTCCTCGGCGGCGGCGCGCGCCTGCGCCAGTTCCTCAAAAGTCAGAAACGGTCGTCCGTCCGGGTAGAACAACTGGATGGCGCCATCCCGCACGGCGAAGCGCACCCCCAGCAGCGGGCTGACCCAGCCGTCGATGTCGTCGATGACCGTCAAGGCGCCGTCCTGCCGCACCCAGCCGCTCACATCGCCGCGTTCGGGGTCGATCAGGTAATACTCCTGCACGCCGTAGCGGTTGTAGAACTCGAACTTGCGCGCCATTTCGCGCAGCGTATTGCCGGGCGAGAGGACCTCGAACACCGCCTGGGGCGGCTGATTCCCCTCTTCCCACTGCAAATAGGCGCCGCGGTCGCCCTTGGGGCGTCCGATGGCGACCAGCACGTCGGGGGCGCGGCGGATGTCGGGCCGCCCTTCGACGGGGTACCAGAGGAGATCGCCAGCCACGAAGACATCGGGACGGTCGGCGAACAGCGCCGCCAGGTTGCCCTGGAGCATGACAATCCAGCGAAACTGGAGCGTATTGTCGGCCATCGGCTGACCATCACTTTCGGGATACACGATGGCGCGCGTCTGCTCCATCGTTGTCGCGCTCATAGCCCCTCCCTCTGCGCGCACGCCGCGCGATGTCACGGTCCTAAGCCGCACCGTTCGGGTCAATTCCGAGCGCGCGCAGCCGCTCCGCCAGCCGTGCGGCGCGCTCCTCAGCGGCGGCGCGCGCCTTGGCTTCCCGTTGCGCGCGTTCCTCGGCGGCGCGCGCACGCGCTTCCGCTTCTGCTCGCGCGCGCGCTTCGGCTGCGCGCGCCTCGGCTTCCTGGTGCGCACGCTCCTCGGCGGCGGCGCGCGCCTGCGCCAGTTCCTCAAAAGTCAGAAACGGTCGTCCGTCCGGGTAGAACAACCGGATGGCGCCATCCCGCACGGCGAAGCGCACCCCCAGCAGCGGGCTGACCCAGCCGTCGATGTCGTCGATGACCGTCAAGACGCCGTCCTGCCGCACCCAGCCGCTCACATCGCCGCGTTCGGGGTCGATCAGGTAATACTCCTGCACGCCGTAGCGGTTGTAGAACTCGAACTTGCGCGCCATTTCGCGCAGCGTATTGCCGGGCGAGAGGACCTCGAACACCGCCTGGGGCGGCTGATTCCCCTCTTCCCACTGCAAATAGGCGCCGCGGTCGCCCTTGGGGCGTCCGATGGCGACCAGCACGTCGGGAGCGCGGCGGATGTCGGGCCGCCCTTCGACGGGGTACCAGAGGAGATCGCCAGCCACGAAGACATCGGGACGGTCGGCGAACAGCGCCGCCAGGTTGCCCTGGAGCATGACAATCCAGCGAAACTGGAGCGTATTGTCGGCCATCGGCTGACCATCGCTTTCAGGATACACGATGGCGCGCGTCTGCTCCATCGTTGTCGCGCTCATAGCCCCTCCCCTTGCGCGCACGTCGCGCGATGTCACGGTCCTAAGCCGCACCGTTCGGGTCAATTCCGAGCGCGCGCAGCCGCTCCGCCAGCCGCGCGGCGCGCTCCTCGGCGGCGGCGCGCGCCTCGGCTTCCCGTTGCGCACGCTCCTCGGCTGCGCGCGCACGCGCTTCCGCTTCTGCTCGCGCGCGTGCTTCGGCGGCGCGCGCCTGCGCCAGTTCCTCAAAGGTCAGAAACGGTCGTCCGTCCGGGTAGAACAACCGGATGGCGCCATCCCGCACGGCGAAGCGCACCCCCAGCAGCGGGCTGACCCAGCCGTCGATGTCGTCGATGACCGTCAAGACGCCGTCCTGCCGCACCCAGCCGCTCACATCGCCGCGTTCGGGGTCGATCAGGTAATACTCCTGCACGCCGTAGCGGTTGTAGAACTCGAACTTGCGCGCCATTTCGCGCAGCGTATTGCCGGGCGAGAGGACCTCGAACACCGCCTGGGGCGGCTGATTCCCCTCTTCCCACTGCAAATAGGCGCCGCGGTCGCCCTTGGGGCGTCCGATGGCGACCAGCACGTCGGGAGCGCGGCGGATGTCGGGTCGCCCTTCGACGGGGTACCAGAGGAGATCGCCAGCCACGAAGACATCGGGACGGTCGGCGAACAGCGCCGCCAGGTTGCCCTGGAGCATGACAATCCAGCGAAACTGGAGCGTATTGTCGGCCATCGGCTGACCATCGCTTTCAGGATACACGATGGCGCGCGTGTGCTCCATCGTTGTTGCGCTCATAGCCCCTCCCTCTGCGCGCACGTCGCGCGATGTCACGGTCCTAAGCCGCACCGTTCGGGTCAATTCCGAGCGCGCGCAGCCGCTCCGCCAGCCGCGCGGCGCGCTCCTCGGCGGCGGCGCGCGCAGCGGCTTCCCGTTGTGCGCGCTCCTCGGCGGCGGCGCGCGCCTCGGCTTCCTGGTGCGCGCGCTCCTCGGCGGCGCGCGCACGCGCTTCCGCTTCTGCTCGCGCGCGCGCTTCGGCAGCGCGCGCCTGCGCCAGTTCCTCAAAGGTCAGAAACGGTCGTCCGTCCGGGTAGAACAACTGGATGGCGCCATCCCGCACGGTGAAGCGCACCCCCAGCAGCGGGCTGACCCAGCCGTCGATGTCGTCGATGACCGTCAAGACGCCGTCCTGCCGCACCCAGCCGCTCACATCGCCGCGTTCGGGGTCGATCAGGTAATACTCCTGCACGCCGTAGCGGTTGTAGAACTCGAACTTGCGCGCCATTTCGCGCAGCGTATTGCCGGGCGAGAGGACCTCGAACACCGCCTGGGGCGGCTGATTCCCCTCTTCCCACTGCAAATAGGCGCCGCGGTCGCCCTTGGGGCGTCCGATGGCGACCAGCACGTCGGGAGCGCGGCGGATGTCGGGCCGCCCTTCGACGGGGTACCAGAGGAGATCGCCAGCCACGAAGACATCGGGACGGTCGGCGAACAGCGCCGCCAGGTTGCCCTGGAGCATGACAATCCAGCGAAACTGGAGCGTATTGTCGGCCATCGGCTGACCATCACTTTCGGGATACACGATGGCGCGCGGTGTTTCGGTCGTTGCCACACTCATCGACGCCTCCATTCCTTTGAATAATGCCGTATTTTCGATCTGCATGCTACCACACTCTTCGCAATTGGTGTACCATATCCTGTGCAACACGGCAGCGGCGCGGCGCGTAGATCGGAGCGAATGACGCACAGGCGTCATCGCCTTCACAAAAGGAGGACATATGTCAGTTCTGGCAGGAATCATCTTCGGGTTCATCGTGTGGTTTCTGATGCGTTACCTCGTTGCCGGAATCTACACCGTCGATCAGAACGAGCGCGCAGTGAAGACGATCTTCGGACGCGCCGAACGCCTGACCGACGCCACGCTTGATGACCCCTACACCGAGTACCTCCGACCGGAAGAGCGTGAGCGGTATCGCTATCCCCAAGTCGTCGTCATTCCTCCAGGCGGACCGTACTTCAAGTGGCCCTGGGAGCGCATTTACAAAGTCTCGGTTGCGACCCAGACCGTGAACATGGCGCTTGACCTGGAAAATCCGATGGCGAACCAGGGCGGCACCAAACTCGAAGCCGTCACCAAGGACCAGCTCAACATTGCGCTGGAGGGGCAGATCCGCTACCGCGTGTACGAACGGAACCTGTACGCCTATCTGTGGGGTGTCAAGAATCCGATCGTTCATGTCATGGGCTACTTCATTTCTATTCTGCGTGAACGGATCGCCAACTTCGAGGCGCCGCAACGCGCAATGACGATGGACACAGCGCCTATGAACGGCAATGTCGTGGCCAGCGTATCGATCAACGACCTGCGCAAAAACCTGCGCGATCTGAACGAACTGATGGACCGCGAGTGCCTTTCGGCGGCGGCGCGCTACGGCATTCAGTTCGACGCCTCACTGATCACCAGCATCGACGCGCCGCCAGAAGTCGAGTCGGCACTGGCCGCCGTCAACACTGCGCACAATCAGGTTTCGTCGGACATCAGCCGGGCGCAAGCGGAAGCGGATCAGAAGATCGTGCAATCGAAGCGCGCCGTTGAGATCGAAACCCTGAAGGCGCAGGCGGAAGTCGAGCCGCTCATGGCGCTCGCCAGGCAGTTGAGCGATCTAAAGCGCATTGGCGGTCCTGAAGCATTGCGGGCATACCTGCGGAACGTTCGTCTGAAGTTGTACAACCAGGCTGAGCGCGTAATTCTGGAGGAACAGATATGATCGAGTTCGCCACTGCCGCCTTTGTGACGTTTATCGTCTGCCTGATCGCCGTACCGACCTTTCTGGGGCTTTTGCGCGCCTTCGGCTGGTACGCCATTGTGGAAGAGGGCACATGCCACGTGTACGTGCTGTTCGGCAATGTCGTCGGCGTTCTGCGCGAGCCGGGTCTCTATTTCCTGCCGATCAATCTGGGTCTTGCCGCGTTCCTTGTGAACTGGCTCGGACGGCGCTATGTCATTGATATGCGGCTCGACCAGAAATACCTGCGCAGCCAGCCGGTGAACTCTGAAGAAGGAGCGCCGATGGGGGTGGGTATCTGGTATGAGTACAAGATCAACGACCCCATTGCCTACCTGTTCAAGAACGCCGACCCTGATGGTTCACTGGCGGCGAACGTGAGTAATGCCGTGGTGCGCACGCTCAGCAACCTGCCGCTTGCTGAGATGCTGGAAAATCGCCACGCGATGAGCCGCACTGTGCGCGATGAGGTCTCGCCGAAATCAGCGGAGTGGGGCTACCAGTTGGGTTCAGTGTACATCCGCAAAGTCCACTTCCGCGACATCGGCATGATTCAACAGATCGAAGAGAAAGTCGTCAACCGGCTGCGTCAGGTGACTGCGGCTATCAAGCAGGATGGCGCTAACCAGGTCAATATCATCACCAGCACCGCCGAACGCCAGGCAGCCATTGAGTTCGCCAAGGCGCAGGCGATCCGTCCGCAGATCGTCGGAACGGCCCTCAACCAGATCGCAGCCGATCCAGATGTAGCCTCGGCGCTGTTCGAAATCCTCGAATTGCAAAATATCACCGAAGGGCGTGCGTCCGTCACGCTGATCCCGCCAGCGCGACCGCTGCTCCAGCAGATGATGGCAGCAACGCCCGCCGGAAACAGTCAGCCAGGTCGGCAGATACGATGACGAAAGCGGCATGCACAGTGTCAATAGCACACCAGTGCTATTCGGTATTGTGATGCTGTAGCCGCAAAAAAACACTTGACAGTCATTCGTCTAAGGTTTACAATAGGTAAAGTCCGTGTCCTGTTATGGCGCGGACTTGACTGATTTATTTGTTCAGACTATAATACGCGAACACATGTTCGCTCTTCAATAGAGTGACACAGCGCATCGTGTGGTTTGTATGTGTTCTTATGGCGCTTGCAGGATGTGGACAGCCGCTGCAACTCGATGCTGTGCAACGAACACGCACTCCGCTTGTCGCACAATCCGCTGTGTCAACAGGAATGCCTGATCGAACGGCATCGACGTCGGCGCCGACTCGTGTGACTCAGACGGCGGCTCAGGAACGCTCACCAACGGCAGCGCCTGCCACGCGTACGCCAACGGTTCAGATCATTCCGTCGACGCCGATGCCGCAAACGAGCGATGCGCGGTGGCGCGCTCAGCAGATCGATCGGGAAGTGCTTGATCCACCGCAGGTCTATCGGGTTGTCCGTCGCACACCGTTGTTCTGGTTCGATCCTATGACAGGTCAGACGCTCGAAATCGGCACCGTCCTTGGCAACATTCCGGTTCAGGCGCGGTTTCGCCTGCGCGCCACCGGTGAGGTGGCGCTTGAAGTGCCATACCGTATCAATAACGACTTCGGGCTGACGGCAATATCCGAGGCAGTGCGTTCGCGCATGGAAGCCGCCGGTTATACCGTCAGCGTCGAAGCCTTTGTATTGGAGTCCGACGCCATTCAGGCGCCATAACGTCGTCGGAGACAGTCTGTGAGTAGCAATTACCTCAACATGATCCGTGGGCAACGCCGTCGTGCGAGCGGCTTTCAGATCACTGCCCGTACCCTGCTGGCGATCCTGGCGTTCGTGGCGATGGCCGGCTCCGCCGCGTACTGGTGGGGGGTGCAATCGCAACTGACCGACAACCGCATCGTCGCCGTCGCGTTCACCGCCATCCTGGTGCTCGCGCCGCCAAGCCTCGTCTCGTTCCTTATCCCCTGGTCGCCCGCCGGTATGCTGCTCCAGAAGGTCAATGCGCGCACGTGGGCGTTCCCGGTCATCATCGGCTGCGCGCTCTACCTCCTCTACTACGCCTTTCAGTTGCAGTGGGCGTGGTGGGCGGCGCAACCGGTGGTCGCCGAGACCAATCTGGTCTATCAGCAGGTGCTGATCGGGATGATCGGCTTCATCATCATCCCGGCGCTCTTGTGGACGCCGGTGTCGTCGGACGAACTGGCGGAGCAGGTGCGGCAGGCGCATCTGGTGAAGCGCTATGAGTTGCAGACGCAGGCGGACATTGCGATTCTGCGGGCGACGCTGCTGCGGGCGCAGGAGAAGGCGCTGATCGGGTTCGCCAATCTGACGGTGCAGGAGCGCGAGGAGTTGGCGGCGGTGATGCAGTCGCTGGTGAGCGGGATCGACCGCACGCTGAAGGAGATCGGGCAGACGGTGAAGACCGTCTCCGGCGTGGCGTTGCCGTTCGACAGTATGCTTGACGATAACGAGGATATTCGGGATGTCCTTGAGTACATCGGCGATACGCTGGTCAATACGTCGATGAACGAAGAGGCAGGAACGGGACCTGAGCAGGCGGCGATCCAGGCAGCGCGTGAGGAGCGAGAGTCGCGCAGTCGCGCACCGCACACCGATCCGCGTGAAGCCGGTTATTATCAGAGCCGCCTTCGCACCCGACGCCTCCAACGCGATGATGAAGATGATGCGTGAGTATGATGCGGCAGCGTACCGACTCTCATGGAACTCTCTCGGAACAGGCATTGTATGAGTATGCCGATCTCCTGGCGCTGCGGCTCTACCAGGATCTTGGACGGCGCTGCTATCTGTTGAGCCGCCAGGATATTATCGAGCTTATCCACCCCTATACGGACACCCTCGACCGCCGCGATCGGCGGGCACTCTCCTGGTTGGTGTGGAATCTGCTCCAGGAAGGCGCTGAGATCGAATACGAGATTGACCAGGCATGACCAGTGGGCGCACCGGTATTCTTGGCGGCTCGTTTGATCCGATCCACTACGGGCACCTGGCGATTGCCGAGGAGGTGCGCGTTCTCCTTCGGTTGAACCGTGTGTTGATCATTCCTGCGCGGGAGCAGCCGCTGAAGCCGGGTGGGAGTGTGGCATCGCCGGCGCATCGCCTCGCCATGGCGCGCCTGGCATGCGCCGATAATCCATTCTTTGAAGTCTCTCGCATCGAGATCGATCGCCCCGATCCGTCGTATACATCTGTTACTCTGCAACTCCTCCACGAACAGGGACTCAATGATCTCTATCTGATTCTTGGGATAGACTCAGTGGCGGACCTGCCACGCTGGCGCGAGGTTCGACGCATCCTGGAGCTGGCGCATATCGTCGGTGTTGCTCGCCCCGGTGCTGCGGTCGATCTGTCGCACCTGTCACAGGTTCTTCCACAGTTGCCAGCACGCCTGATTGAGATCGATGGCCCGCGCCTCGATATTTCCAGCACCGATCTACGCCAGCGTGTCGCGCAGGGTAGACCCATCCGTTACCAGACGCCGGACGCCGTGGTTGCCTATATTGAGGCGAATGGATTGTACCGGTGATCTTCGTACCGGTTAGCCATAGTATGGACGAACTCTTGCGGATTGCGACATCCTGGGGTTTGCGCCTCGATCAGCGCCAGATCGAACAATTCGCGCGCTATAGCGCCGAACTCCGCGCCTGGAATATGCGCGTCAATCTGACATCGATCACCGACGAGCGCGAGATTGTCACCCGCCATTTCCTCGACTCGCTGCGCTGCGCGCTGAGTTGGGGCGATACGCCGTCTCGCCTGATAGATATCGGTAGCGGGGCGGGGTTTCCGGGGTTGCCGCTGAAGATACTGCACCCCGAATTGCACGTCACCCTTGTGGAAAGCGTCGGCAAGAAAGCCGCATTCCTTCAGCATATCGTGGCTGTGCTCGATCTGCGGGATGTGACCGTGGTGACCGCTCGCGCCGAGGTTGTGGGACGCGACCCACAGCACCGCGAACAGTACGATGTCGTCACTGCGCGCGCCGTGGCGGAACTGGCGACACTCGTGGAATACGGTCTGCCGCTCTGTCGCATTGGCGGACGGTTTCTGGCGCCAAAGGGAAGCGCCATCGATGACGAGGTTGTACGCGCGCGCATCGCTATTGCCCGGCTTGGCGGTCAGGTGATCGGCGTCGAGCCGGTGGAGATACCCGGTGTCGAACTGCGGACGCTGGTGGTCATTGTCAAAGTCGCCCCTACGCCTGCCGCCTACCCGCGTGCCGTTGGCATTCCTGCGAAACGACCTATTCTATGACCGTCGCCTTACCCGACGCGCACTGTGACCTGATCGGCGCTGAGATGCCCTTCGGTCAGCACCAGGGCAATGCCGCCGCCGTCCAGCAGATCGTCCTGGGCAGCAATGGTGGCGCTGGCGCCATCGGGCGCATAGACGACGCCGATCAGATCGCGCCCAACTACGCAGAGGTCGAAGATGTATGGCTGCTCGTATGCCCAGGCGAAGGACGCTTCGGCAAGCAACGTCGCGCTGTGGCATACTCGCACCAACTGCACCACGCTGTTGCGCTGCGCTGTGCGTGTCAGCAGAAGCGCATAGTAGCGGCGCATACCCTGCACGCGCGCTCCCAAGCCAAACGCTTCCGCCAGGTGCGGCGTCACGACGGCGCACACACGGTAGTCGCGCCACTCGCGCGTTCCCTGGATCAGCAGTCCTGTGCCCTCGTTCTGGATCAGGCGATAGGGTTCGTTCGCCCCTTGCTCATATGCGCTGACTCCGTTCACCCAGGCGCGCCGCCACATACTGCCGCCTGCCGGTCTACCGAAGGTCGCTTCTGGCGTGCCTTCCCAGGTCAGATAATCGAGGTACACTGTTCCGTGCCCGCGTCCGCGCAGTTCGACGCCGACCGCTGCGATCGGTTGACCGCCGGTATCCGGCACGCGCCAGGCAAAGACGTGTTCCGATCCCGGCGCCAATGTCGTCGCGTCGCCATACTTCCGAACGATGGCATCGCAGGAGTCGTACACCAGCAGGTAAAGGCGGCACTGTACCGGCGTGGGATTTGATCGATCAGCGCATACGCGCGCGCTGAGGTTCTGTCCAGGGTAGAGAGTTGGGGAGGCAAGCATGGCATAGCCAGGCATACGCAGTGTTTCGGGCAACAGAAACGTCGCCGTCGCCGCGCGCGCCGCGCGCCCTAACGCCAGATGGCGATAACGCAACGCCAGACACCGATCCCCGCAGACGCTCTGCCCGGTGACGTTTTCGAGCGAAAGCGTTTCTCTGGAGTCGGCGCTGTCGTCAACGATGAAACCCTGGACGCTCCCCGGCAACGCAAAGTGGAAGCGTGCGCCATGCTTGGGCGCAAGCGGGGTCTCGCCTGCCAGATCCCTGCCGATATTGACCACGGCAAACGTCTCGCGCACCGCGTCGGTGACGGCTCGACCGCCATCGGCAGTCGGCAGGTATAGCCGATCTGCAATCGGACCGCGCCAGTCGGGACCGGCGTCGATGCCGGCCAAACCGTTCTTGATCCCCAGCAGGCAGCCGACATTCCCCGCGTTACAGTCGGTATCCCACCCGGCAGTCGCAGTGATCATGAGCGATTTCTGGAAGTCATCCTCGCCATAGAGCAACCCCAGCATGATCAGCGCGTGATTGGGGACGATATGACAATTGCCGGGATAGCGATCATAGCCATACTGCGCCGCAATCTGCTCACGCGCGACGCGCCAGTCCGGGAAGCGAGCGCGCCACTCGCGCAGGTTGGCGATCAGGCGAAAGATGATCGAGTCGTGTGGAATGAACCTGACAGCGGTATCGATCAGGACGTGCAGATCGCGCTCGACGAACGCCAGCGACTCCATTGCTGCAATCACCTGCGCACCGTAGATCGCCTCGCCGTCGTGACTGACCGACGCGGCGCGCCGCGCCAGATCGGCAGCCAGTTCCGGGTCGCCGGGTGCAACCATCGCCCAACCGTCGATGAAAATCTGCGCCCCAATCTGTTCGGCGATCACCCGCCCATTCAGCGCCGCCGATCCGCTGTGGGGCGCAGCAATCCCATGCTTCAAACGGAGAAACGCGGTATGTTCCGTCGAGCGCCCCATGCCACCCCACCAGAGAATGGCGCGGTTCTCGATAATATAGTTCAGCCAGGTCTCTCCGATCTGCGTTGGGGAAAGTTCGCGCGTGTTTCCATAGTCCGGCAGCGCCCGCAGGAACGTAAACGTGCCGGAAAGATCATCATCGGTCACAACCAACGGCACACCACACTGCTCATGAACATAGTACCAGACCTCCCCCAACTCCGCCATTATCCGGTCATACGTCCAACCCTCGAACGGACGCCCCAGATAGACGCCAATGATCTTCCCCAGCACACCAGCATAGACACGCTCAACATAATCGGCAGGGAGCGGCATGGCGCAATCCTTCTCTAGCCATTCCGGCGCATGAAATCGGTCATGAACGCCGCCAGTGCATCGCACCCGTCTTGTCCCATGGCGTTGTAGATCGACGCGCGAATACCGCCGACCGATCGGTGCCCTGCCAGCCCCGCCATGCCTTGCGCGGTCGCTTCGGCGACGAACCGCTTCTCCAGCGTCTCGTCCGGCAGGCGGAAGGTGACATTCATCAGCGAGCGATGCTCCGGCGCGGCATACCCGCGATAAAATCCGCTGCTCTCGTCGATCACCCGGTAGAGCGTCGCCGCTTTGCGCCGATTGCGCTCTGCAATAGCGGCGAGTCCGCCCTGTTCGTCGATCCATGCGAGCACCAGGTTCACCATGTAGACCGCGAACACCGGCGGCGTGTTGTAGAGCGAGCGGTTTTTCGCGTGCGTAGCATAGCGCAGCATCACCGGCAGGTTCGACGACGCGCGGCGGAGAAAGTCGTCACGAATCACCACAATCGTCACCCCGGCGGGACCCAGGTTCTTCTGGGCGCCGGCATAGATCAGCGCGAAGCGCTGCGTCTCGAGGGGGCGCGAAAGGATGTCGCTGCTCATATCGGCGACCAGCGGCGTGTCTCCGACAGCGGGCCAGGTGTGCCACTGCACGCCCTGGATCGTCTCATTACTGGTGATGTGGACATACGCGGCATGCGGGTCGAGCACAAGATCCGCCTGTAACGGTATGTTGCGGTAGCCTGTTTCGGCAGTGCTGGCAGCCACCCGTGCCTGACCGACGCGCCCTGCTTCTTCAAATGCCTTTTCCGCCCAAGCGCCGGTGAGGATGTAATCTGCCGACGCGCCCGGTGGCAAAAAATTGAGCGGCAGCATAGCGAACTGCATACTGGCGCCGCCCTGCAAGAAGAGCACATGATACTCCTCGCCGACGCCAAGCAGACGTTTGAGGCGTTCCGCTGCTTCAGTGTTGATCGCCTCATACTCCGGCGAACGGTGACTCATCTCGAGAATGGACATCCCGCGACCCTGGTAATCGCGCAATTCACGCTGCGCACGTTCCAACACGGGTGCAGGGAGGATCGCCGGACCGGCGTTGAAATTGTAGATGGCGCTCATGGGGTGCCTCCTGATGGTTTAAGAACGGACACAGTGTAGCATACTGATTCAGAACCACTGACAGGTTCGCATAAGCAGATGAGGGCGCCCGCCCAATGGGAAACCATCGGGCTGAACGAACAAAGGGCGCGCCCGCGCCCGCGCGGCGGCGCCCCGAATGCCCGGCGCCAATGTGTTTGGCGACTTGACAACCGGCATAATCGGCGCTATGATTACCTTCACTATGAGTCAGGCGCACAACAATCTGTGCACACTGCGTCGCTTCCGTCGTCCGGGTCGCACCGGTCTGGAGGGTTAGCCGCGCGTGCGCAGCACGAGTGTATCGGGCAAGAAAAGCGTCAACGTGATGATACACCCTTCGGACACAGAAATGGTCCGAAGGGCTTTTCTTTGGAGGGTGTATGATCCGCGTCGGTATTTTTGGCGCAACCGGTTATGCCGGGTATGAACTGCTCCGCTGGCTGCGGCGTCACCCGGAAGTGCGCGTCGTCTTCGCCGCTTCCGAGTCGTCGGCTGGAGCATCGCTCGCCGATGTCATTCCCGGTCCGCTCGATACACCACTGATTGCGCCCGACGAAGCGCCGCTCGGCGATGTCGATCTGGTCTTTCTGGCGTTGCCGCACGGCGCTGCGGGAAAGATGGCGCGGCGCGCACGCGCGGCTGGCGTGCGTGTGATCGATTTCTCCGCCGATTTTCGACTGGCCACGCCCGAATCTTACCGGCGCTGGTATGGGCACGATCATCCCGCGCCCGAATTGCTGCCGGCGCCCTACGGTTTGCCGGAACTCAACCGCGCGGCGCTGCGCGGCGCGATGCTGATCGCTAATCCTGGCTGTTATCCGACCGGTATGCTGCTCGGTGTTGCGCCGCTTCTCATGGCCGGCGCGTTGACCGACCCGCTGATCATCGTCGATGCCAAGTCGGGAGTGTCGGGGGCAGGGCGCGCGCCGAAGCAGAATACGCACTTCGTCGAAGTGAACGAGAATCTTGCGCCGTACAGTATCGGGCAGGTTCACCGTCATGTTGGCGAGATGCGCCAGGAAGCGCAGCGGATCGCGCGCGGCGTGGCGCCGGAGATCGTGTTCACGCCGCAGTTGCTGCCGGTGAGCCGCGGTATCCTGAGCACGATCTACCTGCGCATACCGGACGACTGGAGTGAGGATCGGGTGCGCGCGCTGTACCGTGAGCAGTATGCTGACGAACCATTCGTGCGGGTGCTGTCGGCGGGCGCGCTGGCGACTCTGGGGCACACAACAGACACGAATGTCTGCGCTATCTCGCTGACCCTGGCGCGACCGGGGTTGCTCATCGTTGTCTCCAGTGAAGACAATATGGTCAAAGGCGCTGCTGGTCAGGCGATCCAGAACATGAACCTGATGTTTGGGCTGGATGAGACAACCGGATTGGTGTAGGGGCGAGGGTCGAGGCGCGAGGCGCGAGGCGCGAGGTGATGAGAGGCGCGGGGCGCGAGGCGCAAGGAGCCCGACAATGGCGTCGCGCGAGATTTATCTCGCATTTGTGGAGAGGCGCGAGGTGAGAGGGGTGAGGAGCCCGACAATGGCGTAGCGCGAGATTTATCTCGCATTTGTGGGGAGGTGAGAGGTGCGAGGTGAGAGGTGCGAGGTGAGAGGTGAGAGGGACCCGACAATGGCGTAGCGCGAGATTTATCTCGCATTTGTGGAGAGGTGCGAGGTGAGAGGTGAGAGGAGCCCGACAATGGCGTAGCGCGAGATTTATCTCGCATTTGTGGGGAGGTGAGAGGAGCCCGACAATGGCGTAGCGCGAGATTTATCTCGCATTTGTGGGGAGGTGAGAGGTGAGAGGGGTGAGGAGCCCGACAATGGCGTAGCGCGAGATTTATCTCGCATTTGTGGAGAGGCGCGAGGCGCAAGGGACCCGACAATGGCGTCGCGCGAGATTTATCTCGCATTTATGGAGAGGCGCGAGGCGCAAGGGACCCGACAATGGCGTCGCGCGAGATTTATCTCGCATTTGTGGAGAGGCGAGAGGCAAGAGGTGAGAGGGGCCCGACAATGGCGTCGCGCGAGATTTATCTCGCATTTGTGGAGAGGCGAGAGGCAAGAGGTGAGAGGGGCCCGACAATGGCGTCGCGCGAGATTTATCTCGCATTTGTGGAGAGGCGAGAGGCAAGAGGTGAGAGGGGAGCGTTGAAAGCGCAACGATCCACCTGCGCGGGCTGCACCGGGCGATACCGGATGATGTGCTCAAAAACCATTGCTATAAAAAGGCTTAACCACCAAGGACGCGAAGCGCACGAAGGTAAAATAAAAAAATGAAGTGCATTTCCTTTGTGTCCCTTTGTGACCTTCGTGGTTACCGCTTGTTGCAGTGAAGTCATATATTGTACAAATGACCGCGCATTAGTATCAGTTCTCAGTTCTCGGTTCTCAGTTCTCAAGGGGGGAGAGGAGATGACAGACCCAGTGAGCCGCCAACCAACGCTGGTGATCAAAGTTGGCGGCAATGAACTCGACGACGCAACATTTGTGAAAGAATTGGCGCGTATCGTGGCAGCGATGCGCCCGATCCCTACCCTGGTACACGGTGGCGGCAAGGAAATTGGCGTACTCCAGGAAACGCTTGGCAGCGCGCCACGGTTCGTCGGTGGTCTGCGGTACACTGATGCGACCGCGCTGACCGCTGCGGAAATGGTGTTGTGTGGCAGCGTCAGCACGCGCCTGGTTGCGGCGCTTATCGTTGCTGGCGCGGATGCGCTCGGCATCTCTGGCGTTGATCGCGGGCTGATCCGGGTTGTCAAACAGGAGCACCCGGCAGGCGATCTGGGGCGTGTCGGACGCCCGACCGCCGTGCGTAGCGAGGTACTGCATGAGTTGCTCAATCACGACGTCATTCCGGTGATTGCGCCGATTGCGCTTGGATTCGATGGACCATACAATGTAAACGCTGATGAAGCGGCAGGCGCCATCGCAGCGGCGCTCGGCGCCGATGAAGTCGTGTTTGTCACCAATGTGCCGGGGGTGCTGGTGAACGGTGATGTGATGCCTCGGTTGACCCGTCATGAGATCGAACACCTGATCGCCGATGGGACGATCAGCGGCGGAATGATCCCCAAAGTGCGCGCGGCGCTCACGGCGCTCGACGCTGGTGTGCGCGCTGCGCGTATTACCAATCTGGAAGGCATGCTCGAACACGGAACCATAATCATTGCAGAAGGGGAAGTACACGAATGACCGTACACGTCCGCGAGTCGCAGGTTTTTGTCGTGCCGCCGCGCGCGCCGGACATCATCGTGCGCCGCGCCGAAGAGGACGATGTCGAATCGATTGTCGCCATTGTCGCCGAAAATGCTCGTCAGGGTCATCTGCTGCCGCGTAGCGCCGACAATATCCGCGCCACGTTGTCGTCGTGGCTGGTCGCGGAAGTGGACGGCAGCGTTGCAGGCATTGGCTCGCTCGTTCAGATGAGCCCGACGCTGGTCGAAGTGCGTTCGCTGGCGGTTTTACCCGAGTATCGCGGGCTGCGCGTCGGGCAGGCGATTGTGCGCGGATTGGTGGACGAAGCGCGTCGTCGTGGGTTTCCGACGGTGTTCGCACTGACGCGTGCTGTTCCCTTCTTTGAGAAACTGGGTTTTCGCGTTACCGCAAAAGAGGATTTTCCTGAGAAGGTCTGGCGCGATTGTGTTATGTGTCCGCTCCAGCATGCGTGTGATGAGACGGCAGTTGTAATCGAGTTCGAGCGGTAGAGATGTGGCGCCGCAATGTCTCCGCGAGGTGCAGTATGACGACACGAACATACGCAATGCTGGCGCTGGAGGACGGTACGATCTGGCATGGATATGCGCTGGGGGCGATTGGCGAGCGCACCGGTGAGGTCGTGTTCAACACCTCGATGACCGGCTACCAGGAAGTGTTGACCGATCCATCCTATTATGGCCAGATTGTGGTGATGACGGCGCCGCACATCGGCAACACCGGCGTTAACCGCGAAGATGAAGAAAGCCGTCATCCCTGGGTCGCCGGTTTTGTGGTGCGCGCCGCAAGTCCGTATGTCTCCAACTGGCGCGCTGCGCAGTCGCTCCATGAGTACCTGGCGGAACACGGTATCGTGGCAATGACCGGAGTCGATACCCGCGCGCTGGTGCGCCATATTCGCACGCAAGGCGCAATGCGCGCCGTCATCTCGTCGGAGAACCCGGAGCCGGATCGCCTGATCGCCGCTGCGCGCGCCGCGCCGTCGATGAATGGGCTTGACCTGGTGCCGTATGTGACCTGCGCTGAGCCGTACCACTGGGTCGAGGGCAATCCAGGCGAGTGGGGACCGGGCGAAACGCCAGCACAACGTGGTGAATCGACATTTCACGTGGTCGCCTACGACTTTGGGATCAAGCGCAATATTCTGCGGTTGCTGGCAGAGCACGGTTGTCGCGTGACGGTCGTGCCCGCCACCATGCCGGCTGCCGACGTCCTGGCGCTCGAACCCGATGGTGTGTTTCTCTCGAATGGACCGGGCGATCCGGCGGCGGTGACGTATGGCGTCCAGGCAGTGCGCGATCTGCTGGGCAAAACTCCTGTGTTCGGCATCTGCCTGGGGCATCAGATTCTTGGTCTGGCGCTCGGCGGCACGACCTATAAGTTGCACTTCGGTCATCGTGGCGGCAACCAACCGGTGCGTTTCAGCGATACTATGCGGGTGGAGATTTCCAGCCATAACCACGGCTTTGCGGTCGATGCGTCGTCGTTGCCGGAGGGAGTTGAGATTACGCACATCAACCTGAACGATGGGTGCGTCGAAGGGTTACGCGCGCCGGATCAACGCGCTTTCAGCGTGCAGTATCATCCCGAAGCCGCGCCGGGACCGCACGATGCGCGCTATCTGTTTCGCCGGTTTGTCGAACTGATGGAGCAGGCGCGAAACCAGCGTTCAATGTCGAGCGGTTGAACAGTGAACGCATCACGAGGCATCTGGCTCACGATGGAGAATGCTCAGCGTTCACCGACGTTGACGAACGGTTCATGTCATGGTGCATGAGATGAACCCATACCAGGGAGAAACGTCATGTCGCTCTATCAGCGCCTGCGCCCGTTCTATCGGCTTTCGCCGGAAGAGCGCATTCGGATGATGCAGGTGGAACTCGCTGCGCCGCTCGATACGCTGCGCCGCGCCATTGGCGATTTGAGCCGGTTGCGCCCGGATCAGACGGCATCATTGATGAGAGGACGTTTTGGGGAATTGCTCGATGTGTTGTGTGAGTCAATGGCGCGCCTCGATGCGCTCATCGCCGAAGGTGTCGAACGCTGCGAACATGCGCGTGTGGTCGGCGGGTTGAGCGACCATGATCTGCATGCCTACCGCCACGATCTGTTGACACCGCTCAACAACCTGCGCGGCGTCGCGCGTCTGGCGCTCCGTATCAGCGATCCCGACCTGCCCGCAGATTTTGTGCAGGCGACCCGCGACCTGGACAATGCTTCCCGCGATGCCCTCGATGTGATCGATGCACTGACGGCATCACAGGAGCGGGATGGGTGACGTAGGGGTGTGGCGCCGGCGCGCCACCCTGTGGATAGATGGCAACGTTGTGCTGCGAACAGTGAGATACATAATCAATGCCACGACGAACTGATATTCAGACGATTTTGATCATCGGCTCTGGCCCGATAGTTATCGGTCAGGCATGCGAATTCGACTATTCTGGCGTTCAGGCGTGCAAGGTGCTGCGCCGCGAGGGGTTTCGCGTCGTGCTCGTCAATTCCAATCCGGCGACAATCATGACCGACCCGCAGATGGCAGACGCCACCTATATTGAACCGTTGACCCCGGAGATCGTCGAGAAAATTATCGAGCGCGAACGACCCGACGCGCTGCTCCCGACCGTCGGCGGGCAGACGGGTCTCAACCTGGCGATGAAACTGGCAGAGCGCGGCGTGCTCGATCGGTACGGCGTGCAGTTGATTGGCGCTTCGCCGAAAGCCATTGCGCTTGCCGAGGATCGCGAGTTGTTCAAGCGCGCGATGATTGACGCCGGGCTGCGCGTGCCGCTCGGCGAAACAGTTTCGACCGTCGATCAGGCGCTGGAGGCGGCGGCGCGGATCGGCTACCCGGTGCTGGTGCGTCCCTCCTTTACCCTCGGTGGCAGTGGCGGTGGTGTGGCGTATAGTGAGGCGCAATTGCGCGAGATTGCGGATCGCGGTCTACGCGCCTCGCCGGTGACGCAGGTGCTCATCGAACAGTCGGTGCTCGGATGGAAGGAGTACGAACTTGAGGTGATGCGCGATCGGATGGACAACTTCGTTGTTGTCTGTTCTATCGAGAACCTCGACCCGATGGGCGTCCATACCGGCGACTCGATCACCATTGCTCCGACGATGACGCTGACCGACCGCGAGTATCAGCGGCTGCGCGAGATGGCGAAGATCGTCATTCGCACGGTCGGCGTCGAAACCGGTGGCTCGAACATCCAGTTTGCCGTTGATCCACGCGATGGCACGCCGCTCGTGATCGAGATGAACCCGCGCGTCAGCCGCTCGTCGGCGCTGGCGTCCAAAGCCACCGGCTTCCCAATCGCCAAGATCGCGGCGCTGCTCGCCGTCGGTTATACCCTCGACGAAATCCCGAACGATATTACGCGCGTGACGCCTGCGTCGTTCGAGCCAAGCCTGGACTATGTGGTGGTCAAAATCCCACGCTGGGCGTTCGAGAAGTTCCCCGGCGTCGATCCGACTCTCGGACCACAGATGAAGAGCGTGGGCGAGGTTATGGCGATTGGTGCGACGTTCAGCGAGGCGTTGCAGAAGGCGATCCGCGGGCTGGAGATCGGCGCTGTCGGGTTCGGTGTGTTCGCCGGGAAACGCGTGAACGCTGAAATGACGCCTGAGCCATCGGACGATGACCTGCGCACTCCGACGGCACAGCGTATCTTTCACGTTGCCAATGCGCTGCGCGCTGGATGGGACATCGAGCGGATCGCGGCGCTGACCGGCTATGATCCCTGGTTTGTGGCGCAGATGCGCGCGATCATCGACATCGAAACGGCGCTTGCGCGTTATTCGCTTGCAACGCTCCCTGTCGATCTGCTACGTGAGGCGAAGGAACATGGCTTCTCCGACGCGCAGATCGCACTCATTCTGCAACCGGACCTTCGTAATGGTACGTTTCACGTTCCGACTGAGATGGATGTGCGCGCGCGTCGTAAGGCGCTCGGCATTCTGCCGGTCTATCATCGGATCGACACCTGCGCCGCTGAGTTTGAAGCCTACACCCCCTACCTCTATAGCACCTATGCGACATCCGATGAGTCGGCGGTGACCGACCGCCCGAAGGTGGTCATTCTCGGCGGTGGACCCAATCGCATTGGTCAGGGGATCGAGTTCGACTACTGCTGCGTCCACGCCAGTTTTGCGCTGCGCGACCTCGGCTACGAGACGATCATGATCAACTGCAACCCGGAAACGGTCTCAACCGACTATGATACCAGTGATCGCCTCTACTTCGAGCCGCTGACTCTCGAAGATGTGCTTAATGTCTGGGAGAACGAGTCGGGCATGCGGGACGGCAGGGCAGGAACGCCTGTGCCAATGCTCGTGCAGTTTGGCGGTCAGACGCCGCTCAATCTGGCGAAAGGGCTGGCAGCGGCTGGTGTGCCGATCTGGGGCACCTCGCAAGACTCGATTGATCTGGCAGAGGATCGCGGGCGCTTTAGCGAACTGCTCCGGCAGTTGGACATGATGCAACCGGAGAGCGGCATGGCTGCCGACCTTCAGACTGCCCGGCGAGTGGCGCAGCGGATTGGCTACCCGGTGCTGGTGCGTCCCAGTTATGTGCTCGGCGGGCGGGCAATGGCAATTGCCTACGATGATGAAGGACTGGCGCAGTATATCCACGAAGCGACACAGATCAGCGCCGGTCAACCGGTGTTGATCGACCGCTACCTGGAGGATGCTTTCGAACTCGATGTCGATGCTGTCGGTGATGGCGAGCGCGTGGTGATCGGCGGCATTATGGAGCATATTGAGGAGGCTGGCGTCCACTCTGGCGACTCGGCAATGGTCATGCCGCCGTTCAAGGTCAGCGCCTATCACCTTTCGATCATCCGCGACGAAACGATCCGCATTGGTGAGGCGCTGCGCGTCAAGGGGTTGATGAATATTCAATTCGCCATCAAGGACGACGAGGTCTATGTGCTCGAAGTCAATCCACGCGCCTCGCGCACCGTGCCGTTCGTCGCCAAAGCCACCGGCGTGCCGCTGGCGCGTCTTGCTGCGCAGGCGTGTGCTGGCAAGACGCTGATCGAACTCGGATTGACGCGCGAGCCGCCGCTCAATGGCTTCTTCGTCAAGGAAGCCGTTTTGCCATTCGATAAGTTCCCCGGCGCTGCCGTCTTCCTCAGCCCTGAGATGCGCTCCACCGGTGAGGTAATGGGGCATGCTTCGACCTTCGGGCATGCCTTCGCCAAAGCCGAAATGGGCGCCAACCAGCGCATTCCTGTCAGCGGCGGCGCGCTGCTGACGGTTAACGACTACGATAAGGGTGCTATCGGGCGGATTGCCCGCGATCTGGTGAAATTCGGTTTTACTATCTACGCTACACGCGGCACAGCAGCCTGGCTCCACCAGCTTGGTCTGCCCGCCATCGTTGTCAACAAGGTTTCCGAAGGCTCACCCCATACCGTCGACCTGATTGCGTCGGGCAAGGTGGGATTGGTGATCAGTACCCCCCTCGGTCCACGCGCCTATGCCGATGGTCAGGCGCTACGCTCGGCTGCCATTCGCTACGGGGTGATGCTGGTGACGACCCTCACCGGCGCAGCGGCGACGGTGAGCGCCATCAAGGCGTTGCGTCAGAAGGAATTGCGCGTCCGTTCTTTGCAGGAACACTATCGTCTGACAATGACGGCAGACAGCACGATAGTGAGCACATCTCTGAAGATCAATAAGGAACTATCATGAGCAGCAGAGTCCACAAAGTCGTTCTGGCGTACTCTGGCGGTCTCGACACCAGCATCATTGTCCCCTGGCTCAAACAGAACTATGGCAACCCGGAAGTCATCTGCTATTGCGCCAATATCGGGCAGGACGACGAACTGAGCGGTTTGGAAGCAAAAGCGATTGCAACCGGCGCTTCGAAGTGTTACGTTGAAGACCTGCGTGAAGAGTTCGTGCGCGATTTTCTCTTTCCCTTGCTCCAATCCGGGGCAGTCTACGAGCGTACCTACCTGCTTGGCACCTCGGTGGCGCGCCCGCTGATTGCTCGACGCCAGGCGGAAATTGCGCTTCAGGAAGGCGCTGACGCGCTGGCGCACGGTTGCACCGGCAAAGGAAATGACCAGGTGCGCTTTGAATTGACGTATATGGCGTTTGCGCCCCATCTGAAGGTCATCGCTCCCTGGCGCGAGTGGAATATCCGTAGCCGCGAGGACGCGCTCGATTATGCCGCCGAACACAATGTTCCGGTGACAGCCACGCTCAAGTCGATCTACAGCCGCGACCGCAACATCTGGCACATGTCGCACGAAGGCGGCATCCTTGAAGATCCCTGGCAGGAGCCGGAAGAAGCGATGTATACCCTGACGACCGCACCTGAAGCAGCGCCCGACGAGCCGGAGTATGTGACGGTCGGGTTCGATCAGGGGGTGCCGGTGAGTGTCAACGGTGAGCGTCTGGGACCGGTCGATCTCCTCCTGGCGCTGAATAACATCGGTGCAAAGCATGGCATCGGGCGCGTCGATCTGGTTGAAAATCGTCTCGTCGGGATGAAAAGTCACGGTGTGTACGAAACCCCCGGCGGCACGATCCTGCGAGTGGCGCACCAGGGTCTCGAACAACTGGCGCTCGACCGCGATACGCTGCACTACAAGGATGTGATCGCCCATCGCTATGCCGAACTGGTGTACTACGGACAATGGTACACGCCGCTGCGAGAGGCGCTCGATGCGTTTGTGCGCGTGACACAGCGCAACGTTACCGGCGAGGCGCGCCTGAAGCTCTACAAGGGGAATGCTATGCTCGTCGGACGACGCGCTGCGAAGAGCCTCTACAACCCTGATATTGCCAGTTTTACCATGAGCGACAGTTACAACCAGAAGGATGCGGAAGGGTTTATCAAGATTTTCGGGTTGCCGGTGAAGGTACAGGCGTTGTTGGAAGGACGGTAGAGGCGCGCCGCGCAGTCGCCTGATGGAGCACACGGGTCTGCGCCCATCCGTGTCCTGTTGATGGAGTACACGGATCGCCACGGATCGGGACGAATGCCCACGGATCGCTGAGGGGGCATCATTCCCCAATCCGTATGAATCCGTCGTATCCGCGCCAATCCGTGTCCTATACGGCTGATGGAGCACACGGATGTTCACGGATCGGGACGGATGCCCACGGATCGCTGCGGGGGCATCATTCCCCAATCCGTATGAATCCGTCGCATCCGCGTGCATCCGCGTCCTCTACGGCTGATGGAGCACACGGATGTTTACGGATCGGGACGGATGCAGTCGTGCCCGGCGCTTGGTTCTTAGTACTCGGTTCTTGGCTCTCAACAGGGACACAACAATGCAGGCAGACACTTTCTCACTCGCATCCGGTTTTGCTGCGACGGCGACCGCCTGTGGACTGAAGCCGAACGGCGCGCTCGACATGGCGCTGATCGCAACGGACGCTCCGTGCAGCGCCGCCGGTCTGTTCACTACTAATCGGATCAAAGCGGCGCCGGTGATCTATGATCAGGATGTGCTGGCAGCGAATGCCGGTGCGATCCGCGCGGTTGTGGTCAATGCAGGCAACGCCAATGCCTGCACCGGACCGCAAGGCGACGCCAACTGCCGCGCAATGGCGGCGATGACTGCCGAACGCCTCGAATGCCGCGCCGATCAGGTGTTGGTCCTTTCGACCGGCGTGATCGGCAGGCAACTCGATATGACAAAGGTTGCTCAGGGAGTCGCCAGCCTGACCGGACCGACCGCGCACCGGGGTGCAGGCGCGGCTGCGCGCGCCATCATGACTACCGACACCCGCCCGAAAGTCGCTGCGCGCACGACCTCAGTTGCCGGAAAGCCTATCACCATTGCCGGAATGTGCAAAGGCGCCGGGATGATCCATCCCAATATGGCGACCATGCTGGCGATTGTGACGACCGATGCGCAGGCGTCACCCGCAACCCTCGATCGTGCCCTGCGCTATGCCGCCAATCGTAGTTTCAACCGCGTCAGCGTCGATGGTGATACCAGCACAAATGACACCCTCCTCCTGCTGGCATCCGGCGCGTCAGGCGTTCGGGTGAGCGATACGCCGGAAGCGGACGATTGTTCGTTTGACCAATTCACGGTGTTGCTCACCGAAGTGTGCATCGATCTGGCGAAACAGATCGCGCGCGATGGCGAAGGTGCCACGCGCCTGGTGGAAATTGTGGTCAGCGGCGCACAGGACGAGCAGCAGGCGCACCAGGTGGCGAACGCCATCGCGCGCTCGCCGCTGGTGAAAACCGCCATCCATGGCGGCGATCCGAACTGGGGGCGCATTGTGTGCGCCGCTGGCTACAGCGGCGCTGCCATCGCCCCCGACCGACTGGCGCTCTGGTTTGGTCCGGCGGACTCACGGGTTCAGTTAGTTGCCAATGGGCTGCCACTCGATGCCGACCTGGCAGCGGCTTCGGCGCTCCTGCGCCAGGACCCGGTCTTCATCACGCTCGACCTTGGGCTGGGTAGCGCGCATACGACCGTCTGGACGTGCGATTTCAGCAAGGAGTATGTTGAAATCAATGCGCACTATACCACCTGACACCGCTCGACAGAAAACCGCTATCAGTTTTGCACAGATCCTGAGCTATCACAGAGCAACGTTCTCCGCAGGCAAACCGGCGCTTCAGCGTATGAGCGTTGCGATCGCGGTCATTTGCTTAAGTGCGGTGATCTTTCTCTGGCGTCCGCTCATTGGCGGCGAGGTCTTCCTGCCGCTCGATGCACTACTGCACCTGCACCCGTGGCGCTACTCGTATGAGCGTGTGCCGGTCAATAATCACGTCTCGACCGACTCGATCCGCCAGATCTATCCCCGGCGCCTGTTGACGAACGAGATGGTGCGCCAGGGCGCCTGGACCCTGTGGAATCCGTCAATTCTGAGCGGCGTCCCACTACTTACCCGCCTGGTCTTATCTTTCTCATCGTACCGCTTGATAGAGCATTTGGCGTCTACGCCTGTGTGCAACTGATCCTCGCCGGGCTAGGCAGTTACGCGTTTGCGCGCCGCATTGGGCTGGACGAAGGACCGGCGACGCTCGCAGGCGTTGCGTATATGTTCACCGGGCATATGCTCACCTACCTGCCGTTCCCGGAATTGTCGGGCGCGACTGCGATGTTGCCGTGGTGTTTCTGGGGCATTGAACGCGCAATATGCAGCGGCGCCTGGCGGAGTTGGGCAGTTGCAGCCGCGATGTTGGGGCTCGTGGTGCTGGCGCAGATTCAACTGGCGTTTTACACGTATGTGGCGACCGGCTGTTACGCGCTGTTCCGCATCGTGCAGCGCGACGAAGGGTGCACGACGCCACGCCGGCGTCTGCTGATCGGGCTGGCGCTGACGTATGCGCTGGGTCTCGGCTTGAGCGCCGTACAACTGCTGCCCGCAATGGCGCTGTCGGCGCAGGGGCAGCGGAGCGACATCGGCTTCTCGCTGGCGCCGCCGGAAGAGCGCTTCGGCAGCATGCTACGGCTCATCTTTCCCGCGCTTGGCGGCTTCGAGCGGATCGGACCGCCGCCTGTGTGGGGACCGCCAACTTTCCAGGTTCCTTACCCCTACGTCGGACTGGCGCCGCTGGCGCTGGCGATCATCGGGCTGGCGCTGGCGCGTCACCGCCTGGCGGCGTTCTTTGGCATCTTGGCCGTGGCATCGTTCGCACTGGCGGTGCGCACGCCGCTGCTCCAGGTCTTTATTGCCCTCATCCCATCGTATCGCCAGTTCGAGGATCACACTCGCTGGTACATGGTGTGGGGCTTTGCCGTAGCCGTCCTTGCGGGCATTGCAGCGCAGCGGCTGTATACGCCCGCCGACGCTGGCGTGTGGGAGAGCGCATCCCCTGGTGCAGGCTGGCGTGTCCGACTGCCAGTTGCTCGCCTTCTGCTTCTCGTCGTTGGCGCATTCATTGCCGGATGGTCGCTCCATCATCTGGCGCTCTTCACGCCGCAGTCGCGGTTTGGTCAGTATCTGACGATGATCCGCAGCCAGCAACTGCTTCCGCCGCTCATCTTTGGCGTCATCGGATTGGCGAGCATTGTGTTCCTGCGTCTCTACCGCCATAATGCCGCAATCGCGTTTGCGCCGGTGATCGCCATTGCTGCGCTCGATATGTGGTGGTATGGCGCAGGGTTCAACACCTCGGTCCCGCCGTCGATTGCACAGCCGACGACCGATCTGACCCGCGAACTGGCAAACTATCCGCGTGATCGGCAACTTTTCCAGGTCCTTTACCCGCCGACGCGCCAGATTGCGTTCCTGCAAGCGCAACCGGGACCGTTCCGCATCCATGGCGCCGACTATGATGCACGACCGCCGAATCTGGCGAGCGCATACGGTCTGGAGGATGTGCGCGGCTATCATTCGCTCTACCCGGCGCGCTACAATCGCCTGGCGCGATTGATCGACGGCAAGGACTATCGCCGCACGAGCGAAGGAAACGTCAGCCTGCGCGCCTTCCTGACGTCGGCGTATGAACGTCCGCGATTGCTCGACATGCTCAACGTGCAGTACCTCATCTTCCCGCCGGGCAGTGCGACGGAAATGCGCTATCCCGGTCTCGAACTGGTTCACGAAAGCGATGAGGGTCGCATTTATCGCAACTCCAGGGCGCTCCCGCGCGCCTGGCTCGTCTATCGCGTCGCAACCATCCCCGATGACGATGCGCAGCTCGATTTCATGGCGCGCCCCGATTTCGATCCGGCAACTGGAGCGGTTGTGCCAGAGCCGCTGCCCGCAGTCGGACCCGCCCCCGCCATCTCCGACCCAACCCCAACCGTGCGCTATGCGCCGAATGCCGTCACTGTCATCGCTGCGCCTTCTGTACCGGCGTTGCTCGTTTTGGCGGACGCCTACTACGATGGATGGGAAGTCATCGTAGACGGCAAGCCGGCGCTGGTTGTGCGCGCCAACTATACGCTGCGCGGCGTCTGGTTGGCGCCTGGAGCGCATACCGTCGAGTTCGTCTACCGTCCGCGCCCGTTCCTGATCGGCGGAGCGATCAGCCTGGCAACACTGGTGATTGTGACGGTTGGGATGCTTGTGCGGCGATGATGGCATGCTCTTTTGAGTAGTATCTCATTGGTTTTCAAAGTATTTGGCGAATAACATCACATTAGTAATGTAAAACACCAAGATACATTGACTTTTTAGGAGAAGCATGGTAAGATATGCAACGGAGAAAGCACAAAGTGCCGGTCAGATTGAAAGGAGGTGGTTGCGATGCTGCTGACGTTCGAACAATCGCTGGATATAGCGCGCGAGCGGTATCAGACCATGCTCGCCGAGGTGTCTGAAGAGCGAAAAGCCCGGCAGGCGCGCGCCGCATCCACCCGCCGCACAATGCGCCTCGCAGAGCGCGCTCTCACCTGGCTGGGCGCACGTTTCCATGACCCCAGACGGGTCGAACCGGCGCGTGTTGCCGGCGCCTGACGGCCAACCTGCCGAATCAGGCGACTCTGAACAAAGGAGATGCCTTCCATGAATCCCCTTCTTACCACATGCCCGGTCTGCGGTGAGGCGTTGCATGTCACACGTATGGAGTGCGACGCCTGCCACACTGCAATCGAAGGGCGCTTCGCACTTGGTCGCCTGGGGCGGTTGTCGCGCGAGCAACTGGAGTTTGTCGAGTTGCTCGTCAAAAATCGCGGCAATATCAATGGCGTTGCCGGCGACCTCAAAGTCGCCTACAACACGGCGCGCAGCCGCCTCGACGACGTCGTTGCGGCGCTTGGGTACGGACCTCCCGCAGAAGACGCCCGTCCCGACCGGCGTGCCATTCTCGACCGCCTGGCGGCGAAGGAGATTTCGGTCGAGGATGCGCTGCGGTTGCTGAGATCATAGGAGCATCATATGACGACGACGGATGATCGTCTGCGCATCCTGCGGATGGTCGAAGAGGGTCAGATCTCTGCCGAAGAAGGCGCTCGTCTGCTCGAAGCCATCACCGACGATGTGGCGCGTGTTCGTGCTCGCACCGCAGCGCGCCCCCGTTCATTGCGCGTGGTGGTCACTGATCTTCATTCGCGCCGACAGAAGATCAATGTCACGATCCCCGCCAGCCTGGTGACCGTCGGTCTCAAACTGGGTGCGCGTCTCTTTCCGCGAAACGCCAGTGTGACGAATGACGACGTGCTGCGCGCCATTGAGCGCGATATGCCAGGACGAATCTTCGAGTTGCAGGACCTCGAAGAAGGGGAGCGTATCGAGATTTTTGTAGAATAGGAGTAAGGAAAATGCCAGCCAGATACATATCTGTCGGTGATGCGCCGCGCATTCGCTTCGACCGTTGCACTGGCGCGCTGCGTGTCGAGCCGGGTGAGTCCGGTGTGCTCGAGGTCTGGGTTGAAGAAGAGCACGAAATTGTACTGGAACATGATGAGCAGGGAGTCGTGATCCCCGGCGACATCGAGGGCGATCTCCGATTGCGCGCGCCGACGGCCGCAACCGTTTCTGGGGGAGTCGTTGAGGATGCTGTTTTTGTTTCCGGCATCGCGGCATTTACCCTCGACTCGGCTCAAGACGATGTGCGGATCGAAGGTGTCGGCGGCGTGGTGACGCTGGGTGATGTCGAAGGTGATCTTGCCATCAACCGTGCTGCGGCGGTCAGGGTTGGCGATGTGGCGGGAAATGCGCAGATTGCGGCAGTAGATGAAGCGATTGTGGTGCGCCGGGTCGAAGGTGATCTGACCGTCAGCAGCGCCGGTTCAATCGAAGCGCAGGGTGTCGATGGTGATCTGCGCGTGGTGGATGTGCGCGGCGCGGTGTTACTTGAGCGCATTGCCGGTGATGTGCTCGTCGAGCGCGTCGGCGAACTGCGGGTCGTTGAAGCCATCGATGGCGATGTACAGGTTAATCGGTCGGGGACGGTCGCGTTAAGCGATGTCGCCGGCGATGTCGGCGTCGATGAAGTACAGAGCCTGATGGTTGGCGCGATTGCCGGAGACCTCCACGCCAGCAGCGTGTCGGAGGTCGTGCGCTTCCGCGATCTGGATGGTGACCTGCGCCTGCGCCGAAGCGATCGCGTCGCGGTCGAAGGAGGAAGCATCAGCGGTGATGTGCGGGTTGACCAGGTGCGTAGCGTGAAGCTCGGTTCGATTGGCGGTGATGCAGATATGCGCAATGTCGGCAGCGACCTCAGCATCGGCAGCATTGGCGGTGACGCGACGTTCATTGACATTGGCGATGATCTGAAAGCCGGTGGTATTGGCGGCGACCTGATGCTGCGCAATGTGAAGAGCGCAACCCATGTCGGGCATGTCGGCGGCGACCTGACGCTGGCAATGGAGTTCGCTCCGAATAGCGTCACCCGGCTGAATGTCGGCGGCGATGCGCGCATCGAATTACCGTCCGACGTGAGCCTGACAGTGCGAGCAACGGTTGGCGGAACGGTTCGGGGTCCCGGTATCACTGCCAGTGGCGGGATGTTCAGTGCGGTGTACGGTGAAGGGGCAGCGTTGCTTGAGTTGTTTATCGGCGGTGATCTGTCGCTGCGCGGAGCGACGCCGCGCAGCAGCAGCTCGATGGGGGAGGGCGCTCCACATCCCGCGAGCGGCTCGCGCGCTCCCAACGACGACATCGGGCGCTGGGCGGAACGGTTCGCCGAAGAAATGGGGCGCTGGGGCGAGCAGTTTGGTCGGGACATGAACCGTTGGGCGGAGGAGTTCAGCCGGGAGATGGGTGGGCGCAGCGACGAGTGGGCACGTCGTTCGCAGCGCAAAGCCGAACGCCTTCGCCAGCGGATCGAGCGCGAGATGCGCGAAGCGGCAGAACGCGCTCGTGAAACTGCGCAACGCGGGGGGCATCCCCGCGAGGTGCGCGTGCGTATTAATGACCGTGAATGGCGGTTCGACGAGGAACGACTGGAACGGATGAAGCGCGAAGCGGCAGCCGCCGCGCAAGCCGGGATCGTTGGCGCGCTTGAAGCGGTCGAGCGTGCACTGGAAAGCATGGGCATCCCGCGAACGCAACCACCGGCGCCACCTCCGCCGCCGCATGCGCCGCCTCCGCCGCCTCCGCCGCCGCATGCGCCGCCTCCGCCAGCAGCGGCAACCGGTACAACGATTCGGATTAACGGCGAGCCACCCTCCGGCGAATCCACGCCGGTGACTGTTGATGAAGCGCCGGTGCAGGAAACCGCGCCGTCTGGGACGACCATCGAAGAGCAACGCGCCGCCATCCTGCGCATGGTTGCCGAGGGACGGATCACGCCGGAGGAGGCTGACCTGCTGCTCGAGGCGCTGGGTTAGACCAATGACGATTGAAGATGCCGCATGCGTGTCATTCCGAGTCCTTCGCTTCGCTCAGGGTAAACTCAGCGAGGAATCTGTGCGGGTCGCGCACGACCCCTCGCGCGGCTCGGGGTGACCATGCCGGATGGTCACAGGGAATTGGTATGAGGAGTTATCCTCGTAGTGATCGCCAAGATAACCTGCATTGCCCTGGCGGTTCGTCACGCGGTGCGGGTATCCATACATCGCCTGTACGCTCGTGTGGGCGCCCATGCAGGATCGCCTCAACCTGCCAGCAGGGGCGTCCACGCAGAGAGACTATCAGGTGAAGCCTTCTGACGCCGTATTGGGCGTCCTTGTGCATCGCGGTTCGTTGTCATCGCAGCGGCGGGGACGCAGACGTTCGGTATGCCCTTCGCCCTCGCCGGTTGCGCCTTAACCCTGGTTCTTCACCGCCGGATTGGGGAACGGACGGAACATATGTGCGTCGGCTGCTTGGAAGGCATGGGGACGCACCGTTCCGAGCCGTGCGCTTGAGCCATGTGCAGCCTTCAACGGTCAACCTCGCTTGCCTCTTGCCCCTCGTTCACCATCGCAAAGTGGTATAATTGGCAGTATGGGTTGCAGGAGCGCACGATGGACAGGTATATGCCGGATGACGTGAGCGCCGAACTGGAGCGCCTGGCGGAGGAACAGATTATCGACCTCGATGCCGATGCGGAGGATCGCGTCCGACGCGGTCGGCAGCGTCGCGCCCGCGTAGCCACACTGTACGCTCAGGGAAAACTTCAGACCGAGCGTGATTTCTACCATGCGTCGCTGGTGATGCTCTACGGCGAAGAACCGGCGCACTGGGAACTGGCGCGTCTTCTTGCCCGGCGCGCTGCTGATCTGGGTGATCCGCGCGCGTGGTCGATCATTGCTGCGGCGTGGGACCGATCGCTGCTGGCGCGCGGTCAACCGCAGCGCTTCGGCACGCAATTCATCCGCGAAAATGGACGCTGGACCGTTGGGCGCGTCGATCCGAACGTCACCGACGCCGAACGCGCTTTCTATGGCGTACCACCGCTCTGGGTGCAGCGTCAGGCTGCCGAACAACTTCAGCGCCGCGAGGAAAATCGCTGAGATGCTCAGCGAGGTGTTGAGTCAGTTGCGTCAGCGAGAAAAAACGCTCGTTGCTCTTCATACCGCTGTGGCGTTATCACGCCAAGCGACGCCACTATCTTCAACACCTCAGCGCGTGTATATCCTTGCGCTTCTATATCTAGAGAAGCCATCGATTCCAACGGAAACGGCTGCACATCTCCAACGCTCTTCTGACGTTGTGGCATCTCATCGCCGCTTCGAGATGCTGCCTCCAAAGGCGGACGCACGTCCACAACCAACGGCTGGAGCGGCAAATAGCGCCCTCCTTCGTCTCCGGGCGCTTTCCACAGCGGCGACTGTCCATCCACAATCAGCACCCGATAGTTCCAGCGCACGCCTGGACGTAACCAGACTCCATACGGTCCTACACGCAACTGCTCGACATCAGTGCTGGTGAATGCTTCAAACGCCGGCGTATCGGCAATATATGCTGCTCTGATGATCAACCGTCGCCCTGCGCCGATGTAGATCGCAATATACCGGGTGGTACTACTCCATATCTCATCCTTAATCATCGGCAGGTCGCGCGCCAGGATCGCCTCGACGGTATCGGACGGTGGATCGGGAAGCACAATCATCTCACGCATTGCCTGTTCGAGCGGGATGATCGCCTCTGACGGGAGGAGCGGAAGATAGGGCGAGGCAATTTCGTTCCGCGCGGTGAACGTTCCCCGCCCATTCCAGGCGAATGCGATGCCAAAGATGCGCGCTTCATCGCGTGGATCCACTTCGCGCCCACCGTCGAATGCCCAGACGGTGCGGCTCACCTGCTCCCCTTCGGAAGGACCGATCAATTCACGGATTTCACGTAGTGAACCGGTCACTCCATCGATCACCAGCAGGATCGTGGCGCTCGAGTCGACCGTGTTCGGTGCGTCGGGTGGGAAACCAGGCAGGCTGACGCCGCGAAATCCGATCACTTCGACCTGTGTGCCGTCGTCGAGTTGCCGTCGTCCCCAACGCTGCAACTCTGCCGTGTGCGCCTGCGCCAGATAGAGGCGCGGTGTCACCCATGCCCCGCTGTTCAACCGTGCCTGCAACAGACGCTGCCGCATGTCGGCATCAGCACTGGCGCGTATGCCCCATGACTCCTCGCCTTCGAGCGGCAATCCCAGAGTTGCGCTGTATGCTGGCGCCACAGCGTACCACGCCTGACTGCGACTATCGACGAGTTGAAATTCGTAGGGAGCGCCTCCCTGCTGGTGGACCAACTGAATTCGGTGCTGCCCGGTTTCACGGTCGATCCAGAGATCGCCGCGCAGGTAGGCATACGTCTGGTCGGCAAAAGTCCAGCGTATGAGATATCCGCCTTGCCAGCCTCCCTCGCCAGGCGACGGAGCATACAGGGTCTGCTCCGCGCGCTCGATCAATTCATGAAGTGAGAGGATGGGAGCGGTTGGAGGCGACTCTTCTTCGACCTGACCACGGGGCCAGATGATTAGCGCTATCAGGAACATCACTGCCAGCGGCAGGAATGCACGGCGCAACCACCGGCTTTCGATCAGGCGTCGTCTGATTGGACGTGGATCAGGACGCGCCGCGGCTATCGTCTGCGCCGCCACATCTTCCGGCAAACGGATTGGACGCAACGCACCGCGCAGGGTCTCTTCTACCTGCATCACTACACTTCGCCAGTCGCGCGCCGCCTGCCGGCACATCGCGCAGAGCGCCAGATGCCCGCGCATCGTGGAACTGGCATGCACTACTGTCGGGTCGAGTGTGAGGGCCGCGCGCACAGGGCGGCACTCCTCTGGCGCCTGATCCGGGTCGAACATAGACCGATCAATCGCCGGATCAATGACCGGTAGTAGCGACAGAAGCGCGTCTCGCACCAGGGTGCGCCATTCCTGCCCGGCGATGGTGTACGATGAACGCTCCTCTGCATCGAAGGAATGGAGCGCTGCCATCCCCAACGCCAGTCGTTGTGCGTGAGGCAGGCGCGCAATCGTGGCAAGCAATGGGGCGTCTTCGGCGGTGACGCCAGGCGCGCCTACCCAGCCGGGTAATCTGTTGCGACGGAGTGAGTTGTGTCGCGTGTGTGCGAGTTCGTGCAGTGCTTGGGCCACATTGAGCACACTGGCGGGATCGCATTCACGAAAACTACGAGCAACGCGCCGCAGCAGCGCATGTGCCGCTGCTGGATCAGGCGTCAGCAGGATCGCCAGACGGTAAAGGTCGTCACCATACTGGCGTATGATCTGTTCAAAGGACATCTGGTTGACTCGGATTTCGCCTGCGCGGGCTGACCGCGCTGGAACGGTTCACGTTGCAAAAACCATCAGCGTCGGGCTGGCGCGGTGGATACCGGATTCTTGTTCGAAGACGCCACCTGCCTGTCGAGATGGTACACACTGCGACATCTCCTCCATTTCACTCTCCACCTTCCACCTTTTCCCATTCCACTGACCACTACTCGACAAAGACGTAATGCTCTGCGACCGTTGCATTTCCCGCAGCGTCGCGTGCGGTCAGGCGGATACGATGCATGCCCGGCGCAGGATGGTCTAGCACCAACGTCTGCCCTGCGCCCACAGGCGCGCCGCTGATATGCCAGGTGAGATCGTCAAGCGCGCCATCCTCACGATCCGAGGCTCGCCCATAGAGGAGGAGCGGCGCACCAACCGGTAGTGTTGCAGGACCATCGATCCATACCTGCGGCGGCGCATCGGATGCAGCCATTCCAGTCGCTCCGTCGATGGTGAGCGTGGCGCCGCCGGATTGCACGACCTCGAACCGTCCCTGCCCGCCGCCTGGAAGCGCGTCCGGCTCGATGATCAACCTCCCGCCGACCAGATCGATGCCGAGGGTCGTCCAGTGGATGCCATCGTGCGTGTAGCGCACCAACGTCGGTGTAGCCGCGTTCGACCAGGAAAGAACCCGGGTTGCGCCCTCCTGAGTGAGTGTGGCCGATGCGACTGCCGTTGGCGCGACAACCTTGCCGGTTGCCTGCTCCGCAACGACCGTGCCATTGTGTTTCAGGCGCACCCGCGCCACTGTTCCCGCCGGCGTCGGCACGACGGCAATGATCGAACGATGGATGTGGTCGTGATCGTGGTGCATCAGATCCTCATCGTAATGGTATAGTCCCTCGACCTCGACGGCGGCGGTGGCGTGGGTGTCAAGGACAGTTCCGGCAGCGTCCAGCAATTCGATAGTATACTCGCCAGACTGCGGTGCGTCCATGGTGATGTGGTCGAGCGCATACACCGGTTCCAGCGCTGTTGCGCCATCTGCTGCAATCTTTGCGCGCACCAGCAGCCCCGATCCGGTCTGCGCGACGCCAGCGCCGTAGATGCGCTGATTGTTCAACAACCCCTGGTAAGTGAAATCCGAAACCCACTGCGGTCGGCAGTAACTCATCAAGTCCCTCGTGTTGTCCGGCGCCGCTGAACTCCAGACACGCGCGCGGCTGATGTCCAGACCATACACGTCTGGTCCAATCGACCCATCCGCATAGGGAAATGGCTGCCGGGGATCGCCACTCACGCCGCATGGCGCATGGTAGCGCCCCAGGTTGTGCCCGATCTCGTGGGCTGCCAGTTGACTGGCAGCATCGGCAGGGCTTGTCAGATCAAGCCCGAGCGATGTGCGCAACCCAATCCAACCGATGCCTGCGATACCGCTACTGAACCAGCGGTCATTGCCGTTTGCGATTGGTATCAGACCATAGTACACTCGTGATGATGGCGCTCCATCACTCCGCCAGACCGATGTGATCATGTCGAGGAGCCGCTCCCATTCATCGCCGCTCCGCAGGTCGCCGGTGAATGATATCGGCGCACGCAGCCGTACTGTGATGCCACTGATCGGGTAGGCGCGCATGATCCAGTCGCTGACGGTGTCGCGCGTTGGCGCCGGGTAGGTGCGACCATTCGGCGTATGGGTGTACAGGATCGGCACAATTGTCAGATCAAGCGGCGGCGCCGCCAGGAACTCTAGCGCGCGCGTCAGGCGATTGTTCAATTCATTCGATTCTGCGACCCGGTTGTCGGGATCGACGACGATCGTAAGGTGTACGTTGCCCGACAGCCATTCGGACGGAAGGGCGATATTGAAACTGCTGGCGTAGTTCCCGCGCGAGGCGCTCGTTGTGACCGTGCGCGGGTTGGAGCGACGCGGCGAACCGGGTAGCGACACACCGCCGTGCGTTGCAGAGACTTCAACGATCACGTTCGAAAGTTCTGCGACGCCGGATACGGTCACGTACACCCGCGCCACAGTCGCGCGCCCGGCAACCAGCGGCACGCTGTTGCTGCCGTTCTGTACTGATTGGGTGATCTCAACCTGGTTGAGCACCAGATCGACCGCTGCGGGTCGCGTGACGAACGGGAGATAGACCGATGCGCCGGATAAGGGGTGTGCCACATTCGCGCGTACCGGTGGGTTGCTCACGGTCAGAAGGAATACAGGCGCCACTATCAGAATCAGCGCCAGGAGTGAACGGCGTGGATGCATGCAGGCTCCTCTCTTCTTGCTGAGTTGGTATGCGGCATGCGAGTTTGACGTGTTGCGTAGAGGTTTCTGCCAGGAATGAGTGCACAAGAGCGCTCATTCAGAACCGGCCGGTGGTTGCAAGGCGGGTTGTGCTGCTTCAATAGTGTATGGACAGGTTCATTCTATCATGTTTCGTCCTATCGGATGAGTGTTCACAAAAGAGGGTTATATTTGTCTGATGTATCACGAACGACGGAGAACGGCGCTTATCGATGAAGTGATCACTATTTGAGGGTCTTGATCTTCGTGGCGATGTGATCATATAATGATCGCCATTCCGGGTGTTTTGTGAGCAACTGACACGAATATTGCACACACCGCTATTTGGGCTGATAGTCGTTCGCAGGTGAAGTCCGCATGCGTATGAAGAAGCCGCTATCTGCCCGGTCTTCTGAACCGGCAGATGGGATCGCAACCGTCTGGATCAACCAGTTGCGGCAAGGGCCAGCTCCACCCGCAATTGCTGAGGAGGCGCCGGTCACGCCAGAGCAGCAGCGAGACGGTGATCGGGCATTCGGGCATCACTTCGGCGACTTTCGCCTCCACTCCGGCGCAGAGACAGGACTGACGCCTGCGGCCCCGCCAGTCGCACCGTTGACTGCGTTTCACCGTATCACCATTCAGACCCAACGCTCTCCCCAATCATCGCGTCCTACCCTTCGCCAGGGATCGTCCCATGCGGAGGACATCACATTCCTTCAGGAACGATTGAACAGTGATGGCGCCACGCCAGCGCTCGAGGTCGATGGCATCTTCGGTCCGCTCACCGATGCCGCGACGCGCGAGTTTCAGCGTCGCCACGGACTGATCGTCGATGGCATCGTTGGCCCACAGACATGGGGCGCTCTCAATGCCCTCGAGCGGGCAGGCATTGCTGGACCGGAAGATGTGATGAGTGGAACACGTCCGGTGACCGCTGAACAACACCTCGAGGTCGAGCAGGCGCTGCATCCGAATGCGCAAACCTCCGGCGGCTCAGTCACCACGCCGCCGATGACTGGCGCAGGGGTTGGCGGCGAGTTTGAACAGCACATGATCGCGGCGCTCGATACGCTGATCAACGATCGAGTGAACCCCGAAAACGAAATGCCCGCTTCGCCAGACCTGATGGACCCGATTCGTGAGATCGCCGATGCAGCGCAGCAGACGGTGGAAGATTTCTACGCTCGCTATATTGTGATGGCCAGCCGCACTCCAACCGGTTCGTACCATCCCGGCAGCTTTCGCATCCCTCTCGGCGATGCGTCCACGCGCCCCGTCTCGCGGGAATATGCTGCCGGCTGGGTCGACTATTTTATGTCCGAGCCATCCTATGAGCCAAGCCAGGTGCTGACCGATCACAACGTCGATACATCGCGCGACCGCCCGGATCGCGCCGAGTATACCCGTGTGCGCGATCTCTATGTCAGTAATGATACACGGTTCCATAACGTGCGCAATGTGATTCGCGGCTGTCCCGCCGAAGCCGGAACGGGAACCGTGTTTGTTCAGCCGCGTGAGTATCAGGGGCTGGTTGGCAGGTGGGCGCTCTTCAAAACCATGATGCACGAGTTTCTGCATCTGGTGACCCATCCGAATTATAGTCGCGCTGCGGCAGCGGTTGGCGGCAGTGCGCGTCAGGCGCTGATCGAAGGATTTACCGACCACTTTACGCTCCAGGTATGGCATCACGTGCGCGACTCACTGGAGGCGAATCGCGCACTCCGCCAGCGTGTTGAGGGAAATCTGTTCCAACCCGATCTGGATCCCACCATCCTTGAAGATCCATCAACATATTCTCAGGAAGCGCCGGAACGCATCGTTGCGGCTGTTGGCGAGGAAAATGCCCGGGTGGCTTATTTTATGGGACATGCCGATCTGCTCGGGCTGGGTGCAGGCACACTGAGCGAGGCGCCGTTGACGGGCATTGCAACCTGGGAACCAACCGATAGCAACACCGCAGAAGAGTACACGGTCCGCGCCGGCGGCGAGACAGTCGCCCAAATTCGTGAGCGCACCAATGCAGCGACCATCACGGAACTCGATGGCACTGAGGTGGTCGATGACACGCAGCGTTTTGCCGCCGGTCATCGCCTGCACATTCCAGGCATTCGCTGGTATCGCGCGATCGCCGAAGATACGCGGGCGCAGGTCGCCGGGCAGCATGGCATAACGCTTGATCAACTCGAACGGGCAAACGGCTGGACGCACCGCCGCGGCAATACGCCGATCCCGGCGGGGACGCGAGTGCTGATTCCGCGACACTAGAGATCGCCCTGCTTCTGGGCTGCGTCCGATGCCAGCAGGTGAGGGGAAGAGATGTCCAGTCTTGAGATTGCGCTGCGCGGTGACTGGCTGCACTGGGATGGGCTCGAAGCGGGCCTGACAGATCAGGCGCTGCGTCATCTGCTTGGCCCCGATGTTATCGCGGAGGCGCGTGAGCCAGCCAGACTGTCGCTGCAACTGGTCACCCGCCAGGTCTACCGGCGCAGCGCGCCTCCGCACATGGTGGTAGCGTGGTTCGAGGATGCCGGCGATCGCCTGCTCTTGATCGAACTCGATGAACCCCCGTCTTTGGCGTCGCTTGACGAGATTGTGTCAGCCTGGGGACCGGCGGATCGCGTCGCTCCTGGGCGCTCCATCGTCCTTGGCGCAATGACGACGGAATATGTTTACCTGAGCTGCGGCATCGCGTTGACGATTGCCGAGTCCTATGACGATCCGCCTTCGTTTGCACCACGCATCGCGCGCGTCCGCCTCTTCGTACCGACCGATCTCCAGGGTTTTCTGGTGCGTTTGGGTGGAGGCGATCGGAATTACGGACCGCGCTGAATCGCCGTCAAGACCCTTGAGGTCGGGCAGCGCCCTGGGAGGAAACGAGAACCGTTCCGTTCTGCCATCCACCTGCGGGCGTTCCGGGTGGGCGCAGCGCGCCCCTACCTGTCACCTTTCCACCGGTAACCTTCACCCTTGAACACCATCCACATCCCCGCCACCCCTGCCGCTAGCGCTGTGCCGACCAATACTCCCGCCACCGCCGCCGCACGGAACGGACCAACGTCGCTCCGCAGCAGATACCCGATCCACAGATCGGTCGTGTGTCGGACGGTCGGAACGAAATACCACCCCCAGCGGTAGCGTGGGCTTGCCGGAGGTGGTTCAATGGCGGCATCGGCGAGGGGCAGGCGCACGCCGCGATCATCGACAGCCGCGATCTCATTGACCCGCAACCCAACCATTCGTTGCCGCTCGGTTCCCGGTATGGTCTGCGCAAATGGCTTCGCCCGCAAAACGAGCGGTTCACCCGGCGGAACCATCACCCGCACCATGCTTCCCTGACCGTCGCGCAGCGCCATCGGTCGTCCGGCGAGGTCGAGCATCGGATTTCCAGGCGGCGCACCGGCAGGACGGTCGTCGTTAATGCGGATGGTAAGGAGCGTCGGTCTGTCGCTGCGACAGGCGATGACCCCCTGGTCGCCGGTCATCCGCGGCAACATGGTAGTGCGCGCTTCCGCAAAGTAGAAACCATCGCCAAGGATGCACTGCCCGACGCCATACCGCGCCTGCCAGCGTTCTGCTGCGATCCGCCAGTGCGCCAGCAGTGGCGAGTGCGCCACATCGAAGTAGATGAGCCGGCGCGGGATGCCCATATTGAGATAGATCGCCGGATTGACAAGAACGCCTGCCAGTGCGTTGATCGTCCCGAATGTCAGGCTCACTCCGACAACAAGACGGGTTCCGACGGATCTGCCTGCGGTTGCGCGCTCGAATACCGGCGCCGCCAGCACCGCCAGCAGCGGCACGATCGGCAGCAACAGGCGCGGTCCCCAGACCCCGCCGCCGTCCCAGGCATGCCAGCGCGCATACAGGAACATATGCGCAATGACCAGACTCAGCAGCAGTGATGTCTCCAAACGCCAGCGCCGCCAGAGCAGCGGCGCCCCCGCCAGCGCCAGCAGCGCCACCGGCGCGTACAGGAACAGGCTCTTGCCGGGACTGAGCAACAACCCGGACAACCCGGTCAGCAGCGGTGTTGTAAATGCGCTCGCCTCATCGCTGTACCCGCTCGCCAGCGGTATGCCAAAGCGCGCCAGGTTGTAACCAACCACCAGCGCCACGCCGGGAACCAGACCCGAACTCCAGAGACCCACGTGCTCCGCCACAGTGCGCAACCGCTTGCCTGTGCCCGTGTATGCGCCGTTCTGATGAGATGAAAGGTGCGACCACGCAGCCATTCCCACATACAGCGCCACGAATGGCAACGCAATGGCGGCTGCAATGCGCGTTGCAATCAAAAGTCCCGTTGCCATTCCAGAAAGGAGCAGTGCGCGCCGGTCGCGCCGCACGCGAGCGGCATACGCCCGTTCCACCGCGCACAGCAACAGCAGACCAGTCAGCGGTTCGGAGAAGAAGGTGCGGGCATAGGGCCACGCCAGGCTTGCAACGCCAAACGCGGCGGCAGCCAGCCACGCGGCGCGTCTACCATACCCCAGGGCTACAACGAATGTGAACATCACAGCGCCGGTTGCGGCGGTCACGGGTGTATTCAGCAAACTGACGCCGAAACGGGTAAGATACTCGTAGACCTCGACCGGTGCGCCGGCGGCAAGGAATGCGCCCAGTGCGAAGAACGGCAGCGCCGCCAGTGATGACAGGATGCCATATGGAGACACCCTGCGCCCATCACGCCCCTCGCGTAGCGGCATCGGCACAAGATCGCCGTCCTCGATGGCGACATCGGCGCGGGTTGCGATTGCGCGCGTCACATAGTACATTGCCTCTTCGTCGGGAGAATAGAGATGGCCGCTCGCTGTCAGCAGGTAGAGCGCGAGCAGCAATAAAAATGCGGCGAGCGGAGCGGGGCGCTGCGCCGCGTTCTCGCCAGCCGACGAGTCGTACTGTGAGGTTGTTGGTTGGGCTGCCTCATTCACGGCGGGCATTATACTGCACAATGTACTGCTGGATCGCCCAATATGCCGGGCGCGGCGTGTAATCGGCGTTGATGATGCTGAACGACGCTTGTTCGTGCCAGGGTTCGCCATTGCGTGCGCGCAGCGGAGCAAAATTCAGGTTCCACAGGAACATCGCATCGACCCACGGATACCGCGCGGCGGTCCATTCCATCGCGCCTACGATGTACCGCGCCTGTTGCTCGTATGATACCTGGTTGCCGAACTCGAATCCCGGCGTGGTGTTGCGCGTCGCCCAACCAAATTCCGTAATCCATATCGGAATATCCGCCAGCCCATATTCTTCCATCAGGCGACGAATACGTTCCACATTGCGGAAGTAGAAGGTTGGATGCTCGGTCCATCCCTGCGCCTGGCTCGGCGCATCGGGCCAGAAGGTCTCCGGCGGGTTGGCGGAACCGCCGGGATGGACGCCGAGTGCATCGACATAATTCCGAATAATGCCGTTTTCATAGGCGAACATGGCACTGTAGTAGCGAATGTCGGAGATCGCAACGCCGGGGCTGTCAACCGCTGTCGAAGCCGGCGCGCCGCTGACCACGATGATCGTCGGATCGACGTCTTTGATGCGTTGGTATGCGACCTTGAGGATTTCGACATAATGCCGGGCATCGTCGGTCGAAACGTAGCCGCCATTTTCGTATGCGAGGTTCTGTTCATTCCAGATCTGGATAGCGTGAATGCGTCCTTTGTACCGCTGCGCCAGCGCCGCCACGAAGTTTCCCAACGTCTCGGGGTTTTCCGGCAATCCGTCGCTGCCGCTGCGCCCGTAAAAATGTGGTGACCGGACGATGGAGATCATCAGGTTCAGACCACGCGCGTTGACGTCGGCGATCAGCGCGTCGAGTTCTGCGCCCCAAGCGTAGAAGCCAGGCGGACCTTCCTGGTCCTTCCAGTGGATCTGCTGACGAATCCAGCCAAAACCCGCATCCTTCGCCAGGCGCAACGGCGTGGCACGGTCGGTCCAGAATAGATGGGCGTGTACGCCGAACTGCAATCGCCGGACACGCAGCGGATGTGGCATACCCCCTGGACCGAACGGTTGCAGCGTTGGAGGAATCGGGGTCGGCAGCGGTGTGGGAATGGATTGCAGTGTTGGTGAAGGTGTCACATTCGCACGTGAGAAGACCGGCATACGCTCTGGCGTAACCTGTTTCGGCAATGGCGCCTGACTCCAGATGGCCGCAGTCGGAACAGCCCCATCTGGCAGTGGTGCAGTCACGACCACCGGGGTTGCAACGCATGCCGTGAGCAATGAGAACGCCAGCGACGTTACACAGATTGTGATGAGGACGACGCGCGTGAACGAAGCCATGCTGACACTCCTGCACACGAAACGAACATCAGACTACTGATTACTGTAGCCAGACGCGACTATTGCGACAATCCCCGCAGATAACATCAACGTTACGCAACGGTGGAAGTCTCCTGAAAAGTGCGTGATACAATGGCGTGCAACAGGTTCCGCACTGAACGAGCAGAGGGAAGAGCGTATGGAGCAGCGTGAACGCGTTGGGTTCATCGGTCTGGGCATCATGGGGCGTGGCATGGCGCGCAATATTCTTAAGGCGGGATTTCCGTTGCGGGTATGGAACCGCACTGCCAGTCGCATGGCCGAACTGGCAGCGGAGGGCGCCGGACCAGCCAGCAGCCCCGGCGATCTGGCATTCCACAGCGACATCATCATCACCTGCGTGAGCGACACCCCCGATGTCGAGCAGGTCATTTTGGGCGAAGGCGGCGTTATCCACGGCGCGCGCCCCGGCTCGCTGGTGATCGACATGAGCACCATCAGCCCGCGCGCAACTCAGCGCATTGCGACGCAACTGGCGGAACGCCACATCCACATGCTCGATGCGCCGATCAGCGGCGGCTCAGAAGGCGCTGAACGCGGCACACTCAGCATCATGGTCGGCGGTGATGCCGCACAGTTCGAACGGGCATTGCCGGTCTTTCAGGCGATGGGTAAAACCATCACCCATCTTGGTCCGATTGGCGCCGGGCAGACGACCAAACTGGTCAATCAGATTCTGGTGGTGGGGCATGCCCTGGCGATGAGTGAGGCGCTTCTCTTTGCGCAGGCTGGCGGCGTAGACTTGCGCAAGGCGCTCGAAGCGGTTGCGGGCGGCGCGGCAGGCAGCTGGATGTTGAGCAACCGTGGACCACAGATCCTGGCGCGCGATTGGCGACCCGGCTTTACGATCGATCTCCAGCAGAAAGATATCCGGCTGGTCTTGCAGGAAGCCGACCGTCTTGGCGTGCCGCTGCCCGGAACAGCATTGATCCACCAGCTCTACCGCACGTTGCAGGCGCGTGGGCTTGGGCATGAAGGCAACCATGCGCTGATCAAGGCGCTGGAAAACCTGGCGGGGATCGAAGTAGGGGTCTGGAGCGAGGGAGCATAAGTGACCGTTGGGCATGGGCAACATTGCGTGACCCATGCGCAATGGCATTCCGGTACACACGCCGGGCGGCGGACAGATTCCGGGCGCTCGTGTGGAACGCCGGGCACGGCGTGGTTGGCTGCGCAGGCGCCGCGCCCGCTGCGCAACCGGAGGGCTGAACGCACGCCGCCGCCGCTCCCCGGTGAGTCCCGCGTTTGCGGGGCTTTGTGTCCTCCGTGCGAGCGCTGTGCCGTATGATCCCTTTGACAGTGACCGCCAGCTATGCTAGAATCGGATCAGTCGGCGACGTAGCCAAGTGGTAAGGCAGGGGTCTGCAAAACCCCCATTCACCGGTTCGAATCCGGTCGTCGCCTCCACAACAGGCTGGCACTGGTCAGCGTAACACAATCCGCTCTCATTCATACCACGCGCGCTGTTCAGCCACCGAAAGCGCGCGAAGGCGGCGACGTTACAGTAGCGGGCGCACGATGTTTGCCTGTATTGGTCTGGTCGCCCCTTCCCAATCACAAAAACAGCAGGAAGCTACGAGGCTTGGACGCCAATGGCACGCAGGTTCGCGCCTGTCTATCGGTGTGATTTGTTGTGCTGATTGTACGGGTGTGTCGGCAATATGTCATCCGATCACCTCCATCGGAGCGTACCATACGCTGAACGCTCATGGCAGAATATCATCGAATTGTGAATATACTGTCACACAATCGTTCATGTCAGGAGCAACAACCCCTGCTATCATGGAAGCGGGGTCGCCGGGAAGCGACCCGCGTCAGTGGTTATCACCTGTCGTGGCGTGGCTGCTGTCACGACTCAAGAGGGCGGATGTCGTCTCGCAATGGTGCGTACACTGACAATCGCGCACAGGCGCGACCGCTCCTGGAAAGGATGCATCGGCTATGGGAACGCCTCTCGATATCGACCTGGACGCGCTGGATGTTCCAGAACTCGAACGCCTGCGCGACGCCATCAACCGGCGTATTCTGCAAAAGCGGCGCACCAAGGGTCTGACGCTGCCGGAATTGCTGCGTCTCTTCGAGGAAACGAAAGCGGTGCTCGCTGAGCATCACCTGGAGTGGCGCTCGCTCGAACGCTGGCAGTGGATGGATGGCGAGATCAAATTCTGGCTCAACCCGGTCGACCAGGAGTCCTATCGCGCAGGGTGGTATTCAATCGATGATCTGATTGCGTGGGTGTACAACGAGGGACCGATCGTCATTCACCCCAAGACGGAAGACGACGACGACCTCGACGATGAATGGGACACGCGGAATAATGTGGCGATCCGCTGGCTGCCCGACAGCGAAACGCACACGGTGTCGAACTGATTTCGCGCACGCTCATCCTACCCGCAGGCCGCAGTTTGGGCAGAAAACAGCGGTCTGCGGCATTTGAAAACCGCATGAAGGGCAGACCTTCCCTCCAGCGACCGGTTGCAGCGGCGGTGGTTCAGGCGCTGGCGGGCGTGGCGGCTCGATGCTCACGGGAACATGCTGCGCACGGGGTGTGGGCGCCGGTTCGATGAAGACCTGCCCCTGTGTATGGCGCAACTCTTCTTCTTTCAACGTCAGACTCGCCTGCAATGCTTCAATCTCGCGTAGCAGCGCTGCCAGCGTCGGCGACTGAATGGCGCCGGCTTTGAGCAGTTCAATCGCCCGATCGCCAAACTCCAGTCGCTTGGCGTCGACCTGGCGGCGAAGATTACTGATCTCACCCTGAATAGCAGTCACCCGTTGAAACTTTTCCGCCTCAAAGCGGGCGCGATCAACTCCTTCGGCAAGCTTTCGGCTCAATTCGTCGAGAAAACCCATCATCCACCCCCTGTTTTTCCTGTATCATACAGGAACGTCTTGTGTGAAAAAAGAGGTTCCATGTCAGATCGACCTGAACGGCGCGTCACGCGCGGATGTATCGGCATTGTCATTGTGGCGCTGAGTGCGCTTTTCGTCAATGCCTGGCAGACTGGTTGGAGTACGGTGACCATCGCGCTGATTGCGGTTCTGGTGGCGGCAATTGTTGCCGCTATTGCTATCAACGTTGTCGAACGCAGACGGTGAACGTTCTGCCATTTCTCCGGGCAAAAACCTATGGTGTGGCAGGCACAAGAATAAACCCGCTGATCGAGGCGCGATACTTGGTCCCATTCTCATCCTCGGCAATCTTCTGCGGTTCGCCGCCGATGTACGACAACGGCACGCTGGTGTGGATCTGCGCCTGCGGTCCAAACTGTTCCTGAACAGCGCGCGTATATGCAAGAACAAACGCCTGCCGGACATCGCCTCCTGGCGGTACGACTACCTCGATATTTTCGACCGTGAACGGCTGCTGAATCAGACGTTGCGGCGTTGGTGTCGCCAGCGCCGGGATCGACCGAATGGTGCGCACGGTCCAATCGGGAAACGCCAGCGCAACGGTCGCCGCCAGCAGCGCGATGACCACCAGCGCAAAGAGCACAGCGCCCCATCTTGTCGATTGATGCTTCTTTTGCCGTGCTGCCGGTTTTTGTGCTGGTGCGGCTGCCGGAGCGGATGGCGATCCTGTCGGAGTGACCCGACTGGTCGGCGGCGCTGTGGATTGGGGCGCCGCCGGACCTGCTGATGCCGCAACAGGCTGCGGTGTCACCGGTGCAGCAACCTGCGCAGGCGCCGGAAGCGCCTGCGTTGCCGGAACGACGCGCACCTGCGCGGGCGCGCGTTCTGGCAGCAGCGCGCGGCGAAACTCTGCCACGCTTCGATAGCGTTCCTCCGGCTTCATCTTCAACGCCTTCATAATCGCATCAGACGTGCGCTTGGAGACGTTCGGACGCAACGCATAGACCGGCGGGAACGAAAAGGGCGGCTCATCGCGCGGGTCGCGTCCGGTGAGCATATGGTGCAGGGTCGCACCGAGCGAAAAGATGTCCGACTCAGGTGTGGCGATACCCTGATACTGCTCCGGCGGCGCATAGCCAGGAGTGCCGATCTGCGTGCCGCGCTGCGATGGTTGCAACGCTTTCGCAATGCCAAAATCGATCAGTTTGACGTTGCCGTCCGGCTCGATCATGATATTCGACGGCTTAATGTCGCGAAAAATGATCGGCGGCTTCTGCTGGTGGAGATACTCCAGCACGTCGCAGATCTGATCCGCCCAGCGCAAAGCGCGCTCTTCGGGAATGAATCGCTCGCGCCGGATGATGTCTTCCAGGTCGGACCCGCGCACGAAGTCCATCGCCAGGTAGTGATACCCCTCATCCTTGAAGTCGGCGTAGACGCGGGGAATACGCGGATGCCGCAGGCGCTCCAGGATTTTCGCCTCCGCCTCGAAGCGCGCGATGGCTTCGTCGCGTTCGCGCGGGTCGGTGAAACGATCCAGCATCTGCTTGATCGCATAGGTGCGACCATCATCGCCAATCGCCTCAAAGACTGCCCCCTGCCCACCTTCTTTGATGACGCGCGTAATATAGTAGCGCGGACCGGCGTTATTCAGGATGACGTCGTGCCCGCAATGCTGGCAGAACCGTGCGCGCCGGAGATTCGGCTTGTGGCATTTGGGGCAGAGAATCTGCTGGACATCGGTCATATGCGGACCTGCGACACGCGCGCCGGGCATCATAAGAGCCTTACTGGTAGGGTAGCATACCTGCGCGGAAACGGCAACCGATCCTACCACGTAGTACGCGCCGGAGCGCCCTGGAGTTGCGGTCAGGGGGCGAGACAAGGTTCTGCGCCGGCGCGCGGTGGGAGCGGGCACACGGATCGCCACGGATCGGGACGGATGGGCACGGATGGGGCGGGCAGGCGTTCCCGGCGCTCGGTTTCCGGTTCTGCGCCGGCGCGCGGTGGGAGCGGGCACACGGATCGCCACGGATCGGGACGGATGCGCGCGGATGGGGCGGGCAGGCGTTCCCGGCGCTCGGTTTCCGGTTCTGCGCCGGCGCGCGGTGGGAGCGGGCACACGGATCGCCACGGATCGGGACGGATGCGCGCGGATGGGGCGGGCAGGGCGTTCCCGGTTCCGCGCCGGCGCGCGGTGAGCAATAGAACACGGATCGCCACGGATCGGGACGGATGCGCGCGGATGGGGCGGGCAGGCGTTTCCGGTTCTCAGTTCTCAGTTCTCAGTTCTCATATAACATCAAGCACCGCCAGCGCCTCCAGATGCGGCGTCTGTGGAAACATGTCGTACCCCTGGAGCAACACCAGACGATACCCTGATTGCAGCGCGCGGATGTCGTCACGCTGCGTTAGCGGATTGCACGAGACATACACGATCCGCCGGGGGCGCAATCGCAGCAACTCGCGACAGACCTCAGGACCCAGACCGGTGCGCGGCGGATCGGCGACAACCACATCGAATGCGCCGGTCGTCTGTGCGCGAAGCGCATCGGCGACATCCGCTTCGATCACGGCGATATGCTCAAACCCGGCGCGCACGCTGTTCTCGCGCGCCAGGCGCACACTCTCGCCAGATGACTCGATACAGACAATTCGATCCGCATGCCTGGCAATATGAAGCGCAATGGCGCCGACCCCACTGTATAGATCGGCGATTGCGCCTGCATGCCCGCATGCGGCGACTGCGTCGCGCACCGCCTCGAGCAGCGGCATCAGCAGCCAGACATTGTTCTGAAAGAAGGTATTGGGACCGATTTCGAGCGTGTGCGCCCCAACACGCATTGGCAACGTTGCGCGCCCCCAGTGACGCACCGGCTCGCCAAACGATACGTCGGTGCGGGTGGCGTTGATCAGCCAATGGACGCCCAGCACACCCGGATGTTCAAGGGCTGCCAGCGCCACACGCTCAACTTTTTCGGCAGAGACCTTTTCTTCTTCGGGCGCGGCGGTAACCAGCGCCAGCAGCAGTTCATCGTCGGGGCTGCGCCGCACGACCACATACCGCAGAAAACCGGCATGGGTCTTCAGATTGTAGTCGGGCAACCCCAGCGCCATTGCGTGCTCGTACACAGCGCGCGCGGCAGTGAAGGCATGCGTTGGGATGAGATGGCACTCATGCAGGTCGATGATGTAGTTGAACCTGCCGCCACGCCGCAGACCAAATCGCTCCTTGCTCGCCACAAAATCCATGCGTGTGCGATAGGCAAACGGGTTCGGCGAAGCGACGACATCGAGCGTATCGATACAATTGTCTGGCAGGTCATCGCTCCAGAGGCTGCAAAGCGCCGCGCGTTTTGCTGCCACCTGAGCCGGGTAGTCGTGATCTTGAAAGACGCATCCGCCGCACTGACCCTGCGGTGGCGCATGTGGGCAACGCGGCGTAGTCGTCTCGCCTGCCCGCGCTGCCTCAATAATCTGCTGGCGAAAGTGTTTATTTGAAATAGCCATCAGAACTCCGCAAACGAGCGCCCCTGCAACCCCGACCGGATTGAGTGCGTATTATAGCAAGAGACAAGGCTCTGAACACATCCGCGCGTCTGGAAGGATACTTCGATGACTGACACTACTGTTGTCTGCCCACGCTGCAACGCCAGCGTTCCGGCTGATGCGCAATACTGCATTGACTGCGGCGCGCCAATGAACAATTTGGTCATCGAACAGGCGCCTGCCACCGGACCGACGGTTCAATTGCCGACGCGCCCTGCCGCTCCCACACCCGCGCCGGTTCCTGCGCCACAGCCGCATGCGCCGCAGACAGAATGGTTCGACGACCTGATGCTTCCGCTGCTGCTGATCACCGGCGCAGTGGCGATGGTCATTCTGCCAAAGATTATCGTGTTCGTTGTGATTGCCGTTGGAGTTGTCGGACTGTTGCTCACCGTCCTGCGCAGCATTGCCGCGCGCAGAATGGTTGCGGCAGCAGCCCTGGCAGTCGCCGTTGGGTTCTTCTTCAGTCGCCGACTGTTCTGGGCGCCGCTGATCATCGCACTGATTGCTATGTTGGTCGCCAACAAGCGTAGGAGACGCACTTGGTGACGTGTAGGTCAAGCGACCTGCGTCTGTGAGACGATGCGCCACTGCCAGGAAGCCTGCCTTGCAGGCGCCAGGTGGGAGTGGGCCCACGGATCGGCGCGAATCGCGACGGATGCGCGCGGATGGGTGGCGCAAGAGCGCCTGGCGCTCGATGCTCGGTTTCGCGCAGGCGCCAGGTGGGAGTGGGCCCACGGATCGGCGCGAATCGCGACGGATGCGCGCGGATGGGATGGATGTATACGGATTGGACAAGGAATCCCACTCAGCGATCCGTCCCCATCCGTCTCGATCCGTGGTCATCCGTGTGCTATCATCCATCCACCTCGTCTCGATCCGTGGTCATCCGTGTGCTCCATCAGGCAGAGCATAGGACACGGATGCGCGCGGATGGGTGGCGCAAGAGCGCCTGGCGCTCGATGCTCGGTTCTTGGTTCTCAGTTCTTGGTTCTCAGTTCTTGGTGTGCTATACTGGCGCCATGCCATTTCCAGTTGACGACTACACGCCGCACGGATATCTGAATACGCCGACGCACACGCGCAACCTCTCGCCGCGCGGGGTGCTGCGCTCGTATGGCGCGGGGTTTCGCTGGCACTATCCGGCGCACGCGGGCATGTATGGCGGTCGACGCGAGACCTACCGCGCCGGATTTCGCTTCGCGCTGGGAGGAGCGCTTGAACTGTCCGAGTTCGATGTTGTCTCCAGTCCCTACCATTCGATGAACCTCTTCACGCTCGACCTGTCGCACGGCGGCGCGACGCTCCATGCCACCTTCCACCTGGTCGGCGAGCATGCCCTCTGCGCATCGGCGACGGTGCAGGGTGAAGCGCGTGTTGCCGTAGTCGTCGAGTACACGCGCACTGTGGCTGCCAGTGGCGAATGGGGCGAGTCTGGGTTGGTCGGTCGGATCGTCGATGGCGACCTGGTGCTCCAAAGTTTTGAGGATGGCGATGCGTTCGTGGTGCATGCCTCGCAGCCGCTTGCCGACATTGGCATAACGCCCGATCCGGCGCTTGCCGCTGCCTGGGCGGCAGCGCAGGCGCCAGGGTTGCCGGGCGAAGGGTTTGTGACCGTCACCGGGCAGCGTGGCGAAACGGTGGCGCTCTTTGCTACACTGGGATTTGCGATGCCGTGTGAACAGATCGACCTGTATATGACGCGCGGCAAGACGTTGCGCATGGCGCAGCATCGGCAACGCGCCGCGCGTCGCACGGCAGCAGCCGACCGCGCGCGCAAGCAGGCGGAGGATGACGCATTCTGGGCGCGTGCGCCGATTCTGGAAGGGGACTGGCCCGATCACTGGCGACGCGGGCTGGTCTACGACCTCGAAACGTTGCGCATGATGGTGCGCGCGCCTGCCGGCATTTACCGCCATATTTGGGATGCGATGCAAATCCAGGCGCCGCGCGTCGTCCTCGCCGAGGCGGCAATCGATGCGCTCTTGCTCGCCTATGCCGATCCGGCGCTGGCACAGCATCTGCTTCTGGGGACATTCGTTGACGCGCCTGAACCAAACGTGCCCTGTTCACGCGAAGATGGCAGCTACAACATGGTCGCTGCCGATGGTACAGTGTGTGGCACTGCGCCAGAATGGGGCTATCCCTGGCTCGTGCTGGACTGGCTCGCCAACCTGCGCCCCAACCGCGAGTGGCTGGCGAACATTTACCCGGCATTGACCACTTATCTGCACTGGTGGCTGGAGAACCGGCGCGATGCGGACGGCTGGCTGGTTTACGCCTGTAGCTGGGAGTCAGGGCAGGACGACTCGCCGCGATTTGGCGAACAACCGCTTGGCGGCGGTCATCCGGTGCGCCACGTGCGCCCTGTCGATCTTCAGGCCGCCTTCGCCCATGCCTGCCTGATCATGAACAACATCGCCAGAGAGCTTGGACGCGCCACCGATTCCCACGAGTGGCTGGCGCTCGCCGAGGAGTATGTGACGCGCACCGATGCGCTGTGGCAGGACGCATTCAACCGCTATGCCGATTACGACACGCGCGCTGGCGGTCCGACCGGAGTGGATGATGTGATGTTGCTGGCGCCGGTGGCGTTGGGTGTCGCGCGACCGGAGCGGCATAATGCGCTTCGTTCGGCGATTGCCCAGATCGACCCTGATATATTGACGTGGCCTATGTTCGCCTGGACGGCGACTGAAGCCGCGTTGCGCGCCGGCTTGACCGATCACGCGGCGGAACTGGCTGCGGCAGTGATTGATCGGGCATACACGTTCTGGGATGCGCATCAGGCGCATCCCGACCGCACATTGCCGGGGGTGGCGTGCGAGTACTGGCCCCTCGACGGGCGGTGCGGCGGCGAAGGGTATGGTTGGGGCGCATTGACCACTCACCTGTTGCTCCATGTGCTGGTCGGATTGACGCCAGAGCGTGAGCAACTCATCATTCGCCCCGATCTGCCGCCTTCCTGGCGCATCGACGGACGCATGTACGGCGTTCGTCTGCACTGGCGCCATGCGCCTTTGCGCGTTTTCATCGAAGCTCATCCCGATAGCGCGGTAGTCACCATCAACAGTCAACGGGTCGAGGTTGCGTGGGGAGAAGAAGCGGCATTTCCGTGGGAATTAATATCCTGCTAATGCGTTGCTACCACAAAACCAACATCAGCGGAGTAGAGTCACATCAGCGTGTACAATCACACTGATGAGGACTGCCATGACATTTTCAACACCTGTCCGCACAAGCGAGCAAAGCATCGACCGCGTGCTGCGTGCGGGTTTGCCGGTGCTGCTGATCTTCGACCGCAAAGAATGCCCGACCTGTCAGCGACTCGATCCAACACTCGAACGGTTGGCGTCGATCTTTGCCGGGCGCGCGCTGCTGGCACGGGTAGATGCCGACGATAATCCGGCGTTGGCGCAACAATACGGCATTACTGCACTTCCCGGTCTGATTTTTGTGAAGAATGGCGCACCCATTGCGCGAACAAGCGGCGTTGTTGCTGAGGAAGCGCTGCGCGCATGGTTGACACATCTGACCGATGGCGGCGCACCGCCGCCCCTGCCGCAAGGTCCGAGCGTGCCGCTGACGCGCCAGGCGTCGCGCCCGATGCCTGAACCCTCGGCAACACGCCAGGAAGTAGCGGAACGTGCCACGCGATCGAAACCGATCACGCTCACTGATGCGACATTCGATCAGGTTGTCGGCGCTAGCCATCAACCGGTGCTGGTCGACTTTTGGGCGCCATGGTGTGGTCCGTGCCGCGCGGTGGCGCCGGTAGTCGAACGGTTGGCGCAGGAATTTGCCGGACGCGCAGTGGTTGCCAAACTGAACGTGGATGAAAACCCGCGCACGGCGCAGCGGTTTGGCATCAGGAGCATCCCATCGCTCCACATTTTCAAAGATGGGCGCGTCGTGGAACGTCTGATCGGCGCCCAACCCTATCCGGTGTTGCGTCAGGCGCTGGAGCGGCATGCTGGAGGCGTTACAGCATGATCCATTATGGACGCATGCCGTCGTATTCATCGCGGCGCGACGGCGCGGTCGCGCCCCAATCGGCGCGGCGCCGTCGCACCGGTGATGCACACTGCGGAGAGGGCAAGGCAGCGCCTCGCCTCTATGCAGTCACTTCGATCTGACGCAATTCGCGCTTGAGGATTTTGCCGGTCGCCGTCTTGGGCAACGTCTCGCGGATTTCGACGATGCGCGGATACTTGTAGGCAGCCAGGCGTTCCTTACAGTACTCAATAATCTCTGTCTCGGTTGCCGTATGCCCTGGCTTCAGGGCGACAACCGCCTTGACCTCCTCGCCAAGCGCCTGATCGGGAACGCCAATGACGGCCGCTTCGGCGATGGCTGGATGCCCGTAGAGCACCTCTTCGATCTCGCGCGGATAGACATTGAACCCGCCGCGGATGATCATATCCTTCACGCGATCCTTGATGAAGAAGAAACCGTCATCGTCACGATAGGCTATGTCGCCGCTGTGGAACCAGCCATTGCGAATCGCATCAGCAGTTGCGTCGGGACGCTTGTAGTACCCCTTCATCACATTGTGCCCACGAATGACAATCTCACCAAGTTCGCCGTTGGGAACCTCGCGCCCCTGGTCATCCACCACGCGCATCTCAATGCCCCAGATCGGCACGCCGATCGACCCCGGCTTTGGCTCGCGGTCGAGATGATTGAACGACGCCACCGGAGAAGTTTCGGAGAGACCGTACCCTTCGAGGATGGTGACATTGTATTTACGGTTGAAGGCATGCATCACTTCGACCGGCATCGCTGCGCCGCCTGAGACGCAGAACTTAAGCGCCGACAGATCATACTGATCTGCGCCGGGGAAATTGAGCAGATAGAAATACATCGTCGGCACGCCGGCGAAATACGTCACCCGGTCGCGCGCCATCACTTCGAGCGCCTTCTGCGGTTCGAAGCGCGGCAGCATGGTGATGGCGCCGCCGGCGTAGATCAGACTGTTCATCACACACGTCTGTCCAAAACTGTGAAACAATGGCAGTACCGCCAGCCCCACCGTTTCTGACGAGACATTCAGCAACTTATCGGTGCAGATCGTGGCATTCAAGAACATGTTGGCATGGGTCAGTTCCGCGCCCTTGGGGCGACCCGTCGTGCCGCTGGTGTAGAGAATAACCGCCGTATCGTCCGGCATGGTCTGGACCGTATCGAATACCGGAGCGTGTTCGGCGAGGAGACTGCCGAGCGGAATCGCGCCATCGGGGAGTGTCGCCGTGGAACCCGGCGCCTGCGCGACGATCAGGTGACGGCAGGTTTTGACCGCGTGAAAGCCGGACGCGGCTTCATCGAGGAATCCTTCCCAGACGATCAGTGCGACCGAGTCGCTGTCTTCCAGATGATACCGAACCTCATCGCGCTTGAATAGCACATTGAGCGGCACAACCGTCGCGCCAGCCTTGAGAATGCCGAAATAGCACATCGGGAAGTGTGGCGTGTTGGGGATCATCATCGCCACTTTGTCGCCAGGGCGCACGCCGAGATTTGCCAGACCGTTGGCAATTTTGTTGGCGGCGCCGTTTAGTTCGGCATAGTTCAGGCGAATGCTGTCGAGGATGACAGCAGTCTTTCCGGGCATCCGGCGCGCGCTCTCCTCCAGAATAATGGCGAGATTCAGCATCGAGTCCCTCCTTTGGTGAACATCAACGTCCGATTCATTTGAGCGCAGAGCGGGGAGTTGGTGCAATTATACGGGTTGTTAACCGATGCTGTCAATCACTTCTCTTGCCAACCCCGGCGCTTACTGCTACAATACCAGAAGATGGTATACGATAGCAGATGAACCTCGAAGCAGGGACGAACTATGGCAAGTAAGAAAGGCAACCGGATTATTATCAAAATGCGCAGCACCGAGAGCGCACATACCTATACGACGACGAAGAATCGCAAGAACGATCCCAACCGGCTCGAACTGCGCCGCTACGATCCAACCCTGCGCCGGCACGTCCTCTACCGCGAAACCAAGTAATTGCGTGTTGTTGCGCCTCGAAGCCGCATGATGGCTGTCATCGTGCGGTTTCTTGTTATCCATCCACGCCAGGGGAGATGCCGACGTCATGAAGGTTGGTTTGCTTCCGCTCGATGAGCGGCCCGTCAATACCCGATATCCGGCGATGATTGCCGCCATCGCCGGAGTCGAACTGGTGCTGCCGCCTGACGATCTGCTGAGCCATTTCCGCGAACCGGCGCGCTGTGATGATCTCGCGTCCTGGTTGCACGCCATCGCCCCCGCGCTCGATGCGTTGATCGTCGATGTTGAAATGCTGGCGTTTGGCGGATTGATCGCCTCTCGCATCAGCGATGATCCGCCAGGGATGGCGTTAAGCCGCCTGGATATGTTGCGCGCTATCAAGAACGAACTGCCCGATCTGCCCATCCTGGCGTTCAATGTGATTACGCGCATATCTAATGCTGATGACAGCACCGAAGAACCACACTATTGGGCTACCTATGGTACGCGCCTGTACCGCCTCTCGCAACTGCTCGACCGCGCGGTGCAGGGTGAGCCGTTGACCGATGAGATTGCTGCGCTGCGCGCCGAGATTCCTCCCGAAGCACTGCGCGATATGCTGCGTCGCCGGTTGCGCAACCATATGGTCAACCTGGCGTCGCTCCACTTGCTCGACGCAGGCGCCATCGATCTTCTGGTTCTCAGTTCCGACGATACCAGCCCATTTGGGTTGGGATCACGCGAAAAACGCTGGCTGGCGAGTTGGGCGGATCTGCTGGCGCTCGGACGGCATCACCCAACGATTGATGGGCAGGAGCAGGGCGCGCGTGCAGCAGGCATCCTGCTCATGTACCCCGGCGCCGATGAAGTGGGATGTGCGCTGCTGGCGCGGATCATCAATCAGCATGTCGGGCGCGCGCCGCGCATTGCGCCAATCTATGCCATTCCCGGCGGTGAGGAGATCGTCGCTCCCTACGAAGATGGTCCTGTCCGCTTAACGGTCGAACGGCAGATCCACGCCATTGGCGGCACGGTGGCGACTGCCGACGCCGCTCCTGACCTGTGGCTGGCGGTCAATACCCCTTCTCCGCGTCGCACTGAGTGGGACGAAACGTTTGCAGCGGAAGAGCGTGAGGAGCGGTACAATCATCTCGATGCGCTCGTTGATCGCGTGAGCGAACTTCAGGAGAGCGGGCAACAGGTGATTGTGGCGGACGTGGCCTACCCCAATGGCGCCGATCCGGTGTTGATGGAGTTGCTCATCGAGAAGGTCGATCTTGCACGACTCGCCGGGTTTGGCGCCTGGAACACTGCTGGCAATACGATTGGCACGGCGCTGGCGCAGGGGTGTGCCGCGCTCCTGGCAACAACCCCGGCGCAACGGATCGCCCATCTGCGCTTTCTGCTCCACCGTTTTGTCGAGGATTGGGGATATCAGCATGTGGTGCGCCGCGCTGCGCGTGTTATGCTCGAACGCACCGCCGGTACGCGCGAACCGGATGATACGATGCTTGGGGCGATCTGCCGCTGGATCGAAACCCACCTGAACGCGCGTATTGGCGCGCTTCCCGGATTCGCCGGGCGCTGGCGCATCACGCCGGGAAGCACGCGCCTGCCCTGGTGTCGCTTGTTTGAAGTGGATTTCGCGCTGGAGATGGTGTGACCGGCGTTGATGCACTGGGGGAGCGGTTACTTGCATGCTTTGCCGCTCTCGACGAACACTTCGGGCATGAACCACACTGGTGGCCCGTCATCAGCGATGATCCGCCGTTCGAGGTGCTGGTCGGCGCCGTTCTCGTTCAGCAAACACGCTGGGAAACGGTCGAGGCGGCGATTGTCCGCCTGCGCGACGCAGGGTTGATGTCACCGTCGGCACTGGCTGCTGCCCGTCCTGACAGGCTCGCTGCGCTGATCCGCCCCTGCGCCTTTCATGCCCAAAAAGCCACCGGTTTGCACGCCATCTGTGGTGCGATCGTGCAGCAGTACGATTGCACCACAACCCGTTTGCTTTCTGGCGAGCGCGCAGAGGTGCGTGCGCGTCTTCTGGCGCTGCCGCGCATTGGGCGCGAGACCGCTGATACGGTCATGCTCTACGGCGGTGGTCATCCCGTGTTTGTGGTCGATGCCTATGCGCGACGGTTGTTTGCGCGTCTCGATCTCGTGCCGGGGTTCGATTTCCTTCGCGCACCGTATGTGGCGGTGCAGCATCTGATCGAGCGTGCGTTGTCGCCGTTTCTTCCGGCTCTTGCGACCATCGCCGGCGAACCCTTTCATGTGCATCGCGCGGTGGAAACGAACGGCAACGGCGCATTCTTCTTTGCTCACTTTCACGCACTGATCATCGAAGCATGCGTCCATCATTGCCTGGCGCGCAACCCGCGCTGTGATCGACCCGGTGGACAACGCGCCTTTATCGACCGGCGTAAATGTGCAAATCACTGTCTGATGTGCGATGGATGCCCGCTCCGTCGGCGGTGCGCCACATTCAACGGAACAGCGACAGCGCATCCTGACGCTGCTGCGCCAGAGCGCGTTCGATCTGATCGCGCGTAACCCATCGCCGCCGCAAGAGGATTTCGCCGAGCGTTTCGCGCCTGCCGATCCGTCGCAGGTAGATTTGTTCGGTCAGCGCCTGTTCGAGACGTTCTGGCGGCAATCCGTTGGCAATCAGGTACTCGCCCAGCGCGCGCGGCGCTCCGTCATTCTCGACTCGCTGCTGAATCTGCACCATCAATGCGCGCGCCAGAGTCTCCGGCGTCACTTTGCCGCGCGCGACGGCGATATCGCCGAACATCATCTGCTCGCCCCGCCGCCGGATTGCTGCCTGTTCCTCCAGGAGCCATTCCAGTTCCTGCGGTGTGATCGCACCCATTTGCACAAGAATGGACCCCAGGGTTGGCGATGCATCCATCTGCTTAAACAGGCGCGGCTTGTGCCCTATCAACGCGCGCCGCGCGCGCGCCGCGCGCAATGCTCCTGCTGCTTCGGCATCGCCCGGATCAATATTGAGACGCTGTTCCAGATACGCGATCTCCAGTTCGACATCGTCCGGCGCGAGGGCGCTTGCGCGCGCCAGGCAATCAAGCCGGTGCGCCGGAACGGTCACCAACTTCGCCAGCGCCAGCCATGCATCGACGCAACGATGACCAGCGGCGAGGTGGTTGCGCAACGCATGGAAGTCGTGGCGCATGGCGGCAACAGTGGGGCAGGGGCGGGGACAGCGTATGTCATTCATAGGGGTGTGTGAGCGTGTGTCATGTCGAGCAGTGCATACTGTCGGGCAGTACAAGGCTCTTCATCTGAAGATCGTGACAAATGGAGCGTTTTCTCGAAAAATCAGGGAACGCTGCCATTATCGCCGTGTACGCACCGTTCTACTATTATATGTCGTATTGTACGATAATGCCAGAGAAGTGACAAGAACTTGATCTGATACCAATTCCCTGTGACCATCCGGCATGGTCACCCCGATCAGCGCGCGGGGTCGTGCGCGACCCGCTTAGATTCCTCGCTGCGCTCGGAATGACCAGTCGCTGCGCTCGGAATGATAAGTCGCTGCGCTCGGAATGACAAGTATGCGGCATCTTCAATCGTCATTGGTATGAGGGGTCGGGGTTGGAGTATTCATGGGGGGCGTCCCTACGCCCCTACGCCGTGCACCGCTCATCTCGCCATTCAACTTTCGGTGGCTCTTCCAGGATAAAACGCCAGCGACCAGCGCCAGCCGTGTTCGGTGCGAACTCCATGCCAGATGCCCGCCGTTGGTGTGTGATTCCCATAGTCGTAGCGATGCCCGCTCAAATCGATGCGATCATTCGTTGTATGCTGGAGAGCGGCAAGAATGCAACTGCCATGAGTGACGAGCGCGACGCGCTGCAACGATGTATCGTCAAGTTGATCGATCAGCCCGGCGATACGGGCGCGCACTTCTGGATGTGTTTCCCCCGGCGCCACCTCACGTAAGGTCTCGATCAGGGTCGGTTCCAATCCAATGAGTTGCCCAATGGTGGTAGCGGTAACACTGGCGCGGGTGAACGGTGACGAGAGCAACCGCTCGATACCGCGCTCGCGCAGCCAGTGCCCCGCCTGCACCGCTTCCTCCTCGCCGCGCAGCGTCAACGGCGGTCCTGGCAAAACGGCATAGGGCAGACCAGTCGCACGATCCGGTTCGGCGTGGCGGATCAAAAACAGTTCAGTCAACATACAGAATCACCTCACCTGATGCGCCGCTGTCGGCGCAAGCGATCGTTCCCGCACCAGGAATGCCCATCCGAGCGGGGCAAGCGACACGTTGCCATCGTCGTTAAGGATCAACACGGCGCGCTCGAAGACCTGTTGCGCGCGCTGCTGACCGTTGGCGGCGTATGCCACCTTTTCGTCGCTCAGTGGGAAGCCGAATGTGTGCAACCCGCCGTAACGTTCCCAGTATGCGGCGAACGCGCCACGGATCGCATAGGGTGTTTCGGTGAAACGGCGGCATCCGGGAGGCGTGCAATCATTGCGTAGCGCTGCACCAACGGGCGGCGAGCAGGTGCGCCCAAGCGGCGTCACCTGAACCAGGTACGGCGTGTCTGCCCATTCGGGATGCAACTCCAACACGGCGCGCTCGAATATCTGGCGTATCACGCCCTCCTCAACGACCGCCGGCATCAGCGGAGGACCGAACAGGTCGTCGCCGCCATGCATCTTCCAGAAGCGCCAGAGGATTGCCGGTACGACGATGCCATGCTCGACGTGATCTTCCGGCGCGGGGAGCAGTTTTTCTGCGGCCGCCAGCACCGCCTGAATTCCTGCCAGGTTTTGTGCGAACTCCGGCTCTGTTCCGGTGAGCAGTTCGGGAATGATCGCCGCGATCCCCAGACTGGCTGCCCAATCGTGCATGCCGCCGGTGATGATGTACTGTTCCCAGACGCGGGTGTAGCGGTAGCCGCTGGCGGTGGCATAGGTTTGTGCCATCTCGATGGATGGCGCATGGTCACAGAACGCGGGAAACACGTTGCCGGCCGCTGAGTGCAGGAAGATCGCCCCCCAGGCGTCGAGCAGAAAACTGCGCACCAGGCGACTCTCGACCTCCGAGTCGGGGTAGGGTCCGCCGGTGTCGGACACGATGCCATACGCGCCGAATACGGTCACACGCCAGTCGTTGTCGGGACATGCGTCGAAATTGGTGTTCATGTTGCGATTAAGATCGACGCCGCGCGCGTTGAACCGCGTACCGAGCGCCAATCCATCGGGGTTGATGGTGGGGATGATGTAGAGGCGTACGGCAGGCGGAACCTCGTGCGGATTGGCGCGAAAATGGTCGGCAAGCATGGTTGCCAGCGTATGCGTATTGGCTTCTGGCGCGCCATGCGTATTGCCGATGATCACCAGTTTGATCGGTCCATTGCCGATGCGCAGCGCTGTGATCGGGCGACCCTGCGCCGAAGTGCCGAGGGTCAGGTCCTCCACGGTCGGTTGGCGCACCGGCGCGGCATGGAGTGGCGCAGCAAAAAAGATGAGCAGGAGCAAGAGGAGCGAACGTTGCACGTTGCACGTTGCACGTCGAACGTTATACCGTCCTTCACTCAAACAACGCCTCCACGTCCTCACGGGTAAGTGATTTGAGCATGCTGGCATCGGCAGTGATCAGTTGTGCAACAAGTTCGCGTTTGCGCTGCTGGAGGCTCAGGATTTTCTCCTCGACGGAGTTGCGGGTAATGAGTTTGTAGACGAAGATCGGCTTCTCCTGACCAATACGATGGGTGCGGTCGGTTGCTTGCATTTCGACCGCAGGATTCCACCAGGGGTCAACGTGAATGACATAATCTGCGGCAGTCAGATTCAGCCCGACACCGCCGGCTTTCAGGCTAATCAGGAAGAATGGCAGGGTCTCATCGTTCTGGAAACGATCCACCTCCTGCTGGCGCTGATGGGTCTGTCCATCGAGGTAGGCATACCGGATGGATCGCGTATCGAGCGCTTCGCGGATAAGGTGCAGCATCTGGACGAACTGTGAGAAGATCAGCGCTTTGTGCCCTTCGGCGTTCAGGGTTTCGAGCGTTTCAAGGAGCAGTTCGAACTTGCCCGACGAGCCGCGGAAACTGGCGTCGACCAGTCGGGGATGGTTGCAAATCTGGCGCAGGCGCAACAGCCCTTCGAGCACCTTTATGCGCGCCTTGTTGATCCCTTCGTTATCGATCAATCCCAGCAGCAACGCGCGATAGTAGTCGCGCTGTTTGATATACAGACGACGCTGCGCCGGTTCCATGTCGGTTTCGATCAACCGTTCGCTGCGCGGTGGCAATTCTGGCGCCACCTGATCCTTCGTGCGACGCAGGATGAAAGGATAGACCACTTTGCGCAGCAACCGTGCTGTCTCCTGGTCCTGCTTCTTTTCGATAGAGGTGACGAACGCCTCCCGAAAATAGTCCAGATTGCCGAGCAATCCAGGGTTGAGGAACGCGAACTGGCTCCAGAGTTCGAGCGCCGAGTTTTCGACCGGCGTGCCGGTGAGCGCCAGACGACGTTCGGCGTTGATCAGGCGCGCCGCTTTCGAGGTTTCCGCCAGCGGATTTTTGATCGCCTGCGACTCGTCGAGGATGGCGTAGCGAAAGCGATAGCGCCGCAACAACCGGATGTCGCGCAGCATCGTGGAATAGGTGGTCAACACCAGGTCGTAGCGGTCGAACAGCGCCGGATCATCGCTGCGGTCGGTATCGTGGTGGACGTAGACGCGCAGATCGGGCGTGAAAGTCGCGGCTTCGCGCGCCCAATTGAACAACAGCGAGCGCGGCATCACAATCAGGCTGGCGGCTCCATCGGGGTTGCGCTCTTCGAGCGATTGCAGAAACGCCAGCGTACAGACCGTCTTACCGGTGCCCATGTCGTCTGCCAGACATCCGCCGAAGCCATACTCATTGAGGAAGTGAAGCCACTCATAGGCGGCGCGCTGATAGGGGCGCAGTTCGCCGCGAAAACCGAGCGGCAGCGGTTGCGTCGGGATGTGATCGAACGACCGCAGGCGCTCGCGGCGCCGCTCGAATTCCGCATCGACATGCGCGTGGTCGGCGTCGGCGAGCACCTGATCGATGAGGGTCAGGTGTCCGTGCGCCAGGCGCACGCCGTGATCGGTTTCGTTGCCAAGAGCGAACAGGTGACGATAGCGTTCGATCCACTCGTCGGGAATGGCGCCGAGCGTGCCGTCCGCCAGTTTCAGAAACTTCTCGCGGCGACGAATGGCACGGCGCACCTCCTTCAGGGGAACCTCAAGGTCGCCAAAGCGAATGATCGCCTCAAGATCGAACCAATCGATGCCGGAACTGATGCGGAACGAAATCTGCGGGCGGTTACGGTTGATCCGCGCGGTGGTCATCTGGTCTTCGCCAAAAATCTCGAACCCGCGCTGTATCAGCAACGGAATGTGGTGCAGCAGAAAATCGAGAGGATGCACTGCCTTGCGCAGTTCGAAGCACCCGATGTCGGCGACCTTTTTTAGCCCATATGCTGCGGTTCCGAGGTCGCGCAGGATGGCTGCTTCCTCTTCGACGCGGCGCCGGATGCGCACCAGGGTCGTGGTTCCCGGAAGCCGTCGAATGATGTGCTGGAGAGGCGATTTTTCTGCCGGCGCCTCATAATCGGCATAGGCAAAACGCAGTTGGGCGCGTAGGGTTCCGTCCGCTTCACTCAGATAGACGCGAGGCGTTGGCGCGACATCGATCTCCTCCCGATGCAAGAGATCGCCATTCAGCGGCACGTTCTCCGCCAGCGGCAGCAGATACCGCTCGAAGAACTCTTCCTGTTCATTCGGCGGGATGGTCAGGTCCGGGTGCATGATCAGCGTCGTCGTCGCGTCGCTGGCGTTGTGCACCGGCAGCAACAGGTCGCCGATGATCACCCAGAGGGGTTTTTGCAGCAAGATGTCCGTATCGCGCGGGTCGAGCGCAATGCGCTCGCCAGCAATATTCAACAGCGTCCGAATGCGGAGCGTACCCCTGTCGTCCTGCCTGATGTCCATCTCGACTGATGCCGACTCGGTCCGCACCTGCACCTGTGATTGCAGCGGATCGTCCTGATCGCCAAGGTAGACCAGTTGATCGGCGAGCAACGCGAGCACCGGCTCATAGGCGACGCTCTGGTCGTAAGCATAGGAATACGGCGCGCTGCTGGCTGCGACAATCGCCATATTGGCGGCATTGACCGTTTCGGCAGACACGGAGGGATAGGAAATGCGATTGATGCGCGAACGGATCGGGCGCGCCTCGCGTGATAGATTCAGCGACGCAATGGCAGATGCAAGCGCTCTGGGATCGCGCAGCGCCTCAGATGGCACGTGACGGTCCGACAGAGCGTAGGGGACGATTGACCAACCGACGTTTGCGCGTTGCAAACTGAACACGATAGCGGCGTGATGAATGACGGGTGAGCGCTGCGGTTGTGCTTCGACCACCTTGCCGATTACCGCGCGCCAGAGGCTTGGAGGGTGTGTGATCAGGTGATCGCGCAGCGCCATCAATGCCGCCACGCGGTGACGGCAGAGCGACCAATAGTGGCGCTGCGGGCAGGTGCAACCGACATAGATCTGGCGGTTGTGCAAGCGAATAATCACCTGATGCGCCACCCCTGGCGACTCAAAGACGCGGATCTGTGCCGTGTGCGTATCGACTTGATCAATAGTCACCTGCCCGTGCTCGACGTAGCGTTGCCCTTGCTGAACAACGGCGCGCGGGACTGACAAAAAGAGATGATCGATATTCAAGACATCAGCGGAGAGCACATTCAACATTGGCGGCGTTTTCTGCTTCCGGCATCATAGATCAGCGCATATACGACAAGGTGACGTACCCGGAAGGGGAGGCAGAGAGTGACATCGATAGCGCTCGTGGATATGTATTATAGCACAGTGCTTTCTCACCGGACTCTTATCCGCAAAGAAACTCCGCAAACGTGTGGTCTATTGCAGGAATGATATAATACGCTCAATATTGATAGAATAACCATGGGTAGAGGCGTCCGTAGTTCCTGCGTTGTCACGCTCGGACATCACCCCTCCTCCTCCATCCGGGGGCAAGCGAAGGGGCGCCTTTCCCCTGGTGCAGTGGATCTTGCGGCGCCTGTTCATTCCGGGAAATCAGGTGCGATACCACACATGGAGCAGACTATGAGCACACGTTCGCAGCGCGGTCGAGCGGTTCAAACGAAAAAGAGCGGCGGCGTTTCTCGCGCACTCTACATTGCGATGGGCGCCGCTGTCCTGCTGGTGATTGCGATTGCTGCAACGGTCGCGCTGCAAAACCGGCAGACCGCAGCGACGCCTGGACGGGAGCCGGCGCGTCCGGCGACGAATGTTCCCATGGGGAGGGACGAAAACGGCTTTTTCTTCAAGGGAAGCGCCGGAGCGCCGGTGGTCGTCACGGAGTATTCAGATTTTCAGTGCCCTGGCTGCGCCTACTACGCAACTGCTTTATCGTCGCAGTTTGAACAGGAATACATTGCGACCGGCAAGGTCAAATTCGTATATCACGAATATCCATTAAGCGGGCACGTGAATGGCGCGCCTGCCGCACAAGCGGCGCGTTGCGCGGGTGAGCAGGGCGCCGACAAATACTGGGCGATGCACGATTACCTCTTCACCAACCAGCGCCAGTGGAGCGGGCAGGCGGACCCCAGGGCGCAGTTTGTCGCCTATGCGCGCCAGATCGGTCTCGATACCGCAGCATTCGAGCAGTGCTATGCTGGCAACCGCTTCCGTGACGCCATCAACCAGGCGAAGGCGGCAGGGGATGCACTGCGTATTCCCGGAACCCCTTCATTTGCGGTGAACGGTCGGCTCGTCGATACCACCGGTGCGACCAGTGTGGAAGAGATCTACACTCGTATGCGGCAGGCGGTCGATGCGGCGCTTGGCGCGCGGTAGAGCCGTTGAACGTTGAACAAGGGCTTCTTGTCGTCCAACGGTTGGAATCTACGCCGGATACATGATCTCAGGCTGAAGACCCCGTAGAGAAAGGCGCTTTCTGCTCCGTTGACATCCCTGTGTCCTATGGCTATAATGCCGTCGTCTAAAGCCTGCTCCGCGTCTGCCGGGCAGGTTGACCTGCGAACCAACAAGGTTCGTTACCCGAAAAAGAGAGAGCATCGTGCGTAGCCGGGATATCTACTCACTCATTTTCATCCTGCTGATCGCCGGGGTCGCATTGTCAATCGTCTTTGCACCGGAGGGACGCTGGCTGTTCAATCGCGACGTCAGCGTCCGCCTGGGTCTCGACTTGCGCGGCGGCACGCAGGTGCTGCTCCGCGCTGCTGAGCCGGTGGAGCGTAGCGTCATGCAAACGGCGGCCGGCGTTATCGAGCGCCGCATCAATGGTCTTGGCGTGGCCGAGTCGGTGGTGCAGTTGTCGGGAAATGATCGGATTATCGTCGAAATACCGGGTATCGCCAATCCTGAACAGGCGATTGAAACGCTGCGTGGCACCGGAAAACTGGAGTTCATCGACACGAAAGGTGAGTTTCTGGCGCCCGGCGCCATCGTGCGCACCACCGGCAGCCCCAACCCGATTGCGCTGCGTCCCACGGCGACGCTCACCGAAGCAGAGACGATTACATCGACTGAGACCATATCGCCAACGGCGCCGGAAGGTCCGATCTATGAGAGCATTACCGATGGCAAGGACCTGGATCTGAACTCGGTGCAACCGCCGCAGATCGCCGGGCAGAGTCTCCAGAACCAGTTCGCAGTGCCCTTCGCGTTTACCGGCGAATCGGCGCGCCGCCTGGAGCAGTTTACCGCCGCCAACATCCAGCGCCCGATGTGTATCGTGCTGGACAATCAGGTGTTTAGTTGCCCAATCGTCGAGGCGGCGCTGGTCGGAGGGCGCGGCGAAATCACCACCAGCACCCGCCAGGACGCCGAGCAGATCTACACGCAGCTCAAATATGGCGCGTTGCCGGTGCCGCTTCAGGTCGAGTCGAGCCGCACGGTCTCGGCGTCGCTGGGGCAGGGGTCGGTTGATGCCAGTATTGTGGCGGGTGTGGTCGGTCTGGCGACGGTGGCGCTGTTTATGATCCTGTTCTACCGGCTGCCCGGTGTGCTGGCGACGGTGGCGCTTCTGCTCTATACGTTGATCAGTTTCGCGCTCTATCAGTTGATTCCGGTGACGCTGACGCTGCCGGGTATTGCCGGGTTCATCCTGTCAATCGGCGTGGCAGTGGACGCGAATGTGCTGATCTTTGCGCGTCTGAAGGAAGAGTTGCGTCGCGGTCGATCATTGAATGCGTCGATTGACGCCGCCTTTGTGGAAGCCTGGCCCGCCATTCGCGATTCGAGCGTGGCAACGCTGATTACCTGCACCATTCTCTTCATGTTCGGCAACACCTTTGGCGTCAGCCTCATCAAGGGTTTTGCCCTAACACTCGGGCTTGGTATTGTGCTGAGCCTCTTCACATCCATGGTGGTGACGCGCACCTTCCTGCATACGATCAATCCGCTGCCATTCGCCCAGAATCCCTGGCTGTACGAACTGAAAGACGCGCCGGGAATGCGCCACGCCCGTGAGGTGGCATAGACCGATTGCAAGAGAGATGTATGGATAAACTTGTCAAACTGCGCTACTGGTGGTTCGCGCTGTCGATGCTCATTATCATCCCTGGCCTTGTCTCGCTGGCGATTGTCGGGTTGCGCCTGGGAATCGACTTCAGCGGCGGGGCGCTGTGGGATTTGCAATTCGTCGAGCGCGCACCAGGTCAACTTGATACTGAGCGTATTCGATCTATCTTTGCGGCGCAGGGATTCGAGGGAGCGCTTGTGCAGTTGACCGAGTCGCAGGTCGATGGGCGCACCGTTGCCAGCGCTGTGGTGCGCACCCGTTCGCTGAGCGAGACCGATCCTGAGACGCAGCGGCAGCAGGTTCTCAGCGCGCTGAAGTCCGAATATGGACAGGTCAACCAACAGGCGTTACAGACGGTCGGCGCTACGGTGAGCGCTGAATCGACCCGCAGCGCAGTGATTGCCGTGATCGCAGCGTGTGTGGTGATTCTGATCTATCTGACCCTCGCCTTCCGCCGCGCGCCCCATCCGGTGCGTTATGGCGTTTGCGCGATCCTGGCGATGATCCACGATGTGCTGCTGGTGCTGGGAGTCGCCTCGATCCTTGGCGTTGTCATCGGGTTAGAAGTGGATGCGCTGTTCCTGACTGCGCTCCTGACGGTTATCAGTTTCTCGGTACACGATACGATTGTGGTTTTCGACCGCATTCGCGAGAACCTGATCAATCGGCGCCCCACCGAAACATTCGATGATATTGTCAATCACAGCATTGTGCAGACGCTGCCACGTTCGGTCAATACCCAGTTGACCACCTTCTTCACCCTGATGGCGCTGCTCCTTTTCGGCGGCGAGAGTATCCGCAATCTGGTGCTGATTCTGCTGATCGGGCTGATCAGCGGCACCTACTCGTCGATCTTCAACGCTGCGCAGTTGCTGGTGGTGTGGGAAAACCGCGAGTGGAACCGCTGGTTCCGCCGCAGCAACCCGCCGGGCGCCGAAGCGCCTGCGGCGTAGTTTCCGGCGACTTCATTTTGTTACATAGTATGTCCGCCATCGGTGCGGGGCATTGGATGGCGATTCGTCGCACTGTAGAGCGCGCGCCCCGGTTGCCTTCAACCGGGCAATCACGTGTTGTCCTGGCAGGGGATGCACTTCGTGGGGATAGAGTCTGAGATGGTGGTACAGGATCACCGCTGGCACGCCGACCGTTCGTAATAGCGCATACGCGCGACGGCGCGGTTGCAGTCGATAGACGGGATGGATCGAATCCAGGGTCGTAAAGACCAGTAAACCTCCCGGTCGCATGACTCGCACAAAATCGGCAACATAGCAGAGTGCGATGGTCTGATTGGGCACGTGTTGCAGCACGCCCCAGGCATAGACCATATCGCAACTGTTCGATGCAATCGGCAGTGTCGTGCTGGCGCTGACGACGAAATCCACCTTACTGAGGTTGGTGTGGAGTTGACGGGCTTTGACGATCAGGCTCTCTGCAATATCGATACCGATGTAATGCTCGAAATGTGTGCGCCAGGCGGGCGCAAGCCGTCCAACGCCGCAACCGAAATCAAGCACGGTTGACCATTGCTCTGGTCGCTTGAACGGTTCAATCTGTCGGAGCAGTTGAGAAACCTGTTCGTGTCCGGTGTTCAAAAACGCCTCGATGTTCCATCCATCAAAACGGTTCGTGCCGGTCATTCCCCAGAACGGGTCGAGCTGACCGATATCTTCCCATTGACGCTTATTTGTCTGTAGACTCATAGAGTTTCGTTGACCTTCGCTTTCAATAGCCCTACAAGCAGTATAGATGCGATCATGCTTGCCGCACAGAGAAGAGTATCTGTACGGTTTCGGGGAAAAATCTACTGAGTCCTGCGTGCGGTAGGAGGGATGCCGGAGTTCCAGGTGATGGGCGCAGTAAATGTAGGGGCGCCCTGCTGTGGGCGCCCATCGTCGGAGCAGCGTGGGCGGGACGTAGGGGCGCCCCCCCCCGTGGGCGCCCATCGTCGGAGCAGCGTGGGCGGGACGTAGGGGCGCCCCGCCGTGGGACCCCGCCACGACCGTCATCGAAAGGCAACGCTCCAGGCTACCCCGCATGTAACGGAAGATTCGGCTGCACATCGAGGTCCCATCCATCCTGTTTGCCAGCATTGAGGCGGTAGAAGGCGGCTGCGCCAATCATGGCGGCATTATCGGTACAGAGGGCGACAGGCGGGATATGCACCGGAACAGGCGAGCGGCGACAGAGTTCCTCGCGTAGACGGAGGTTGGCCGCCACGCCGCCTGCCAGTACCACTTCGGCTGCGCCGAAGGCGCGTGCCGCCTCAACTGTTTTGGTCACCAGCACGTCCACGACCGATTCCTGGAAGGCGCGCGCCAGACGCGCAACAATCGCTGGAGGAAGAGGCGGTGGTTCGGTTGCTGCGGATGCGCCGCGTTTGCCGGCGCCGGGCTGAAGCGCCGCCTCGCGCGCCCGATACTCGCGAATCTGGTGGAGCACTGCGGTTTTCAAGCCGCTGAACGAAAAATCGTAACTGTCGCGCAACCAGGCGCGCGGCAGCGTGACGCCGCCAGGCGCGTTTTCAGCCGCCGTCTGAATGGCGGGTCCGCCAGGGAATCCAAGCCCCAGCAACCGCGCAACTTTATCGAACGCCTCGCCCGCCGCATCGTCACGGGTCTGCCCAAGCATGCGGTAGCGGCCGTGCCCTTCGAGTAGCGCCAGCAGCGTATGCCCGCCGCTGACGACCAGCGCAACGACGGGGAACTGTGGTTCGGGCGCATCGGGCTGCGCATCGGTCAGCAACCAGTTCGCATAGATATGCGCTTCGATATGGTTGACCCCAATGAAGGGCAGTTCGCGCATCCAGGCAATGGCCTTGGCGACATTCAACCCGGTCATCAACGCGCCTGCCAGACCAGGACCATACGTCGCTGCGACGGCATGGATGTCGTTCCACCCGCCAGGGAGCGGGTGCAGCGCATCACGCACCACGGCATCGATCGTCAAAATATGCTGACGCGACGCGACTTCGGGAACGACGCCGCCGTAGCGACGATGCTCCTCAATCTGTGACGCCACGACATTCGAGACGATCATGCGACCGCCACGGATAACCGCTGCTGCCGTCTCGTCGCACGATGTTTCGATTGCCAGAATAGTGAAATTCGTATCCATGCCCGATATTGTACCATTCTCTTGACATATCGGTTGCCGCATGGGTATAATGGGGTTGGTTTTAGGAATGCCTAAATATGCCAGAACCATGCCACTCTCAGAACACACCGAGTCCGTCCAGGACTACTTGAAGACTATCTTCGACATCCAGCGCGAGCATGGTCGTGTGGCGACCACCGCCCTCGCCGAGCGCCTAGGCAATTCACCGGCGTCGGTGACCGGCATGATCAAAAAGCTTGCCGCGCTCAACCTGGTGGAATACGAACCGTACCAGGGCGTGGTGCTGACGCCAGCCGGCGAAAAGATTGCGCTGGAAGTCATTCGCCATCATCGCCTGATCGAACGGTACCTCGCCGAAGCGCTGGGTGTGCCGTGGGATCAGGTGCATGCCGAGGCGGAAAAGTGGGAACACGTGTTGTCGGAGGACCTGGAGGACCGGATTGACGCGGTGCTCGGCTACCCGACGACCGACCCGCACGGCGCGCCGATTCCAAAACGCGACGGCACACTGCCGCCGCCCCACACCACCCGCCTGAGCGACCTGCAAACCGGTCAGTCGGCGATGGTTGCCGAAGTGAGCGACCACGATCCGGCGATGTTGCGGTACTTCGCCGAGCTCGGCTTGCGCCCCGGCGTTGATGTCACCGTTGTTGCGGTGGCGCCATTTGGCGGACCGCTGACCGTGCGGTTGGATGATGTCGAGCATGCTGTAGGGCGTGAGGTAGCGGGGTATGTAGTAGTGTGCGATGTCACTCTGTAGGTCACCATCGCTTTCGCCCTGCACGTCTCAGTGCAATCCCTTGTCCAGTGCATCGAGGATGAGGATGTCGCCGTCGAAGTGCGCGAAAATCCGTCGGGCATCGCCGTCGCTCCAGGCATCACATTCGTGCGTGGAATGAACAAGCCGGACATTGCAACCTGAAGTTGGCGTCTGGCGATGACCGATAAGCGGCGCAAGCGTCACCCGTCACTCCCACACTTGCATCATCCGCCCGGCGCTTATGATTTCTCTGCCTCGCGGGACTGATCGGCAGCCTGATCGGTTGGAGCATCGTGTTTCTCGATACGCGGCAGGTCGGTGGTAATGGCGCCATCTTCGGAGACGTGGAGCACGTCGGGGGCGTGGGAGAGTTCGTCGATCGCGTGCCGCGTGCCGACGACAAAGAGGGTGTTGAATGCGGTCGGCTCGCTGACCTGGAGCACTTCGTTGCTGAGACCGTGCTCATCGATCCAGTGCAGTAGACGAGTGCGCGCCGCCCCATTGTGTTCGCGCAACAGGCGATATTTCTCGGCGCGGGTGCAGTGTGCCAGCGTTTCGGATGCCGGACGCTTGAGTGTCACCACTGAACGGATCAGGGACTGCAACCGGTTCTCCGGTTGTGGTGCAGATGCTTGCTTCTGTTTCTCGCTCATAGCACAAACCTTGCCAGCCCGGCGCCAACCCGTTCGGCAGGCGCCGAGAGCGGAAGCGCCGTTTCCAGTAGCCGCTGGCGCAGCGCTGCCCCCTGCAATCCAGGGTTGGCGGAAGCAATCAGCGCAGCGATCCCTGCCACGTAGGGCGCCGCCATACTCGTGCCACTCATCCGGGTGTACAGACTGCGACGCTGAAGGTCGCGTTCCAGGCTCGACATAATATCTACCCCGAACCCGACAAGATCGGGCTTGCGCAACCCTTCTGGCGTCTGCCCGCTGCTGCTGCTGGACCACGGGTTGAGGTCGAAATCAACCGCTCCCACCCCTAGCGCTTCAGCGTATGAACCGGGCGCGCGCACCACCCCAGGACCGTCGTTGCCGATGGCGATGATCGGGAGCACATCGAAATCCTCCACCAGCGTGCGCAGCAGCAGCCGCATCCCTTCCGTAACCGTTCTGAACGCCGGTGCACTGATCCATTCCGGGCGAAAACCAAGCGACATGCTAATAATCATCGGTTTGTCCTGGTTTTCCACCCGGCTGAAGTGCGACAACATCCAGTCCAGCGCCACGACGATCCGTGCCAGGCTGGTTTTGACCGTTTCGCTCTCGATGACTGCCGCCGCCAGGAGATCGACATCCGGCGCGACTCCAACGTTGCGTCCGGCGATGATACCGCAGACGTGCGTTCCGTGACCGTGCGTGTCGAAACCGTTGACAGCCCGCATGCTTTCGGGTGTGGGCACGAAAGGCACGTACCGGAACTCGATCCGTTTTCCCAGAAACTCATTGTGATCAGCGTCGCATCCGGTATCCAGCACGCCAACGATGACGTTTCCTCCTCTGATGCCGCGAGCGTGCGCTTCCTGAACGCCGCTGATGGCGGGCCACTCCGGCGCACGCGGACGGCGGACTCTGGTTTCGGCGCCGATGCGCGCGGTGGGCAGCGAGAGCGCCACATCCGGTACGATCAGGTAGTCGTCGGCAAGGACCTCGCGCGCCTGTTCCGCCTGTTGGTTGGTCGGCGCGTTAACAATGTAGCAACTGACGTGACCCAGACGCTCAAACCCATGTCCGACCGGCTTGCGCTGTCCGGGCAGATGGGGACGCAACCCGAGTCGGATGAGTTCCAGTGCGCGGCGCGATGTCTGTGCGTCGCGCATGATTTCCATGCGTTTTTCAGCGGTCGCCGCTTCGTGCAGTGCAAATGCTGCGCTGCGCGTCCGCTTGCGGACGGCGATGAATTTTTCCACGCCCGATGATCGTCTGCCGGGGCGCGATGCCACGCCTCGATAATGCTTTCCTGTACCATACAGTATAGCACAGACAGGGCGCTGGAGTGCCTATCACCGGGACGTCATGCATCATTGGGTTCATCGGGCATTCCCGCCAGAAGCGCGCGTTCGACCGGCGGCAGATCGTTCCAGACGTGCGCCGTCCATATCACAGCATCGAGAAATGCCTGCGCTCGATCGGTATCGGGGCAGACGCGGCGCAACAATCGCCAGAACGCAGGTGAATGATCCGGGTAAACAGCGTGGGCGATTTCGTGCGCGACAACGGCTTCGAGCACCCAGCGTGGCATGCGCCGCAGGAGGGCATGCAGGCGTACCGTGCGCGTCGCGGCGCTGTAACTGCCCCATCGCGCTTCGGTCAGCGTAAATTCGGCGCGCTCAATCATTGGCGATTCGGGGAAGCGGGCAGCAACCTGACGCACCAGTTTCAGGGCGTCTTCCTCGTGGTTGACATGGCGTTTGTGAAGGCGCTGGATCAGGCGGCGCGCCAGGGAGGTGATCGCCGCATCCAGTGCAGCGCCATCCAGCGCGTGGGGGGCGCTGATCGAAAGCGTTGTGTGGCGCAGGCGGGCGTTGATGTTTTTGACCTTCTTCCGTTGGATGACGACTGTAAGCGTCACACCATCAACGGTGATCACCCGTTGCTCTGCCATGGCTATGTTACCTGCACAGCACGGGGGCGTTCGGTTGTCACCCCCACCCCTAACCAGACGAAAAGGATGGCGCCCACACAACGGAGCGCTGCGCCGGTCAGCAGCGCGGGTGTGTAGCCGAAGAGATCCGCCAGCAGCGTACCAACCAGCGGCGCGACCAGCGTTGCGATGTAGGTCGTCAACTGATAGAGTGCGATGTACGATGCGGTTCGTTCGGGCGACGCCGTCGCCAGCGAAATGTCGAATAGCACCAGGTTCAACCCGGCGCCGAAGATGCCTGCCAGCGCCGCGTAGAAGACCAGCGGCTCGACCCGCGGCGTCAGCGCTGTCAGCAACGGATAGAGCACCAGTCCAAATGTGCAGACGCGCAGCACCAGTACATTTCCCTTCCGTCGCGTGAGCGCCGTCCAGATAAAGTAGGCAATCAACAGGACGCCATTGTTGGTGGTGTTGATCAACCCGATCCAGAAATCCGAAGCGTTGAGCTGGCGCACCCAGTAGAGCGGAAAGAGCGGCAGCGCCATCATCATCCCCAGGTTGAAGACAAACGCGCTGATAACAAAGCGACTGAACGGCGTCGGTTCGCGCAAAACCGACAGCATCTCGGTAAGATACGCTCGCAATGATTGTCGGACAATCTCCTCCTTCGGCGGCGGATTGTCAGGGATGGTCAGGCGGCGTGAAAAGAGGAAACTCAGCACGCCACCCACAAACGAAGCGATGAAGACGATCTGATAATTCAGCGGAAAGGCGACATTGTCGAGAAACGCCCCGATTACCGCAACGGTGATGGCTGTCGTCGCGCCAAGCACCGACCAGCGCCGACTCATCAGATACTGCCGTCGTCGCGGTCCTGCCACGGCGCCCATCACCACGGCGAAGGTGATATTGACAATCGTTTGTGGGATCGTCGCCAGCGCCCAGATGATAATAATCGCATACGTGGTTGCCTGCTGGTTGGCAAAGAAGGGGATCAATCCCATCAGAATAAACGATCCCTGGACCATGGCGCGGGGTATGGAGTACCACGGCGCCATGTTGCGCTGGCGTTCAAGAAAGCGCCCGGCCGGAATGGCGAGGAGCATACCGGTCAGCGCCGGAAGCGCCGTGATCAACCCGACGAGGAACGGTGAAGCGCCAAGGCGCGTCAGGAACACGCCAAGGAACGTCGAAACGCCGGTGACAATGCCGACGCCGATGCCATCGATCAGGACGCTTCGTTCATTCTGCTTCTGGATGTCTGCTGGCTGATTAAGTCGGGCGCGCCAGCCGAACAGGACGGGCATGATGTCCACGACTCCTGATCAGGGAGCGGTTGAGGGTGGTATTATATCATTATTATTGAGGCGCGCGGTGCGAGGAGGGCGTGGTTTGAAGAGGGTGGTACGTTCTACCTTGCACATTGAACGCCCCCTGAATCTTCAGGTCGCTACCGCGGAACCGTCTCTGCCGCAGAACGTTGCCGGCAATGCTGCTTCTCCGGTGGGCAGGCGGAAGATCGCTCCGACCCTTGCGGTGTGTGCCGCAAGAGGCGAGAGGCGAGAGGCGAGAGGTGAGCGAGGCAAGAGGTGAGAGGCAAGAGGTGAGAGGTGAGAGGTGAGAGGTGAGAGGTGAGAGGTGAGAGGTGAGAGGGGCCTGACAATGGCGTAGCGCGAGATTTATCTCGCATTTGTGGGGAGGTAAGGCGAGCGGCGAGGGGTGAGCGGGGTCCGGCAATGGCGTAGCGCGAGATTTATCTCGCATTTGTGGAGAGACGCGAGGTGAGAGGTGAGGCGAGAGGCGAGAGACGCGAGGCGAGAGGCGAGAGGTGAGCGAGGCAAGAGGTGAGAGGTGAGAGGTGAGAGGTGAGAGGTGAGAGGGGCCTGACAATGGCGTAGCGCGAGATGTATCTCGCATTTGTGGAGAGACGCGAGGTGAGAGGTGAGGCGAGAGGCGAGAGACGCGAGGCGAGAGACGCGAGGCGAGAGGCGAGAGGTGAGCGAGACAAGAGGTGAGAGGTGAGAGGTGAGAGGTGAGAGGTGAGAGGTGAGAGGTGAGAGGTGAGAGGGGCCTGACAATGGCGTAGCGCGAGATTTATCTCGCATTTGTGGAGAGACGCGAGGTGAGAGGTGAGGCGAGAGGCGAGAGACGCGAGGCGAGAGGCGAGAGGTGAGCGAGACAAGAGGTGAGAGGTGAGAGGTGAGAGGTGAGAGGTGAGAGGTGAGAGGGGCCTGACAATGGCGTAGCGCGAGATGTATCTCGCATTTGTGGAGAGACGCGAGGTGAGAGGTGAGGCGAGAGGCGAGAGACGCGAGGCGAGAGACGCGAGGCGAGAGGCGAGAGGTGAGCGAGACAAGAGGTGAGAGGTGAGAGGTGAGAGGTGAGAGGTGAGAGGTGAGAGGTGAGAGGTGAGAGGGGCCTGACAATGGCGTAGCGCGAGATGTATCTCGCATTTGTGGAGAGACGCGAGGTGAGAGGTGAGGCGAGAGGCGAGAGACGCGAGGCGAGAGGCGAGAGGTGAGCGAGACAAGAGGTGAGAGGTGAGAGGTGAGAGGTGAGAGGTGAGAGGTGAGAGGGGCCTGACAATGGCGTAGCGCGAGATGTATCTCGCATTTGTGGAGAGACGCGAGGTGAGAGGTGAGGCGAGAGGCGAGAGACGCGAGGCGAGAGACGCGAGGCGAGAGGCGAGAGGTGAGCGAGACAAGAGGTGAGAGGTGAGAGGTGAGAGGTGAGAGGTGAGAGGTGAGAGGTGAGAGGGGCCTGACAATGGCGTAGCGCGAGATTTATCTCGCATTTGTGGAGAGACACGAGGTGAGAGGTGAGGCGAGAGGCGAGAGACGAGAGGCGAGAGGCGAGAGGTGAGCGAGGCAAGAGGTGAGAGGTGAGAGGTGAGAGGTGAGAGGTGAGAGGTGAGAGGGGCCTGACAATGGCGTAGCGCGAGATTTATCTCGCATTTGTGGAGAGACGCGAGGCGAGAGGCGAGAGGTGAGCGAGGCAAGAGGTGAGAGGTGAGAGGTGAGAGGGGCCTGACAATGGCGTAGCGCGAGATGTATCTCGCATTTGTGGAGAGACGCGAGGTGAGAGGTGAGGCGAGAGGCGAGAGACGCGAGGCGAGAGGCGAGAGGTGAGCGAGGCAAGAGGCGAGGGGCAATAGGCAAGCAGCGTGAGGGCGGAAGATCGCTCCGACCCTTGCGGTGTGCGTCGCACACCCGTCTCTGCCGGCGAATGCCAGGAGCGATGGGAGTCGCTGCGTTGTTGGTAATGCTTCCCGACCTCAAGGCTTTTGAAGGTGCGCGGTGCGAGGAAGGTGAGCGTCGAACGCGGAAAATGTCCTTCCTCGGTGAAAGAGAAAGGATGACGAGTCATGGTCATGCATCGGGTGACGCGCGGGTATCTGGTGTTGATCGCCGGTCTGATCGCCTTCTTCGGTCGCCGGTTGCTGGCGGGTGATGCACTCTGGCCCCCAGGGCTGATGCATGCGGAGATACTGAGCGATACGGAAATGTGGATCGTCATTTTCACCGCGCTGATGATCGGTCCAGCCGTTGCGCTTGGGCGGTTGCGCGCCATGGTGATTGCGTTGCCCTTCTCGTTGCCGCCGATTATGCTCTATCTCACCTTCTACCCGCTGCTGATCGTCTTTCTGTTGCTGGCGATGGTTCCCTGGCTGGTGCATGCCGCTTTGAGTTCCTGGATGCCGGAACGTCAGCAGGGAACATGAAATCGGGCAGTGATGCGGCGAGATGACCAGTCATCCCATCATCCCGTCGTCCTGCCGTTCTGTGCCATTCCGTGCGACCAGCACCGCCATTGCGCATGCTGCCAGAACACTCTGCGGGTTCCCGCTTGGTTCGGGTAATGCCACCGGTACGCGCCCGCCAACGATAATGCCCGCAGATTGCGCATTTGCCAGGTGATCAAGTTGTTGCACCAGCATCGTACCTGCTTCCAGGTCTGGCGCAACGAGAATATCCGCCTGACCTGCGACCAATGAGGTCAGTTTTGCCCGCCGTGCCGCTTCCGGTGAAACGGCATTCTCGAAAGCAAGCGGTCCGTCCACAATGCCGCCGACGATCTGCCCGCGGTCGACCATCTTGCATAGCGCTGCGGCATCGAGCGTTGAACGAAGTTTCGGGCTGATCGTCTCGACTGCGGCGAGGATGGCGACTTTCGGTTGTTCGATGCCGAGCGCCAACGCCAGATCGATGGCATTCTGCACGATTGCCCGCTTCTCTTCCAGGGTTGGGTCGGTGTTCATTCCTGCGTCGGTAATCAGGAGCAAGCGAGGGTAGTTGGGAACGTCCATGGCGTAAATATGGCTCATGCGCCGATGGTCGGCGATACCGGTGTCGCGCGCGACCAGTTCGTGCAAAAGTCCGTAATAGCGCACCCCAGGATCGACAATTGCCTCGACGGTTCCGGCGCGCGCCAGAGCGACGGCCCGCGCGGCTGCGGCTCGACCGTCGGTTGTCGGTTCGAGGCGGAAGGCGCTCAGGTTGATGTCCAGCGTTTCCGCCACTCGTCGCAGCGGCGCTTCGGGTCCGATAATAATCGGATCGATCAGGTTTGCGTGGGTTGCTTCGATAATGCCATGAAGCGCAGCCGGCTCAGCAGGGAACACCACTGCCGCGCGCACCGTTCCCAGCATTGATGCGCGTTGAATGACCGCTTCGTAGTTTGCGCCGGGTTTGTGCAGCAATACTTCGGGCAGACTGACCCGTTGACGCTTGACCTTCTCGGTGGGTGCGAGCACCTCGGCGCTGCCACTGATGACGACTTCGCCATGCTGGTTGGTACACTGGCAGTCGAGCGTCACCCGGCGCTTCTCCGCATCTTTGGCCGTCACCGTGACCGCCACGGTGATCGTGTCGCCGATGGCGACCGGACGGCGGAAGCGCAGCGTCTGGCTCAGGTAGATGGTGCCGGGACCGGGGAGCATCGTGCCGAGCACGGTCGAGATCAGCGCCCCGCCCCACATGCCGTGAGCGATGATCTTGTGGAAGATGTCGCTGCGGGCATACTCCTCATCGAGATGCGCGGGATTGACATCGCCGGACATGACCGCAAATAACTCAATGTCGGATTTGGTCAGGGTGCGTGTCAGCGATGCCCGATCGCCGATCTTGATTTCGTCGAAGGTGCGATTTTCGATATATTCTGTCATTGGCGTGCCTCCCTTCACCATAGGCTCAGCATACGAAGGGGAGTTACATGGCGTGGCGTCGAGGGGTGCGGCACGCGTGCGTATTGTGAACACGACAAAATTGTTATCAAATTGTACAAATATTGCGCCTGTTTTAGAACGAATGTGGCGTATAATGCGGGTAGAAACATGTGACATGATGCAGTGCGTTCATGGTTCGTTTTCTCCGTTTTTTTGTTGCAATCGTGCTGCTGGATGCGCTGGCGGCGGCTCTTCCAGCAGCGGCACAGCAGGAACCGCTTCCTGAGCGCCCCGGCGATCGCACAGTTGGTGACATGTTTCCAACCACGTTGCCGGTCGATGCCCCTGACTCAGGAATGCTAACCGGCATCCAGGCAGTGAGCCAGGTGTATCTGCCGCTCATCAGCATGCCGGCTCCTCCGAACCCATTCGGTTTTGATGTGCGCACCTATGCGCCGGACGCGGTGATGCCGCTGGTGGTCGAGGCGAATCCGCGCTGGTCGCGCGCCGGTGATGTGCTATGGGCGCTGGTCGAGCCGGTGCGCGGCGGCGGGTATCGCTGGGAGGCGCTTGCTGATGTCGAGCGCAATGTGCGCCGCCTGCGCGCGACAGGCATTGAGCCGACCCTGATTGTTCAGTGGTCGCCGTCATGGGCGCAGAGTATCCCCGGAAAGTTGTGCAGCGCACCGCGCCCTGATACGATCGGCGAGTTTGCCGCGTTTATGCGCGCAGTCGCGCAGCGCTTCTCCAGCGGCGATCTGCGGGTCGATTATTGGGAGATCTGGAATGAACCCGATTTTCGACCGGACGAAGTGAAGGGCGATGAGGGTTTTGGATGCTGGGCGACGTATGCAGCGCCATATTACGGTGGCGACTACTATGGTCAGGTGTTGCGCGCGGTGTACCCCGCCGTCAAAGCGGGCAATCCGAATGCGCAAGTGTGGGGTGGTGCACTGATGCATCGCTGGCCCGACGACACGCAGACGCTGGGGTTCGTGCGCGGCATGCTGGCGGCCGGTGCGGCGAACTCGTTCGATGCGCTCAGTTTCCATGCATATGGCGAATGGGGCGCCGGTGATCGTCTGCTCTTCAAGTACTGGCGTTTGCGTCGCCTGCTCGATGAGCATGGGCTAAACACAAAACCAATGGTTGCGACGGAAATTGCTGCGACATGCACGGCGCCCTCGATCTGTCCGCCCGACTTCCAGCGCCGCCAGGCAAATTATGCCGCTCGCATTTATGCACAGGCGATTGCGCTCAGCCTGCTGGGCGCCTTCTGGTATCCGATCTCGTTTCGTGGCGAAGGTTTTCTGCACAGCCACCTGGTCGATGAAACTGATGACGGACCGACGCCGCGCCCGTCGTTCTACGCCTTTCGCAACTCGGCGCGTTTGCTCGCAGGCGCACGCTACATTGGTCCACCGCCGGTCGAACCGGCGCCTGGTCAGATCGGTGATGTGCAGGTGCTGACGTTCGAGAAGGGGCGTAACCGTTTGTATGTGCTCTGGGTGCCGCGCACCGATTTTCCGGTGCTGTACAATCTTCCGGTTCCGCCCGGTGTCACGGCGATTTGCACCGATCAGTTGAACCTCTCGACTCCGGCGACGTACTATTGCTCTGATGTGAATCGTGATGGCCTCATTCCACGGGCAGTGAACGAATTGCCGCAGTATGTGGAAGTTGTGGCGCCGTAAAGGTTTCCACGTTTGATGTTCAACTCCCGAATGATCTGCCATAAGGGGCGCTCTTACGCGGCCTGTCACTGGCAGCGTTTGCACATGCTTGTTGAACCACAGAGTCACAGAGAGCACGGAGGGCGCTAACGCGCCGGTTTTCGCCGAACCCTTCTCACCATTGGCCTCGTGTCACATGCTTGTTGAACCACAGAGTCACAGAGAGCACGGAGGGCGCTAACGCGCCGGTTTTCGCCGAACCCTTCTCACCATTGGCCTCGTGTCACATGCTTGTTGAACCACAGAGTCACAGAGAGCACGGAGGGCGCTAACGCGCCGGTTTTCGCCGAACCCTTCTCACCATTGGCCTCGTGTCACATGCTTGTTGAACCACAGAGTCACAGAGAGCACGGAGGGCGCTAACGCGCCGGTTTTCGCCGAACCCTTCTCACCATTGGCCTCGTGTCACATGCTTGTTGAACCACAGAGTCACAGAGAGCACGGAGGGCGCTAACGCGCCGGTTTTCGCCGAACCCTTCTCACCATTGGCCTCGTGTCACATGCTTGTTGAACCACAGAGTCACAGAGAGCACGGAGGGCGCTAACGCGCCGGTTTTCGCCGAACCCTTCTCACCATTGGCCTCGTGTCACATGCTTGTTGAACCACAGAGTCACAGAGAGCACGGAGGGCGCTAACGCGCCGGTTTTCGCCGAACCCTTCTCACCATTGGCCTCGTGTCACATGCTTGTTGAACCACAGAGTCACAGAGAGCACGGAGGGCGCTAGCGCGCCGGTTTTCGCCGAACCCTTCTCACCATTGGCCTCGTGTCACATGCTTGTTGAACCACAGAGTCACAGAGAGCACGGAGGGCGCTAACGCGCCGGTTTTCGCCGAACCCTTCTCACCATTGGCCTCGTGTCACATGCTTGTTGAACCACAGAGTCACAGAGAGCACGGAGGGCGCTAACGCGCCGGTTTTCGCCGAACCCTTCTCACCATTGGCCTCGTGTCACCTTCCATCTGAAACGTTCAATCGCCATCACCAGCAGCGACGACGGAGCGGTGCAACGTTGCTCCCTTTGCACGTGCAATCTGCAACCTTCAATCTCCATCCTTGGCACCCGCAAAATGGCTCCCCTCTGTCCGCTCGCCTCTCACCTCGCACCCCTCGTCTCTTGCCTCGCTCACCTCTTGCCTCGCTCACCTCTTGCCTCTTGCCCCTCGCCTCTTGCCTCGCTCACCTCTTGCCTCTTGCCCCTCGCCTCTTGCCTCGCTCACCTCTTGCCTCTTGCCCCTCGCCTCTTGCCTCGCTCACCTCTTGCCTCGCTCACCTCTTGCCTCTTGCCCCTCGCCTCTTGCCTCGCTCACCTCTTGCCTCTTGCCCCTCGCCTCTTGCCTCGCTCACCTCTTGCCTCTTGCCCCTCGCCTCTTGCCTCGCTCACCTCTTGCCTCTTGCCTCGCTCACCTCTTGCCTCGCTCACCTCTTGCCTCTTGCCCCTCGCCTCTTGCCTCGCTCACCTCTTGCCTCTTGCCTCGCTCACCTCTCGCCTCTTGCCTCGCTCGCCACTCCTGCTGCGCCTGTTCATACGCTGCGGGCGTTCCAATGTCGAGCAGGTAACCCCGCAGCGGACGACCATACACCGGTACGCCAGCGTGCAATAACGCCGGAATAATATCGTGCCCGAAATCGCTGAAGCCAGGTGGCGTCCAGGATACGATCTCCGGTTCGCAGACGTAGACCCCGGCATTTGCTGTATCACCGCCATCCCATACGGCAGGTTTTTCGATGAAGCGTTTCACCCGACCGGTTGTGTCAATGTCAATCATGCCCTGGGAGTGTGGCGTGTCGGTGCGTTTGAGCGCCAGCGTCATGATCGCACCCTGCTGGCGATGAAACCGTATCAGGTCGTCGAGGTCGATGTCGAGGAGCAGGTCGCCGTAGATGACGAGAAAGGTCTGATCAAAGAAACCGGGGAAATTGTGGAGCGCGCCAGCTGTGCCGCGCAGTTCTTCTTCGACGGCATAACGCAACCGTATGCCAAAACGAGAACCATCCCCCAGCCCGGCGCGCACCACGTCGGGCAGGTGGTGAAGATTCAGCGCCGCCTCGGTGACGCCATAGCGCCGTAACCACTCCAGCGTCCATGCCAGAAGCGGCTGCCCGGCGATCGGCGCCATCGGTTTAGGGCATGTGTCGGTGAGCGGACGAAGGCGCGTCCCTGCGCCGGCTGCGAGAATGAGCGCTTTCATAGGAATGAGCAGTCACCACTCGGTTGTTGGGTAGGGCGCACACAGCACGTCGGTGCGCGAATGAGCGCTTTCATAGGGATGAGCAATTAACTTCCACCTTCCACATCTTCCTGTGCTCATCCTGCATTCTCTCGTGTCTTGATGACATTTCGATGAATCATGATCGCCATGTTTTTCGCAAGACGCGCAGCCAGTTTTCGTGCGCCAGTTTGCGCAGCGATGGCGCATCGAACCCGCGACGGCGCAATGTTTCCAGCAGACGTGGCAATCCGGCGGCATCTCCGAGATCATATGGCATCAGCGCGCCGTCGAAATCCGAACCGAAACCCACGCGATCAAGCCCCAGGCGCTCGACCAGGTAGATGACATGATTCGCCACGACGTCCAGCGACGTGTTCGCGTCACGCTGCCCATCCGGGCGAAGGAAGCCAACATGGAAATTGACCCCGACCATCCCATCCGACTCGCGGATTGCATCGAGTTGCCGGTCGGTCAGGTTGCGTGGCGATGGGCAGATTGTGTGCGCATTCGAGTGTGTGGCAACCAACGGCGCATCGCTCAACCGTGCCACATCCCAGAAACCGGCTTCATTCAGGTGAGAAAGGTCGATCAGAACGCCAAGACGATTGCACGCCCGAACCAGTTCACGTCCGGCATCGGTCAGACCGGGACCAATATCGGGGGTATGGGGGAAACGAAACGGTACGCCGTATCCATATGCATTTGGTCGACTCCAGACGATGCCAAGCGAACGGAGACCCGCCTGATACAACACTTCGAGCGTATGAAACTCAGTATCGATGGGATCGGCGCCCTCCAGGTGCAGGATGGCGCTCAGGGTATCGGTCTGAAGTCCGTACTCGATTTCGCTGACCGTGCGCGCAACGCAAACCTGCCCGGCGGATTGGGATTCGATGCGAAAGAGGAGCGCCGCCATGCCCAGTGTGGTTTGGAGCGCGTAGGCGTAGGGCAGCGGATCGGGCAGGATGCCATCATCGGGCGATGACGCATGGGTTGGCGGCGGAACAAAGACTGCGAAGAAACCGCCGGCAAAACCGCCTGTGCGGGCGCGTGACAGATCGAGGTGTCCGTGTGGTGATGAAAAGAATGAGTCGTTGTGTTCTGCGGTGTAGAGACGCAGTAAAGTGTCATTATGACCATCGAAGACTGGCAGTGCTGATGTCACGCAATCTCACTTTCTTGCCGACGCGGTTCAGGGCGGATGAAATCCTTATACCTATTGTACAATACCCTGTATGAGCGATGACGTATTACGCTGGTTGCCGGCTGCACCGCAGGGCACGACCGGAGAGCGCACCGGCGGCGACGGCAATGGCGTTGGTCCGGTTTGCGTCGCCGAGGTCGAAGGGATGATACGCGCGCACATTATCCGTTCGTACCTGGAGGATGCGGGCATACCGGCGCACCTCGCAGGTGAAGCCGTTGCCGGCGTCTACGGACTGTTGCATGGTCCCCTCAGCATCGTCAAGGTGTATGTGCCGGCGGCGTTTGCTGACGATGCGCGCGATCTGCTGGCAGACCTCGATTTTGGCGCCGAGGGGGAACCGGAGGCGCCTGCGGATGAAGGTTCGTGCTGAGACGTACAAACCCCGGCGCACCGCCGTAATCTATGGCTGACGCAGCAACATCAATCCCTGTGCGAAGAGCGCGATCTGCGCCAGGGCGAACCAGACCGCCAGGAGCGCCAGCAGCACCCGCGCTGCACTGAACCAGACGGGCGCCGCAGTGCGCAGCGCTGTCAGATCGGCTCTCAGATCGGCCAACAGCGTCTGATAGTGGTTGATCACCCGGCGCGCGTCGCGGAAACCGTCGTTGATTGCTGCGATGTTTTCGGCAACGGCTTCGGTATTCGTGCCAAGTTGGCGCAGGTTGGCGCCGGTGACCGCCAAGCGATCACGCATGTTGCTCAACGATGCGGGCAATGGATCGAGGCTGTCGGAAACCTGCTGGATCGCCTGATTGAGCGGCACATCTGGATTGTATGTATTGGCGCCGAGCAACCCGATTCGACCGATTGCCCCCAGCACAGTGTCGGCGACACGCGCCGTTTCGCGCGCTGATTCCAGCGTTTGCTGCGTGGAACGGATGGTGCGCGGGATCTCGACGCCGACCAGCGTGCCAATGCGGTCAAGGGTCGGCAACGTATCGCTGATCGCCTGCCCGGAACTGCGGATGGTCGTTTCAATGGCGATGATCGTTTCGGAGGCGTTGGTGAGCGATGCATCGGCAACGGTCAACCCATCGGCAGCGACGATCAGTGCCTGATCGAGATCGGCGATACGGCTATTTATGGCCTCTTCTGCCGCACCGATCGCCGGCAGCCCGATGAAGAATCCGGCCAGGCTAATAACCAGCCCCACACATCCGGCGCCGATGAGCAAGAACCCCACGGTTCTCCGCAAAAGTCGTTTCATCGAATCCCCTATCCCTGATCCCTGCCCCCTATCATGCGGCATCGAGCAGAGCAGTAGCCGCCGCCGGTTCAAGCGCTCGCGCGAAGAGCCAGCCCTGCCCATACGGGCAGGACATCGAACGCAGGCGCGCCAGTTGTTCCTCGGTTTCGGCGCCTTCAGCGATGACGGTCATTCCCAGGGAATGCGCCAGTGCAATGATGGTGCGAACGATCTCTGCATTTTCGTGGCTGTGGTGAATCTGGCTGATAAACGAGCGATCAATCTTGATCGTCCCGATAGGAAAGCGATGCAGATAGCTGAGCGACGAGTAGCCGGCGCCAAAATCATCGATGCAAATCTGCGCTCCGAGAGAGCGCAGGTGCATCAGCGCCCGGCTGGCGATGTCACCGTGTTCGATGATCGCCGTCTCGGTGATTTCGAGGTGAAGGGAGCCTGCATCGAGATGGTATGCGTTGAGCAACGCGATGGTGTCATCGACAAGGTGCGGATCGGCGATCTGGCGAGGTGAAAGATTGATGTGCATGGTGATCGTTCGTGCCGGATGCCGTTGTCTCCACTCGCTCAATTGGCGACATGCTTCGCGCAGCACCATCTGACCAATCGGGACGATCAAGCCGGTCTCTTCAGCCACGTCGATGAACTCGGTTGGACTAATGATACCGCGGTGCGGATGCCGCCAGCGGAGCAATGCCTCGAACCCGACGGTCTGCTGTGTGTTGAGTTCGACGATCGGTTGATAGACGACGAAAAACTCGTTGCGTTCGACGCCGCGGCGCAGATCGGTCTCAATCTGCAAGCGATGGCGGGCGCGGTCGTGCATTGCGGAGTGAAAGACGGCATAACGTGATCGTCCTTCCATCTTGGCGTGGTACATTGCCGTGTCTGCGTCGCGCAGCACATCGGCAGGCGAATGATAGCGCGTGCTGTCGTTGAGCGCAATACCGATGCTGGCGCTGCTGAACACCTCATGTCCCGCGAGATGGAACGGTTCTTCGAGCAGGCGCAGGATGCGTTCCGCCACCGTCAGCGCCGCCTGTGGTTCGCTCAAATCTTCGAGGAGCACGGCGAACTCGTCACCGCCGAGACGCGCCAGCGTGTCGCCAGGTCGCAGGCAGCGTTCGAGGCGTCGCGCAATGGCAATGAGCAATTGATCGCCAACCACGTGACCGAGGCTGTCATTAATGAGTTTGAACCGATCAAGGTCGAGAAAGAGAACCGCAAATGGGGATGAAGCGCCGCGCCGGGTGCGCGCAACGACGTGCTCCAATCGGTCCATAAAGCACGAACGGTTGGCGAGTCCGGTCAGGCTGTCGTGCAATGCCTCGTGCAGCAGACGTTGCTCTACCAGTTTGCGCGCGTTGATGTCGGTTTGCGATCCAACGATCCGCACTGCCTGTCCGCCGGCATTCCATACGGCAATGCCACGACAACTCATCCAGCGGTAGGCGCCATCGTGATGCCGCATACGATATTCGTATTCGAACCCGGAGATCAGGCGGTGGAGATGAGCAACCAGACGCACCTCCAATCCCTCGCGGTCATCGGGGTGGACGCGATCGAACCATTCGGATGGATCATTGCCGATCTCGTGGTCCTGGAAGCCAATCGATGCTTTCCAGCGTTGCGAAAAATAAATCTTGCCCGTCGTAAGATCCCAATCCCACAGACCGTCGTTGGCAGCCTGAGCCGCCAGCGCATAGCGTTCTTCGCTGGCGCGCAGCGCTTCAGCCGCCTGGCGCGTTATGGTTACGTCGCGAAACACCGCTACAGCGCCACTGATCGCTCCATCGAGGTCACGCAGTGGACGGGCAGTGACGCTCAACCAACGTTTGGCGGAGTCGGGTGACGCCAGCAGAAACTCGGCGCCATCGAGCGCCTCGCCACGAAGCGCAACCGCCAGCGGCAGGGTGTCGGGCGGGCAGGAAGTGTCATCGGCAAGCAGCAGCACAGACGCACGTGCCGTAGCCTGGGGCGTCAGATCGACGACGCGGTCGCCGAACAGATCGCGTGCCGCCGGATTGACGTGTAACAGCCGACCGTCGCCGTCAATCACAACAATCGCATCGCCGATGCTGTCGAGGATCGATTGCTGCGTCAGCATCTGCTGGCGCAGCGCTGCGGCGCTTTGCTCAGCAGCGGCGCTGCGTTCGGCAACTCGCTCTTCGAGCGTGGCATTCAGCCTGCGTAATTCTGCTTCCACGCGGTCGCGCTCGCGTTGCGAGCGCTCCAACGCATCGAGCGCCGTCAGCAGCGCCATATCAATCGTCGCTGGTGGAGTGGTCACAATCGCCGGTTCATCGGAGGTTTCGTGGTCGATGGTGCGCAGGCGCCGCTCCAGGTATGCGCGCTCGTGATCACGCAGCATCTTGCGCTCGAGCGAGGCATTCACCCGCGCGCGCAAGAGCACATCGTTGAACGGTTTGAACAGATAATCGTCGGCGCCGAGTTCGATGCACTGAGCAACCATATCCAGGTCGTGCACCCCAGAAACGACGATAACCGGCGTGTGATAGATAACGTTCTGCTGGCGCAACTGCTCCAGCACCTCGATGCCGTTCATATCGGGCATCATCAGATCGAGCAGCACCAGATCGAATGACTGCTGCGAGAGCAGGTCTAGTGCTTCTCGCCCGCCCGTAGCGACGCTTGTCTGATGCCCCTGACTCGTGAGCAGGCGCACCAGGAGATGACGAATGTAGTCGTGGTCATCGACGACCAGAATGCGTGACGGCATGAACGTTGTAGTGCAGCTAATGCGCCGATCATCGTCCAGTGTCGGAGACGATGGCACGGTCAGGCGGCGGTTTCGCGCTGTCGGGCGCCTGTGGACAGAAGTTTCTCGATTTTTCGGATCAGACGGTCAAAGTCGATTGGTTTGGCTTCGAAGTCGTCGCAGCCGATGTTCAAGGCGCGATACCGGTCATCGCTGAGCGCGTAGGCGGTGAGGGCGATGATCGGAATGTTGCGCGTCTCGGGACGCTTTTTGATCCGCTCGGTCACCTGCCAGCCATTCAGGATTGGCAATCCCATATCCATGAGGATCAGGTCGGGCGCTTCATTGACCGATGCCAGAAGAGCGCGGACGCCATCTTCGGCGAAGATCGTGTCATATCCTGCCATATTCAATCGGCGCGCCAGCAGTTCGCGGATGGCGGCGTCGTCTTCCACAATCAGAATGCGAGTCATTGCTGGCTGTCCTCCATGGGTTACAGTTGCGCATACGTAGCAACAGCAGTGCGTACTTCGTGAACAAAATCGTCGCAATGAAACGTTCCCTTGTGCAGGATACGAATCGCCGACCGGTGGAGATGGTCGCGCTCGTCGGGTGTCAATTCTTTTGCAGTGACGATAATCATTGGAACCGAACATCCATTGGGGAGCAGACGTAGCGCCTCGATAAACTGTATACCATCCATGCCAGGGAGCATGAGATCGAGCACAATGCTATCCGGCATGCTGGTTTTGCACTGCTCCAGCGCAGTCTGTCCGTCTGACGCTTCGAGAATCGTCCAGTCCGAATGCTCACGAGCCAGTGCGCGGCGCAGGTACTCGCGCACGGCATCGTCATCCTCGATGATCAACACCCGTCTTTCACCTGTATCGGTGAGGGTCGCTCGTTTGTCGAGCAACAGACGTATCCGGCGCTCCAGGCGATCAAGATCGGTTGGCTTACTCAGTATTTCAGCGGCGCCCAACAATGCTCCGCTCCTTGTATCATCTGCTATCGTAAGTAGTATAACAGGGATTGCGGCGGTTTCGCTCGACGCTTTCAGTTCGCGTAACACCGTCCAGCCATCGATCGCGGGCATCAGGATGTCCAGGATAATCAGGTCGGGCATGAGGAGCCGCGCCAGTTCCAGCCCGCTTGCTCCATCGGCAGCGGTTTCAATATGGAGATCGTGACGTTCCAGCATGCGCGGCAGCAGATCGCGGACAGACGGATCATCGTCGATCAGCAGGATCAGGCGTTTGCGTTCCTGGTGGCGTGTCGTGTCCGGCGCTGATGCCGTTAACACTTCACCCTCGCTCAATTCTGGCGCAGGCTCGGCAACCTGCGCCGGGTTTTCGGGAAGGGTGACAACAAACGTCGTTCCAACGCCGGGTTTGCTGGTGACGGTTATATCACCACCAAGCATACGGACCAGGTGACGGCTCAATGCCAGTCCCAGTCCTGTACCGCCGTATTTGCGCATTGTGGTTGGGTCTGCCTGAGTGAATTCCTGGAACAGACGAGCCATCTGATCATCCGTCATACCGATCCCGGTATCGCTGATGGTAAAGACGATTCTGGCAGAGTGACCATTGACATGAACTGTGCTCTCCAGGGCGCTGCGTGCAATGGTGACGGTTACGACGCCGTCTTCGGTGAACTTGCAGGCGTTGTGCACCAGGTTGTACAGCACCTGTCGCACGCGCACATCGTCGGAGTGCATCACTCCAACGGTCGGATCGATGGTCAGGATCAGCGTATTGCGGCGGGTCTGCGCCAACAGATCCATGCTTGCCACCACCTCCTCGGCAAGCGCGGGCACTGAAAAGGGCGCAATATGAATCTCCATACGACCGGCTTCAATCTTCGAGAGATCGAGCAGGTCGTTGATGATCGCCAGCAGATGTTTGCCCGCATTGCGCACGCGCGTAATATCGTCTCTGATGCGATTGAACTCGCCCTGCTGCGTTGCCAGGGTGATCAGGTCGGCATAGCCGATAATGGTTGTCAACGGGGTACGGAGTTCGTGGCTCATGTTGGCGAGGAAGCGACTCTTCGCGCGACTCGCCTCTTCCGCCCAGTCTCTAGCATTGCGGAGCGCCTCCTCCGTCTGTTTGCGTTCGGTGATGTTGTGCGCCACGACCTGCCACACCGATGCGCCGTCGGCGACGAATGGCGCAGCGATCAGGTCCAATGTCACCGTTTGCCCATTAGAAAGAGTCAGATCACGTTCGTAGCGAATGGCGCCATCGTCTGTTTTGTTGTGCAGCGCCGTAGGGAGGAATGGCGCTGCGGGCGAACCGATCAGGCGTGACGAATCGGCGTAACCGAGCAGGCGCGCCCCAGCCGGATTGATGTAGATGATCTGCTCGTTGTCATGCACAATGATTGCTTCGGGAGAGATTTCGACCAGCTGCCGATAGCGCGCCTCGCTCTGGATCAGGCGTTGAGCAGACTGCGCCAGATCGTTGAGCATGCGGTTGATAGCATCGCCTAGTTGGGAGATTTCATCGTTTCCGCTCAGCGCAACGCGCTCCTGATGGTTGCCGACACGCCCGATTTGCGCCACCTGCGTGCTGAGCGAAATGATGCGCGCCAGAATCCGGCGCTCGATCAGCGTCAGGATCACCGCAGCAAAGGCGCCGGTCACCAGCAGCAGAATCAATAGATAGTACCGCGAGGCGGACAGACCATACTGGAGAATGTCACGTGGCATATCGATTCGCAACACGATCCCCTTGCCGCCGCGCAGATCGTCGATTTGCGCATACCCGGCGATGTGGTCGTCGGCGAAAGAGAGCGGGCGGACGACGATAGGAGTGTCGTCGTTCATCAACCGGCGTGCGAGCGTCACGTCGGGAGCGGCGGAAGCGTCGTTTACCAGGAACAGCGACAGACTATAGCCGATGATATTGCTCATCCGCTCTATTTCTGCTGCATCGAAGTCGCGTCCCATAATCAGAACGCCGCGCGGCGGTCCACTTCCGGCGCTCGTCAGGATCGGATGCGCAGCGATCAGCATTGGTTGGTCATTGACCACAATCACGCCGCTGATCCCTTCGTTTCGTGCGGCAACCTGAAGAAACAGAGCATTCGCGCCATCGAACGACGTCAGATCGGCGGGGATCGGCAATGTCTGCCCATCGATACTACTCTGCCGACGGGTATAGACAATGTCGCCGGAGGGAGTAACGAAGGCGACATACGAAATGCGCGTGTTGATCAGCGCGTCGGTTGTCATATGGGTGTCGATGTAATCGAGATCGCGCTGCATGGCAAATTCATAGGTCGCGTCCCATGCCGCGTAGTCTTTGGTATTGCCGTACAGCGCATCGATCTCATTGCGCAGCGTTCTGAGCGTCTGCTGCATGGTATTCCGAACGCTGCGCTCTTCGAGTTCACGGAAACTTCGCCCGATGATAAACTCGGATGCGAGGACCTGTAATGCCAGCAGTGCTGTCAGGGCGGCAGCAACGGCTTTGAGCGTCGTCGCGCGTAGCGATGTCATTCGATCATGGAACACTATCGGTTTCTTTCGCAAAAAACGCACCGTTGTTCACGAAGTATAGTGTACAATACCATCATTACCTGTGTGAAACACATTCATGCGATCCAGGATCGTAGCACTCGGCTGCGCGAGCCTCTAGCCTGCGCGATGTCACATCCACGTGATCGTAAGGTCGCGCGTGATAGGCAGACGACAAAACCTGCTTTTGAGGAAAGCGTCGAATGTTCGGAAAAACTTCGATGGTAAAGATTTTCTTCACTTTATGTATTCGTAGAAGATCATCACGCGATAGCCTATGCTGCCATCGATCATCAGTTTATCACCCGCACGGCCAGGCATATTGCTGGCGAATGAATGGCGTCGAAGACCAGACGTGCGCCACCTCTACATCCATATTCCCTTTTGCCATCGGCGTTGCGCCTACTGCGACTTCAACACCTACGCCAACATGGAGGATCGTATGGAGGCGTATGTGGCGACGCTCTGTGCAGAGTTGCGCTCACTGGCGCATCCGCAGCGCACCATTTCCCCGGCGCTCCCGCTAACTGCCGACCTGACACGCGCGATGCTGCGTCCAACGATTTTTTTGGGCGGCGGTACGCCGAGTATGCTCCCAGAGGCGCTGATGGAGCGGACGCTCGCCGCCGCTGATGGCGTGATTCCGCTCCGCGAAGCTGAGGTGACCGTCGAGTGCAATCCGGGGACGGTGCTGAGGCGCGACTATCTGCGCGCCCTGCGCGCTATGGGAGTCAACCGGATAAGTCTGGGGGTGCAGAGCCTCCACGATCCAACGTTGCGGGTTCTGGGGCGTATTCATACGGCTGCGGAAGCGTATGCGTCGTTCAACGATGCGCGCGCTGCCGGGTTCAAGAGCATCAACCTGGATTTCATCTTTGGACTGCCGGGTCAGACGATTGCGCAGTGGGAGGAGACGTTGCGCGAGATTGTGTCCTGGGGCGCCGATCATTTTGCGCTCTACTCGCTGATCCTGGAGGAACGCACGCCGCTCTATGCGCAGGTGAGCAGCGGACGGGTTTGTGTTCCTGATGATGATGCGACCGGTGCTATGTACGAACTGGCCACCGAACACTTTGCCGTTGCCGGGTATGTCCAGTACGAAATCAGTAACTGGGCGCGCAGCGATGACCCTGCTGCTCCTGTGCCATCCCATGCCTGCCATCACAACCTGGCATACTGGCTGAATGCCGATTACCTGGCGGCAGGCGCGGGCGCGCATGGTCATCTGTACCCGCATCGGTATGTCGATGTAGCGGGCATCGACGATTACATTACTCGTGTGCGCGCCGGCAACCTGCCGGTTGCCGAAGTGATCGACCTGACTCCTCGTGATCTGGCGGCGGAAACCATTTTCATGGGGCTGCGCCTGAATGCGGGCGTCAGCTTCGCGCACTTCCGCGACCGGTGTGGCGTGGAGATGGACGCTATCTTTGGAGCGGAACTGGGGGATCTGGCAGAACAGGGTCTGATCGAGCGCACTGAACGTGGCGTGCGGCTAACCGATCGCGGACGAATGCTCGGAAATCGGGTGTTCGAGCGATTTGTGTGAAGCGGTTTCTCTCTTCCTCTCACGAGCGGCGTTTTTCAAGCATGATCTGCACCCGCGTGGGCGCAGCGCCCTGAGACAGGAGATGCGCAGACCCGCAGTTTGTTGCCTGGGGCGCCTGGAAAATAGAACCATCTGGCCGCGCCCTGAGACGGAAGGATGCATAGACTCAGCGCCAGCCTCGCGCAGAGGAGGTTGCGAGTGCGGGCGTGCTGCTCGCGCTCCCGGCGCGTGATCTATCTCTGCACATGCGTGGCTTCTGAGTGTGGTCGTGAACGCCCGCGCGGGTGCTTCTGCGAGCCAAACAATCGGAAATCGCCCCTTCTCCTGCGTGTGGGGGGCCAACCGGTCTCCTTGTGTCGTGAGCCTGCATTTATGCAGGATTATCGAGATTACATTCGCGCCGTAAAGGTTGCCAACCGGTCTCCTTGTGTTGTGAGCCTGCATTATCCCTTTCCCCGCGTGCGGGGGTTGCCCGCTGCCGCCGGTATATGTCTCGCCGGTGAGCCTCCTTTCCCCCGTGTATGGGGGGTTGCCGAGGAGAACGAGGAGGATTACCCGTTTTGACAACCCTTCCCCCCGCGTGCGGGGGGTTGCTCCTTCGCAATCTCCCTCATTCTGCGCCCGACCTCGGCAAGTTGCCCCCCTTACCCGGTGCAGCGCCGAACCGCCGCTCGTGCCATGCGCATTCTGCGCCCGACCTCGGCAAGTTGCCCCCCTTACCCCCCTTACCCCCCCGCGTGCGGGAGATTAGGGGGGCAGTGCTCTTCTGCGAGCCGAAAAATCGGAAACACGTTTTGCATATTGACGGCGGTCCAATTGCGACCTATTTCAGTGCTCTTCTGCGAGCCGAAAAATCGGAAACTTTGGCGCTTGTCGCGCGCTTATTCCCGCGTTCCCTGAATTTCAGTGCTCTTCTGCGAGCCGAAAAATCGGAAACGTATCGATGAGCGAAACGATCTTCTGCTCTGATAACATTTCAGTGCTCTTCTGCGAGCCGAAAAATCGGAAACCGGCGGCGTGACGCTCCACCCCCAGCGACCAACCAATTTCAGTGCTCTTCTGCGAGCCGAAAAATCGGAAACCTTGCGCGGGTGCAAGATGGTGAGAATAGGTCATTGATATTTCAGTGCTCTTCTGCGAGCCGAAAAATCGGAAACCCGGCGACGTAATTGAAAGGATGGCCCTCTCTGAAATATTTCAGTGCTCTTCTGCGAGCCGAAAAATCGGAAACCCGCGCGCGGGCGCGCGAGCGCGATCTGTTTTGCCGATTTCAGTGCTCTTCTGCGAGCCGAAAAATCGGAAACCGCACATAGTCAAGCAGACAGCATGATCTACTGTATATTTCAGTGCTCTTCTGCGAGCCGAAAAATCGGAAACCTATGATGTACTCTTCCCCAGGCTCAACGATCTGATATTTCAGTGCTCTTCTGCGAGCCGAAAAATCGGAAACCGTCACGGCAATACCAGCCGGGGTCGCCGTCATAATTTCAGTGCTCTTCTGCGAGCCGAAAAATCGGAAACTGAATGCAATCCTTGCGTGTCATTCCGAGCTCTACGAGATTTCAGTGCTCTTCTGCGAGCCGAAAAATCGGAAACTCAATCAAGCCGCGTGTCTGCGCGTCGCGCAATAAATATTTCAGTGCTCTTCTGCGAGCCGAAAAATCGGAAACTTTGAACGCAAACGCTCGGCCGAAGGAATAATTGTATTTCAGTGCTCTTCTGCGAGCCGAAAAATCGGAAACGTAATCAGACATTTGTCGCGCCGATACCGGCATCACAAAGATTTCAGTGCTCTTCTGCGAGCCGAAAAATCGGAAACGCGCCATCAACGCATCGCTGTGTCCGCCGCCGCCTGTGATTTCAGTGCTCTTCTGCGAGCCGAAAAATCGGAAACACGAGCGGGGCTCTGCGTGGTTTTTGAGCACCCCGCGATTTCAGTGCTCTTCTGCGAGCCGAAAAATCGGAAAGTCATCCCATCCATACGACCACCACGAATCGGGAAATTTCAGTGCTCTTCTGCGAGCCGAAAAATCGGAAAGCGAGAAAATCGCACCGTCACGACGCTACAACAGCACCGATTTCAGTGCTCTTCTGCGAGCCGAAAAATCGGAAAGGCCGTCGCCCGCGCGTGGCGCGCCAGCGCGGGCGGAAATTTCAGTGCTCTTCTGCGAGCCGAAAAATCGGAAATCACTTGAGGACGTGAGGCAACTCGCGCTCGACCTATTTCAGTGCTCTTCTGCGAGCCGAAAAATCGGAAAGCGTTAGCGCGGCTTTTTGGCGGCGCGCCATGACGTATTTCAGTGCTCTTCTGCGAGCCGAAAAATCGGAAAGGTGCAAGCATGCGCATTGCTACGCTCAAATAGTATTATTTCAGTGCTCTTCTGCGAGCCGAAAAATCGGAAATGTTGTCGTAAAACAACAAGAAGAAAATCTTAGGGTATTTCAGTGCTCTTCTGCGAGCCGAAAAATCGGAAAGCGGACATCGAGGTTTGGATCAAGGAAAAAGGGAATTTCAGTGCTCTTCTGCGAGCCGAAAAATCGGAAAGCAGGAAACATCGGTGCGACCCACCCTTGAGTTTCAATTTCAGTGCTCTTCTGCGAGCCGAAAAATCGGAAATCTTTATAGCAGTAACTTCTTTTCGTATGCTCTTAGATTTCAGTGCTCTTCTGCGAGCCGAAAAATCGGAAAGGCAAAATCGAACCGATTGTGAACCGTCTCGGACAGAATTTCAGTGCTCTTCTGCGAGCCGAAAAATCGGAAAGCATCTCGCCGCCGTACACCAATGAAGGTAAGTACGGATTTCAGTGCTCTTCTGCGAGCCGAAAAATCGGAAAGACGACCACCGATCGGGGTTGGCGCGTGGTTGTCCATGATTTCAGTGCTCTTCTGCGAGCCGAAAAATCGGAAACACACAGAGCAGACAGGCGAATTGGCGACAATCTTGATTTCAGTGCTCTTCTGCGAGCCGAAAAATCGGAAAGAAAGAAAAAACTTTTGGAGGCGTCTCGATCTGAAGATTTCAGTGCTCTTCTGCGAGCCGAAAAATCGGAAAGAGTGCGCGGCGCGCAACGCTCGGCGGCGCGTAACGCCATTTCAGTGCTCTTCTGCGAGCCGAAAAATCGGAAAGCAAACTCGCCGGGGCGCTTGTTGTAACCCGAACCGTATTTCAGTGCTCTTCTGCGAGCCGAAAAATCGGAAAGCCACTTGCGGCGAGAGCGATCGATTGGCGATGAGATATTTCAGTGCTCTTCTGCGAGCCGAAAAATCGGAAATTCTATCGACCAAGGAGAAGATGACATCCCTTCCGATTTCAGTGCTCTTCTGCGAGCCGAAAAATCGGAAAGGCTACCGTTCCTCCTGATAATTTCCCGAAACCTGCAATTTCAGTGCTCTTCTGCGAGCCGAAAAATCGGAAAGCGAGTCAGGTCTCGTGGAGCGACACGCAAGACAATCATTTCAGTGCTCTTCTGCGAGCCGAAAAATCGGAAATTCAACCCGTTTACACCGATTGCCAGGTTTGTACAATTTCAGTGCTCTTCTGCGAGCCGAAAAATCGGAAAGTTTACCAGTCCTTCTAAACCAATGCACGTTGTTTAACAATTTCAGTGCTCTTCTGCGAGCCGAAAAATCGGAAAGCTACAAAGGATATTTGTGTTATGTCTTGTGGTAAAGATTTCAGTGCTCTTCTGCGAGCCGAAAAATCGGAAAGGCTCCGCGATTGGGTGTCCGGTGCGGGTGAGTTCATATTTCAGTGCTCTTCTGCGAGCCGAAAAATCGGAAAGTCGGGATTGAATTACAATAACGCCCTGATTCTCGGATTTCAGTGCTCTTCTGCGAGCCGAAAAATCGGAAAGTTAATTGACTCTGTAAACTTTTTGCTCGGTCAAAAATTTCAGTGCTCTTCTGCGAGCCGAAAAATCGGAAAGCCGCGATATGGTTGATAAGCTTGTTTCGCTCGAAAAATTTCAGTGCTCTTCTGCGAGCCGAAAAATCGGAAAGTAATACAGGTTGATGCGCTGATTTTTGTCGACATATTTCAGTGCTCTTCTGCGAGCCGAAAAATCGGAAAGAAAGTGGCACTGTCTTGTTGCTGACACCACGTACAGATTTCAGTGCTCTTCTGCGAGCCGAAAAATCGGAAAGACGATGAACACAGTACGCTGCTACCGTGTTACTACGCATTTCAGTGCTCTTCTGCGAGCCGAAAAATCGGAAAATCACTATCGGATGCTGAGCGAAGCGATCAATTACGAATTTCAGTGCTCTTCTGCGAGCCGAAAAATCGGAAAGATTCGACATGTATCGCGCTCGACGTGAGCGAGAGGATTTCAGTGCTCTTCTGCGAGCCGAAAAATCGGAAAGCAACGTGTTGATGGGGATCAGCGTTGATGAGTATGACATTTCAGTGCTCTTCTGCGAGCCGAAAAATCGGAAAGACGACGCGCGCGCGCGCGTGGTTATCGAGCGCGATTTCAGTGCTCTTCTGCGAGCCGAAAAATCGGAAAAGTCAATCCATACGCTCCGCCGTACTTACCTTCATATTTCAGTGCTCTTCTGCGAGCCGAAAAATCGGAAAGAGACTGGGTGGAAAGAAGGCTGGCATGGCTGGACAATTTCAGTGCTCTTCTGCGAGCCGAAAAATCGGAAAGGAATCAACTACTCGCGTTCAGGCGCCAGTCATACGCATTTCAGTGCTCTTCTGCGAGCCGAAAAATCGGAAAGATGACGCGGCGTGATTGTGTCGATTATTTGACTCGTAGATTTCAGTGCTCTTCTGCGAGCCGAAAAATCGGAAAGTCCGGGGAGGGCGGGAGCGGCGACGGAGACGACCAATTTCAGTGCTCTTCTGCGAGCCGAAAAATCGGAAACTGGTAAATCTGACCCCCCACGCCGTCACGCTGCGATTTCAGTGCTCTTCTGCGAGCCGAAAAATCGGAAATCGGCGGTGGTCAATGGATTGACTTCCTGCGTTTGTATTTCAGTGCTCTTCTGCGAGCCGAAAAATCGGAAAGTCGTCGCCCGGAACATCACGCTCATAGCACACCGGATTTCAGTGCTCTTCTGCGAGCCGAAAAATCGGAAAGTGATATGCGAGCATCCAATCCGACGCGCGATCTCAATTTCAGTGCTCTTCTGCGAGCCGAAAAATCGGAAAGCAATCATCCTCGCAATGGCGCCAGCAGCATTGAGCAATTTCAGTGCTCTTCTGCGAGCCGAAAAATCGGAAAGAGGAGTTGTTCAGCGATCTCCGGCGCGCGGTTGAGATTTCAGTGCTCTTCTGCGAGCCGAAAAATCGGAAAGTGTTGCGCTCGCTGGATGACATCCAGGCGCTGCGATTTCAGTGCTCTTCTGCGAGCCGAAAAATCGGAAATACGATGCGCAGCGCCGCGCGACAAGACCGACCGGATTTCAGTGCTCTTCTGCGAGCCGAAAAATCGGAAAGCATCGAACGCGCGCATAGTCAAGCATACAACACCCAATTTCAGTGCTCTTCTGCGAGCCGAAAAATCGGAAATGCATATAACGCTCTACGCGCTTATCCGCGATGTGCATTTCAGTGCTCTTCTGCGAGCCGAAAAATCGGAAAGGTGACAACATGAGACGACAAGACGAAAAACGGAATTTCAGTGCTCTTCTGCGAGCCGAAAAATCGGAAATCCGGCATATCGAGAAGTCTTGACAAAACTGATCGAATTTCAGTGCTCTTCTGCGAGCCGAAAAATCGGAAAGCAATCGCCGACGACGCGACCGATGCGATTGCAATAATTTCAGTGCTCTTCTGCGAGCCGAAAAATCGGAAAACCGGCAGCCGGAACCGGCGCCGGGAAGCCGGGAAGGATTTCAGTGCTCTTCTGCGAGCCGAAAAATCGGAAAAAGCCTCCTTTCGCGCCCCCTCCTCACAGATGCCGAAATTTCAGTGCTCTTCTGCGAGCCGAAAAATCGGAAAGTCGGCGCAACAAGGCAATATCGAGCACCCGACCGGCGCATTTCAGTGCTCTTCTGCGAGCCGAAAAATCGGAAACGTTCGGATTACGAACTGTTTTGTGCGCGACGCTTGCATTTCAGTGCTCTTCTGCGAGCCGAAAAATCGGAAAGAGAGCGTCTGTGATGGTTGATGAAGGCGCTGACGAAATTTCAGTGCTCTTCTGCGAGCCGAAAAATCGGAAAGGATGTCACGTTTCTCACGCAAGCGTCGCATGCGTCGCATTTCAGTGCTCTTCTGCGAGCCGAAAAATCGGAAAATTTCGATGATGACGGGACGCGGCACATGTTCGACATTTCAGTGCTCTTCTGCGAGCCGAAAAATCGGAAAGGTATCGGATGGTGAGAGCGTCTGTGATGGTTGATGAATTTCAGTGCTCTTCTGCGAGCCGAAAAATCGGAAAGCGCAGCGATGGCGGCGTCGGGAACTGCCGCACAATCGGATTTCAGTGCTCTTCTGCGAGCCGAAAAATCGGAAAAAACGCTGCGTCTGCGGCGTGGAGCGCGATTGCGAGATTTCAGTGCTCTTCTGCGAGCCGAAAAATCGGAAAGATCATCGCGCCGACTTCCCTTCGCGCAACTTCCGACGGATTTCAGTGCTCTTCTGCGAGCCGAAAAATCGGAAACAGGCGCTGGAGAAGATGCCGCCGCAGGTCGTCGAAATTTCAGTGCTCTTCTGCGAGCCGAAAAATCGGAAACGCTAATAGGGCAATGGTAGTAGCAACAGGCATGGATTTCAGTGCTCTTCTGCGAGCCGAAAAATCGGAAATCCGTCCAGGCGCTGCGCGGCGCGGTTGTCGTCTATTTCAGTGCTCTTCTGCGAGCCGAAAAATCGGAAAGGTGGCGGAAGCCAGTCTCCGAGTATGAAGTGTAACAATTTCAGTGCTCTTCTGCGAGCCGAAAAATCGGAAACGCGTGAGTTTGCTCGCCTTTGCGTCGCCCACGAAGAATTTCAGTGCTCTTCTGCGAGCCGAAAAATCGGAAATGGCGCTAGCGCCAGGAAACCGGCCACAGTACTGATATTTCAGTGCTCTTCTGCGAGCCGAAAAATCGGAAAGGTCTCCGCGCAATCCTCGACGCCGACGCCCTCGGCATTTCAGTGCTCTTCTGCGAGCCGAAAAATCGGAAACAACTAGGTCGTACAGAATGCTTCTTTCCTTCAGGAATTTCAGTGCTCTTCTGCGAGCCGAAAAATCGGAAAGGCTCCGCGATTGGGTGTCCGGTGCGGGTGAGTTCATATTTCAGTGCTCTTCTGCGAGCCGAAAAATCGGAAAGGGCGGCGGTCAATGGATTGACTTCCTGCGCTTGTATTTCAGTGCTCTTCTGCGAGCCGAAAAATCGGAAAGTGATACCGGACGACGTTCTGGAGAGATGCTCGATAGCAATTTCAGTGCTCTTCTGCGAGCCGAAAAATCGGAAAGTGCGATTCTTCTCTATCGAGCAATTTCGAAAGGGAAAATTTCAGTGCTCTTCTGCGAGCCGAAAAATCGGAAATTCCCCATAAGGATACGTTGCAACAAGATAGTCAAATTTCAGTGCTCTTCTGCGAGCCGAAAAATCGGAAAGTTCCAGCCTGCCGCGCAAGCGTTTTGGCGGCAGGGATTTCAGTGCTCTTCTGCGAGCCGAAAAATCGGAAAGCTTGCCGTGTCCAACAACCCCGCCAGTGCTGATGCTCGAATTTCAGTGCTCTTCTGCGAGCCGAAAAATCGGAAAGTCACTCGATGTACCGGCATCCCCATATGACAGTCGATTTCAGTGCTCTTCTGCGAGCCGAAAAATCGGAAAACGCCGTGCGCAGCGCGCTGAACGCGGCGAAAAGCGATTTCAGTGCTCTTCTGCGAGCCGAAAAATCGGAAACTTACAACCTTACGAGTTGGAGAACGCTCTGGATCGCATTTCAGTGCTCTTCTGCGAGCCGAAAAATCGGAAAGTCAGGCTTGGTGCTGCCTGACGGTGCGCTTGACCGGATTTCAGTGCTCTTCTGCGAGCCGAAAAATCGGAAAGGATGAGACATTCGCGGCGAAAGCGACATTCGTTTCAATTTCAGTGCTCTTCTGCGAGCCGAAAAATCGGAAATTTAGGTCAATCCGGCGGCGTTGGAGAGGGAGCGACATTTCAGTGCTCTTCTGCGAGCCGAAAAATCGGAAAGTGAAACGGGGGGGGAATACTGTCAGCGGGTACAAGATTTCAGTGCTCTTCTGCGAGCCGAAAAATCGGAAACGAGCATATGTCGGGGTCTGTCCATACCACTTCGGGATTTCAGTGCTCTTCTGCGAGCCGAAAAATCGGAAATAACCCGGGTTGGCGACTGTGCTACGTCGAGATTGTATTTCAGTGCTCTTCTGCGAGCCGAAAAATCGGAAAGGTTCGATAAGGACCAGCAGATAACCGGACTACGAATATTTCAGTGCTCTTCTGCGAGCCGAAAAATCGGAAATTTGCGAGGTAAAGTTTTTCCAGGTATTGAACTTTATTTCAGTGCTCTTCTGCGAGCCGAAAAATCGGAAAGAAAAAAGTGGCCGGTATCGACCAAAGTTTTGTTCAATTTCAGTGCTCTTCTGCGAGCCGAAAAATCGGAAAGCAGCGCGCTGACCACCAGCGCCCGTCGGCGCTCGATTTCAGTGCTCTTCTGCGAGCCGAAAAATCGGAAATTATCCAATCCATGCCGTCCTCCATCAGGGAATGCATTTCAGTGCTCTTCTGCGAGCCGAAAAATCGGAAAGCCGATGCCGACATAGCGAAAATGGTGGTGAGAGGATTTCAGTGCTCTTCTGCGAGCCGAAAAATCGGAAAGTGGTTGAAGCCACAAGAGAGCGTCGAAATCAGAATATTTCAGTGCTCTTCTGCGAGCCGAAAAATCGGAAACTCGAAAACACGGTAAATAGAGCACGCTCGGATCGGATTTCAGTGCTCTTCTGCGAGCCGAAAAATCGGAAATCGCAGCGGTATTCCTTCCTTCGTGCGGAATGGCACATTTCAGTGCTCTTCTGCGAGCCGAAAAATCGGAAAGTATGTTGCCCTGAAACATATCGCAGACCGTCACATATTTCAGTGCTCTTCTGCGAGCCGAAAAATCGGAAAGCGAATTTCTGCGTACTCCGGCGTCGGCGTCGGAAGATTTCAGTGCTCTTCTGCGAGCCGAAAAATCGGAAACTGGTCGGTCAACGTGCAAGACATGGATCTGCCGAATTTCAGTGCTCTTCTGTGAGCCGAAAAATCGGAAAACGCCGGAGTACGCGGAAGTACGCAAAACCGCGGAAGATTTCAGTGCTCTTCTGCGAGCCGAAAAATCGGAAATCGCATGCAACAACGTATTATCAGGCGTATTATCGATTTCAGTGCTCTTCTGCGAGCCGAAAAATCGGAAACCACGCAGCGCCTGGATGGAGTCCAGAGACTGCACCAATTTCAGTGCTCTTCTGCGAGCCGAAAAATCGGAAACACAATGGAAGCGTGTCGCCGGTTTTTTTTGGGCAATTTCAGTGCTCTTCTGCGAGCCGAAAAATCGGAAATACACGGAGCTCGAAGGCTGGCGCGCTGTTCCTGCCGATTTCAGTGCTCTTCTGCGAGCCGAAAAATCGGAAAGATTGTAAAACCACAGTTTTCCCGCCAAAACAAAACTTCTATTTCAGTGCTCTTCTGCGAGCCGAAAAATCGGAAACCCCAGAGCATCAGGTCGCGCGTCAAGTCGCGAGATTTCAGTGCTCTTCTGCGAGCCGAAAAATCGGAAAGATTATCACGTTAGGAATATAAGATATATACGATTGGATTTCAGTGCTCTTCTGCGAGCCGAAAAATCGGAAATGAGGTGTACACTGTTCGCCTGTACAAGTCATATACATTTCAGTGCTCTTCTGCGAGCCGAAAAATCGGAAAGCTAAGACGCGCAGTCGCTCATCATCAAACTAGAAATTTCAGTGCTCTTCTGCGAGCCGAAAAATCGGAAAGCGGATGGTCCGGCGCTGCATTATTGGCGGGGTAAGAATTTCAGTGCTCTTCTGCGAGCCGAAAAATCGGAAAGCGCGGGCCCTTTGTAGTACCACGCATACGATCCCGAATTTCAGTGCTCTTCTGCGAGCCGAAAAATCGGAAAGACCAATCGCCTGTAATATTGTCAATTGACTGTAAGATTTCAGTGCTCTTCTGCGAGCCGAAAAATCGGAAAGCGACTATTTTCGATGCAAAAATAGAGCGCTTAATGCATTTCAGTGCTCTTCTGCGAGCCGAAAAATCGGAAAGACGGATTGCTTGGACTGTACCCGCACCACGACGGATTTCAGTGCTCTTCTGCGAGCCGAAAAATCGGAAACCAACGATTCAACAGCTTGCCCCGCATCACCCAGCATTTCAGTGCTCTTCTGCGAGCCGAAAAATCGGAAAGTTCGATTTTTTCGGTGAGAAGAAGTTTTGTACTTTTGATTTCAGTGCTCTTCTGCGAGCCGAAAAATCGGAAATTGGCACGCCGGAAGTACTATTGACGACCGTACTTAATTTCAGTGCTCTTCTGCGAGCCGAAAAATCGGAAAGTTTTTCAACAATTACCAAGGCGCCGTGTATTGCGCCATTTCAGTGCTCTTCTGCGAGCCGAAAAATCGGAAAGAAGAGTCACATTTTTGTCCTCCTCATAAGGCATAAGATTTCAGTGCTCTTCTGCGAGCCGAAAAATCGGAAAGCGCACCATAACCGCCGGCGCTTCGGCGTCGTTGGTATTTCAGTGCTCTTCTGCGAGCCGAAAAATCGGAAAGGGTATGATTATCACGTCAGGAATATAAGAGATATGGATTTCAGTGCTCTTCTGCGAGCCGAAAAATCGGAAAGAAGGATAGATGTAAATTGTACATTAGTGTAATCTGATTTCAGTGCTCTTCTGCGAGCCGAAAAATCGGAAAGCTACGTCGATGCTCCAGCGCTGGTGACCGTCCTGAATTTCAGTGCTCTTCTGCGAGCCGAAAAATCGGAAAGCATTTGTGCTTAACCGCCGCGCGCGCGCGGTCGAATTTCAGTGCTCTTCTGCGAGCCGAAAAATCGGAAAAGCAGCGTCGCGTGAGACGCCGGACACGCACGTCAAATTTCAGTGCTCTTCTGCGAGCCGAAAAATCGGAAAGATGACATTCTTGTCAACATGTATTATTCAGTAAAGGTGATTTCAGTGCTCTTCTGCGAGCCGAAAAATCGGAAAGCGGTTTAGTGCCTCCTACCCACAAAGTTCGACCAGCATTTCAGTGCTCTTCTGCGAGCCGAAAAATCGGAAAGCGGAAGTCGCCTTGGAATTGGACAAGGCTCTGAAATTTCAGTGCTCTTCTGCGAGCCGAAAAATCGGAAAGCGCACGATGCGCTTGCCGATCTCATGCCCTCCCTGCATTTCAGTGCTCTTCTGCGAGCCGAAAAATCGGAAATTGAGCGCGTAATCAACTCATCACGCGCCGAACGATTTCAGTGCTCTTCTGCGAGCCGAAAAATCGGAAAGGGTCCGGCGGTGGAAGCAGTACTCGCGCGCGCGCGAATTTCAGTGCTCTTCTGCGAGCCGAAAAATCGGAAAGGTGTATATGCCTGTAGGCGGACGCGTGTGAATGCGTGATTTCAGTGCTCTTCTGCGAGCCGAAAAATCGGAAAGCCGGCGACGCGAATTCGATTCCCTCGATCTTCCATCATTTCAGTGCTCTTCTGCGAGCCGAAAAATCGGAAAGTCCGTCACCAGTTTATACCGTTACGTATACCTTCAATTTCAGTGCTCTTCTGCGAGCCGAAAAATCGGAAATCCGACGACCCCCTCCTCGCCCGCGCGCGCGAGTTTATTTCAGTGCTCTTCTGCGAGCCGAAAAATCGGAAAGTGAGCGTCTTCAGGCCAAGACGCCTTCATGCACGCAATTTCAGTGCTCTTCTGCGAGCCGAAAAATCGGAAACAGGCGCTCCAACCGCGAACGCCGTTCCATGTCATCATTTCAGTGCTCTTCTGCGAGCCGAAAAATCGGAAAGCTGCGGTTACTGATGAGCGTCTCATCAGTGACAGATTTCAGTGCTCTTCTGCGAGCCGAAAAATCGGAAAGCGTCCAATCGCCCGCTTGACCGCCACAAAGACCGAATTTCAGTGCTCTTCTGCGAGCCGAAAAATCGGAAACGTGCTTGCTAACATTCCCGCATCGATCGTCCAGACATTTCAGTGCTCTTCTGCGAGCCGAAAAATCGGAAAACGCAGTGTTGTTGGTCTGACAAGGAATGAGATCAGATTTCAGTGCTCTTCTGCGAGCCGAAAAATCGGAAAGCCAATTTGATCGTCGCCCGCTGGCAAGTACATCGAGCCATTTCAGTGCTCTTCTGCGAGCCGAAAAATCGGAAAGGCCTCGATAAACTCCCGAGTACCTGTCGTGTAGACAATTTCAGTGCTCTTCTGCGAGCCGAAAAATCGGAAAGCCAATCCTCGCCGGTTTAGCACCGTGACGATACCAGCATTTCAGTGCTCTTCTGCGAGCCGAAAAATCGGAAACGGCAGCCTGGCGCTGCCTGCGCTCACCGCGCTGACGCATTTCAGTGCTCTTCTGCGAGCCGAAAAATCGGAAAGCTTATCGTGCGACTCATCGTCGACTCATCCATGATGATTTCAGTGCTCTTCTGCGAGCCGAAAAATCGGAAAGTGATGGATGCGATGTTGTTCGCCGTTGCAGGTTTTGATTTCAGTGCTCTTCTGCGAGCCGAAAAATCGGAAAGTCGGCAGCGGCGCGCTTACGATGTCGAGCATAAGGATTTCAGTGCTCTTCTGCGAGCCGAAAAATCGGAAATTTTCGCGCCTTATAATGGCTCCCAGAGGCCTTTTTATTTCAGTGCTCTTCTGCGAGCCGAAAAATCGGAAATCAGGACTAAACTCCCCGTTTTTTACAAATGCAGCAATTTCAGTGCTCTTCTGCGAGCCGAAAAATCGGAAAGTGCGTGCGTCACTCCATTGACGCTGCACATGTCTGATTTCAGTGCTCTTCTGCGAGCCGAAAAATCGGAAAGAGTTTGGCGGCGTCGATATTCCTGGCGAGGTTCAGGATTTCAGTGCTCTTCTGCGAGCCGAAAAATCGGAAATCAAAGCCCGACAGCCCGCGCGCGGCGTCGAACACATTTCAGTGCTCTTCTGCGAGCCGAAAAATCGGAAATACGTTGGTCTCGGTTTCTGTTTACAACGACGAGGATTTCAGTGCTCTTCTGCGAGCCGAAAAATCGGAAAGGCGGCAGCGTCACCTCGCCCAGGTCGATGAGCAGATATTTCAGTGCTCTTCTGCGAGCCGAAAAATCGGAAAGCCGAATGCGCGATGAGCCGCTGTTGACCGCAGTCGATTTCAGTGCTCTTCTGCGAGCCGAAAAATCGGAAAGACCCGCGTGTCGAGAAATTCGTGCTCGTTTATGACATCATTTCAGTGCTCTTCTGCGAGCCGAAAAATCGGAAACATCGCGTGATGAGCATCGCCGCCGCCGCCGCGGAATTTCAGTGCTCTTCTGCGAGCCGAAAAATCGGAAAGCCGGCGCGGGCGTAGAACACGCCCGGCGTCTTTTGGATTTCAGTGCTCTTCTGCGAGCCGAAAAATCGGAAAGCGGCGGCGATTGGGTTGAGGATACGAACGTTTGGACGATTTCAGTGCTCTTCTGCGAGCCGAAAAATCGGAAACGTTCGGCGACTGGGTGCGCTGGCGCGCCGCAAAAGATTTCAGTGCTCTTCTGCGAGCCGAAAAATCGGAAACTATCCTTACCGGTCAATCGGCGGGCATATTCACATATTTCAGTGCTCTTCTGCGAGCCGAAAAATCGGAAAGGCTGCCAGCCCGTCCTCGCCGTCGTAGAGCGAGGAATTTCAGTGCTCTTCTGCGAGCCGAAAAATCGGAAAGGTGGTGGTGTGTGTGTGGTACTAAAGTACTAGCGGGGATTTCAGTGCTCTTCTGCGAGCCGAAAAATCGGAAAGAGCGCCGCGCCACGCGCCCAGAAGGACGAACCCGGAATTTCAGTGCTCTTCTGCGAGCCGAAAAATCGGAAACGGTGAACGTGGCGATGGGGCTGCTGTCAGTCGCGCATTTCAGTGCTCTTCTGCGAGCCGAAAAATCGGAAATCTTTTGTTGATGAGGAGGTTCGTGATGCCGAATTTATTTCAGTGCTCTTCTGCGAGCCGAAAAATCGGAAAGGTAGCGGAAGAACTGCTGCGACGCGGTGTTGTCGAATTTCAGTGCTCTTCTGCGAGCCGAAAAATCGGAAAGCCGGCGTAATTGAGCAGCACGTCGACGCCGAGCGATTTCAGTGCTCTTCTGCGAGCCGAAAAATCGGAAAGTCGACGCATGTCGTTGACTGCGCCGTGGCACCACGATTTCAGTGCTCTTCTGCGAGCCGAAAAATCGGAAAGATCACGTCGCGCGCGATGTCGCTCGTGCGGACGGGATTTCAGTGCTCTTCTGCGAGCCGAAAAATCGGAAAGAAAAGAAGGGAAGGTTATCCCCCCCTTCATCGCTATATTTCAGTGCTCTTCTGCGAGCCGAAAAATCGGAAAGTTATCCGGGTCGGTTCCAGATCGATGTAAGCATTGAATTTCAGTGCTCTTCTGCGAGCCGAAAAATCGGAAAGCGAGCGCGCTGTTGATGAGGAGCGCGGCGCGGCGTTATTTCAGTGCTCTTCTGCGAGCCGAAAAATCGGAAAGGCGCACGTTGTTCGTCTACGCAAGCGAGGGAGCGGTATTTCAGTGCTCTTCTGCGAGCCGAAAAATCGGAAAGCCTCCTCGACCGCCTCCTCGACCGTCTCCGCGTCGAATTTCAGTGCTCTTCTGCGAGCCGAAAAATCGGAAAGTTAACCATACTGCCCCAATCCCCCCCCCTTTCGCGATTTCAGTGCTCTTCTGCGAGCCGAAAAATCGGAAAGCCTCAGCGCCGGGTTGTCCGCCCAGTGCTCTGCGATTTCAGTGCTCTTCTGCGAGCCGAAAAATCGGAAAGTGCATACGCCCCGCTTTCCGGGCCCGGCAAATCAAGATTTCAGTGCTCTTCTGCGAGCCGAAAAATCGGAAATCGCGTCCTGTCGTGGGCCCCTCTTAACCCCAACCCCATTTCAGTGCTCTTCTGCGAGCCGAAAAATCGGAAAGTTCGATAACCCCCGAGCCGGGCGACACGGCGCTGGCATTTCAGTGCTCTTCTGCGAGCCGAAAAATCGGAAAGTCGCCGTCTTCGACGGCGACCTTGTGGGAACGCAAATTTCAGTGCTCTTCTGCGAGCCGAAAAATCGGAAAGTGCGCCGTGCGTGTAGAGGCTCTTGCCAAGCGCAAATTTCAGTGCTCTTCTGCGAGCCGAAAAATCGGAAAGCGGTTATATACAGTACCAATATCCACTCGTTGATCTGATTTCAGTGCTCTTCTGCGAGCCGAAAAATCGGAAAGCCTGCTGGGCGTCTTGCTGCCTGCGGTGCTGTCCGATTTCAGTGCTCTTCTGCGAGCCGAAAAATCGGAAACCTGCATTTCAGTGAGGAAGGCGTCAACCCGGACAATTTCAGTGCTCTTCTGCGAGCCGAAAAATCGGAAACCGCGATATGGTTGACAAACTGGTTGCCCTTGAGAAATTTCAGTGCTCTTCTGCGAGCCGAAAAATCGGAAAGATGCCGTGTTCGCCGCGCGCCGCGCGGTCCGTCGCGATTTCAGTGCTCTTCTGCGAGCCGAAAAATCGGAAAAGCGGTGCGCTGGCGTCCGGTCGGCGCGGTCGCGAAATTTCAGTGCTCTTCTGCGAGCCGAAAAATCGGAAAGTTAATCCAGTAATAATTAACACACAACCTGATCACGTAATTTCAGTGCTCTTCTGCGAGCCGAAAAATCGGAAAGCGCAGGACGCAGCGCCGGGTTATCCGCCCAGTGCTCATTTCAGTGCTCTTCTGCGAGCCGAAAAATCGGAAAGAATCTGCAAGCGCCTGGATAAGACCGCTTGCGTCCATTTCAGTGCTCTTCTGCGAGCCGAAAAATCGGAAAGTGACGCCGGTCATAGGTCAGAGGAGTACCTATGGCATTTCAGTGCTCTTCTGCGAGCCGAAAAATCGGAAACCTGCAATATTCCCCCCCGGTCTCAGATATGTTGAATTTCAGTGCTCTTCTGCGAGCCGAAAAATCGGAAAGCTGGACACTGGTACGGGTTAGTCGAATTCGAAATATATTTCAGTGCTCTTCTGCGAGCCGAAAAATCGGAAACTGGCTGGCCCAGGCGGCGGATTGGTTCAATCATTATTTCAGTGCTCTTCTGCGAGCCGAAAAATCGGAAAGCCCACTTCCATCACCTCTCTCGTGCGTGTGGATTGTCGTAGTGATAGATCTTCGACGCTCCTGAGCCTTCCTGCTGCGTCGTTGCAACGCTAACATCATAGCATGAATGGGTGCGTTTCGCAACTCGATTCTTGTCTGAAAACCGCGTCAAGTTGCGAAGCATCATTCTTCTCTTTCTGAAGCGGAAAATGCCTGCAAAAATCCTTGACACGCCGATTACAGAAGACGGCGTTTTGAACACGTGACCGGCGAGTTGCGAGAGCGTCGCTGAAAGGCGGGGGTCAGGAGCCAGGGTTACAATGTCTTTTATTCTTACACTTGTAAAGGTGTTGCTCCTCATCCTTAACCCCTGACCCCTTACCTCTTCAGACGACATCGTTACAGAACCGGCGAAATTCACAGACGGCGCACTGTCGGCGTGAGGCGGGCGGCGCAGGCATGCGTTCGTGATCGACTGTTTCGCGGATCGTGGCAACGGTTGTGTACACACGCTCGCGCAGCGCGGCGCTGATTGTCACTGCTTCGGCTTTGTGCTCCGGCATGTGGTAGATGAATCCTCGTTTGACCGGCACGCCCCACGCTTCTTCGATCATGAGCGCATACGCGGTGAGTTGGAGTTTGACGTGCGGACCGGCTTTGCCTTCGGTGCTTTTGTATTCTACGACGATGACTTCGGTTGCGTGCTGTCGGTCGGGCAGGGCGATGACCAGATCGACGCGCCCGCGTAACCCGAGTGTCTCTGAGCGCAGTGGTACATCGAAGAAGCGTTCGCCCTGTTTCAATCCGTAGGTGCGCAGCGAACGCCGCTCCTCGCGCCCACTTTCCGCCCGGTGTTCTTCCATGCCGGCGATCATCAGCTTTGTCATGGGTCGGATGTCGGGCATGCAGTGCTGGTAGTAGACGACGCGCGGGCAGTATGCCCACTGTCGCAGATCGGTCACCTCGAAAGTGCTTTCACTCATGGCTTTCTCCCTGGTTGATAACACGCCGCGCGTTCCAGATGTCGTCCGGGAAGGTGAAGAGTTGGATGTTACCGGCGTTTTTGCCCAATCGCCGCTTCACTTCGGTCATTAATTCGCGCTGATGGGTGCGGCTGAGATTGCCGCTGAAGGCGCTGTACTGAATACGCTGTAAGCCGTAGTCAAGGCAGGCGTCGGCAATCTTCTGTCGCGCGCGGTCGTTGGGAATGTCGTAGATGAGCAGGCAGCGCATAGCGTCACCACCCCATCACAAACGGTCGTTACCTGACTCCCTCTGGATGCTCACCGTCCGGCCACGCACGCGCATAGCGTCACCACCCCATCACAAACGGTTCATAGGTGGGACGTTCGCCGCGCACAAAGGTGGCGATGTGGCGCGCCTGGCATTGGAGAATGTGACGGAGCGGCTGACGCTTGCCTTCGTAGAGCTCAGTGCTGTTCAGGCGTTCGAGGATTTTCTCGGCGATGCGTTTGCGGGTGTCCTCGTCGAGCAGTCCGTCGTCGCGCTGGACAATCTCGAACTGGCGGTTGACCAGCCCGATGAGGGTGCGGTCGACGACTGCCTGGCGAAACTCTTCGATCAGGTCAAGGGTCAGGCTCGGCTTGCCCGGTCGGTCGGCGTGGAGGAACCCGGCATTGGGGTCCAACCCGGCAAGGATCAGGGCAGTGCGCACCTGAGACTGGAGAACGCCGTAGCCGTAGTTGAGCGCCTGATTGAAGCGGTCGCGCGCACCGCGCGTTTCGCGTCCGGGCCAACCGAGGTCGTCGGGAATGATGCGCGCCACGGCTGTCCAGTAGCGCGCGCCGGCCATTCCCTCGAAGCCCATCAGCGCAGCGCGGGTTTCGTCGGTAAGGACGCCGCGCACGGCGCGCAGCGGCGGGAGGGCGTCGAGGATTTCGGTGGCGGTGCGCATCAGGTCGTTGTGCAGGTCCGGGTCGTTCTCTTTGCGATTTTTGGCGGCGTAGCGCAGCATGTTCGCCTGGCTCTGGATTTTGCCGCTGGCGAACGCCTGCGCCAGACGCAATCCGCGCTCGTCGTCACCGGCTCGCAATTGAGCACGGCGGGTGAGCGCCATGCCGGTGATGCCGCTATGCACGAACGTGCCATAGTCGCCGCCGTTGGCGCTGTTGAGGAAGTGGATCGGAATCCCTTCTTCGGCGCAGGCACGCACCACGTCGCTGCTGAGACCGACACCGTCGCTGCAAATGAGGATTTGTTCCAGGTGCATGATCGGCACTTCCGATAGACGTTCCTTCTCTTTCATGACGCGAATGCGCCCCTGGTGCTTTGAGATAAATACGCCGAATTGGTCTACGATGAGGTGCATGAACTGTCTCCTTTGTGAGAATTGAGAACTGAGAACCGAGAACCACGTAACACCTGCAACCGTGTGTACACCACAGAGACACAGGGAGCACGGAGAGACGCACTCCACAAACCTTTCGGGTTTGCCTGTTCAGCCGAAGCCTTTGCGCCTTTCGCTTGCGCCAGCGAGACGCGGTTCCTCATGTACGTCGCACGATACACCTATCACCCGGAATTTGCGCCTTTCGCTTGCGCCAGCGAGACGCGGTTCCAGTCGCTGGTCCGTGGCGCAGACCTCAAGGGTCAGGGTCCTTCTTCCGTCAAGACCCTTGAGGTCGCATACGTCCACACTGGGAGCGTCATACCAAGTACCTGTGACCATCCGGCATGGTCACCCCGAGCAGCGCGAGGGGTCGTGCGCGACCCGCGCCGATTCCGTGCTGCGCTCGGAATGACACGCATGCGACATCGTCAATCGTCATTGGTATCAGTTGTTCCGTTGGAGAGGTTGCGTGATAGACCTCAGTCAACGGTGGAGACCTCACGGGTCGGGGACTCTCACCTTCAACCGTGAGACGTTGCGATGCAACGTCTCTGCGGGTCACGCCCGATGTTCAAGATTCAACGTTGTACCATCCGTCGCCTTTGACGGCGTTTTTGCCGACGTGGACTAGGCTGCCCCAGACGAGGAGTTCACGCAGGGGTCCAAGGTCGCCGGTGAAAACGGCGTCGCCGATGAAGCCGCCGATCGGGGTGCGTTCACCGGTGCGTCGTGAATGGCTGATCACATCGATCCATCTGGTTGTGTCGCGCGCAAGGGTGGCGCCTTCCGCCAATGGTAAGAGGGAACGCGCGTCGGCCACAGGGAGCGGACCATCGCCATACGCAGTGGAGAGGTCGGTCAGGCGAATGCCGAGCCGTTGAACGAGCGGACGCAGCGCCGGACGTTTCACCAGGCGACCGCCGTCGATCAGGCGCATGGGCGACAGGAACCGCAGGGTCAGGCGGTCGGTCGGGAGATTGGCGGCGAACGCTGCGACTTCTGCCGGACCGATAGGAATGCCGGGCGCCTGAACCTGGCGTTGACCGGCGCGGAAGAGTGACTGCTTTGCGCCGGTCAGGGGATTGAAAGCATCGATGGCGGCGAGGCGCACCGCGCCGCGCCGTCCATTGTTTTCCTGGAGGCGCCGTCCCAGCCCCTGAACTTCGATCCCCTGCGCCGCCATGACGAGGTAGGGAAAGAGATCGGCGGCGTGCCCGAACAGCCCCAGCCCGAAGGTCAGGGTTTCCCCCGGCGCATAGCGGCGCGGTTGTGGCGGGCGGGTGACGTAGGGGCGCGGGCGTTGCTCGCCGCCGGTTTCACCGGCGTCGCGCATGGGCGCGACGAGCGCCGCCACCGGGCAGACTGTGAGAAGCGGGCAGTCGGCGCAGGTCGGCGCTGCTTTGTTGGCGCAGAAGCGGTTCAAGAGCGCATTGACGATCGCGCCGCGCACGGCAGCCCCGGCGTTGTCGTCGAGTTCGAGGGGCGTGACGGCGGTGAAGGCCAGGAGGAGGTGGTGAACTGTGAGCATCACACTTCAACTCCAGTCTGGATCATACGTCGTGTCGCCAAATGACAAACCATTGCGCGAGTCGTAGGGAAGGAGCGCTACCCACACTCGTCGCTGCCCGACTTCTTCTGCCGGTCTGATTTTGCCCTGATTGCGCAGGATGGCAAAACGCTGTTTGCTGATGCTGACCAGGTAGTCATTCGCTTCAATAAACCGTTCCTGAACCAGACAATCAACGTATGCCTGTTCAAAACACTGTGGCACGACCTCAACCCCATCAAACATTTGCTCGAAATCATCTTCACGCTGTTCGTCGCTCTGGAATGGGCGTAACCCGTTGATGATCAGCTCGACCTGCTGCGCCATCCGTTGGTAGGCTTCCGTCCATTGCTGGCTGAGCACGGGATCGGCATAGATGTTGTCGAGCCACTGGTTGATTGCCGCTTCGTCGATGATTTCACGGTTATGCTGTTCCAGTTCGGCAAGCGTAACGCGCACGATGTGGCCCGCCTGTTGCGGGTCGCGGTCGCGCCCGTAGACGCCCTGCCCGTCGGTGGGCTGGCGAAAAACGTAGACCGGGCAGATGCCTTTTGCGCCTTTGCGGTTGACCCGCCCGAAGCGTTGCAGAAGCGCTTCAAGCGGCGCCGGATCGGTGTAGATCGTGTCGAGATCGATGTCGAGACTCACCTCAACCACCTGCGTCGCCACGAGCGCCAGCGGCGGTCGTGGCGTGACATTACTACCGCAGCGCGCGCGGATGTCTTGCTCGATGCGGCTGCGGTCGCCATAGGTGAAGCGGCTATGGATCAAGAGTAGTTGATCATCGGTGAGACCGGCTTGCGCGAGCTGATCGCGCAGCGCTTGCGCTCGCGCCACCGTATTCGCGCAGACCAACACTTGCCGGCCCGCCTGCACTTCAGCAACAATCGCGGCGATGGTAGTCGGGTCGATCAATTCGCCGTCGCATAGGAATAGTTGGTGACGACGAAAGTGGGTAAAGATCTCCGGGCAAGCCTGGATCACCGGAACGTCACCAAGTGCCACCGTTAACTGTTTGCGAATAAGCTGGGGAAATGTAGCCGACATCACAAAGAAACGTGCAGCGAACTGCTCGCGTAGATACCGCATCAGACCGGTAATCAGGGCTAGACGTTCCGGTTCGTAAGCGTGAATCTCATCAAACACAAATGCCGCCTGCGCATAATCGGTGAGCATGGCTTCAAACCCACGCAGTTGGAAGAGGGCTTTGAGGAGTTGGTATGGACTGAGCACCTTGAGCGGGCGAGCATGCAGGATGTTCAGGTTTTTCTCCCACTGCACGCGCCGCGCCGCTGCCGACCATTCCTCACCCTCGCGGAAGCGGGCGTAGAGCGCCTGCGCTGCCCGGCCATGCTGCAATCCGACCAGCTCATCGCCAAAGTTCTGCCGCAATCGGTCGTACATTGCATTCATGCTCGCCTGATAGGGCAGAGTGTAAAAGATGCGCGCCGGAGGTGCGGCGCCATCACCGAGTGCCCAATAGAGTGCGGCTTCGGTTTTGCCACTGCCGGTTGGGGCCATGAGCAGCGCCGATTGTCCTTTCATCTCGCCACTTTGCTGTTGGTGGTCGTAGACCTGCTGTCCCTGCGACAAGAGACGTTTGGCCAATGCCGACCACGGTTCGGTGATCGGTGGTGGCACACGATGCAGATGCGCTGAAGCCATATGATCGGCGGTGGTGATCAAGCCACGCAGCAAGATACCGGGTACCCGCGCTGCAGGATCGTTCGCCGCAACCCAATCGTGATAGACCTGCAACCAGTAGCGTACCCGTTTGGGGTTGACCGTCACCGATTGCGGTGTAATCTTCCCCACCACCTCAGCTAACCCCAACGCCTCACGCCAGGGGTTGGCGCATTCCGTCAGCCAGCGTTGAAGATGATCGATCACTTGTGGTTCGAGTTCGTTGCACAGATCAACCAGCGGATCGCGGCGCAGACCCGGTGGATAGGTCTCCGCAATCTCCGGCTCATCGCGGTGATGGGAGACGATTGCCGCGACCAACCAGCGTTGCTCCTCCGGGGTAAAGCCGTCGGCGATGGTATCCACAAACGCCAGCGACAGCACCTCGTGGCGATGGGACCAGGCTTGTCCACCACGCAGCCGCTGCTGGAATCCGCGCGCTGCTTTGCCAAAATCGTGCAGAAACGCCGCCCAGTAGAGGCAGTGCCAGAGTTGCGAACCATTGTCGAGGCGTGGGCGCAGTCGGTACAGATCGGACAATTTGACCAGCACATCCCACGTGTGTGCTGCCAGCGTCTCACCGCCGTACTGCTGACTCTTCGCCAGGATATGGTCCATCCAATCAGGCCATGGCGAGGGCTTCATCATTTGCTCCCACAAACGTGTGAAACCACAATCCCAACGGCACACCACCCGCCGATGGCGCAGTCGGATCGCTCCAGTAGAGCGACGTCTGATCGTCAAAACGCAGCATCTGCGCCGTCGTCACCCGTTGCTGCACGATCAGATAACGGGCAAACACCGGTCGGCGACGGTTGCGGTAATCGATCCAGCGCGGCATCAACGTCACGATGCCGGCCGGGATCTGCGTCGCCATTGTATAGGGCAGGAGGGTATGCTCAAAATAGACATGCTCCGTCTGTTTCAGATCGACCACCTCGATCCGCGTGTAGCCGGCGAGGTCCTGCGAGCGTCCCAGGATAACCGGGTAGCGCGGCGCGCGAAAAGCGTCGATCCAGTCGGGCCGGTTGAGATAGAGCGTCAGTTGCGGAAAGAGCAGGATACGACGCCGGAAGGGATTGACATTCCCTTCCAGCGCCTTGCGCTCGCCGCCGGGCAATTTGCCCGATGCCGCCGAGAGCACATGGATGTGCTCCAGGTCCTCACCCTCGCCGGCAGCCGTGAAATGGTAGGCGAATGCCAGCCCTTCCGGTTCGACCCAGTCGCCCAGCGCGCTGCACACGTGCCCATAGATCGTGGCCGGGGGCGGCAACGGGAAACTGGGCTGCACCCCCAGCATAAAGTGCGGGTAGCGGAAGGAGGTCGTCACTCCTTCGAGCACGATCTTCAGCGCCTGCATGCCCGCCTCCTAATCCATCCATTCGGGGTGCTGATCAAACGACTTCACAAAGGCGGTGAACGCCTCCCGTGGATGGCTCAGGTGAATCGACGGCAATCTGGCGTCGGCGGCGGTCGCATTGTGCTCGGCGACAAACTGCTCAAAACCGGCCCGCGCCTCGTCGAGGTAGCCTTTCACCCATCCCACGTACACCGGTGAGCGGATACCATCGGCAAACACACGCAACGCCTCACGCAGGGCGTCGATCTTGACCTCTGGCAGACCATTGCGATTGGCCCCCACCGTATGATGGAAAATATGATTGCCACCGTTGGTCACGGCGAAGATCACCAGCGCCGGGCTGACATCGGTATAGTGCAACGTCTGCTTCGCTCCACCCTCAAGTTGCGCCATCCCGCTAAACAGCGCCTTCACCCGCGCCAGCCGCTCCGCTTTGGGCAAGCGGTACGACTTCTCTGCCTCTAAATGCTCGGCACCGGGATAGTCGCGGATCAGCTTGAGTCGCTCGTCATCGAGATTGCGAAAACCGGTACGGTTGAGATACGAGAAGGTGCCGCATGCCCACAGATCGAGTGAGAAGAGACCCTTCAAGGTTGTTCGGTAGAACTGGTGCTCATGCGGCACCGGATTCCCCTCGTGGCGCGACATCACGCCGAAATCGTTCGTGAGATTAACCGGCGCAATCGACACCAGCGTGCTGACCCGGAAGGGCGACGCCCGCGTGATCGTGTCTGTCACCGGCGTCGCCTCATCGAGCGTTGTCATCTGCTCACGACTCTTTTTGGCGGTATCCGATTTTCCCGGTGCGCGCATGTAACCAAAGATGTCATCATCCCAATAGAGAATTGGGTTTGCATCGGTGTACGCAATCTTCTCTTCACGGAACATTGGCGACGCTTTCCATGCCGGCACGCGCCGTTCGAGCGTGGTGCGCAGCCAGTAGCGGAAAGCCTGCGCCGAGACATACGGGAAGGCGCCCGCTTTGGTCGTGATGACCTTGACCCCGACGGTGTTCTCCTCACGCTCGCCGGGAATATTGCCGAGATTGTTGAGCGCCGACGCTGGCGCGTCGATCAAGAGCAGACCGGTAACGAAAGCCATGGCAGTGTTCTCCTTATGTTGAAATGTCGGGCTGGTTCGGCAACCGAAGGGTCACGTCAGCAGACGATGGGTTGGTCGAGTGCAAACGTCAGGCTGGTTCGGCAATTGTAACTTCCTCCTCGGAAGGTACAGCATCCGCGTTGTTAGCGATCCAGTCGCGCAATTGCTCGACCATGCGGATGAGCACCAGATCGCGGATCAATCGCCAGTCGGATCGCAGGACCTCTTCACCTTCCATAAAGAGGGTGAGAAAGCTATCGAGATCGAACAGCGTCTCCGCGCCGCCCTTGTAGCGCGTATAATCGATATTGGTCTTGTTGAGCAGCGACAGGAAGTGATCGGTGCGCTGCACGGTAAAGAACTGGCGAAAGAAGCGTTTGCCGCCCTGAGCGCGCGTATAGTCGGCCAGTTTATCGCCCAGTTCCTTCAATTTGGCTACCCGGTCATCGGTCATCAGCATTACCTCCTGCACAAAGAGTTCAACGAGGGTCCATGAAACAAGATCGACTTCGCGGCGTGGCGAATAGGCGCGCCGCGGGTCATCCGCCGGACGACGCAGATCGGGAATGCGCAGAAAATAGGTGCGCACAAAGCGCGCCGCCTGCGCTGGCAGGGTAAAGAGGTCTTCGAACAGATAATTGAAGCGCGGCTCTGTTGGTTCCGTCGCCTTTCCTCGCTTGCCCGCCGCTGCCGGGCGCTGCCAGCTGCGCGCGACCAGTTCATTCCAGAGCGCGCGATACGTGGGAGTGTGAACAGCGCTCAGAAAACCGGTGATCTGTAATGGCAAGTAGTAGATTTCGAGCGAGGGCGATTGACTATTGTTGAAATAGTAGGCCGTGATGGCCGGCCGGTGTTGGCGCCGCCACTCCTCCTGCGCCTGCCGCGTTTGAATGGCATTGAGCGTTTCGATCAACAACGTCTTCAAGCTACGCGGTGATCCGGGCAGCTTCTCTTCACCGGCTGCCTGCGCTTTGGTGACATCGGCGAGATTACGCTGCAAAAACTGCCCGGCAAACTCAATTGTCAATGCTTCATCATCACAGTGCACCGCCAGCAGCCCGCCGCCAACCTTGGCGCAGCCCAACGGCATCGCCTGGAGCGCCAGAATCGCCTCCGGCGCCATCGGCAATCCTGGATCTCCGTTGGTGAAGAAGTTGATCGAGTCATCACCCTGCAACAGGGGCATTTGCGCCCGCCCAACCCGACCTGGTTGCAGTTTGCCCGACAACTCGAGCGCCGCTGCCGGAAGTCCGGTGAAGAGGCAGGTTTCGAGCGACTCAGCAGCCTGCGCCCACTGGCGCAGGTGTCGATCCGCCCAATACGTGCGTTTCTGCTGCGCTTCGTTCTTCTTGTTAGGGTCATCAAACCGATCAGGGTTGAACGCCGATTGGGCGAACCATGCATTGCTGGTGAACGCCACCGTTAGAAAACTGCGCAACGGCTGGCGCACGTAGTTGGTCTCGATATAATCGACGACCTTTTGAAAATCATCTGCTGTCAGATCGGCAAAGCGACGCTTGCAGGTCAAAGCGCACATCGTGGCAAAGCCGACATCGATGAAGGGATGGCCGGTGTACGCTATCGGGTTTGGCATGGTGTTATCTCCTTTTTAGCATGAAGATAAGACCTCGTTGGCGCTTTGATTTCATCTGTGGGCGCGCGCCCGGCAGAGGCGCCCTTCCGTGGGGCCTCTGCCGACCACCACGGGCGCACCTGCTCTTTCGTCTCTTCTACCTTACCATACGTTATTGTCGCAAATGTGACGTGTGCGCCGAGGAGGACATCGGTTATCCGGTTGATCGACGGTCAGACGGTGCAACGCATTGCTATCATGGCTCGAACCTTGTCCCATTGCGCGACCTCGTGTATAATTGCGACGCTGTGCCAGAGCGGTCTTCATCTGATTACCCCGAACGATGCTCTGGATTCCAGTTGCCCCGAAGCGCAACCAGCGATCCCGGACGATGCTCCTGCACCCTGCTTGTGACGACAATGCCGTTCGTGTATTCCTGCGCCTGGACGATTGCCAGCCACGGATGATGGCGGTAGGCAAGCGCCGCGCCGACGGTCAACCAGTGTGGAATCTTGCCGCTGAGCACTATGCCGCGCTGTGGGTCGCACGCCGGCAGTGTTGTGCCGTCGATTTCGTGGTAGTCGAGGTATGGCATTCCGGGTTGCATCTCAATCCAGGTCCATTCGGAGGTTGTGGTGATCTGCCATGAAACCGCATCAGGCGCCGCCGATGATGCGCAAGTCAATGAAACGGGAGGTTGCCATCCCAGGCGGGGGTCGAACAGGAAGACCGTGTTTGGCGCTGCGCGCAGCGCCAGCGCGGCGTACAACCAGTTCGGTCCCCGTCCGTAGATGGAAAGGGCTGTGTCCGGCACTTCATTGAGGGCGAATGGCAGATCATCGGGTTGCCAGCGCCGTTCGCGTTCCGGCAATCCGATCCGGCGCGCGAGGTGATCAATATCGATCACCAGTTCGGTAGGGGCGTGCGACAGGTGGTACGCTTTCAGTTCAACATCGGTGTAGCTCAAAACCTGCTTCAACCGCTGTGCCAGCGCCAGCGCCACAGGTCCGACGGCGCCGGTATGACGTTCGAGCCTGCCGATCTGCCCGCGCAACACCGGCGCGTCGGCGTCGATGCGGTCGGCGCCGTCGAGGACGGAATGGAGTTCTGCGATAATCGCCAGCCCGTGGCGTTCGGCGCGCTCGCGCCATTCTGTCAGCCCCGCGACTGTGGCGGAAATGAGGACGGCATGGGTGCAATGGTCGAAGATGCGCTCCTGATCGCGCGTCGGTTTTCCGCCGGCATCGACGATCAGCGGCAAATGGCGTTGCGCTAAGTCGCGGCAGACCCGATCGACAAAGTTGGCGCTGAACGATCCTTTCTGCCGCAGCAGTCGCACCGTTTCGGGAGGCGCTTCCTGGCTCCAGTCGCCTTCGCCGTCGGGGCAGGCGCGCAACACGTAATGTTCCACGCGCTGCCGGCGCAACTCTTGTGTGAGAAGGTATGTCAGCACCGACTTGCCGCTATGCGGCGGACCGCCGATGAGAATGGCAGGGAATGGGTTCACAGGCGACTCCTGGTGAATGGAACACGGATGGAACGGATAGGGATGGATCCGCGCGGATCGGGAGGGGGCGCGCCTCGCGTTCTACCCCGCTGAGGAGTGAGGATAGCGCGTGATCGACCGCACATCCATCGCGCGCTGATCACATGGGAGCAAGCATGCAGCCAATGACCGACGCCGGCGCCACGCTGGTGGCGACGCTGGGAGGGCAGCCGCAAATCGTGACCTTTGCCCTCGACGCTCTGATCGCGCAGGGTGAAATCATCACCGATGTCTACCTCATCCATTTGTCGCTCAACAACCTGCGCACGCGGCACGCATTGCAGCGCCTGCAACAGGAATTTCTCGACGATCACTATGCCGGACGGCGCTGCCGACTGCGCCGCGTCCCTCTTCGCGCGAACGGCTCGGAACTGACCGACATCCGCGCAGCAGCGGACGCCGAGGCGGCGTGGCAATGCATCCGCGACCTGATAGCCGACCTCAAACGTGAAGGGAGGCGGCTGCACCTCTGTCTCAGCGGCGGTCGGCGCATGCTGGCGCTGCTGGCGATGTCGGCGGCTGCGCTGCTCTGCGACCACCAGGACCGCATCTGGCACATGCACACGCCGGAAGCAACGTTGCAACGGGTCAAAGATAGTGCACTGATGCACGTGACACCTGCCGACGGCGTACAGTTGATTCAGGCGCCACTGGCGCCGTGGGGCGCCTATTTTCCGGCGTTGCGCGCCCTGGCGCAGACGCCAATGCAGGCGGTGGAGACGCAGTTGCGGCGCATTGTCGCCGTTGATGAGCCACAGTGTCGCCAGGTGTGGGAGCGGCTCACCATGCGCCAGCGCGACGTGCTGTGCGCCTTTGCCCGGGGGTTGCGCCCGGATCAGGTCGCCGATGCGTTGTCGATTTCGTTGAGCACCGTCAATACGCACAAAACTGCCATCCTGGCTGAGTGCCGTGTTGCATGGGAACTTGCGGACGACGAATCGCTCGACTATCGCTTTATCCGCGAGCGTTTTGCCATGTTTATAGAGGGAGTATAGCAGCCGTTCAACCGATTCGCATCAGCAGAAATGATGAGGAAAAGTCAGCAGGAGTGGGGATGAGCAGCACCGATGACAGTGATAAGGTAGACTGCATTAGCTGATCAGACTGCTCAATCGGTGTACGTCATGAGTATCTGCAAGCGAGGAGTGTATGGGTGGCAAGTGTGATGTTGACAATTTGAGGGAACAGACACGCAAATACTGGAAGAATAACCCCGACTATGAGCATTATCTTCAGCAATTGCTGGGTTGCGAACTTAAGATAGCTGCTCAAGAACCTGATCGGCTACACGGTGTTGACTGGCCCGTGCATACCTTAGCGCTGACCGTCGGTGAGTCGTTTGAGCCTCTGTTGCAGGTTGTTTGCGTGTTGAAGCCGAAGCGGGTAGTGTTGGTATTGAATACATCGTATAGCGGGACACCGGGCATCGATCATGGTACGCTGCTTAAGCAGTATATGCTGAGCCTGAAGCAGGCTCCTCTCCCTGAACAGTTCCGTCCCGATTTGGCGGACAATAGTTTTGAACTGATCGAACTGCCCAAAGATACGCCCACCCACGTTTTCCGCACTCTCTGCAAAGCGTTCCAAAAACAGGAAGCCCAACCTCCGGCAGGTTACACCAACGTCGTAGACATTACCGGCGCTAAGAAGAGTATGGTGGTGGGCGCATTTCTCTACGCGGCTCATTCGGGTCTGCCGATCACCTATGTTGATTTTGATGAGTATGACCGTGATTGGCACCGACCCTATGGCTTTACCTGTCGCATTGGCGCCGTTGCCAATCCCTACGCAGCCTTCCACCTGCGTGACTGGGAGCAGGTGCGGCGGTTGTACGAAAGCTACAGCTTCCGCAATGCACTGGTTTTGTTGGGGACGAAGCACAGCCCCGATCGTCAGGGGAATGGTATCCTCGGCGCGATGTCGCAAACTCTGGACGTTACTGCCAACCGCGAGTCGCTGTTTGAGCCGCGTGATCTGGAGAAGGTAGAGCGTTTGGCCGAGTTGCTCAGAATGTATGAAGAGTGGGAAAACGGCAATTACGCCGTTGCTAAGAAGCTGCGAGATTCCTTCAATCCGCCGTTGCCCGATGATGTGGCGCCGTGGAGCATTGATGTCTTAGGTCCGATTTGGCCCAATGTGTCCGCAGCAACGACCGCAACCAAGGCGGCGCAGCAGTTGCTGGATGAACACCTGAAGTTGAAACATGGCGATCCCGCCCCTACTCATTCGCTGTTTGCCCAACCAGAACCGCTGCTGGCGTATGTGAGCGATGAGCTGGCGAAGATCGAGCGGTTGATTACGAAGAATGAAGATTACCGTTCGGCGTATTTGCGGGCAGCCGCTCTGGACGAGTTTCTCTTGAAGGCGCGGCTATGTATTGCTTGGCTCAAAGATAGCCTCGTCCTGAAGGACAATAGCGGGTCAACGAGCAAAGTGAGTGATTTATCTGATGCCGATCAGATCAAAGGTTTCAAACTTCTCGCCGATCACAGTGGGGCTGGGGCAATGCGAGACGTATTGGTGAGAGTCAACCCGCTTAACCTGCGACAGATTGGAAAAGAAATTGTGTCGGGTTGTCCTTCACTCAATAAGTATTGGAACCGCAAAGCGCTCGATTTTTCTCACAAGAATTATCAGGGTTTCACCAAACTGCGCGGTGAAGCCATTCATACCCATCTGTACCTTCCTCGTTCTGTTGCCGAGGCCGCGTTGGATTGGGTAAAGGCTGCTGTGGATGAGTTTATCCAAAAATGGTTAGAGCATTTCTATCCAGGTATGGTTGCTGCTGCTACAGGAAGGAAAGAGCGAGTCGCAGCGCCTTCGTGGTCGCGTTTGGTTGAGGTATGCGATCTGACATTCCTACCACCTGGTCTGCGCCAATAAATAATAATTGGAGGTCCACCTATGCGCTACCTCTTGGCTGCCGAGGCCGATAAGATTCAGGATTTCATCTTTCGCTCTTCGCGCTTGCGCGAAGTGGTCGGGGCGAGTCAGTTGCTGACTCGCTTCTGCCGTAGCGTCGAAGATACCGTGGCGAAGCAGTACAACGGTCAGGTTGTAGTCAATGACGGCGGTAGTTTCCGGGTGATCTTTAACGATCGAAATGACGCGGTTGCTTTCGGCGTCGATCTGGCTGAACGCTACCGGCTGGCGTTGGGTGGCAGCCTGACAGTTGCTGAGCCTGTAGCGATGAACAGTGATTTCCGCACGGCCAATGATGAAGCCGGTACAAAGTTGCGCTGGGCGAAGAGTCATCGGCAGGGAGTAGTAGCCGAAGTGCATATGCCGTATGTCGCATTCTGCGAGTCGTGTGGCGTGGGGTTGGCGGAACGGCGTGATCGGCTGGCGGGAAGGAACGCTTCCCGCCACAGGTATCTGTGTGCGACCTGTCAGATCAAAGCAACCGAGCGTGATCGTGGTCTGCGCGAATTCCTTGGTGGAGTGTACGATCCTTATGCTAAGGAAGCGGCAATTCCTGCCCACATTGAACCCGATTGGCCCGAAGACGCTGATGCTATTGCCGTTTTTGACCTGAGTAAACGAAACTACGTAGCCTATTTGGTGGCCGACGGCAACGGTATGGGTCAATTATTCGGCAGTTGTGACCAGGGGCAGCTCCAGAACCTTTCGCAAGGTCTATCAACGGTGCTGAGTGAGAGTCTGGCCGTTCCGATGATTGAGTTCCGCAAGCAAGTTCCGGCACAGGCGACGATGATGCCGATGCTTCCGCTCATTCTCGGTGGTGACGATCTCTTTGCGCTCATCCCGGCGTCGTATGCGCTCGATATTGCCCGTCGCTTCTGCCTCGAATGGGAAAAGCGCATGCAAAATCTGATAAATAAGATAAATCTGTGCAATGTGCCTCGCCCGACGATTGCCGCGGCAGTGGTGATTTGCAAGCGTACCTATCCGTATGCGCTGGCCCATCGCCGGGCCGAAGCTTGGCTGGAGGATGCCAAGCGCCAGAGCAAATTGCTGGCTGCCAGGACGAACGAGCATCTATCGGCGGTCAATTTCGAGGTCATTTTGGGCAATCGGTTGGCGGGTATGGCCGAGGCAGACGGTGATCAGGTCATCCGGCGCTCGTTACGTCCGTATTGGGTCGCAGAGCACGATCTCTCGGAAGACGCCTTGCTGCGCGGGATCGACCTCAAGCATCTGCTGGCGCAGCGCTATGCCCTGAAAGATCTTCCCCGGAAGCGTCTGGCCGAATTGCGCCGTTGTTTTGCCGAGGTGCAGACGGATATTCCTGTGCAGCAGCGTACCCAAAACTTAGAACGGTGGACGCAGCATCGGCTCGAATGGATTTTGGAGCGATTGAGTGCAGTTTCACGTTCGGCGGTAGTCGATGCGCTTAAGGTGCTGGGCAAGCCCAAGAACAACGGGAATGGCGCTCACTATTGGCGCAGTATCACGCGCGATAACCGAGATGTGGTCGCCCATGGCATGCCCGATCTGCTGGAAGTTTGGGAGTTTGCGCAGGAGTTGAGTCATAACCCCGACGATTATGAACCGCAGGAGGACGAGGCATGAGTATCCGTCTCGAATTCGAGATCGAGTTCAAAAGCGATTACCACATCGGCGCCGGTTATGGTCTCGGTCTGCAAGTTGACTCGGTCCTACTCCGCGACGCCGACGGCGTACCGGTAATCCGCGGCACGGTGCTGGCCGGTCTCCTGCGCGAAAGTTTAACCACTCTGCTGACACTGCAAGTGTTTGCGTCCGATCAACATGTAGTGGATACGATCTTCGGTTCGCTCGCCCGCCAAAAGCGTTGGCGTATCTCTTCTGCACGACCTGCGGGTATGATGACACCGCTCGTGCCATCGGACGTGTGGAGTGCGGGCAAAACGGCGGCGCAGATTACAACGCGCGTGCGGGTCAATCCTCGCACACGTCGGGCCGAGAAAAATAAACTGTTCACCCGTGAGGAGGGTGATGGCAGCTTGCGCTTCCGCTTCGTGGCCGAGTGCCAGAATGATGATGCCGATGCGCAGCGCGAGGCTGAATGGCTCGTCGCCGCTGCACGCATGCTGCGTAATCTTGGCGCCGGCAAGCGTCGTGGCTATGGTGAGTGCGAGATTCATCTTGTTGATCGAGCGCAGGAAACCGCATTTCTGGATCGATTGGCCAGGCGGTTAAGAGGTGAACATGGCGCAGAACCTGCCTTGCCTGCCGGTGCAATCAACATCAGGCCGCTTCCGTTGCCCCCCAATCCCAACCATCATACCTATCGCTTGCGCGTTCTCATGCGGCTTGACGAACCGTTACTGATCGCTCGTCGGGTCGAAGCCGGTAATCAGTACGAGACGCTCGACATCATTCCCGGCAGTGTGCTGCGCGGCGCGCTGGCGTGGCGTGCGGCGAAGCGTCTGGGACAGCAACTTCAGGGGTCGGTATACCAGGATTTTGTCAATCTGTTCTGGCGGGATACGGTGCGTTTCTCGATGTTGACTCCGGTAGAAGTGTCTCGGCAAGCTAGTGGTTATCCCACCATAATTGCCCCGCGCGATCTGCTAACGTGTGAATTGCATCCGGGTTTTACTAAGCCCAGCGAGGACGATGGATGCGGCGTTTGGAGCAGGTTCGAGTCAGTGTCAGAGACCTGTCCGGTATGTGTCACAGATCATGGGGCGGCGAAACTGGAAACGCTCGGTGGCTTCATTTCACTGGTCAGAAATATGCCGCGTTCCAGGCACAAACCGTCCACGATGGTGGAAATGCATATTCGCATCGATCCTGACAGTGGTCGGGTGCGCACCGGCGATCTGTACGGGTACGTAGCTTTAGAGCCGGGTCAGTATTTTGTCGGTGAGGTAACCTGTACGGATGCGAACATCTGGGACGCGCTGCGAACGATGGCCAATCTTCAACCAAATGGTGCGGTAAACGAACTGCACCTCGGTAAAGCCACCCAACGCGGCTATGGTAAAGTCAGCGCCGTGTTTCAGAAAATCGACGAACCGCTGTTCAGCTTGCAGTCACTCACAGAACGCCTCACGTCAACGGAGCATGTCACGATGCTATTGTTGAGTGATGCGATTATCGTCGATCCGTGGGGACGTTTCTGGCGTGGGTTCGATGCCGCATGGCTAAAGCGCGAGTTGCAGTTGCCGAATGGCGCAGCAGTCTCGATTGATTGCAACCAGAATGGCGAGGCGCTGGCGTTTTCAGCGGTGCGGACGGTGGACTCCTTCAATGCCACGTTAGGTTTGCCGCGCGCGCGAGATATTGCCATCGTTGCCGGTTCCAGTGTACGCCTGAGTTTCAAGGGAATCCCGTTGGATGACCTGCGACAGCGTCTGGGGGAGGTAGAGGCGCAGGGTATCGGTCTCCGCCGCAATGAGGGCTTCGGTTGTGTTGCGTTCAATCATCCGGTCTACCGTCAACTTCAAGGGATCACCAGTCCGATGCTCGATCTCACCCCGTTGCAGATGGCGTCTGCCGAGCAGTCGCCCCCGTTTGTGGCCGTGCTTGCTTTCACCCGCGAGTGGGAGGAAAAGCTCGAAGCGGAAGCAACATCCTTCGCTTGTTTCAACGATGGGCGTTTTGAGACGATTGCTCGGCTGTTACATGTTTCTCAGCACACCTCGGTTGATGCCATCAAGCAGGATTTACAACGGTCAGGGAATGCAGAGAACCTCCTCGGCAAATCGTTGTCCGGCCGCGACAAACCGAATTTCTTCACGGCTGACGGGAAGCGCGGTATGGATGTGATCGATAAGCTGCTGGATGCGTTGGTAGACGAACTCAAGCAACACAAGTTGGACCACAATCCGCAGGCATGGCGCATAGGTTTGCAGATGCTGGCTGCCCGGATCGCTGCGCCTGCCCGCCAGAAGGCTGAAGAGAGGAGATAGCCGATGAAGTTTCGTGCCATCACTGCCAAGCTAACGCTGCGTACAGCGCTTCACGTAGGCACGGGCAGCGATACGGAAACGACCGACGATCTCTTGCGCCGTGATGTGCGGGGGCGGCTGCTCATACCGGGTACCGCTATCGCCGGTGCGTTGCGCAGCATTGCCACGCGGCTCGCGCCTCGCTTTGGGGGAAGTCCGTGTCAAGCGATTAACAACCAATCGTCAAGCGCTGCCTGTCAATGTCTTGTCTGCCAGCTCTTCGGCGATGTGAATCCAAGGGAAGATAGTGATACCGCCACTGCTGCCCGGCTGCTGGTCTACGATGCCGTGCTCGATACGATCCCATCGCTGACCATCCGCGATGGCGTTGGGATTGATCGGGTGACCGGCGCAGCAGCGCGCCGCGAACGGATTAAGTTCGATTACGAAGTGTTGCCGGCAGGGACGGTGTTTAAGCTACGGCTTGAGATCGATCCTAAACTGCCTGATGAGCCGAAACTGCTGCCCTTGTTGGCGGCGACGTTGGCCGAATGGGAACAGGGACGAGGCGCAATCGGTGGTCGGGTCAATCGTGGGTTGGGTGCGTTTACCCTCAACGAGGTGCAATGGATCGAGCGCGATCTGAATCAGGCAAAGGTGCTGATCGAGTTTTTACACCACGGGCCGCCTTGGCACACTACTGACGGCGACCGCACATGGCTGACCAATCAGGTCCAGCAGGTGCGGGCGTGGGTAGAACCGTACCAGGGTAATGATCCGGTTGCCCGTTCATGGGTTTTGGCCGAATTTACACTGGCCGCAACCGGTCCCTTTCTGACCAACGATGTGGCTCAAGCCGGTCGGAGCGGGTTTGATCATGCGCCCGTGTTCGCGGCTTATGAGCAAGGGGCTAAGCCGGTGTTGCCCGGTTCGAGCCTGCGCGGCGCCTTGCGGAGTCAGGCCGAGCGGATCGCTCGCACTCTCGCGACTTTCAGCGCGTGGGATAACGGTAAGAATATGGGGAGTCGCAAAACGGCATTCTTAACGACATGCCCCGCCTGTAATCCGCTGACGACCAAGACTGATGACCCGGTTGCAAGTTGTAACAGCTTTATCAAGGCTCTACTAAAGGTTGAACGGCAATCGCAGAAGAACTTCTGCGGCGCGGTGTTGTCGAGTAACAGCTTTATCAAGGCTCTACTAAAGGTTGAACGAGATACGTTTGAGCAAAAAGGGGCTGAGGAGAAACTCTGTCTCGCCTGCCGGCTTTTCGGCAGCCCGTGGAACGGCAGCCGGTTGCGCGTCGAAGATGCACCGTTTGTCGGCGACAAGGTTACTCTCAAGGTGCTCGATTTTCTGGCTATCGACCGCTTTACCGGCGGCGGACGCGATACGGCCAAGTTCGACGCGGTGGTGCTGTGGCAGCCTAAGTTCCGAGTGCGTCTCTTTCTCGAGAACCCCGAACCATGGGAATTGGGTTGGCTGGCGCTGGTGTTGCGCGATCTGCACGATGGGTTGATCACTATTGGCTTCGGCGCCGCCAAAGGTTTTGGTCAGTGCAGGATCGAAGACGGTGCTGTGACTCTCGGTATTATTCACGAAAGCGATTTTCCGTTGTCTGAGACGAATGACCAGGAGCCGGCTGTGCAGCAGGCGATTACCGCTAAACAGCAACTTTTGCAATCGAAAGGCGGGATGAGCGGCGTCTATCGCACGTTGATGCTTGATCCGGCAACAGAGAACGATTGGAGGACACTGGTAGAGAGCTGGATCAGAGCGTTCAATGTGACGGTCAAGGAATATAAACATGCCTTCGGTTTGAAGAAAGACAGCTACTTCGATGAGATCAACGGCACATGGTTGCCCGATCTCTATCCGGCGAGGGTGTCATGAGCGACGACAGCAACGACTTTTTTACGCGACTGCATAAAGAGATGCAGCAGGCGAAGCTGAGCGACTCAGATCGCCCGGCCATTCTGGGTGGCGAGTTTATACCTGATCAACTGTGCGACTTCCTCGATGCGTGGCAAGGGCATTGGCAGGGGATGCCCTACCGCATCTGGGAGCACGTTAGCCATATCGAGTTTGCCGATCGGCCGACGCAGCCAGAGTTCCTCGAGCGTGCCGAGATCTTCGGTGAGCGTGGGTCACCGGCACCTTGCCCTTGCCGGTGTCGATGGTCAAAGTTCCTCGAGCGTGCCGAGATCTTCGGTGAGCGTGGTCATCTCTCGCTGCGGCGCGATGGTAATCGCTGGCTGTGGCATTACATCGGCACATCAGTATCGTTCAATGGATTCGCCTTTGAGGACTTCTGGCAGAAACATCCCACCTGTCATCTATACCGCTATGCCGAGTCGGTCATGCTGTGGGGTGATCGTAAAGACACCTCATCACCATGGCATGATGATCGCGTCGCCGCCGCCAACCTCACCTATCCGATCAACACAACTAGTCACGTCTACCTGCATTTCTGGCGCTACACCGAACAGGGACGAACTGCGTTTGTCTGGTATCGGGCATTAAGTAACAGACCACATAAGGTGGAGACACAATGAGCAAAGCTAAAACCCAACGCCGGCCTCTATCGGGCGGCGCCTCATCTAAACAAGGATACCGCTTTCTCAACCCTTACAACTTCGTGCGCACATTGGAACCGCGCAACCGGCACCTTGCCCCTTTGTTGGGTCGCTGCGCGCCGCCGCCCCACGACCGGTATGTAGGGTTGACCGGACGTGTCTATTGCCGACTTACCGCTACCACCCCGATCTTTGTCGCGGATAGTGAGGACGTGTGCGAAGAGCACGTCAACGGCAAGATACATCGTCACTATCGCTTCTTTCGCGATCCGGCAGGTAATATCGCTATTCCCGGTACGAGCCTGCGCGGTGCGATCCGCACGATCTTTGAAGCAGCGACCAATTCCTGCTTTGCCCACTTTGCCGGCGATAAGCGATTGAGTTATCACCTGTTGCCAGAGCTGGCGCTGCAACTAGTTCCGGCGCGGGTGCGTAAAATCGACACGCGGTGGGAATTGGAGTTGTTACCCGGAACAACAACGATCACACCCGGCCAACGACCTTCCGGCCCGCAGTACGCCGCATGGGTGCATGTGTACGATCCGTTGCAGAAAAGCAAAACGGTCGCTCATTCGCCCAATACACCCTACGATCGGCGTCTAAAACTCTCGCTGACCGGCTTTGCGCATGGTGAGTTGGGTCACGCGATTATCGAGCGTATGATCCATCCGCGCCGCAATTTCGAGTTCTGGAATGTGGTGCATCTGGCAAAATCGCACCAACCACTGCCGAAGCCCGGTGCTAATCAGCTACGGGTGAGCGGGTATCTCTGTATTACCAATCAGAACATTGAGAATAAACACGATGAGCGACTGTTCTTCACCACCCAGCAGTTGAATCCGGTCGAGTTGCCTGACACGGTGCGGCAGAAGTACGAAGAACTGATCGCCGACTATCAAGAGCGTCACCGCGATGAGGTGCGCAAACGGCGGGATCCAAATCGTCCGCAGGGCACAGAGCCGGCCTTCAGCCGTTTTATTGTCGAAGGCCGCCAAAAACTAACAGATGGTGATCTGGTCTATGCCATGCTCGACAAAGATGGCAACAGTGGATACAAGGTGCGATTCATTGTGCCCGTCTCGGTGCCGCGTGTCGGCTTCGAGCGCACCATCGGCGATCTGCTGTACCCGTCTGACCTGAAGAAATGCGCGACTTACGATGAGCTCTGCCCTGCGTGTCGGGTGTTTGGGTGGGTGTGGGGTGACGAAACCGCCGTTAATCCTCCAGAACTGTCAGTACGAACGGCGTATGCCGGGCGCGTTAGCTTCAGCCATGCCGTATTGACCAAAGATGGCGGAACATTTGATGAAACTCTGGCTATTTTGGCTACACCCAAGCCGACCACCTATCGCTTCTATTTGCGTCCACGCACCGGCAAACCTCAAAATGGACAAGACGATAGACAAGTAGATTACAACAACCAGAATCAGATTCTGCGCGGGCGCAAAGTCTATCGCCATCACGGTGCAAAGCTCAATCCGCAGGAATACCGGAGTGTCAACGGTGCGAAGAGCGATCAGAACCGGACGGTGCAAGGCGTTCAGCAGGCAGACAGCGTTTTCGAGTTCACCATAGATTTCGAGAACCTGGCGCCGCTGGAGCTTGGCGCACTGCTCTGGAGTTTGCAGATCGAAGGATGGCATCACCGCATCGGCTACGCCAAACCGCTGGGGTTCGGCTCGGTACAGATCAAGGTCGTGCGTGTTTCATTGCTGGACCCTACCGAGCGGTATGCATCGTTCGCGCGTAGCGGTTGGCACGACCAGGATCAGAAACAAATCGATGCATGGATCAAGGAATTCAAGCAGGCAATGGCGTCACGCTTTGGCGCCGCCTTCGAGATGTTGGCAAACATCCGCGACCTCAAGGCATTACTGGCTGACAAACCTCCCCTGCCGGTCCACTATCCGCGTTCGAGCCGCCAGCCGCAGCCGGATGGCAAACAGTACGAATGGTTTGTCGGCAACAAGCGGGGCGGTAAAAATCCCGGACCGCGTATCGCATTGCCACTGGCGGAGGATGATTCTGCGGGGTTACCGTTAATTGACAAGTACGGCGATCTATCTACTGAGTGAGGTTGTTCCGTGCAAACTAATGAGCTTTCGCTATGGGAGGTCATGTATATTGGTTTGAACCTGGAGTTTCTTTGCAATGTCACTGCCCGAACACCGATCTACCCCTCTCGTACCAATCGACCTGGCATTGCTGACCGACTAAGAATGCTCCGTCAAGACCTGGAGAAACTCGAATTATCTCAAGCTGAGCGTGTTTTGAGTGCTGACTTAGCAGAAGGAATTGGGGCGCCTTGTTAGAAGTGCTCCGTATCCCGATTTCGAACTGTCCATCTGAGCTGATGCAGTTGTTGGAAGAATTACAGAGAAGGCGAAATATTGCCATGTATCCCGGCAGAAGAAGACAGGATGAATAGGATATGAGCACCGCGAAGGATATTCTCGATGCGTTTCACCAAACCTTTCAACTGATGGTTGACGATCTGAAGGCAAGGTCTGGCACAGCATATATCCAATGAGGTCGCGATGGCGAAGCACAAAAACAACAAACAGATACCAAAGCGTGGACAGATGCATCAAGGCGGAGGCAAGGCCAATCGCTCCGAAAAGTGGGATCGTCATCAGGTATCGACTCAGGTGGTTCCACCATCGCCACCGACGGCGCCGTGGCCACGTGCCAAAGAGTCAACCAAGGCGCGGGAATCCTACCGCTTCCTCAACCCCTACAATTTCGTCCGCTATTTACCACCACCCACCATACCGGAAACCGACCCCGATGCACAGTTGCTGGGTCGTTGCCCACCGCCGCCTCACGACCGGTATGTGGGTTTGACCGGGCGTATCACCTGCACCCTCGAAGCGGTCACCCCTCTTTTTATCGCGGATAGCCACGATGTGCAATCGACTACTATTCTGCTGGTCGATAACCGCGAAGTTCAGCATAAAAACTACCGTTTTTTCCAGTATGATGGTCAAGACGCCATACCTGCTACGAGTCTGCGCGGTATGATCCGTGCCTTGTTTGAAACGGTGACTAATTCACCGTTCAGTGTCTTCAATGGCGAGGAACGGCTCGAGTATCGTATCGACCCGATTGAGTCCAAACGGTTTAAACCCGGCATCGTGCTGAGTTTGCCGGACGGTGATCAACCGGGCGTCATTGCCCTCTGCGAGGAGGCGACAATCGGTGCGTATTACGAAGACCGTAACCTGAACGTTTTGCACGGCGATTGGAGTTGTGGTGAAACGGCGTATGCCGTTCTGAGCACCGCCAAGAATGGTGTGAAGAAGGTGGAAGCACTTGCGCGTGAGCAAGATAACAATCGCTTACTAAAGTACAACAAACCCTTGGTTAAGGGGTGGGTGAAAATAACCGGCTGCACTATCGAGACAAAACGCAATGAGCGTTTCTTTTATTTCAAAGAAGGTGATCCGGCCAAAGCCAAGCACGTCTCTTTCGATACCGAGCGCGAAGCCGACTTTAACGCAGTGTTGCATGCCCAACTCCACGAACGACGTGACGATTTTCACAGCCAGGTGCAGAGTGATCGGCTGACGCCGGGCAATTTGGTGTACGTTGAACTGGAACCGGATCAAAAGACCGTGCGCAATATTGCCCTGGCAAAAGTGGCGCGGCTGCGCTATCGCCATTCTATCGGCGATCTGCTCCCTGAACACCTGAAGCCGAGTGAAGAGTACGAGCGGCTAGACATTGCTTCGCGCGTATTCGGATGGGTACGCGCCACGCCAGCCGAGGATCGGAAGGTGCGTGTTGCCTATGCCGGACGGGTGCGCTTTAGCCACGCAGTATTGATTGAAGACAAAGGCGTGTATGCCGAACCCATGCCGTTGGCCGTCTTGAGTTCATCCAAACCGACCACCACGCTTTTCTACCTGCGCAAGAAAGACGGCGAATGGAGTGAGGAGGAGCGCAAGAGACCAGGCTCTGCAACCACCATTGGCTACGATGGACCCAATCAGTTGCGTGGACGGAAGTTCTACCGTCACCACGGAAATAGTCTGAATCGGCTCGAATATGAGCGTGCCGGACAGCGTCGCGATCATCAGAATCGCACGGTGCGCGGAGTACGTGTGCCGGGTAACGTATTTCAGTTCACAATTGATTTTCATAACTTGGCCCCGGTTGAGCTTGGTGCGTTGCTATGGACGCTAAGCTTGGGCGAAGAAAAATGCTTTTTCCGGCTCGGTTATGCTAAACCGCTCGGATTTGGCAGTGTCAAGTTGGCAGTAGATCAGATTGATTTGCTCGAACCCGGCATGCGCTATTGTTCATTGCAGCAATCGGGGTGGCGGCGAGCTGAGGTTGGCGAACGAAGTGAATGGGTGGCAGCGTTTGCACAGGCGATGCAGCAATGCTACGGTCAATCGTTGTACCAATTACCACATATCACCGATCTCCTCGCCTTGCTGCGCGATCCGGTTCCACCGCTTCCCATCCATTACCCGCGCACCGACGTTCATCCAGACCCAGAGGGCAAGAACTTCGAGTGGTTTGTGGCCAATAAGGTAAAATCGAACAAATTGGCCGATGCCGGTCCTAATCTCGTGCTCGAAGAGCCGGGCGATGAGCAGGGTTTGCCGTTACTCACAAAGGAGAAGGAGTAGGGTGTTCGATGAAAGCCATTACCTTCCTCGGCGCTAGACCGCAAGAAACATGCTATGTCTTTCCAGATGGTTGCGAGCATGTTGCGCCCTTTTTCGGGCTAGCATTGGCTCAGTACCTTCCAGATCTGGATTTCGTTGTTTTTACTACTGAACTGACGGCTCAATTCTACCATCAATATTTTGCCAGTGCGCAAGCTGCGAGCATTCAAGCAGTTCGCATCCCTGATGGGCGCGATGATGCTGAATTGTGGCAGATCTTTCAGGCTGTGGTTGAAATCATTGAACCGAACGAAGCGGTTGTGTTCGATATTACTCACGGCTTTCGCTCGCTGCCATTCTTATCCTTCCTCGCCGCTGCCTATTTGCGCAAAGTCAAGGCCATTCAACTAAAACATGTATTCTTCGGTAATTTTGAAATGCGTGATCAGAGTGTCACTCCTCATCGCACGCCTGTGCTTGATCTGACCAATTTTGTCGAATTACTCGACTGGATGGTCGGGGCCGACCTGTTTGTGCGTTTCGGTGATGCCCGTGATTTGGCTACGTTGCTGCATACGCAGCATAACCGGGTCAAGCCCGATCCAAAAACTGCTAGTAAGGATGAAATGGCTGCTTGGAACAATTCACCAATTAAAGCAACAGCGAAGAATCTGACGAAAGTCTCAAAGGCATTGCGCGTCGTGCGACCGGCTGAGGTTATGGAGGTGAGCGAGCAAATCTACCAACAGTTACCGCAGGCTATTTCATCGATTGGTTCTCTAGCGAGGCCCTTCAATCCTCTCGCTGAGCAAGTTATCAATAGCTTTCAAAAGATTGCGCTTGGCGACAATGAGCTTAAGTCCGAGCGGGAATTGATTGGCTGGTATCTGGATCGCAATCAGGTTTTCCAGGCAGTGGCACTGGCGCGTGAGTGGTTAATTTCATGGACAATGGCGCAGCTTGGGCTGTATGACCAATTGCTGGAAAGAGACGTTCGCAAGCGTGTAGAAGACGCATTGGGCGCAGAAGTGCAGAGACAAAGCAAGAATATGACTGCTGAAGAACATTCGGGCGAAGGGCTTGACCTCAGCAAGTTGCCATCATGCAACGATGTGGTCAAGCTCTTTGGTCAGCTCGGTGAATTACGTAACGATTTGATGCACGCCGGAAAGCGAAAAAACCCGCTTACCGCCAATAAGGTTGAGGAACGGGCAAGTCTTCTTTATGAACAAGTGAAAAAACTTGAGGTTGACAATGTCGTGAACAGCGACTGCGCGTGAACACGCAAGGGGTCTTTTGGAACAGGTGATGAGACTTCTGCAAACGCCTTGATACGTGCTCACATAGATAAAGCAGAGCATCCTTGCCTTTTCGCCTTTATACGGGTTTATCGACAGTACATTAAGTCCGGCAGCGATCAGAACGCAACTGGTGACTCACAAATCAGGACAACATTCAATTTCTGCAGCGTCCGCACTGAATATTGCCATGAACCGCAGCCTTCGCTGAGAATATAGGATCTCTGTAGGGGCTTGCGGGTTCTCGGTGCGGACTTGTGAAGATTAAAATTAAATCCAGTAAACCCGTGCCGCCCGGTCGCGCGTTCTTTGGGCTGCGGGCTAAAGCCCTCGCTCAGGACATGGAAGCCCCTGCGGGGCTTGCAGGTTCTCAGCGCGGGCTTCCGCCCGCAGCGTCTGTCAACCCTGTAGGGGCTTGCGGGTTCTCGGTGCGGACTTGTGAAGATTAAAATTAAATCCAGTAAACCCGTGCCGCCCGGTCGCGCGTTCTTTGGGCTGCGGGCTAAAGCCCTCGCTCAGGACATGGAAGCCCCTGCGGGGCTTGCAGGTTCTCAGCGCGGGCTTCCGCCCGCAGCGTCTGTCAACCCTGTAGGGGCTTGCGGGTTCTCGGTGCGGACTTGTGAAGATTAAAAAACCCGTGCCGCCCGGTCGCGCGTTCTTTGGGCTGCGGGCTAAAGCCCTCGCTCAGGACATGGAAGCCCCTGCGGGGCTTGCAGGTTCTCAGCGCGGGCTTCCGCCCGCAGCGTCTGTCAACCCTGTAGGGGCTTGCGGGTTCTCGGTGCGGACTTGTGAAGATTAAAATTAAATCCAGTAAACCCGTGCCGCCCGGTCGCGCGTTCTTTGGGCTGCGGGCTAAAGCCCTCGCTCAGGACATGGAAGCCCCTGCGGGGCTTGCAGGTTCTCAGCGCGGGCTTCCGCCCGCAGCGTCTGTCAACCCTGTAGGGGCTTGCGGGTTCTCGGTGCGGACTTGTGAAGATTAAAATTAAATCCAGTAAACCCGTGCCGCCCGGTCGCGCGTTCTTTGGGCTGCGGGCTAAAGCCCTCGCTCAGGACATGGAAGCCCCTGCGGGGCTTGCAGGTTCTCAGCGCGGGCTTCCGCCCGCAGCGTCTGTCAACCCTGTAGGGGCTTGCGGGTTCTCGGTGCGGACTTGTGAAGATTAAAATTAAATCCAGTAAACCCGTGCCGCCCGGTCGCGCGTTCTTTGGGCTGCGGGCTAAAGCCCTCGCTCAGGACATGGAAGCCCCTGCGGGGCTTGCAGGTTCTCAGCGCGGGCTTCCGCCCGCAGCGTCTGTCAACCCTGTAGGGGCTTGCGGGTTCTCGGTGCGGACTTGTGAAGATTAAAATTAAATCCAGTAAACCCGTGCCGCCCGGTCGCGCGTTCTTTGGGCTGCGGGCTAAAGCCCTCGCTCAGGACATGGAAGCCCCTGCGGGGCTTGCAGGTTCTCAGCGCGGGCTTCAGCCCGCAGCGTCTGTCAACCCTGTAGGGGCTTGCGGGTTCTCAGCAAGGGCTTCAGCCCACAGCGCCCCAGCGCCCAGGTCAGCCCCACAGGGGCTTTCGTGTCCTTAGCAAGGGCTTCAGCCCGCCGCACCCCAGCGCCCAGTCAGCCCCGCCGGGGCTTGCAGGTTCTCAGCGAGGGCTTCCGCCCGCAGCCGCGCCTCCGGCACACGGTCCAGCCCCGCAGGGGCTTTCACGATCTCAGCCAGGGCTTTAGCCCGCAGCGGGGTCCCGGTGCCCAGGTCAGCCCGCGCAGGCGGGCTTCGCATCCCGTAGCCCGCGGCTTCAGCCGCCGGGCGGACGAACGGAGAGCGGAATAATGACTCAAATCCCATCAGCCACCGGGGGGGACAGCGTCGGCGCAGGCCGACCCCCGGCGTGCACGCGCCCTAAGACGCGGTTTCAACCGCCAGCCTGGGTATTTCATCAGCCGCCAGGCGGAGGGTTGACACACCGCCCCCGCCCCTACTCTTCCTCCTCCCCCTCCCGCTCCGCCAGCTGCCGGTCGAGCATCAAGAGACCGGCGCCATCGTCGCCGATCAGTTTGAGGTGCTGAATGATCTCCTGTGCGCTCTTCTCTTCCTCAACCTGTTCGTCGATAAACCACTTGAGCATGCTCATTGTGGCGTAGTCGTTTTCCTGCGCCGCAAGCGTATAGATGGCGTGGATGGCGGCAGTGACGCGCTGCTCGTGCGCCAGGGCGTGCTCAAAGGCGTCGAGCGGCGAGGCGAACTCGTTCTGCGGCTCGTCGATGGCGCCGAGAGTTACGCGACCGCCACGGTCGTTGACATAATCGAAGAAGCGCAGCGCGTGCTCGCGTTCCTCCTCGCTCTGCACCCGGAACCAGTGGGCAAAGCCGGTCAGCGACAGCGACTCGAAGTACGCCGCCATTGCCATGTAGGCATGGGACGCCGAAAACTCGTGGGTGATCTGCTTGTTGATCGCCTGCTGAATACTCTCGCTGAGCATGGGGAGGCTCCTTTCTGCTATCGTGTGGGAGCATTATATCAGGTTTGACGCGGAAAGGCAGGAGAAGAACGGGGGAGTAGAGGCGCGTCGTTGGCGCCCCCCGCGCGCCGACGGCGCGCTCGTCTCTTCCGTGCTCTCCGTGTCTCCGTGGTTCACAAAGCAGGCTCGTCGGCATCTTCGCGGTCGCTTCCGACGCCGCCGATGGCAGCGGCAGATCACACGGTTCAAGCCCTGCCGTCAACTGCTTGACGATCTGTGGTATACTAACAGTATGACGCATCGCGTTATACCTGCGATGTGTGCGCAGGAGAAGCATAGAGGAGGCATCGACTATGGTGCTCGATACAACCCGCGATGTCGTATACAAGAGTCTGCTGGCGATACTTGGCGCCATTACGCTGGCGGACGATGAACTGGAGCAACTGCTCGATCGTCTGGCGGCGCGTGGCGAGCAGGTTGCGCGCGACCGGCTCAGTCATGTTGAGGCGGTCCGCAACCGTTTGATAGGTGAACACAGCGTGACCCGCGAGATCGAGCATGAGGGGCGTGTGCTTCAGCAGACGCTCCAGGAAGAGATTGAGCGTCGCGGAAGGATGCTTGCTGCTGCCCTCGATCTGCCGACACGCGACTCGATCAATGTGCTCTGCGAACAGGTGGATCAGATCAGCATGGCGCTCGACCGCTTTCTTGTGGTGCGCGCTCCCGCCGCAGCGCCAACCGGCGACGGACACGCGCCTGTCGTCGGGTCGATTGCCATCATCGCGTCTGAGACGCCGATAGAGCGCGCTGCTGCGCCGCCATCCGAGCCGGAAGCGATGGAAGCGGGCGCGGCAATCGTTGCCGGAGCGTCGGCAGAGAGCATTGTCGCTGCGCCGATTGAGTCTGAGGCGGCGGAAGAGGGCGAAGCAACCACAACCGCAGAGGCATCTGATGAAACGGCGCCGGTGGCCGGATACGAGGCGCTCAATGCAAAACAGGCGGCGGCACTGGTGGAGACGCTTGATGAAGCGACGCTCCTTGCGCTCAGGGGGTATGAACAGGCGCATCGCAATCGCGTCACCGTGCTGCGCGCCATCGAACTGGCGCTTGCCCGGCGCAACACGCCGTCTGCCTGATTTTGCCTGCGAGAGGCGCCGCTGTACTGTCTGACGCCTGCACTGTTCGTACCTGCTGTCAGAACCACAGCGACACAGAGGGCGCAGGGTGTCTGTATGTTGTTCTCCTTTATCGCTCCTTCCCGGCGAGAGCGTCTGCAAGAGATGCTCCTGTGTTGCCGCTTCTCTGTCGTCTTCGATGTTATACCAATGACGATTGAAGATGCCGCATGCTGGTCATTCCGAGCCCTTCGCTTCGCTCAGGGTAAACTCAGCGAGGAATCTGAGCGGGTCGCGCCAGACCCCTTGCGCTGCTCGGGGTGACCATGCCGGATGGTCACAGGGAATTAGTATTACCTTCCAGCAGCCTTCAATCCCTGCATTTTAACCATAAAAAGAGGGACTCTTCTCCTACTGCATGCGGCACCGGTTCGCGCTATGATCTTCATAGGGCGCACATTCTGCACACAATATCGACCGGCCTCGCATCGATCATCTTCTTTCAGGAAGCCTATCGCAGCAGACAGATGACGACACTGCAATGGAAGCGCTGATCTACGCCCCAACTGTCCAGGCGCTCATGTGGCGCATGCCCGAAGCGCAGCGGTCGCTCATTGCCGATGTGCTGCGCACTGTTCAGCCGCTGCGCGCGTTCACCATCTATGCGCGTGTTGCCATCGACCCCGACTTTGGCGGTCTGTCGATCATGCGGTTGAATGCTGAGCAACCGCTGTTATTCTTTGATGCGCTGGAGCGTCCTCTGCCATTGGTTGCCCGTCCGCGCGACTTCTGGTATCCACACCTGACTGCACACATTCGTCCTGAACGCCACCCGCGTCAGGCGCGCCCCGATATGCTGGTCGTTTGGGGACCGCCCCGCGCCCCGCTCGCCACTGTTCGCGATAGCATCCCCGTCCACGATCCGCGCACCGGTCATTATCTGGGGCGTGCGTTCTGGCGCGTTGATCGCGACGGATATTGGGGGTGCTGGAGCGACTCGACCGAGAATGTCGGTCCGGCGCTGACGCTGGCGGAGCTGATTGCACTCCTCAATGCAGAACGAGGTATTTTCGCCGACTGATCCTGGAAAAGGCGGTGGTATGTCCTGGCTTCATCTACCCGATGAAAAAGTTAAAACTCATTACACTGGAATTAATGATTTCTTGATTATAATCACTTTTTACCACTCATTATCGTATTCTTATCATCCGGTTTTCATCTTGATGACATTCTTATATACGCATCCAATCACTACAATGTGAGCAGAGGTGCAGAGCATCCGAACGGCATCTGCAAGCAAGCGAAACGAGGAGACATTGATGCTGGTTCCGCGCTCCTTGGTACGACGGCGGTATAGGCATCTGCAAGCAAGCGAAACGAGGAGACATTGATGCAGCAGAGCAGTATGTCCACGCAAGCAATGCCTCGTGTTTCAGCAGAGGCATCGGTTGGCAATGTTCGTCGACGAAACATTCCATATGAGTGCGCAGATATCGACCGGCAGACGATTGCAGGCATGGATTTATCTCTGTTGCAACAGCATTGTCAGATCGAGAGCGACCGGTTCTTTCGCGGGCAACCGCACGATACGCGCTTCGCCTATGAACTCTTTCGGCGGGCGCTCGTCGAGCGGTGCGAGGCGGCGTGGGAAATGCTCTTCTATCAGTATCGCGCCCTGGTGGAGAGTTGGGTGCGGCGGAGCAGCGCCTTCAGCAGCACTGGCGAGAGCAGCGACTATTTCGTCGGTGCGGTGTTCGCGCGCTTCTGGCAGGCTATCACGCCGGAACGCTTTGCATCGTTTCCAACGCTGGGATCGCTTCTGCACTATCTTCAAATGTGCGCCAGTTGTGTCGTCATCGACTGTGCGCGCGCACAGTCGTGGGCAGAGGTCATTCCTGAAGCATTGACGCGCGGGTTCGATGGTATGATCGATGCGCCGGACGAAGAGGCAATTGATCGTGTGTCGCGCGAGGAGTTCTGGCATTCGATCAATGCGTTGCTGGCAGGCGACGCCGAACGGTGCGTGATCTACCATTCGTTCATTATGGGGCGCAAGCCGGGTGAAATCTACGAAATGCGCCGCGACCTCTTCGAGAGCGTCACCGAAGTCTACAATGTCAAGCGCAACATTCTGGGGCGTCTGAGCCGCAACCGTGAGTTGCGCCGCATGGCGGGAATGTCGGCGTCGTAGCGTGGTCTTGAGACGCACGGACGGTGTATGATCCTCCCCGCCGGAGCGCCGCTGCAATGCCATGTCTGCCGTCGCTCCGGCGGGTATGGTTTATTCCTCCATCTCATCGGCAATGAATGCCGTCAGATCGGCGATGCGCGTGGCGTAGCCCCATTCGTTGTCGTACCAGGCGATCACCTTGATCAGGTTGCCCCCCAGCGCCATCGTCAGCGGCAGATCGACAATGGCTGATGCCGTCGAACCGATAAAGTCAGTCGATACCAGTTCCTCTTCGGTCACTTCCAGAATGCCTTCCAGTTCCTTGCTCTGTGCCGCTTCGCGGAAGGTCTCATTCACCTCATCGACAGAGGCGCTCCGCTCGAGTTCGACCACGAAGTCGATCATCGAGACGGTCGGCGTCGGCACCCGCACGGCGAACCCGTCGAACTTGCCTTTGAGTTCGGGGATAACCAGCGCCACCGCGCGCGCCGCACCGGTCGTGGTTGGCACAATGTTCATCGCAGCCGCGCGCGCGCGCCGCAAATCCTTGTGGACATTGTCCTGCAAGTTCTGATCCATGGTGTACGAGTGGATCGTCGTCATCAATCCACGGCGGATGCCAAAGCGGTCGTTGAGCACTTTCGCAACCGGCGCGAGACAGTTGGTGGTGCATGACGCATTCGAGATGATGTGGTGCACGGCGTTGTCGTAACGATCTTCGTTGACGCCGAGACAGATGGTGATGTCTTCCCCTTTGGCGGGCGCTGTGATAATGACCTTACGCGCACCGGCTTGCAGGTGTGCGCGCGCTTTCTCGGCATCGGTGAAGCGTCCGGTTGACTCGATGACAATATCGATGCCCAGATTACGCCAGGGCAATTGTGCCGGATCACGTTCCTCGAGCGCCACAATGTCGATCTGGCGCTCATCACCATCCTCGCCATAGAACGTGACGCTGATCCGGTCGTTCGTCACCACGACATCGCCGTCGAATGCGCCATAGGTCGAGTCGTGGCGCAGCAGATGCGCCAGCGTTTCGTTATCGGTCAGGTCGTTTATGGCCACGATCTCCAGGTCGTCAGAATACTGTTCGAGCATCGCTTTGAAGCTTTGACGACCGATTCGACCAAAACCATTAATTGCGACACGTGCCATCGTCGTGCTCCTTCCGCAGTGAGACTGGTGCGCTCTGTCATAGGGAGCGCGCCGCGCCATTATAGCACGCCTCTCACGGCAGTGCGTCAGAAGGAGATGGAACGCTCTTTCAGGTGGGTTTCGGGCCAGATGCGAATGCCGCGCTCCAGGCGATTGTCCGCTTCGATGATGCACGAGTCGCCGACGACGGCGCCGTCGGTGATGTGGGTGCGCGCACCGATCTGGTTGTGGCTGCCCACCACACACGATCGCAACGCCACACCTTCGGCGATCTGATTGTTCTCCCAGAGGACGGCGCCCTCGATCCGTGCCTGCGCACCGATGACGCATCCTGCGCCGATGACGGTCGGACCGATGATCTGCGCGCCGGCGCCGATTTTCACCCCTGGACCGATGACGACCGGACCGATCACCTGAGCGCGCGGGTGAATGTCGGCATCGCCAACCAGCCAGACGCGGTTGCCGATCTCTTTGCCGTGAAAGCGGTAGCGCACTTTCCCCACCAGAATATCGTGATGCACCTCCAGGTACGCCGACGGCGTGCCAATGTCGGTCCAATATGCTGGCGAGGGGTAGCCGTACATGGGATCGCGCGTTTGCAGCACCACCGGGAACAGCCCACGCTCGAACATATAGTGCTGTTTGGGGGGAACATAGCGGAAAAGTTCTGGTTCGATAATGTATGTTCCGGCATTGATCAGGTTCGAGGTGATCTCATCGACGCGCGGTTTTTCCATAAAGCGGCGGATGTGACCGGTTTCGTCCATTTCGACCAGCCCATATGCGGTTGGGTCTTCAACCGGCGTCAGCGCAATGGTCAACTTGCTGCCGCGTTCGCGGTGGAACGCCAGCATTGCCCGCAGGTCGAGGTCGGTCAACACATCGCCATTGAAAACGAATGTCGAGCCATCGAGCATATGCTCGACATTCTTCACCGCGCCGGCGGTGCCGAGCGGCTCCGGCTCTTCGATGACGTGAATCTTCAAGCCCAATACCGAACCATCGCCGAGCGCCTCACGGAACCGGTCGGCGAGATACTGCACGCACAGAATGACTTCATCGATCCCCTGGTTGCGCAGATTTTCGAGCACGTGGACGATGAATGGCTGGTTGACCAGCGGAATCATCGGCTTGGGTGTGTTGCACGTCAGCGGTCGCAGACGGGTGCCGAGACCACCGACCAGAATGACTGCCTTCATAGTTGCTCCTGTATCCGGGAACGCCAGTATTCGAGTGTGTCGAACAGGGTTTGCTCCAGCGGAATGAGCGGCTTCCATCCGGTAGCGGCGCGAAAGCGCGAAGCATTACACACGACCCTGGGCACATCGGAGGGACGCATCCGCGACGGGTCTGGTTCAATCTGCACATCGTGCGTGCTGAACGTCAGTAGAATCTCCAGGAGCCGTCGCACGCTCACCGCCTGTTCGCTGCCGACATTATACGCTGCGCCGACCTCACCGTAGAGGGCGGCGAGTTCGTATGCGCGCGCGATGTCGCGCACATCGCTAAAGTCGCGTTCTGCCGCCAGGTTGCCGACGCGCAGCGTCGGCGGTTGCAGCCCGGCTTCGATCCGGGCGATCTGTGCGGCGAAGGCCGGCACGACGAACGCCTCGGTCTGGCGGGGACCGATGTGGTTGAATGGTCGTAGCCGGATCGTGCGCAACTGGTGGCTGATGTAGTACTGGTAGGCAAACAGGTCCTGCGCCGCTTTGCTCACCGCATACGGATTGACCGGGCGCAGCGGGGTTTCTTCGGTGAGCGGCAATTCTTCAGGGCGCACCATGCCATAGATTTCGTTGCTGCTGGCGATGATCATCAGCGGGTCGAGGCGCAACTGAAGCACACTGAGGAACAGGTTGAGCTGCGCACCGATGTTGGTCTGCACCGTCGTATGCGGGTCGGCAAAGGCGCGTGGAACGTTCGATTGACCGGCGAGATGGAAAATAACATCGGGTCGGACGCTGGCGAGCGCCATGAGCGCCTGATCGCGATCATTAAGATCGGCAGCGATATACGTCACCCGCCCATCGAGCGCACCGAACGCGAGCGTGGGCTGGCGCGCAAGACCGGCGACGTCCCACGCGCCGGTTGCCAGGAGGTGTTCTGCCAGGTGTCCACCGACGAATCCATTGATGCCGGTAATCAATGCGCGCATAGGGAAGGGCGGATGCCTCAATCAGTGCCTGCTCCTCGCCTTACTATAGCGGAATGCGCCGTATCCTGCAAGATGCGTGAATAGCAATCCTGTCATCTGGGGATGACACCGTAGTAAGGGATTGCAGGTGGACGGTGCGACGGTGGAAGGTGCTTGCGGGAAGGTGAAGCGCGAGTCCAGCGGTGCGGGACAAGAGGTGCGAGGCGATACGGTGCGAGGGGGAAGGCAAGGTGGTTCTTGGTTCCTGGTTCTCATACCAATGACGATTGACGATGCCGCATGCGTGTCATTCCGAGCGCAGCGACTTGTCATTCCGAGCGCAGCGAGGAATCTGCGCGGGTTCGCGCACGACCCCTCGCGCTGCTCGGGGTGACCATGCCGGATGTTCACAGGTCATTGGTAGCGGGGCGTGGGTGTGTGACGCGGCTTTGTGTTCGTTCGTACTCTTCGTGGACGCCACAAAGTCGTGCGGCGCGCGAGACGAGCGAAGGATGCGTGCTGCCGGGGAAAGGACGGTTCTGAGTTCGTATACGCGAACCTCCCAACCAAAAACCCCCACGAGTTCCCGAGACCCGTGGGGGCGTTCACCGCATGCGGCTCCATTATGACTGCTCTTCACCCTGTTCAGCCGACGCCTGCGGTTGCTGGGAGGATGTCGGTTGCGTCGCGGCAGGCACATTGACGGCATCGACTGGACGACGCGCACCGGTGTAGCGGCGACTGACGCTGACCGGTTCGGGCAGCGCGCGGGTAGTGACAAACCCGAACTGCTGGCGCTGCGCCGTGCGCGGGTCGGTGAACGGATGCTCGGCTTCGACACGCGCCAGGATTTCGTTCACGTCGATGTCGGTCAGTTCATTGCGAAGGATCAATGCCTCAGCAATAGCGATGACCGCCTCTTTGTTGCTTTCGATCAGTGTTTTCACCTGGCGATACTGCTCGTTCAGAATCGCCTCCACGCGCATCTTGATATCAGGGCTTGCCAGCCCTTGCATCCCGAAAGTCAGGTGCGAATAGAGGCTATTGTCCATGCCATACGCGCCGACCATAAACGTCGCCAGACCGGTGGCGCTTTGCAGGTCGCTGGTGACGCCGCTCATCTGAATGTTGAGGAAGACTTCTTCGGCGGCACGACTGGCGAGCGAAATCTTGATCCGGTCGAGCAGTTCGTCTTTCGTGCGGGTATGAATTTCCTCTTCCGGCTTCCAGGCGGCAAAGCCAAGCGCCGAGCCATGGCGCACAATCGTCACTTTCGTCAGACGCTCTTTGCGCAGCAGTTTGACAGCGGCATATGCATGACCTGCTTCGTGGTACGCGAGGCGGCGGCGCTCCTCATACGACATGTTCCGAATCGGTTGGCGCAGACCCCATTCGTGCGTCTCGCGCGCGCGGGTAAAGTCCCAGTAGTTAATCGCCGAGCGACCGTCGAAGTGTGCATGGATGACTGCTTCGTTGATCACGAACTTGATCGCAACCGGCGAGTACCCGATGGTATCGGAAACCATGCGATCAATGGGCATTGGTTCGTGCTTAACCTTTGCCAGGTAGTACTCAATGATTTCCTTACGCCCATCGGCATCGGGAAGATCAACGGCGATTTTGCGATCGAAGCGACCTGGTCGCAGCAGTGCTGCGTCGAGCGTCTCCGCCAGGTTTGTCGCCGCCATTGTCAACACGGGTGGCATCTCTGCCTTTTTGCGGCGCAAACCGAAGAAGCGCAGAATCTTTCCGCTCAGCGACTGCTCATGGGGCGGCGGGTCCATTTGAATGAGTAGTTCGTTGAGCAGACCACTTCCCGCGCCCATCCCCATGCCCATGCCCATCACCACATTGGCGCGACCACCGTGGCTGGTATCGGGAGACATACCCATTGCACCCTGACCAGCGAGATTCGGGCTGCGCGCCATACCGATCGCATCGATTTCGTCGATGAAGAGGATACAGGCGCCATACTCACGCGCCAGTTTGCGCGCCTTGCGGTAGAGCAGCATGACTTTCATGTTGCCCATACCCATCCAGGCGGATGTCAGCGACGGAGCGCTCAGATAGCCAAATGGCACGCCTGCTTCAGTCGCCACTGCCTGCGCCATGTAGCTTTTCCCGGTTCCAGGCGGTCCAATCAGCAGCACGCCGCGCGTGACTTCGCCACCCATTTCCTTGAACTCTTTTGCGCCCTTGAGCAGCGTCACGATTCGGCGCGCCGCTTCCAGCACTTCCGGGTTCCCCTTGTAGTCTTTGAAGCCGATGCCCGTCTCGCCCGGTTTGAGCCAGTAGATGCGGGTGCGCCCCATGAAGTAGAACATCAAGAAGAACTGGAAGCCGATGAAGAAGAACAGATAGGCGCCGATCAGCAATACCTGAATAATCGCGGCGCCCATATCGTTCGTCATCACGAACTCAACGGCGCGCGGCGCCAGATTGATCACCAGCCAGATTGCAGCGATGGCGATCAACACGCGCCAGATGAAGCGTCGCACCTTCCAGGGCCAGCGATGGAGCGCCTGATCGATCTTCTGATCGAGTTCACGATCGAGTTCATCGCGATAGCGCGGGTCGACGCCAGGGCGATATGGTTCGAGAGCCATGCTTCAACTCCTCATCTCAGGCGCGTGTGCGCCGCTCGTACCTGGATGCAACAACGGATCATGCCAATGACGATTGACGATGCCGCATGCTTGTCATTCCGAGCCCTTCGCTTCGCTCAGGGTAAACGCAGCGAGGAATCTGAGCGGGTTGCGCAAGACCCCTTGCTCTGCTCGGGGTGACCATGCCGGATGGTCACCGGTCATTGGTATCAATTATTCTGCGACAGTCGATCTAGCGGCGAAATGATATTGATAATCTTGCCTTCCGGGTTCGCGGTAATAATCATCGGCACTTTGGCGCTCTGGCTCTGGAGCGACACCTGCACCGCGTAGAAGTACATTGAGCCGCCATCGTCGAGCGTGATGCCGCCGATGTAATCGTAGCGGTTATATACCAGACCCATATTCTTCTCGATATTGGCTTGCGATTGCAGTGTCGCTTTCGAGGCGCCGACATTGAGGCGCGATGTCTGATACTCCGTGCTGAATGAATCCCACATCAGGTCGGCATCGAAGGTTTTTCGTCCCTGAAGATAGTTGAGCACGGCTGGCGCAGGGGGAATCGAGTCGGCGCGGGTAAACGTCGGACCGTCGGGCTTTGGTCCCCACAGTTGCCAGCTCATCCAGCCAATCACGCTCAACAACACCAAGGCGACTGCCAGCGTCAGCGCATATGGTCGCATCGCGCGCCCTAGCAGCACCAGGCTGTAGAGCGCTCGTCGCAGAAGCAGGCGCATCAACCGAGTGAAACGACCGGCAGCGCCGACACGCGGCGGCGGTGCGTAGTACGGATATGGCGACTGGACGGGATACGACGGTGGAGGCGCCGCCTGCTGCACCGGAGGTTGCGACATATGACGCGGGTCCTGCATAAGGTTCACCACATTCCCTGAAACTAACGCTCATTCATCGACGTTCGGCATCGTCGAGTTGTCGATACGCATGGAATATAACGCCATTGGGAAATAGTGCAGGTGTGAAGAATTAATATCGAGATTGGTTTAAAGTATACTTGAACAATGACCGTTGATCAAGACATCTGTATGAAGATACGATGAGAGAGACGTTGCGGATGCGGCGGCGACGCGATGGAAGGCGCCGGTTCGATGCGGTTGCGCTGCTGATAATCGTCGGATATGCGGCGCTGGCGGTAAGTGCGCAAACGGGGTTGAACGTTGTGGGGCAGGGTCTCGATCCAGTATGGGCCGGGGTGCAGCAACGCCGCACGCTGCGGGTGGCGGTCGATCTTGGTTTCTACCCGTTCACCTGGATGGAGGATGGGAAACCTGCCGGATATGACATCGATCTGGCGCACGCGATTGCAGCGCGTCTTGGCGTTCAGGCGGAGTTCATTCCAAGCGGGCTGGATTCGATCTACGACGATCTGGCGGCACGGCGCGCCGATATTGCGATCTCAGCCCTGCCGTATGCGCCGGAACTCGGCTGGCGCGCCCGTTTCTCGCAGTTCTATTTCGACGCCGGGCAGATGCTGGTTGTTCGGTCGGATTCGCCCATCACATCAGAAGCGGACCTCACCGCTCACGTAGTTGGCGTGGCGCTCGGTTCCGACGCCGATACACTGGCGCGGCGACGTCTGATGGAGGGAGCATCGTTCGTGCTGCGTCCCGATTACGACACGCCGGCCGATGCGCTGGCGGCGTTGCAGCGTGGCGAGGTGGATGCCGTGATCGTCGATCATCCGGCGGCGCTGATTGCGATGGCGCACGCGCCGGAATTGCGCGTTGCGCAGGCGCTGACCTTCGAGCCATATGTGATCGCGGTTGCGCCGGAAGCGTATCGCCTGCACGAAGCGGTTAATCAGGCGCTCGACGCGCTACGCGCCGAGGGGTTCTTTGAGGAGGCGCAGCAAAAATGGTTCCGGTGAGTGCTGTAATAAACTCGAGACGGGCAATGCGAAGGAAAAAAAGATGACACATGATACCCCGCATGTGCTTGATGTCGTGGCGCTGCTCGAAGACCTTCCAGATCGCAGGCTGCGCCGGGGGCAGGTCGGAACCATCGTCGTGCGAGTCCCGTTCAGATTCCTCGCTGCGTTTACCCTGAGCGAAGCGAAGGGCTCGGAATGACAAGTCGCTGCGCTCGGAATGACAAGTCGCTGCGCTCGGAATGACAAGAATGCGGCATCTTCAGGCGTCATTGGTATCACCTCTCGCCTCTCGCCTCTTGCCTCGCTCCTCTTGCCTCTCGCCTCTCGCCTCTCGCCTCTTGCCTCTTGCCCCTTGCCTCACGCCTCTCACCTCACGCCTCTCACCTCACGCCTCTTGCCTCTTGCCCCTTGCCTCACGCCTCACGCCTCTTGCCTCGCGTCTCGCGCCTCTCGCCTCTCGCCCCTCACACCAATGACCGGTGACCATCCGCATAGTCACCCCGAGCAGCGCGAGGGGTCGTGCGCGACCCGCGCAGATTCCTCGCTGCGCTCGGAATGACAAGTCGCTGCGCTCGGCATGACAAGTCGCTGCGCTCGGAATGACAAGTCGCTGCGCTCGGAATGACCCGTCGCTGCGCTCGGAATGACCCGTCGCTGCGCTCGGAATGACCCGTCGCTGCGCTCGGAATGCCAAGTCGCTGCGCTCGGAATGACAAGTCGCTGCGCTCGGAATGACAAGAATGCGGCATCTTCAGGCGTCATTGGTATCACCTCTCGCCTCTCGCCTCTTGCCCCTCGCCTCTCGCCTCTCGCCTCTTGCCCCTCGCCTCTCGCCTCTCGCCTCTTGCCCCTCGCCTCTCGCCCCTCGCCCCTCGCCTCTCGCCTCTCGCCTCTCGCCTCTCGCCTCTCGTCTCTCGTCTCTCACCTCTCACACCAATGACCGGTGACCATCCGCATAGTCACCCCGAGCAGCGCGAGGGGGTCGTGCGTGTCCCGCGCAGATTCCTCGCTGCGCTCGGAATGACCCGTCGCTGCGCTCGGAATGACCCGTCGCTGCGCTCGGAATGACCCGTCGCTGCGCTCGGAATGACAAGTCGCTGCGCTCAGAATGACAAGTCGCTGCGCTCAGAATGACACGCATGCGGCATCTTCAATCGTCATTGGTATCACCTCTCGCCTCTCGCCTCTCGCCTCTTGCCCCTCGCCTCTCGCCTCTTGCCCCTCGCCTCTCGCCTCTCGCCTCTTGCCCCTCGCCTCTCGCCTCTCGCCTCTCGCCTCTCGCCTCTTGCCTCTCGCCTCTCGCCTCTTGCCCCTCGCCTCTCGCCTCTTGCCCCTCGCCTCTCGCCTCTCGCCTCTTGCCCCTCGCCTCTCGCCTCTCGCCTCTTGCCCCTCGCCTCTCGCCTCTCGCCTCTCGCCTCTTGCCCCTCGCCTCTCGCCTCTCGCCTCACGCCTCTTGCCTCTTGCCTCTTGCCTCTTGCCTCGCGCCTTCCCGCGATCACATCCCTTGCGCATACCGGATCGCATTCCGAAAGAGAGCCAACCCATCCCCTTCGTTCCGCAGTGGTTCGCGCGTCCAGCGCGGATGCTGGTGCGGCAACGCTGCGTTCTCCGGGTGCGGCATCAGCCCCAGCACATTGCCGCCAGGATTGCAGATTCCGGCGATATGATCCTCGGAGCCATTCGGGTTCTCCGGGTACGAGGGCGGTCCACCATTGGCGGCGATGTAGCGCAGCGCCACCAGTCCGGCGGCGCGCAGCGCGGCGAGGGTGGCGTCGTTGCGCGCCACGAAGCGCCCTTCGCCATGCGCAACAGGAACCTCAAGCGGGCGCTCGATGCCGCGGGTGAAGACGCACACGCTGGTCGGGTCGGCAGCCAGGCGCACCCAGCGGCACTCGAAGCGACCGGAAGCATTGTCGGTGAGCGTCACCGACTGCGGAGTGTCGCTACTGCCGTCCAATTGTATTCCGGGAAGGATGCCGGCTTTCACGAGCGCCTGGAAGCCGTTGCAGATGCCGATCACCGGACGACCATCCGCGACGAATCGTGTGATCTGATCGCCAAGGCAATGGATCAGATCGATTGCCAAAAGTTTTCCTGCGCCCAGATGATCGCCATATGAAAACCCTCCTGGAACGACCAGCATCGCATAGTCCATCAGTCGCCGTTCGCCGGCAATGAGTCGGTTGATATGGACCATCTCCGGGCGCCCTCCCGCAAGTTCGATTGCCAGCGCAGCGTCGCTGTTGCGATTAATGCCGGCGGCGCGCAAAATGAGAACACGCGGCGTCTTTCCCATCATCTATCCCCAGCGAAACTCGATTTCCACTTCACCAATCTTGATCCGGTCGCCGGAACGCAGGCGATGTTTCTGGTGTGGCGGCAGCGGCGTCCCATTGACGAGTGTGCCGTTGGTCGAGCCAAGGTCAGTCAGGGTGTAGTAGTCGCCATTGCGTTCGATCAGCGCATGATGGCGCGACGCGATGCCGCGGTCGTGTTCCGCCAGGTCGAGTTCCGGGTAGTGGTGCTGGCGCGGATCGCGGCGGCCGATACGCAGTGGCGTGTGTTCGATCTTTTGCTCAAACGTGCTGCGCGGCGAGGCAATGATCAGGCGCGGCGCGGCCATGGCGGCGCTGAGCGGCGCGCCGCAACCGGCGCAGAAGCGCGCATGAGGTTTGTTGATCCGTCCACAACGCGCGCATGTATGACCTTCCGGCGGTGCGATCGGCGGCAGCGCCGGCGTGATTGGAGGCGCAACCGGCGTCGCCGGCGCTTGCAGGATCGTTTCGGGCGAGGAGGGTGTCACAACCGGCGGGATGATCGGCGGCGGCGGCGTGGCGCGCGCGGCGGGATCGACAAATGGCGCATCGAGACAGCGATGGAGCGCCTGCTCGAATTCGAGCGCACTGCTGAACCGCCTGGACGGATCGAGGTTCATTGCCTTGATGATCGTCTCTTCGGTGCGCGCATCAACCGACGGATTGAGTTTGCGAATACTTCCCTTCGCAGGTGTTTGCAACGGAATCGGCGGCAGGTTCGTCAGCAGGTGGAGCAGTGTCGCGCCGAGCGCATACACATCGGAGCGCGCATCGGTTTGCCCCTTGCCATACTGTTCTGGCGGCGCATAGCCCGCCGACCCCATCGCAATCGTATCTTTCGCCTTACGCACTTTGTAGGTGCGCGCAACGCCGAAGTCGATCAGTTTCAGCACTCCCTCCGGGGTCAGCATCACGTTCGATGGCTTCAGGTCGCGGTAGATGATCGGCGGAGTGCGCGTATGGAGGTAGTGCAGAATACGCGCCAGTTGAATGCCATAGCCGACCACCTGTTGTTCGAGCAATGGCGCATTGGCGTCGCGGATGCGGTGCTCGAGCGTCTGTCCCGGAACGAACTCCATGATCATCACGGGGCGTCCCTGATACTCGAACAGGTCGGCAACGACCGGCAACCCAGGGTGACTGAGTTTGCTGAGGAGTTCGGCTTCCTGCAAAAACAGTCGCCGATTCTCTTCGAATTCCGCAGTCGGCAGGTCTTCCAACGGGCGCATTTCTTTCAATGCCCAAATGGTCGAGTCTGCCAGGCGTAGCGCGCGGTAGACCGCCCCCATCCCGCCGCGACCTATCAGTGAGATGATGCGGTACCCGGCGTGTGTACCGTGGATGATCGTTTCCGGCGCGAGCAGTTCAGACATATGGCGCTGCGTATGCGCTCCTTGCAGGGAGAACCGCATTCCTGCGCCAATTGTACCACAGGATGCCCGAAATTGGTCCGTGCCGCCTACCGCTTCAGCGGGGCGGGCTGAACGCACGAAGAGCGCGACAGCCCCCTTCGTGCGGGGTTCAAGGGCGGATAGAACTCCCGAGCGAACACCGGCGCTCCCGCCGTGGAACGGCCGCGCGCGCCGCCGGTCGCCCCGCTCTCGTGCGCGGGAGAGGGGCAAAGGGTGAGGGTGCAACGGCGCATCCCAACGCTATGCATGCCCGCTCTGCGCATGCGTGCGGTCCGCCTTTGAACTTTGCGCCGGGAGAGGTCAGCCCCGCGACGGAGGTTTGGGGTGGGTGCTGATGCTGGCGCGAGCGTTGCATTGATACAAGCGTTGTTGTTTGCAGCAGAACTTTGTTATACTCTATCTCTGTGATGTCGTTGTCGCGCGTCGGGGATCTTGAGCGGCAACTGTGGGGTAGAAGGCAGCGTATATGATAAAGGGGCGCATGGGTGTAGACGTTGCGCCTCAACCGCAGCATTGATGATCGCGCCGGTTGCCGGCATCGGCAAAAATCGGCGCAATGTGTGACGGCGACAGAGCGCGTCGTCAAAGGAGTAGTCTATGGCAGGCGAGGTTGCCATTCGCGCATCGCTGGCGCGTCCGTATCTGACGGCAGCGACGATGCCGCAGGTTGCGTATCTGCTGATCGAAGTCACGCCTGGTCAGATCATGACACAAGTGCGAGCGCCGGTCAATGTCTGTTTTGTCATTGATCGGAGCGGCTCGATGAAGGGCGAAAAGATCGACCGGGTGCGACGCGCGACGATTCGCGCAATTGAGATGCTCGACGCACAGGATGTCGTCTCGGTCGTGATCTTCGATCATCGCACCGAGGTCCTGATCCCTGCCACGCCGGTCGCCAAACCCGCAGAACTGGCTGATCGCGTCAATCGTGTGCGCGATAGCGGCGGAACCCGGATTGCGCCGGCTATCGAGGCAGGTCTGCGCGAGATCGATAAAGGACCGTCGCACATGGTGCGTCGCCTCATCCTGCTCACTGACGGTCAGACCGAGAGCGAGTCCGACTGTCTGCGACGCGCCGAGGATGCCGGACGGCGCAACGTGCCGATCACGGCGCTTGGCGTCGGCAAGGACTGGAACGAGGATCTGTTGATCGAGATGGCGAATCGTTCGGGAGGAACGGCAGACTATATTGATCGTCCAGAAAAGATCGTCGATTACTTCCAGAATACCATCCAGCGCGCGCAGGCGACGACGGTGCAGAATGCGAACGTGACGCTACGATTTGTGCAGGGAGTATTGCCGCGCGCCGTGTGGCAGGTCTACCCGCTTATCACCAACCTCGGTTACCGCCCCATTTCTGATCGCGACGTCAGTGTGCCGCTTGGTGAACTGGAAACCGGGAGCGGACGCACCCTGCTTGTCGAAGTGCTGGTCGAGCCGCGACCATCCGGTGAGTATCGCATCGCTCAGGTCGAGGTAAGTTATGATATTCCGCTGCTGAATCTGCACGGTGAGAAGAGTCGCGCCGACATCATGCTTTCCTTTACGACTGATGCCGGGCTTGCTGCGCAGGTGAATCCGAATGTGATGAATATCGTCGAGAAAGTCAGCGCCTTCAAGTTGCAGACGCGCGCCTTGCAGGACCTCGCTGCCGGCGATGTCGCGGGAGCGACCCAGAAGCTGCAAAGCGCCGTGACCCGGTTGCTCAACCAGGGCGAAGTCGAACTTGCGCAGACGATGGAGCGTGAGATTCAGCATCTGCAACAGACCGGCAAACTTTCCAGCGAAGGGCAGAAGACGATCAAGTTCGGCGTGCAGAAGACGGTGCGGTTGAGCGACATCAAGCAGGAGGAATAGAGATCAGGGGTCGGGGGTCATGAGATCAATGAACTTAACCCTTACCCCCCTAACCCCGGGTTCGCAGTTCTTAATCCCCGCAAGCCGGTTCTCATATGCTATAATTCTGAGAAATTGATGAGAACATTCACCCGCCCGCGGCCCAACTGAAGGAGAACCGGCGATGCTCGGCGAGCCGCACTATGACGAGGCGATTGTACACTTTCAGCGTGGCCTGGTGCTTGAACAAGCGAACCGCGTCGAAGAGGCGGTCGAAGAATATCGGCGCGCGTTAGAGCATAACCCGCATCTCGCAGAGGCGCATGATGCCCTTGGCAATTACTACCATCGGCATGGTCTGCTGGCAAAGGCAGCGGAAGAGTTTCGCATCGTTGCCAATCTGGAAGGCGGGTTTCTGGCATACTTCAACATCGGTAGCATCCTTATCGAACTTGGCAGATACGACGAGGCCATCAATGCGCTGCTCCACTGTCTGATCTTTGATGCCGAAGACCCTGCGGTGCATTATCAACTCGGGCTGGCGCACTTTCTGCACGGTGATGATTATGCGGCGCTCTACCATCTTCAGATGACGCAGCAGCGCTATCCAAACGACAGTAGCCTCCACCTGCTGATTGGTCGCTGCCATTTGCGACTGGGCGCATACGATGATGCAGAGACGGCGTTTCACGTCGCTCTCCGTCACGCTACACACGACATTGATCGGCTTCGCATCCGAATGTATCTTCAGGCAGTCGAACGCCACCGTGAAATTGGCGTGGTCCATTCGCTCAGAGAGCGTTTCTATGCTGAACAGGGTGTTGCCTATCTTGGCTCGACCCACGACGACGGAAACAGAACAGAGGAATTTGCTGATTTCCACTTTACCTACCCCGACATTGCCATCAGCCTCCATCGCCTCACCCGCCTTGCCAGATTGCAACGCTGGCGTCTGACGTGTATCGTTCCGATTGATCGCCTGGCTGAACCGCTGGCTCGCGCGCTGGCAGAATTGCTTCAGGTTCCGCTGCGCGGCGCTGATGCGCTGCAACCCGATGATATTGCCTTGCTGACCCTCGCCATTGGTCACGAAGCCGAACTGTTGAAACTGGCGATCGAACGGGCGCCGTGTGCATCGGTCACGTTCTGTCTTGGGTTGGATTGGTTGCGCCATAATGCCGTCGTCCCGGATGTGATCGGGGTCGTTGCACGCGATATGTGCAGTGTGCCGTGGGAACCTGAGTTTCGTCGCCTCCGCGCGCAGGGTGCGCCTGTTGATCAACTGAATGCCTGTCTGAACCAGGCGACGCAGCAGATTGTCGCCGCCGTGCAATCGACGCCCGCTCCGATCACGCCGCAGAGTCTGGCGTTCTTTCAAAAGTTCCGCCGCCTGCGGTATATCGAACATGCCTGCGGCGCAACCATCACCTGCTGATGGGTTTGATCTCGGCGCCTGTTCATGCTTTTCCTCGGAGGACGAGCATTGTGCCTGTACGCGCACTATCCTGAGATGGCAGGATGTGCGCTTTGGCGCTTGCGGAACCTGTTCCGTCGTTGATGAGACTTATACCAATGACCTGTGACCATCCGGCATGGTCACCCCGAGCAGCGCGAGGGGTCGTGCGCGACCCGCGCAGATTCCTCGCTGCGTTTACCCTGAGCGAAGCGAAGGGCTCGGAATGACACGCATGCGGCATCTTCAATCGTCATTGGTATTAACCCCCCACTCCCCGCTCTCCAGATGGCGACGATTCGCTCTTTTGCTCATCATGCGGTACCATACCCGGTACATTCCCTGACCTGATGTATGTTGAATGCCGAGGAACGATCTATGACCGCCTCCGTAAGCGAAACTCTTCCCCACTGGGATATGACCGTCGTCTACCCCGCGCTCGATGCGCCAGAATTCAACCGCGACCTTGTTGCAGTACGCCAGGCATTCGATGATATGACCGCGCTGTTTGATCGACTGGGCATTGATCGGCGCGACGATCAGGCAACGGATAATACTGCGCTGGCGGCATTCGATACCGTCATTGCAGCGTTGAACGATCTGCTGGAACGCTTTACCACGCTGCGCGCCTATGTCTACAGTTTCGTTGCAACGGATTCGCGCGATGATCGGGCGCAGGCGGCGCTCAGCCTATTGATGCAGGACAGCGTCAAACTAACGAAACTGTCGAAACGGTTGACGGCATGGATCGGCGGACTGGATGCTGAGACGCTGATTCAGCGCTCGGCGGTTGCGCGCGATCATGCGTATCTGGTGCGACGTGCCGTTGAAGAAGCCCGTCACCTGATGTCGCCGGCGGAAGAGGAACTTGCCGCAGAACTCGATCTGTCGGGCGGGATTGCCTGGACGCGCCTGTACCAGAATCTGACGTCGCAGATGATGGTCCCGATTGAGCGCGATGGGCAGGTAGTCGAACTGCCGATGAGTCAGGTGCGCAACCTGGCGCGCGACCCCAGCCGCGAGGTGCGTCGCCATGCGCATGAAGCGGAACTTGCCGCCTGGGAACGCGCTGCACTGCCCATCGCGGCGGCGCTCAACAGTATCAAAGGACAGGTGCTTGCGCTCGGTCGCCGGCGGTGCTGGGCAACACCCCTCGACGCATCGCTGTTCGACAATGGAATCGACCGCGCCACGCTCGATGCAATGATGCATGCCTCGCGCGAGTTCTTCCCCGATTTTCGGCGCTACCTGCGCGCCAAAGCACGGCTGCTCGGCGTCGAACGTCTCGCCTGGTACGACCTGTTCGCGCCGGTCGGCGGCGGCGGACGCAGCTGGCAGTTCAGCGATGCTGAGGCATTTATCGTCGCCCAATTTGCGCGCTACTCGCCTCGTATGGGGGAGTTTGCGGCGCGAGCGTTTCGTGAGCGCTGGATCGATGCCGAACCACGTGCCGGAAAAGTTGGCGGTGCTTTCTGCATGTCGCTCCGACGTGATGAGTCGCGTATCCTGGTGAACCACGACTCGACGGCGGATAGCATGTTCACCCTGGCGCACGAACTCGGTCATGCCTACCACAATCTGAACCTGGCGCACCAGACGATGCTCAACCGTGATACGCCGATGACTCTGGCAGAAACGGCGAGCATTTTCTGTGAGACGATTGTGCGCAATGCGGCTCTGCAAGAAGCAACCCGCGATGAAACGCTTGAAATTCTTGAGGCGTTCCTCAGTGGCGCTTGCCAGGTGGTGGTCGATATTACCTCGCGCTTCCTCTTTGAGACGGCGCTCTTCGAGCAGCGTGCCGCGCGCGACCTCTCGGTGGCGGAATTGTGTACCATGATGACCGATGCGCAAAAGCAGACGTATGGCGATGTGCTCGATGAGCAGACCTTGCATCCATTTATGTGGGCTGTCAAGGGTCACTACTACAGCAGTGGATTCTCCTACTACAACTATCCCTATATGTTCGGGTTGCTGTTTGGATTGGGGTTGTACGCCGAGTACCAACGGGCGCCTGAAGCGTTTCAGGCGCATTACGACGGCCTGCTGGCTTCGACCGGGCTGGCAAGCCCTCTCGATCTGGCAGCGCGGTTGGGATTTGATCTGCGCGCCCCTGCGTTCTGGCGTGCCAGCCTTGAGGTTGTTCGGAAAGATATTGATCGCTTTGAGGCGCTGGTGGATGTGGTATGAACCCGGCGTTGTTTCTGACGGCAACTCTCCGGTCTCTTCCGCACGGCGCTGCCGTGACGCGCATCCTTGCGGCGGCAGTTGCCGCCGTTGAGCCGGGCGCTGCGGTGCGACGCTTCCTGCGGCGTGATGGCGAGCGCCTCATTGCCGGCGACAGGGTGTACCATCTCCGCGACTTCGACCGCTGCTGGATCGTTGGCGCCGGCAAAGCGGGAGCGCCAATGGCTGCCGCTGCCGCCAGTATTCTCGGCGAATGCGTGACCGGCGGTGTCGTCGTCGTCAAGGAAGGGCACGTTGCTGCCGAAAGCCTGGCAGTGTTGCAACCACGGATCGACGTGATCGAAGCCGGGCATCCGATTCCTGATGCGCGCGGCGTCGCCGCTGGCGAACGCATCGCCGATCTGTTGCAGCGCACCGGCGAACGCGACCTGGTGCTTGCACTGATCTCTGGCGGCGGTTCGGCGCTGCTGACGCGCCCTGCACCGGGTATTACCCTCGATGATCTGCAACGTCTGACAGGGTTGCTGCTAGCGTGTGGCGCGTCGATTCATGAGATCAATACCTTGCGTCGTCACCTCGACACGCTGAAAGGCGGCGGGCTTGCGCGCCTGGCAGCGCCGGCCGCCGTCGTCACCCTCGTCCTGTCCGATGTCGTTGGCGATCCGCTCGACGTGATCGCCTCCGGTCCCACTGTTGCCGACCCGACCACCTTTGCCGATGCGTTGGGTGTGCTCGAACGGTACGAACTGGTTCCTCAGACGCCGGTTGCTCTTCTGGAGCGGTTGCGGCGCGGCGCGCGCGGTGAGATCGATGAGACCCCCAAACCGGGCGATCCGGCGCTGGCGCGGGTCCACAACCTGATCATCGGCAGCAATCGCCTGGCAGCCGAAGCGGCGCTGGCAGCCGCGCGCAACGAAGGGTTCAATACCCTGCTGTTGACGACATTTCTGCAAGGCGAAGCGCGCGTCGTCGGGCGTGTGCTGGCTGCCATTGCGCGCGAGATTGTCGCCCACAATCAACCCATCCCTCGACCGGCATGCGTGATCGCTGGCGGCGAAACGACTGTCACCCTGCGCGGCGACGGTCGTGGTGGGCGCAATCAGGAACTGGCGCTTGCCGCAGCCGCCGATCTCGCCGGCATCCCTGGTGCGCTGCTGGTCACCCTGGCGACTGATGGCGGTGATGGACCGACTGATGCAGCCGGCGCCGTCGTCAGCGATACGACGATCCGGCGTGCTGCGGCGCTGGGAATCGATGCAGCCGCAGCGCTGGCGCGCAACGACAGTTATCCGTTCTTCGCTGCGCTCGACGACCTTCTGAAACCGGGTCCTACGCAAACCAACGTCAACGATCTGGCGCTGATCGTAGTGGTGTAGCCGTAGGCCGGCGCTGCACCGCAGTACGCCACACGGATGTGATCGCCTGCCAGTGATCGTCATTCATGAGCCTGACCGGTGTAATCCAGGCGTGCGGCAGATTGCCCTCCTTCCCGGCGATCATGGCGCGTTGCAGGTCTGTGGCGCTCACCACAGCGTTGCGGTCCGCCCACAAACCATAGGAGATAATGATCCGGTCGGCGCTGTATCGCTGCACATACTGCGCAATATCGCGGGTGTATTCCGGCGATGTTCCATTCAAGCCGAAATAATTCCAGAGCACTAACCGGTCGGCATGCTGCAAAAGGAGCGCATAATCGTGCCCGCTACGCCGCCCCTCATGCTGTGGCGCGTCCGCATGAACCCGAACGTCCACAAAGAGTTGTTTGCCGTGCGTATGCGCAACATGCGCTGCGCGTTCAGCGAATCGGGCGAGCATCGCCGAACGCCATGCGCCAATGGTGGGATGATCGAGATGTTAATCGATCCACGGGGAGTACGGGGCCAGTCGCGTCGTCCGCTGTGCTCCCGGTACAACGCCAGATCGTCGGCGCCGTACCCTTCCTGATAGTAGAACAACTCGGTCAGGGTAATGGAATCGACTTCATAGTGACGGGCAATATAGTCGATCATGGCGATCAGCTCGTCACCGAACGAGCCATTGACCAGCGCATGCGTACTTGCCTGGTAGGGAATGGGGTGACCTGCGGCGTCCAGTGCGCGCTGCGTCGGTCGCGTTTGCAGATAACGCGGCGCAAAGACATCGACAATCGCCGACACGTGCGCCCAACGCCCAAAGCGTTGCGTCGCATTCGCCAGCAGGTCGCGTCCGCTCTCGCGCACCCCGGCAGACCAGCGTTCTTCCTTGCCGCTCCAGCGAAACCCGGTCCAGTCGAGGCGACCGGCGCTGAGACCGACCATATTGACGCCAGCATCCCGCATACGCTGTTCGAGTCGCTCGAGACGGTCCCGTGGCAGTGCCAGATCGGAGAGATCGAGACTCACGGCGCGGACCGGCAACGTCGTTGAGGCGGGCGTTGCGGTGACGGCAGGTGATGGTTCAATAGTATCGGGGCATGCCCGTGCCTCCGGCAGCCAGAGTGGGAGGAGCATGGTCATCAGCGCCAGGACGATCACCAGACATCTCATACTCTGCCTCCGTGGCGTCGAACCGTCGCCGCAATCATCTTCCGCGCGAGTCGTTCGAACGCGCTCGCGGGCAGACGGCCTCCGTGGCGTCGAACCGTCGCCGCAATCATCTTCAGCGCCTCGCTCACCTGTGCCGGGAAACGTAGCGCCAGATGCCGGGCATACGCCATCCACGTCTCCGATTTTTTGTTGGCAGGAGCGTCATTGTTTGCGCGTGTGGCAGGGTTTCGCGCCGTTGCGTGGCTCTGTCTTGCGGCGAAGCAACGACTGATGCGCCGATGCCGACGCGATCGGGTTTGTTCCAGCGCTGCTCGGTGCGCCGCAGTTCGAGATAGATAGCGCGCGCTATGACGAGGCTGAGCAGAAACGAGTATGGCAGCCAGAAGATCACAGCCAGATTCCATGCATTCCCAAACAAGGCGCTGTCAATGGCATGATATGCATGGATCAATGCCACAGCGCTGCTCACAATACGAGTCGCCCGATGGTCAATGGTCGCATTCCGGGACAGTGTGCGCGTCAGTTTCCGGCGGCGCATAATGACGAACCCTGTCAGGAAAGAAACGCAGACGCTGCTGTAGCGTGACCAATCACCTCGATGAGAACCATTGATACTCCTCCAGTCACAAGTGTTGTATCGCTGATGTACAATCCAGAAACGCAGGAACCGGCAAAACGTTACGGGTAGAAAGGGACGTGTTCTACCGACGCGCACATCAACAGAGGTGGGGAGGTTTCGGAAAATACCATGATCCCTGTCGAGATAGTGGTAACTGGCAATGAGTTGCTCCAGGGCGATGTGCTGGACACCAACACCAACTGGATCTGTCGGCGGATCACGGCGCTGGGAGGGCGCGTCGAACGTGCCGTCATCGTGCGCGATGACATGGACGCGATTGTCCGCGAGATTCGCTCGTGTCTGGAACGTTCCGCCAGACTTGTCATCACCATCGGCGGCATGGGACCGACCCAGGACGATGTGACAGTCGCGGCGGTTGCAGCCGCCCTCCATCGTCCTCTGGCTCTTCATCCAGAGGCGCTGGCCATCGTGCGGCGGCAGTACGAGCAATTTGCGCGCGATGGCGCGGTGGACGATCCGACCATCACCCCTGTGCGCGAAAAGATGGCGCATGTGCCAGCAGGCGCAGCCCCGCTCGAAAATCCGGTTGGTGCGGCGCCCGGCGTTCTCCTGGAGACAGACACATCCACCGTTGTCTGTCTGCCCGGTGTGCCTGCGGAACTGAAGGGGATATTCGAAGGCGCGCTCCAGCCGGTGCTGCAACAGCTCTTTGGCGAGAGCGCATTCCTCGAAAAACTGGCAATAGTGAACTGCAAAGATGAATCGGTTCTGGCGCCTGTGCTGCAAGCGATCTCCGAGAAGCATCCCGATGTCTATCTGAAGTCCCGAGCACAGCGGTTTGGTTCCGATGTGAAGTTTCGCGTGACGCTTTCAACAACGGGATCGTCCAGAGAAGTGGCGGAGCAGCGGATCGTGGCGGCAGAGGAGGATTTTCAACGCGCCCTGAGTGCGATTGGCGCGTCAATCGAGGCTGTTGACGCGCAGGTCGGGTGACCATCATCCGGGCAGGTGGTGTAACCGGTGCAGACGCGCCAGCACTGGCGCGCTGGCGCGTTCACAGCCATAAGTAACCGTCATCTGAGCGGTTGGTGCAAACGCTGCGGAGCCGCCGGCGCCTGTACAGGTGCGCCGACGGCTCGGTAGACTGAGGCGACTGTCGCCGACTACCGGTTCGGCGCCGTTTGACCGATCGACGACGGCAGCGCCGTGCCGAAGAGGGTCAGGTACATCAGGCGGTACACATCGGTGTTATCGAAACGACCGCGAAACGTGCGCCGCAATTCAGCAGAGTTCAACCCCTGAGCGCGCGAGAGAATGCCGCCCGACACGTCAGGCGTGCCCACCCAGCTAACCGCGAATGCCATCCGCTTGCCATAGGCATCGGGCTCGCTCAGGAACGGCGGTGAGTTGCGTCCATAGCGACCATCGAGCGGCGAGGACACATTTTGCGCACTCACTCCGGTTGGGTTGTTGTTATACCCCGCCACATTCTGGTTCGGATTCCATGCACCGACCTGCATACCGCCAGCGTCGCTGTCGGCGGCGGTCAGGATCAGCGTATTGCGATTGCGCTGCTGGAACCGCTGCGCCGCCTCGATGACATCATTGGCGTGCTTCAGACCGGTGAGCGTGCCAATGGCGTTGTCGTTGTTGCCGAAGTTGTCCACGCTCTCCGTTTCAACCACCATCATAAACGGCTTGCCAGCCTGCCGCGCGCAACGCTGGATAATCGTCAGTGCGAGATCGGTCATCTCAGCGGCAGTTGGCGGGTTATACCCCAGTGTACCGGGTTGGCTGCCGAAGAGGATCAGGTTCGTGCGCTTGTCGTTGACGTCGATGGAAGGATCGACCAGACCTGCGCTGATCAGGCGTTCCTCGGGCACATCATTGAAAATGTCGTCAGCAGCAAACAGTCCGAGCACATTAGGCGCGTAGCGGCGATCGCTATTCACCCGCTCGCGCAGTGCCTCGAACTCGGCGCGGGTGCGCACAATCACATATCCCTTCGCCTCGAACTCCCTGAGCAGGTTGCGCCCGTCCTCGCGGCTTGGACCAGCGCCGGTGATCGGGTCACGGTGCACATAGCAGTCGAGAGTGACAGCCTCTGGAGCGCACTGCGGCGTACCAGCCGGCAGAAAGAACCGCTCACCGCCAGCCAGAATGATGTGCGGCGGCTGCTCACCTTCGAAGCCCGGACGACCATCGAGGATCTGGCGAACGATCTCATTGTCGAGGTTGCGGTTGCCAACTTCAGAGACAAAGGCGGCTGTGCCCGGCTCGGCGATATCGCCGTCGTTCACGAGTGCCACCGGGTGACCATGGTTGATCGCCTCGCGCATGATGCTGCCCGGATAGCTGGAAAGCGCCAGAATGCTGCGTGCGGCATCACCATCGCCGTCTTTGCCGAATGAGCCAAGCCCTTCGACCTTGTAACCGAAAGCGTGCGTGGTCGCGCCACCATTCGAGGTGCCGGTCAGGATGTCTGCCATGTGACCCCGATAGGCAGCCATCTCGGGCAGCGTATCCCAGGGGCTCAGCGCATCGGGACCGTACCAGTAGATGCGAGCGGCAGCCCAATGGTTGATGCCAGAGCCGTCGGGATGGATAAAGATGACGTTGCCCGTGCGTGATGAACCCCGCAGTTCAGGAATCTCCGTACCTGCTGCTACCGCAGAAACCGTTGCGATCAGCAGCGCGATTGTGCCGATCAGACCGAGCGTGCGTTTTCCTCCGAACATTGCGTTGTACTCCTCTCTCTGCTGTTTATTGTCTCAACTCTGCGAGCCAGTGATGCAACTACGCAGTGAACCAGCCAGCAGCCGCAATCGGGCTGCGGCACGAAAAGCGCCGGAAGACCCTGGGAAATACGCCGCGAATGCTGAGGTAGAGACGCAGTGATCGAACAAACATACCGACGGCGCAGACGCCATCTGCGCTCCGGCTCGCTCGTGAACAGTCCGGAGATCCAGGACTGCCAGACACGTTCACACGCGCAGATTTCAACGTCAGGCTCAATAGAAGAATAATCAGAATGGCTTAAGCAGCATTCAAGCAGAGGTGAAAAAGAAGTTATTGCACCATCAAGGGCGATTAATAATGAAAAGTTTGTAATTATCGTCTGATTTGAGCGCAAAAATGCCTTTTTATATCCCTCACGTTGCGCCCCAGGAAGGAAAGACGTGAGCACATCTTCGTTTTTTTATGCGTTGTGCCTTATTTATTGGTGTGTTCTGTTGACGGAACGGAACATGCCAGGAGGATCACACTGTGAAATCGTGCTGGTATCTGCTTCTGATCGGCGCTGGAATAGTTCTGATCATCAGTTTCATTTACAACCTCGCCTTTGCCGGAATTCCCTACCAGGACCCGCCACCCGACCTGGCGGCGCGCTATGCGTTCCACGCGGCGGTCGCCAATGCTCTTTTCTGGACAGGGAGCGCGGTTGTTCTGCTGGGGGTGATCATTGGTGTCCTGTCGTTCGCACTCCGCAGACGCAGGTGACCATTATTCGGAGGGTTAGCGCCCGGCGCGCAGGTGCGACCTCAGGGCTTCGTGCGCCGCGCGGGCATTCATGTCCGCGCTGAGCGCACAAAGTCCCGCGCTGGCGAGAACGGTTCGGAGTCCGCATGCGCCAGGACGAAGGCGCGGCAGCGCCCTGCACACACTCAGACCGACGATTCAGCGTTGGTCGACATAGCTGCCGCCGAACCATACACGCCCGGATCTCCGCCAGCGCCACTCGTGCCGGGGTCTATCGCGGCGTCTGTTGGCGCGGGTACGGTCACCTCACCAGCGGATCGGCGCAGCACCGATGATCGCCGTCCTGGCGGTCGGCGCCATGACCGATGAGCGCCAGCGCCACCGTTGGTCCACACCACGGCGTCAACTGGCAGAGGCGACAGTCGTCTCAGCCGCGATCAGCCCCATCAGCGTGCTCATGAACCGGAGATTGTGGATCGTTGCCAGGCGGTAGAAGAGGGTTTCGCCGATGGCTTGCAGATGGTGCAGATAGCCGAGGGAGTAGCGGGTGCAGGTGTAACAATCGCACCCCGGCGAGATTGGCGTGTCCGCTTTGATATACCGGTCGTCCTCCACGTAGACATAGTGGAACCATCGGTCTGCCAGGCGAAACCCCGGATCGCGCGGATCGGCGGTGAAGGCGTAGAGCCGCCCGTGGCGCGCATCGCGTGTCGGCAGAGCGCTGTCAAAGAGCCGGTACCCCATGCGCGCACACGTTGCCACATACTCTGGATGCCCAACGCCAAGCGCGTGAAGCGGCAGGTGCAGTGGGATCAGTTCGCGCGTCAGCGCCAGCATCTCGGTCAGCAGGGTTCCCTGCGTATCGAGGGGCCAACCGCCGTAGCCGTATCCGTCGAAACCAATCTCCAGCAGCGCCTCAGCACATTCGCGCCGTAATTCGGGAATACCACCCCCCTGCACCACGGCGAACAGGAGCGGTCGTTCATCATCGAGGCGGCGCATCGCCAGTTGGCGGGCGAACTCCTGTTTGCACCGCAACGCCCAGCGAATAGTGCGCCGCACCGAAGCGTGTTGCTCGGCGAGCGAATCGTCCACGTGAGTGCAATCGTCGAGACAGACAACAATATCGGCGCCGTATGCCAGTTGGAGTTGAATACACTTCTCCGGCGTCAGTTGAAACTTGCGCCCGGCGCCTTCCGGCTGAAACACGATTCCCTGGTCGGTGATTCGCCCTTGCTTCGCGTTCCGGCGGATCAGCGAATATGCCTGAAAACCGCCTGAATCGGTCATGATCGGACCATTCCAGCCAGTCATGGCATGCAATCCGCCAAGCGCCTGAACCGTCGATGACCCTGGCTTTTGCATGAGGTGGAACGTATTCATCACCAGCGCACGCACTCCGGCAGTGCGCACATCGTCAGCATCGGCAGCGCGCACCGTACCGAAGGTGGCATCCGGCAGAAAGGCGGGTAATGGCAACACCCCGTGACGGGTAGCTAAAGCGTTGAGATGCGCAGGCATAGATGGCAGTATACCACGCGCCGGTGAAACGATGCGCATAACTGGCGCAACAGGCGCCGTCGTAGCGCGGCAAGAGGTGGACGCGCTGGTTGGCGTGGCGCCTGAGGGTGCACGGATATGTGCGGATCGAAAGGGATTGCACGAATGGAGCGCCTCCTGCCAGATCGGCGCAAATCCGTCGCATCCGTGCGAATCCGTGTTCCATTCATGCAACTTTTCAAGATTTTTTAACGTCTGTTCGGCAGTAGAAACGCAGTTTCGTTCAAGGAGCGCTCTCCATGAACCGACCCTGGCAGCGTCGTCTGATTGCATTTGGCGCACTGGCGCTTGGCGTCGTCTATCTGATCAACCCGACTGCTGGCGTTCTCGAATTGATTCCCGATGCTTTGCCGGTTGTCGGCAACCTTGATGAAGCAGCAGCGACCACCCTGATCATTTGGGGTATCCAGGCGTGGCGCCAGGCTGCCGCGACGTTGCCGCCCCTGCCGTATCGTGGCAATGGCAAGGCAGAGCAGACGGCAGAACGGAACCGATAGCTGTCTGGACGGTCATCACACGCAAAGGCAAACCCTGCTCTCCGTATGGTTCGTCATAGGATGCGAACCCACACAGACGGAAGACGCATACAGATGGATGGGATGATGCGTGCGTCTGCGTCCTGACAGGTTTGTTGCTCTCCTCCTTCTCCACCGGATGATGCCAGCCGCGGGCTTGCTGCGAAAATCTCCACCGGTGAGGCGTCCGTTCATGTCCCTGTCGCCGCCAGGATCAACGGGAGCAGTTCAATCCCGGCGTCTGCAACAACCGTGTCGTACTCCTGCACTTCTACAGGCGTCAAATGGCGCTCCACCACCTCTCGCGTCAGCAACGGCAGCACTGGCGGAGCATCGCTACCTGCTTCTATCGCAAATGCACCGGTGCGCACCTCGCTCCAACCGCTTTCTCGCAGCAACGCAGCAAGATCAGCGGCCGGTTCAGGCGTCGCAAACAACAGCGATCCAGGCATCTCAACCCGCTCACAGAGCCTCGTAACCCAACTGCGCATCTGAGCGGACCAGGGAGTCCATGCCGTCGTTGCGGTCACTATCAGAATCCATCCCCCTGGACGCACTACGCGCCGTAGTTCGCGCAGTGCTGTGCGTTGATCGCGCAGCAATCCCAGCACAGCACTGCACACTGCCGCGCCACAGGATGCGGTGCGCAGCGGCAGCGCATGCGCATCTCCGGCAACCGCCAGCAATCTGTCGGCCATTACGGCTTCCTGCAACGCCGGCAGGTCGCAATCCAGACCGATGAGCGGTGCTGTGTGATTCATCTTCGCACGGAGCAATGGGATTTTGGCGCCTGCGCCGCAGCCGACATCGAGCAACGGACCTGCAAGGGGCGGAAGGGTTGCAAGGATGGCAGTGAGCACTGGTGTGAGCGGTTCGTGTAATGCATCAATCCTATGCATTGGCATTGATGAACTGATCGCGTATCCTTTGTCGCTATAATGGGTGGTGACGCCCAAACCTGTGCACTGTCGCTGTGGATGCCGGAACGCGCAGCGATTCAGGTTACTGACAGGAAACGCTACGATGAACTTCCTGGAACTGATACGTCTCAACCTGCTCTCACCGATGGCACTGGCATTCCTGCTCGGAATTGTTGCGACTCTTGTGCGAAGCGATCTCCATTTTCCCGATGCATTGTACACCGCTCTTTCGATCTACCTGCTGCTGGCGATCGGGTTGAAAGGCGGGGCAGAACTATCGGCAACACCCATTGCTCAACTATGGGCGCCGATACTCGTCGCCCTCCTCTTTGGCGCTGCTATTCCCGTCTGGTGCTATGCCATCCTGCACAAATTGGGAAAATTCAGCGTCGCCGACTCAGCCGCCATTGCTGCGCACTACGGCTCGGTCTCGGCGGTGACGTTCAGCGCCAGCCTGACCTTCCTGGAAAGTATTCCGATGCCATATGAAGGGTTCGTGCCGGCGCTGGTCGCCGTGATGGAAATTCCTGGCATCATTGTTGCGCTGGTGATCGCCCGTATGCGTCTGGGGCAGGTAGGATCGTGGCGCAGCGTGCTGCACGAAGTGCTGACCGGTAAGAGCATCCTGTTACTGTTTGGCGGTCTGGTGATCGGCGCGGCGGCCGGCAAAGAAGGGTTTGCCCAAGTAGCGCCGCTGTTCGTCGATCCATTCAAAGGCGCACTGACGTTCTTTCTGCTCGAAATGGGCATGGTCGCTGCGCGCCAGTTCCGCGACGTTGCAAAAGCCGGACGATTCCTGATCGGGTTTGGGATTGTCATTCCCATCCTGCACGGCATCATCGGCATCGTACTTGGCAACCTCGCAGGATTGTCGCCGGGCGGCGGCATGATCCTGGGCGTGCTGGCAGCCAGTGCGTCGTATATTGCGGCGCCTGCTGCCGTGCGTATCGCGTTGCCGCAAGCCAATCCCGGCTACTATTTGACCGCTGCGCTGGTTATCACCTTCCCATTCAACCTGACGCTGGGATTGCCGCTCTACTTTGCGATAACCCGTGCTGTCTACGGTATCTAGCGCTTTGTGGCAGGCTGCGCCTATTCGGTCGAGTCCGGTTTGGGTGGTGCAATCAATCCACGCTGTACCGCCACCAGCGCAGCCTGGGTACGGTTGCTGACGCCGAGTTTCTGGAAAATCTCGCTCAGGCGGTTGCCAACGGTCTTCTCCGACAGAAACAGGCGTTGCGCAATCGTGCGATTGTCATGCCCTTCAGCCAGGAGTGTGAGAATATCGCGCTCACGCTCTGTCAGTTGTTCGGCGTCCTGATCGATGCTCAACCGGCGAAACTCATCGAATACCCGCAGCGTGACGGTCGGATCAAGCGCCGCTTCGCCGCGATGCACCCGTTCGATCACATCAATCAATTCGTCGGCGTCGGCGTCCTTCAGCAGATAGGCGCGCGCCCCGGCTTTGATCGCCTCGAACAGATGCTGATCCTGGCGATACATTGTCAGCATAATGACCTTGACATCCGGGTGCGTCTGCGCCAGTTGCCGCGCGACAGCGACGCCATCGATCTCCGGCATCTGAATATCGAGCAGCACGATGTCCGGGCGCAGCGCTGCCGCCTGCGCCAGCACCTCGCGCCCGGTTGACGCCTCGCCAACGATGATGAACCCGCCTTTGCGCTCAAGCAGTTCGCGCAGTCCCTGGCGGAACATGCGATGATCATCGGCCAGCAGAATACGGATAGGCATGGTACTCATAGGTGTCCTCGGTATGCGGGTCCAGGGGTGCACCCCTTCAATCTTCCACTTTTGCGTCCTCTGCGTCTCGGTAGCGGTATCGTCGGACAAACCCGGCGTCCAATGTTCAACGTTCAACCGACAGCAGCGGAATCCAGGCGCGCACCTCCGTCCCTGCGCCCGGACGCGACAGGATTGTCAACTGTCCACGCAACGCCGCCAGGCGCTCGCGCATCTGACGCAGACCAACATGCCCTGGCGCTTCGGGGAGCGTCCCCGGATCGAATCCTTGCCCATTGTCGCGGACGACGAGTTGCAACCCCTCGTCCACCTGATCGAGCACGACCTCGACCCGCGTCGCCGCCGCGTGTTTGGCGACATTGGTCAGCGCCTCTTGCACAACACGGAACGCAACCGCTTCGACCTCCGGTGAGATGGTGGATGGCGTTCCTGACAGATCGACGTGAATATCCCAGCTATGCTGACCGGCGAACTCAACGATATAGCGCCGCAATCCGCCGACGAAGCCGAGTTCGTCGAACTGCACCGGGCGCAACGCAAAAATCGCCCGCCGCAGTTCACGAATCTGCTCACGCAACGTGGTTTTCAGCGCCATCAACTCAGAGCGCAGGCGCTGTGGATCGCTTTCGATCCATTCATTCCAGAGATCGATGCGCATACGAATAAACGCCAGGCTCTGAGCGATTCCGTCGTGAATATCACGCGCAATGCGGGCGCGCTCTTCGGCAATGGCGCGCTCCAGTTGATAAATCGCCCGCTCTTCGCGCGACCGGCGCCGCGCACTTGCAATCGCCTCGGCGATCTCATTGGCAATCGTCTCCAGCAACGCCAGTTCGTCTTGCGCAATCGGCGCCGGTCGCTCCAGGTACAATTCGATCCATCCCAGCAACGCCATCCCGTCATGGAGCGGCAGCGCCAGGCAAACGCTGGCGCCATCGGCGCGTTCGATCATCTGCGGATGGCGCGCCATCTCCATCCGATGAGCGATGCCGAATGTCTCGCGCAGACGGGCAATCTCATCGGCAGGCGCTCCATGCGCCCGCGTCTCGACTATTCCCGTCGCGTCGAGCAGCATGACGGCGGTGGCGCGCGCCGGAACCAGTCGCTGCGGAAAGGTAAGCGCTGCATCAAGAATGTCGTCAAGCGTCGCCGAGTCGACAATTCGCCGGTTGACCTCGCTAAGCAGCGCCAGTTGACTGTAAGCGCGCTGCTGATCGCGCAGCGCCTGCTCCAACCCTGCCTGGTACCGTTGCTCCTGGCGGCTCACCCATGTCAGCGTCAACCAGACTGCGAGACCGCCGAGCACTCCCCAGGCAGCCACATCGCCGATGACGCGCATGATCGGAACAGCGGGATCGAACCACAACGATTCGATCACGCGCCCGACGGCGAACGCCAGACCAATAGCGCCGCCGAGCAACCAGCGCAGGCGCAACAACACCTGCCAGTACATCGTCGGCGACTCGACAGCCCGATGTTCCAACTCGGTATCAACCATGACCGTGCAACCCCTGACCCTTATTCTAGCGCAAAAAAGACAGGCGACCGACGGGCCGCCTGCGCTGCTCGAAGAGGTTTCTCGATACGTCTATGCCGCCAGTGCGCCGCGCCCACTGCCCTGACGCGCCATTGCCCGCAGGCGCGCGATGCGTTCCTCAGTCGGCGGGTGGGTGCTGAACCAGCGCATCATCCCGCCTGCGCCGCTCAGCGGATTCACAATGTAGAGCGAAGCCGTCGCCGGGTTCATCTGCATAAAACCGCGCTGCGCCGCCCATTCGATCTTCTCCAGTGCGCTTGCCAGCGGCAATGGATCGCCCAGGATTCGTGCGCCAAGTTCGTCCGCCTGAAACTCCCGCGCCCGTGAGATGCCAAGCTGAATCAGGGTTGCGGCAATCGGTGCGACGATTACCAGCAGCAACTCGCCGATCGGGTTGCCTCCTTCCTCATCGTCGCTGCCGCCAAACATACTGAAAATCTGGCTCCACATCCACATATCGGCAATGCCTGCGATAGCGCCGGCAATGGTTGCTGTGACCGCCGAGATGAGTGTATCGCGGTTTTTGATGTGTGCCAGCTCGTGGGCAATCACCCCTGCCAGTTCGTCTTTGGTCAGCAGGCGGCTGATGCCGGTGGTCACCGCCACAACCCCTTTGCTTGGGCTGCGACCGGTAGCGAAGGCGTTCGGAATATCTTCGTCGATGATGTACAGTTTCGGCATCGGCAGCCCGGCGCGAACAATCTGCTGCTCGACGATCTGATAGAACCACGGCGCTTCCTCACGGCTCACTTCACGCGCGCCGGCCATCCGCAACACGATGCTGTCGGAGAACCAGTATGCGCCCAGATTCATCACTGCCGCAAGCACGACCGCGATGATCAGTCCGAATGTTCCGCCCAGCGCATTGCCGATCACCAGAAACAGAGCGGTCAACGCCGCCATTAACGCAAACAGTTTTATGACATTCTTGCCCATATGCAGGATCCCCCCGTTGCTGATCGGATTGCGTTATTCTTCACGCATTCGTATGGTACCGCAGTCCACGATCAGGCGACAGGGTAGGAATACCCCTTCTTCAGCGGGAACCTTCCCGGCTGCGGGGGAGAACTGAGCACCGGGCATCGAGCGCCGGGAACCAGGAACTCAGAGCCGAAAACTCCTGCGAATCCTGGCCGTACAAGTTCGTTGCGATCCGTGTCAATCGGCGTCCCCCGCTCACCATGCTCCTGAGCGGCACTGAGCGCCAGGAACTGCCGTTGCCACTCGCCGGTAGATGTCTTCCAGCAGTGCGGTGCTGTACGTCTCGGTCGATTCAATGGTTGTCAGCACTGCCTGTCGCCGGCGCCAGACCCACAGGCAGATGCCCGCAACAATCAGTAGAATGACGCCGATGAGTTCCATGATTGAGTCCACTGCAAGAAGGCTTAACCACAAAGGACACGAAGCGCACGAAGGGAATAAAAATGAAAAGCATTTCCTTTGTGACCTTCGTGGTTGCTTTTTGCAGTGACGTCATGATTGCCTGCTTCCTTTCCTGATCAAGAAGGCAAGTTCACCGGGAAAGACGAATTGAGTCCACTATGATTGAGTCCACTGCAAGAAGGCTTAACCACAAAGGACACGAAGCGCACGAAGGGAATAAAAATGAAGAGCATTTCCTTTGTAACCTTCGTGGTTGCTTTTTGCAGTGACGTCATGATTGCCTGCTTCCTTTCCTGATCAAGAAGGCAAGTTCACCGGGAAAGACGAATCGTTGCACCTCCCATTCCCGCTCGGTGACGAGCGCTTCCATCTGTCGCTCATAGGTTGCCCCCATACCTTTCCGACGACCGCCAAGCGTCTGAACGGGATACGACACCAGCACGAATGGCGCATCGAGCGCATCGAGCACGCGCGCCGCAACGCCGCGCTCGATCTGTTCCAACACCGGCAATAGTTTCAGCGCCAGCGCCAGATCGACCGGCGGACCACCGGGATGAGCCGCCTGATCGCGCACCTCGACGCTGCCGGCAATGCCGGCGAGCGCCAGGTACTGCGCGATGAACGCGACAATGGTACGATCAATGTCGCTGGCGTGGTAGACGACATCAGGCGCAAGCGGCATCCAGGGGATGGCGAGCGGGTTCAGCCCGCACCCGACGTCGAGGACAGACCGGATAGGGGGGAGATCGGCGAGGATTTCGGCATAAAAACGATGCACAATCGGCAGACGTTCACGAGTTGATGCATGGCGCGCCATCAGATCGAGCGAGGCGCGGATGAACGACGCCCCAAGATGAGCGCCATGCGAGTTTGCCAGCGCCGCCTGAATGAGCGCGTCTTCCGAGACGGTTGTAGGGGAGGGAACCTCGTGCGCCTGCAATTGCCGCACCCAGTCGGCGACGTCGATCCGCTGCTCGACATACGCGCCAACAATCTGATGCAGTTTGTTCTTTGTCGCCTTAATCGCCGCCTTAACGTTTCTGCGCGCGGCGAGTTCGCGCATGGCGAGTGTGCGCACCAGCGACGGAGCGATCATACGATACTTCGGCGCCGCCAGCACCGCAGCGACCACCTCATCGATCTGCGGAGATTCGGCGGATGCCATGCGCTCTCCTCTGGCGACTGTCACCTGCAAAGGGGAACCTTACCCCGTCGACGCCGCCGTCGCCTGTCCCTCGTCGGTATGGCGTTTGGGAACGAAACGCGCCAGAATGATGCCCAGTTCGTACAACAGATACATGGGGATTGCAAGCAACAACAGATTGTAGGGGTCGCCGGTAGGGGTAATGAAGGCAGCGATAATGAAGATAATCACAATCGCATACCGACGTGTCGCTGCCAGGCGCGCCGCAGTCACAACGCCAAGCCGCGCCAGGACGTACACAATCGCAGGCAATTGAAAGATCAGCCCGTTCCAGAGGAGCAGTGTCGCAACCGTCCCGATAAAACTATCGACGCGCGGTTGGGTGATAATCGTCGTTCCATCGACGCCGAACCCCAGCAGGAAGCCGAGCGCAGCCGGAACAGTAAAGAACCAGCCGAATGCCACGCCGGCGATGAACAATTCGGTGACGAACGGCAGCGCAATAAACAAGATACGCTTTTCGTTCGGCAGCAACCCTGGCAGAAAAAATGCCACAATCTGATACAACACGAACGGCATCGCCAGTGTGATGCCGACCACCAGCGCCATGCGCATATAGGCGAAGAACACCTCGCCGGTATCGATACCCTGCAACTGCGTTCCGGGAGGCGCGAGATGGCGCACCAGAAAAACGGGCAAGGGATCGCCGAGCAGGATCGGACTATTAACAATCCAGAACCCAATCATCGTACCGATGGCGACGGCGATCAGCGCCTTGACCATTCGATCACGCAGTTCGACCAGGTGAGGCACGAATGCGCGCCAGACATCGCCAATGCTGTTGAACTCGGTCAGATTCGACACAACCTCTTCACCGTCGGTGGGGGCTTCGTCTTTGATGAAGAGGCGCACCAACAGAATCACGACCAGCGGCAGCAAGATGAGGGCGGTGAGAACGCTGACGACAACGATCAGTTGTGTCGATGTAAATTCCATCGGTTGCCACTCTCAGGATGACGACTCGACACGGCGCAAGTCTGCCTGCGCATCGTCGGCGGGCGCAAGGTCGCTATCCGATGCCGCACCATTGGACAGCGATGCGGCGCTATCAGTCCCATTGAGGGGCGCCAGCGTTTCATTGGCTATGGCATCGACGTGATCCCGGCGTCGTTTTTCTTCCGCCATGCGTTGCAACAGGGTTACGCGCAGGCGGGCAAGTTCTTCGGCAATCATCGAGACCTGGCGGCTCAGATCATCAATGCGCGCCATATCAGCCGCAAACGGCGAGTCCTCAGCAACGACGCGAGTTCGTGATGGGACCGGCTCACTGCGCGCGCCGCGCGCGACCGTTTCGCCGCCGGCAATGACTGGTGTGCGGGAAGGTTCAGCAGGCGTCTGTGCTGCTGAGACCTCAGCAATCCGCGCGCGGCGCGCGCCGATTGGACCCGGATCGACCTCAAACTCTGGCATCGCGGCGCCATCTCCTGCCGGAACAACCGGTGTCGCCATGCCATCCGCATGCTGAACCACCGGGGCGGCCATACTGTCTGCATGCGGAACCACAGGCACGGCGGCATTGTCGGCGCCCGGCGACACTGTTGCGGGCGATTGACCGGGCGTTGCAGGTGTTGGCGGATTCAGCGACGGTATTTCTTTGCCCGTCCCATCAGGCAGATCAATCGTCGAGGCGCTGGCAGCCTCCTGCGCCGACTGCTCGATCAACTTCCCGGCGTCCGCCAGGTCGGATCGCACACTTTGCAAGTCCTGGCGGACACTCTCGACCTCGCGCGTCAGTTCGGCGCGAATCGCCTGAAGTTCGCTTTCGAGTTCCGCACGCGCGCGCAACACCATCGCAGCATCGGGCGAACGCTGAATCCAGTCGCGCACCCGCACAACGAAGCGCCCCGCCTGGCGTGCAAATTCGGGCAGACGCTCAGGACCGAAGACCAGCAGCATAATCACCAGGATCAGCAGGATTTCGCCTGGACCGACTCCTAACAGTTCCATTGCCTGATTTCCCGCCTCTAGCGCCGTCTCAAACACACAAGCGCGCCACAGCAGACCCCCAACTGCCAGACCAGACCTCAGGACTGGACGAAGGGCGGCCCGCTGTGGCGCGACGCACAACCATCATGTTTCAGGCCGCCTGTAACTTTTGTTCGATATAGTTCAGCGCGTCCTGCACCGTAATGATTTTCTCGGCATCCTCATCGGGAATCTCGACGCCAAACGCCTCCTCGAGTTCCATGATCATCTCGACCAGATCGAGCGAGTCGGCATTGAGATCTTCGGTGAACCGTGCAGTTGGCACGATTTTACTTTCGTCGACTCCGAGTTGCTCTGCAACAATCTGTTTGAGCCGAGCCTCCATTTCGGGCGAGGGCATGCACATACTCCTTTCAACAGCCTTGATGAACGAACGCTTGATGAACGCACGCTACCCTTTGCTCCGCTCGCGGTAGCGACTGACGACTGTGCCGAGAACGCCGTTGACAAAGCGGCTCGAATTATCGCTGCCATACTGCTTGGCAAGTTCGACCGCCTCGTTGATGATCGCCTTCAGCGGTGTCTTTTCCTCTTTGTCGATCAGAGCCTCGAAGAGGGCGATCCGCAGAATAGCCTTATCCACTCCCGGCATCTGGCTGACGGGCCAGTTCGGCGCAGCCTCCTCGATAATCCGGTCGAGGTGCGCCGCATGTTCCCATGCACCGAACACCAATCGTCGCAAAAAACGCTCACCTTCTGGCGGCAGCTGCTCTTCCTCGAGGCGCCGCCCCACTACCTGATCCGGCGGATGGTCGGTTGCATCGAGTTCAAACAGAATTTGGAGCGCAATTGCGCGCACTCGGTGCCGCAGACTAGCCATGGTCGCGCGTCTTTTCTATCGCAGCCACATCTGCAATCGAGACATCGACGGCGGCAACGTCCACACCGGCAAGTTCACGCAATGCTGTTGCGACCGCTGCCTGCGCCGTTGCCGCAACCTGTGCCAGGCGCGCCCCCCGTGCTACAACGATAGCGCAGGTGACATGCACGCCGGTTGCGCCGATTGCAATTGCTGCCCCAGGACCGGCGAATACCGGCGTTTCGCCCTGAACAGATGGAGCATGAGCCAGGCGAACAACGCCAGGCGTTTCGCGGAGAGCAGCGCGCACCAGTGCCAGCAGGACGGGTGCAGCGACCGTTACATGCCCCAACGATTGCGACACAATGTGTGACCCCTCCAGACGCTCGCGCTTCGACGCGGTATTCTACTGTTTTTCACGTTCAGCGTCAAGGTGCTAACTCATGACCATGCCGCCATCGACGGTCAGAGTTTGCCCTGTGATATACGCGGCTGCATCGGATGCCAGGAAACAGACCAGGTTGGCGACATCTTGAGGCGTGCCGAGGCGTCCGAGCGGGATCGCTTCCAGAATAGCAGTACGCACCTGATCGCCAAGCCCGGCGGTCAACTCGGTTTCGATATACCCCGGCGCCACGGCGTTGACCGTAATGTTGCGCGACGCCATTTCGCGCGCAACGGCGCGGGTGAACCCAATGATTCCGGCTTTTGCAGCCGCGTAGTTGCTCTGCCCCGCATTGCCGATCAGCCCAACCACCGACGTAATGTTAATGATTCGCCCACTGCGTGCCTTTGTCATCGGGCGCAACGCCGCTTTTGTACACAGATACACCCCGCGCAGATTGGTGTCGATCACGGCATCGAAGTCGTCTTCTTTCATGCGCAGCAGCAGGGTATCACGGGTTATGCCGGCATTGTTGACCAGAATATCGACCGTGCCATACCGTTCGATCACAGTTTTGAACAGGCGCTCGACCTCCTCTGCCGCGCTCACATCCGCCTGCATGCTGATTGCAGCGCCATCGGCGGCGGTGATCGCAGCGACGGTCTCTTCTGCTGCGGCGGCATTCCGTTGATAGTTGACGACAACCGTCGCACCGGCAGCCGCCAGGGTCGTCGCAATTGCCCGTCCAATCCCACGTGATCCGCCGGTGACGACGGCAATTTTGCCTTTGAGCGAGATCTGCATCGCCATCTCCGTCAGCCCGTCACTTCTCGGCTATCTGATACAACGTTGCACCATCGATCAGCGCCACGGGTCGGTCTTTCGCCGCCTTAATCGCGGCTGGGGTAAACTCGGTCGAAGTGATGACCACACCTTTGGTGCATCCCTCGCGTTTCATCTCCTGGAGCAGGCTCTCGATTGCTCCAGGAGCGACTTTGTCGGCGACCGACAGGCGCAAGTGCCACGGTTCGTCCTTGTATTCGAGCCAGATGTCGAGGTATTTGTCCTTGTGCAGAAAACGATAATCTTTGAAGGTAAACCCCTGTTTTTTGAACAGGTTGTTGACATAGTAGCCAAGTTGTGGCAACGATAGCCCACGAATGTCATCCGGCTCGCGGATAGCGCTGGGGCGCTCGAGAGCGCCGCCGCGCTGCTTGATCTCGTCGCGTAATGCGCGATTGCGCTCTTCTATGCGCCCGGCGGTACTGGCGCCAAAGGTGCAGAAGACAATCAAGGAAAACCCGAAGAAGCCGCTGAGCACCAGCCATGCATCCCATGGCGGCGTGCCCGGTTCGACCATGCCCGCGCCGCTTACGCCGAACTGCGTTTGAAAAATAAAGTACCACAGCATACCGGCAGCCACGACCGAGGCGAGCGCGCCGGTCAGAAATCCGTGCAAGGCATAATGACCGGGAACATTGCGCGCCAGCAGCAACCCCACGCCGACCGGTACAATGCCTGCCAGAAATCCCGCAATGCCTCCTGCTGTCAGCGAGAGCGGCATCAACAGACCGCCGGCAATGGCGTAAAGCAGGACGATAATCCAGCGAATCTCACGCAACCCTGCGCGTATCTCGCCAAAAAAGCGCGCCACCGGATTGGCTCGGCGCTCTTCCTGGGGTGTCGTCTGTGGTTGATCAGACACGTCGATGCTCATCTATCGTTGTCTCTTTCAGCGCCCCTGCTCCAGCAGTTCGTCAACCGCCTCGCGTAGTTTGCCAATGTCGGCAAATGACCGATACACCGAGGCGAAGCGAATGTAGGCGACATCATCGATGGTGCGGAGGCGTCGCATGACCATATCGCCGATGAGCGACGATGGAACTTCCGGCTCGTCGAGCGCCATCAATTCTGCTTCGATATCATTCGCCAGGGACTCAAGCGCCTGCGCCGGAACAGGACGGCGATAGCATGCGGTGCGAACGCCACGCATCAGTTTCTCTCGTTCATAAGGCTCCCGTTCGCCATTTTTCTTAACGACGGTGATGCTGACGGTCTCGACGCGCTCGTAGGTGGTGAAACGCCGTCCGCACGCTTCACACTTGCGTCGCCGGCGGATTGTTTCGCCGTTGTGGAGTTTGCGCGTATCGATAACGTCGCTGTCGGGATGCTGGCAGTAGGGACACCGCATCGATCTCGTCCCTTGTGTTGCGCTCGTTTCCTTCGACGAGGCATTATAGCATAGAAAAGGCGAGAGGCGCGCGAGGCCCGACAAGAGCGTAGCGCGAGATTTATCTCGCATTTGTGGAGAGGGCCGAGGCAAGGGGCGAGAGGCGCCCGACAAGAGCGTAGCGCGAGATTTATCTCGCATTTGTGGAGAGGGGCGAGGGGCGAGAGGTTCGGGGCGCGAGGCACGAGGCGCCCGACAAGGGCGTAGCGCGAGATTTATCTCGCATTTGTGGAGAGGGGCGAGAGGCGAGGGGCGCGAGGGGAGAGGCGCGAGGCGAGGGGCACGAGGGGAGAGGCGAGGGGCGGGAGGGGAGAGGCGAGGGGCACGAGGCGAGAGGCGGGAAGTATGGGACGCATTCCAGAGAGAGTCTCTCTAATCTTTGCATACCGACTTGGCGGATGCACTGCTAAGCAGCCACGCTTTAGCGGTAGGCAAGTTTCTTGCTGGTTTAGCAAGACATCATGCTTGACATACGTTGTAATTTTGTTTATACTATCAACATAGTAGGAAAAGCAAACGCAAATTAACCTAATACAGCACTAGCACTGCGGATGCCAAGCCTACTATCTGTAACGAAGACAACGATTTAGAAAGGAGCAGTTGTGAGCAACGGCCCCGATCTTCAGGCTACCGCCCAAATCGCTATTCGTCTCTGCATGATGTCAAATGCTAATACGTCGTCGTATGAGGATCGTGAGCGTATAGTGCTTGAAGCAGTGCAATCCATGCTTACATCAACGCAATGGCCGGCTGCATCGGTTATCTGTCTTGCACCTGACTACACATGGCAGCGATTGGGAGCCGCTGAGCAGCAGAATTTGATTGACGCTGCTGCACGGGACCCTCTAGCGGCGGCTATGGTTATATGCTGTACATTCCCCGACCGTTGGGCATCACTTAGCAACTCCGACCGTGGGAAGTTGATAGATGCTGCCAAGAAAGATCCCCGAGCAGCGTCGATCGTCCTTGTACACTTGCCTGAAGACCGTTAGCCAGATAATGGCGATGGCGACAATGGGAATGAGAGAGAGTGATGCGCTGCCAGACACCACTCTGGTGCAATAGTAGTGTTATGATGTCCACTTAAGCAAATTGACGTAGTGCCTCTTGGTGTGTTACAGCAGAAGTCAAGAACTGTCTAAACGCACTGAGAGGCACCTAATGAAATGATATGGTAGCCGACTTCGAGGATTTCGCTACCTAGAAGTTTGTCATTGTTCGGTAATCTCTGACAGCAAATTGCCCCCCTCTGCCAAGACTCGGAACCCAAACCCACATCTTGTAGATGAAGGTGGCCATTGTGAGTAAATGTCGCGTTTGGGACTGAGAAACACATCTTTTGTTCGAATTGAAACTCTTTTTCCTTCTTATTTCCGAGCGATCGCATTTGGATTTGGCGGATTATGCTTGCTGTACTGGGTGGAGTCCAGGATGCATATGGGGTGTCACGATGACTTGCACTTCTCGTGATGAAGTTCCATCTCGTGCCGCAGCACATCCGTGATCAGGATGCCCACAGGGACATGTTTGGCTCCTCTGCCTCCAGGGATGAGACCCGTTTGGGTTATCGCTTGAGCTCAGTCGTCACCTTGGGTGGGGTCATCCTCGAACTGACGTCCGCCAACGTGGATGAGCGCGAGTCCGCTCTTGGTAATAAAGGTAATGTCAGTGCGTCACTTGCGGCGCAATTGCGTTATGAGGGCGTGAAATTAATTATGCTGCCGCGAGACAACCGGTGTTAGCACTGGACTTTTGCAGAAAGGGACGAGAAGTCAGGGCAAGGCGAACTGACGCTTGATGTCGGACCGACTCATGCCGTGCTGAGCCTGTTCAATCGCCCAGACAAGCGTCTTGCCCAAGGTTTCGCGCGCGATGGTGCAACAGGACTCGCCGATGGTCATCAGGCGTGTGTGCGCCCAATCGAGGGCGCGGTCGTGCTTCATTTGGCGCATCAGAGCGGTGGACGCCAGGGTGACAAGATCCATGTGCCGGGTCTGGCCCATCCCATCCCTGAGCTGACAGTCGCCCATACCCAAATGCTGCTTCCCGTCCCGGTGAAAGGTCTCCGTCCCGCTCCAGCGCCGCTTGGAGACCTTCAGGATGCGATGCGCTTCCCAGTGCGTGCGATTGGTGACAAGGATCGTGCGCGGCTCGTCGGCCTTCTCGCTTGACCACAGCACAAGCACCCGCACAGGATGGTTGACCCGTGGCAAGCGAACTGATGTGGTGAAATACCATTGGGTGTGGCCGGCCGCCGGAAACGTCGTGCGGACAAGCGGCGTGAGCGTCTTGACCCACGCGCTGACCTTCGTTTCCACGCCGTTGACCACCATGACCCGGTTGGCGTTCACATCACCGATGGAACGACGCTGCTTAGCGTGGATGGGGTTCATCATCGGAGCATTGGTGACGGATCTGTCGAACGTGAAGTCACCGGGGATGTCCTCCGCCGCCACCCAGTCAATCAGCTCTTTGGTGCGTTCGGTCTGGTCCTTGAAGGGTCGGTCGGCATCACACTGCTCGTTCTTGCGGAAGCGCCGGAAGTCGAGCGGATAGTGCTTGCCGGAGGGATTGACGTCGTTGGCGAACCGATAATCGTGCGCAATGAGGTGACGCTTGTCGGCGTGGTCCCAGAACCAGCTGGCGTCCTCGATCAGTGTGCCATCGTGGTCGATGAGCGGGTTGTCAATGGCAATCACGCCGTCCTGGCGATAGCGAGTTTGGGGGTCCTGCTGCAACCACTCGAGCCGATGGGCATTGATACCGCACCAGACACCCAGGGGCGAAGCGCGAGCAATCCTGCTGCAACCACTCGAGCCGATGGGCATTGATACGGTCCGGCTCTCACGGCGCTTCCGTCAACCAGCGATTGAGGCACGACTGGTCCGGTCCATCAGCGAACTCACGGGCGATCCCGCTGACGGTCTTGTGCTCGGCAGCCAGGAGACCAGTCAGGTCCTCGGCGAAGTGCTGTCGTGAAGGCGCGTTGGGGAACAGGTCACCGAACTGCACCACGAGTTCTTCACCCACTTGCGGAATGGCGACGATTGCTGGCATCGCTCCCTCCCAGTGTCCTGTTCTTGCCGAGTTCATCTTACGCCTTACCGACCCTCGTCGCAAATCTGCAAAAGTCCAGAGATAACGTGGATTGAGAACGGCGCGCACTGGGTGTTGGATGTGGTGTTCGGCGAAGACCTCGGCTGAGTGCGCGCCGGGCGCCGCTCTTCCGCTGGCGGCTGTCGCTGCTCTGGTCCTCGCAGCGGCAGCAACTCAATCGCGGGGTGGTGCAGACCGCGCTGGAGCTGGCGTTCCCCCAGGAAGAGGCCGAACGCCAGGTCGAGATCGCCATCCAGTGGGGACGCTACGGCGAGGTGTTGGCCCACGACGACGCGGAGGAGACGTTCTACCTGGAGCCGGCGGAGACGAAGAGCGTGACGGTTTGAAGCGCGGGGTGGCGGGCACGGACCACCGAGCCTGTTCAGCAAAGACAACCAAGCCGCCTAGATGGTTGCCGACTCAGGTTCGGCGCATCCGCCACCTGGTTCGGAATGGCCATACGAGCCCGGCTTCCTCAAGGAACCCCGGGCTCGTTGAGCATTTGTTATCTCAGAACATTCGGAAGGCAGACCCGTCGCACAATGACAAGCACGTTGAATCTGGTGTTCGTCGGCATGGTCGCGTTGTCCTGGTTGAAGATCGCCCATCTGTTCGGGAAGACGGGGTCGTAGACGCCGGTGTACCACACGCCGGTGTGGTGGTTATTGTATGTGCCGCCTACGACGCCCGGGTTGTAGTTGTCCGTGGTGAACACGAACGCTGGCGGTGCGCTGTTTGAAAGGGAGTGATTCAGAGCAGTCCGGTTATCGTGTGTATTGCCAGACGTAGCCGTATGAACAAAAGCCGCTTTGCTCCACGGCGGAGCAGTGAGGTTGTTCAGCGCCATCACGTTGAATCTGGCGCCCGCCGGCATGGCAGCAACGTCCTGGTTGAAGACGACCCGCTTATTTTGAGCGCTGTCATACCATACGCCAATGGCATGGTTGTTGGAGATGCCGCCCTCGCCGCCCGGGGTCCAGTTCTGGGTCGCCAGGACGATGGCATTCAGGTTGCCGTTCAGCAACGGGCGGTCAACGGCAGCGCCATGGGCGACTATGTTGTTAGCCGCAGCCATGGGGACGAAGCGCACGCCGGGCAGGCTGCTGGCTGCGACGCTTGAGGCAAATGAATTGATGGCGGAGTTTCCCGCATACGCCGGCGGCGCGTTTTGCCCGGCCGGCAGGAGCGCAACCGGCAGCAGCGCCGGGCGAAAATGAAAGGCTGCGGTTCTCATCGTTTCGCCTCCTCACGATGCTATGGGTTGAAGATAACATAGTCTCCAGGCAGACTCGCCTGTGGCGCGAGATTCATCTCGCGGTATGTCGTGCACGCCCTCCGCCCCTACCTGATGACCAGGGGCAGGTACAACCGATACGGATTGACCATCACCGTGTTTGGCGCGCAATCGTTGCTCTCGTTGCTTTCGGTGATGACGCCGTTCGGGTCGGCGTGACAGAGACCGCTCGAGTCCGGGTTGGTCAGCGCACCGACTGCGCTCGGCGTGACGCTGAAAGCGACGGCGAACGAGCCGCTCGTCCCGCCCAGCGTCACCGGGCCGCCGCTAGCCGTACAGGTGAGCGCGTTGGCGGCGATGGCGCAGATGATGCTGCCGCTGCCGGTGACGTTGACAATGTTCTGCACGGTTGGCGCGCCGTAGCTCGCTCCCCCCGGCAGGTCATCGCGCAAGAGAGTCGCGCCGGGAGCAAAGGTCGCTCCGGCTAAGCCGCTGTTCGAGACCGTCACCGTCCAGGTGAAGGAATGGCCGAGCGCAATCGTCCCGCCGACGTTGTTGCTCTTGGCTGCCGTTAAAATTGGGGAAGATGGCTTCAACCGAGCCAATGTCGCAGGTGGCGGCGCTATCTGGATCGTCGCCATCCTGCGGGCGGGTCACGCCGTTTTGGGACTGGTTGTTGACCGGCGCGGCGGCGCAAGTGGTGTTATCGCCGGCGTCAATGGCCGGGCTGCCGGGCAGCAGCGGGAAGTAGGCCGGGGAGCCGGTCAGCGCGCCCAGGTTGGGGTCGGAGCCGATGATGTTGCCGTTCACGCCGTTCGTCAGGCCGCAGGCGGCTGAGCCTTCGATGAGGTTGTTGATGGAGTTGGTGGTGACAGTTCCGAAATTACTGCAATCCCCGCCGCCGGTGCTGTTGGCGATGATGGTGTTCTTGAGCGTCAGCGTGCCAGCGTTGAGGATGCCACCGCCGTTGCCGCCGAGGGCGCTGTTGGCAGAGAAGGTGCTGTTGGTCACCGTCAGCGTGCCGGCGTTGGCGATGCCGCCGCCGACGCCGCCGAAGTCGGCGCTGTTGGCGGAGAAGGTGCTGTTGGTCACCGTCAGCGTGCCGGCGTTGGCGATGCCGCCGCCGACGCCGCCGAAGTCGGCGCTGTTGGCGGAGAAGGTGCTGTTGGTCACCGTCAGCGTGCCGGCGTTGGAGATGCCGCCGCTGCTGGTGCTCCGTCCGTTGGCGATGGTGATGTTGCGCGTAGCGCGCGCCGGCGGCGGCTTGCGATGCGCTCCGTCCGTTGGCGATGGTGATGTTGCGCAGGGTGAGGTCGGCGCCGCTGCTCACGTCCATCACCCGCACGCTACCCCCGCCGCTGACGGTGATGTTACCGCCGCCGTCAATGGTCAACGCGCCCTGCCCGGAGACGATGGCGGGCAGGGGGGAGCTGAGCGTAATCGTCCCGCTCACGCTGAAGGTGATGGTGTCGTCGCCGCTGCTGCCTGCGCCGCAATCGGCATTGGCAGGCGCGTCGTTCGCCGCCAGGATCGCTTCGCGCAGGGTGCAGAAGGCGTCGTTGTTGGTGTTATCCCCCAGCGAATTGACCACATACCCTGCTGCATAGGCCGGCCTAACCCCTGCCGGGCCAAAGGTCAGGGCCAGCAGGGTGAAAATCAGGGCAAAGCGAGATAAGATTTGCAGGTTCATTTACACCTCCTAATGCGAGATTTCACTACCGTACAGAACATTAGTTCGATCCTCCTGGTAGAGGGGGGGAGTGGCAGGCGCCAGGAACCCGCGTGGGATGCGTTTGCCTTCGCACAGGCCATAGGCGAGAAGGCGCAAGCCGAGTTGGAACAAGCTGAGGTCACCGCGATCCAGCTTCTAGCCAGGTCTGTGTGTCCTGTATGTGATCTGCTCCTTCTATCACCTCGCGCCTCCCGCCTTCCGCCTTCCGCCTCTCGCCTCGCCCCTCGCCCCTCTTGCCCCTCGCCTCTCGCACCTCTCGCCTCGCGCCCTGAACCTCTCCCCTCTCGCCTCGTGCCCCGAACCTCTCGCCTCGCGCGCCTCTCCACAAATGCGAGATAAATCTCGCGCTACGCCCTTGTCGGGACCCTCGCGCCTCTCGCCCCTCTCACCTCGTGCCCCTCGCCTCGCGCCTCTCCACAAATACGAGATAAATCTCGCGCTACGCCCTTGTCGGGCCCCTCGTGCCCCTCGCCTCTTGCCTCGTGCCCCTCGCCTCTCGCCCCTCTCGCCTCGCGCCCCGAACCTCTCCCCTCTCGCCTCGTGCCCCGAACCTCTCGCCTCGCGCGCCTCTCCACAAATGCGAGATAAATCTCGCGCTACGCCCTTGTCGGGACCCTCGCGCCTCTCGCCCCTCTCACCTCGTGCCCCTCGCCTCGCGCCTCTCCCCTCTCGCCTCTTGCCTCGTGCCCCTCGCCTCTCGCCCCTCGCGCCTCGCGCCCCGAACCTCTCCCCTCTCGCCCCTCGCGCCTCGTGCCCCCGCCTCTCCCCTCGCGCCTCGTGCCCCGAACCTCTCGCCTCGCGCGCCTCTCCACAAATGCGAGATAAATCTCGCGCTACGCCCTTGTCGGGCCTCTCTCCCCCCTCGCCTCTTGCCTCGTGCCTCTCGCCTCGCGCACCTCTCGCCTCGCGCCCCGAACCTCTCCCCTCGCGCCTCGTGCCCCGAACCTCTCGCCTCGCGCGCCTCTCCACAAATGCGAGATAAATCTCGCGCTACGCCCTTGTCGGGACCCTCGCGCCTCTCGCCCCTCTCACCTCGTGCCCCTCGCCTCGCGCCTCTCGCCTCGTGCCCCGAACCTCTCCCCTCGCGCCTCGTGCCCCGAACCTCTCGCCTCGCGCGCCTCTCCACAAATACGAGATAAATCTCACGCTACGCCCTTGTCGGGCCCCTCGTGCCCCTCGCCTCTTGCCTCGTGCCCCTCGCCTCGCGCCTCTCCACAAATACGAGATAAATCTCGCGCTACGCCCTTGTCGGGCCCCTCGTGCCCCTCGCCTCTTGCCTCGTGCCTCTCGCCTCGCGCACCTCTCGCCTCGTGCCCCGAACCTCTCCCCTCGCGCCTCGTGCCCCGAACCTCTCGCCTCGCGCGCCTCTCCACAAATGCGAGATAAATCTCGCGCTACGCCCTTGTCGGGACCCTCGCGCCTCTCGCCCCTCTCACCTCGTGCCCCTCGCCTCGCGCCTCTCCCCTCTCGCCTCTTGCCTCGTGCCCCTCGCCTCTCGCCCCTCGCGCCTCGCGCCCCGAACCTCTCCCCTCTCGCCCCTCGCGCCTCGCGCCCCGAACCTCTCCCCTCTCGCCCCTCGCCTCGCGCCTCGCCCCTCGCGCCCCTCGCCTCGCGCCTCTCCACAAATGCGAGATAAATCTCGCGCTACGCCCTTGTCGGGCCCCTCGCGCCTCTTGCCCCTTGCCTCCCGCCTCGCGCCCCGAACCTCTCCCCTCTCGCCCCTCGCCTCGCGCCTCTCCACAAATACGAGATAAATCTCGCGCTACGCCCTTGTCGGGCCCCTCGTGCCCCTCGCCTCTTGCCTCGTGCCCCTCGCCTCTCGCCCCTCTCGCCTCGCGCCCCGAACCTCTCCCCTCTCGCCTCGTGCCCCGAACCTCTCGCCTCGCGCGCCTCGCCACAAATGCGAGATAAATCTCGCGCTACGCCCTTGTCGGGACCCTCGCGCCTCTCGCCCCTCTCACCTCGTGCCCCTCGCCTCGCGCCTCTCGCCCCTCTCGCCTCTTGCCTCGTGCCCCTCGCCTCTCGCCCCTCTCGCCTCGCGCCCCGAACCTCTCCCCTCTCGCCCCTCGCGCCTCGTGCCCCCCGCCTCTCCCCTCGCGCCTCGTGCCCCGAACCTCTCGCCTCGCGCGCCTCTCCACAAATGCGAGATAAATCTCGCGCTACGCCCTTGTCGGGCCTCTCTCCCCTCTCGCCTCGTGCCTCGCGCCTCTCCCCTCTTGCCCCTCGCCTCTCACCTCTTGCTCCCCAGATACTTCACCCAGCACAGCAGTAAATACGCAGCCGACGTATTGCGCCCGATGCCGGAAGGCTGCTCACCGGCGCCGCCGTAGATGCGCAGAGTGCTGACGATCAATCGTCCCTCGCCCCATACAACCTCGGCGGCATAGTCGTGAACGGCGGTGGTGCGCGTGTCGATACGGCGCAGAATAGGGCGCGTCAGTCCGTCGAGTGGCTGCGTATCGAGCGCGCAGTCGGTGGCGCAGCCAAAGAATTGGAGACCAGCCCATCCATCGTGCGGAAAATCACCCCACGCCGGGTGCGGCTCACAGACCCGCAGCGCCTCGCGCCAGAACGGCATAGCCGCCGTTGCAACCGGTCCCGGCGGACCGTCGCCGTCCTGGAGCAGCACGACACGCCCGCCTCCGCGAGTATACATCGATAGTGCGCGTGTCCAGGCGCTGGCGACAACGACGAACGGCGCTGCATGCAGATCGACGCGCGCTCCGGCTTCGCTCCGCAGATCGGCGTGCGTCACTTCAACCACCTGTGGCGCCAGTCGGGTGAGATCGCGCAACCGTCCCAGCGGATCGTAGATCGCCACATTGCGCATGGTTGCCCACGGGTTCGCAGGAAAGAACCAGATTGGCCAGGCATTGTCCGTCCGCTGCGTTCCGACATTAAGCGACACCCGGAACATGGCGCGCAGTGGTGCGCTCACATCGGGTGCGGTAAATTCCGCTACGCCGATTTCGCGCACGTCGCCGGGCATAACATCGTGGCTGGCGACGATATCACCAGACGCAAAGGGCGCTTCGTCATCGAAGGCGATGCTCCAGGCAGCGCGCGCCGGTCCGCCCTGCGCCCCATAGTGCGATACAATCACGTGGGGACGGACGAGCGTTCCGGCGTTATAACTCCAGACATCCCAGAATGCCGCGCGGTCGCCGCCGCGCACCCAGTCGCGTCGTCGGTCCCATCCGATAAGTGCGACCAGATCGTTGTTGAAACGCCGGAACTCGGTGGGATCGTACTTGAGGGCGCCGGTTGCATCCCACATGCCAGCGCTGGTGATCGGCGTGTCGGCTTCGCCGGTGATGACATAGCCGGAAACCTCACGATACATGCGCGTCGTCTCGATTGTCCATTTGCGGTGAAGCAAGCCATGCGCATACGAGAATGCTTCGAGTTCAGCACTGCGCTCCCACAACCCCTGTGCGCGCAGCCGCTCTTCGAGAAAGGGCGCTTCGTTCGTCCAGCGCGCGCCGGTTGGATTGATCGCCAGATCGGCGCTCAACCACCAGGGGCGTGAACCATCCGCCCGGCGGTAGCGCCGCAGATCACGGAAGGTATCGTAATCGCAGTATTCACCGAACAACCAGGGTTGTGCCGGGCGCCAGCGCGGCGAAAAGGCGTCGAGAAGACCACGAAAGAAGTGCAGGTCGGCATAGAAGTGGTAGTCGTAGTACTGAGCGAACTCGTTGAGCAGACCGCCGTAGGCTTCGCCGGAGCCGCTGTTATCGCGCACAAGCGCGTCGCCGCACATACTGCGCGTCATCGCGTACAGCGAGCCGAGAATATCGGCGCCGACGTCCTTTCCCAGTTCGCATCCCAGGCTGTAGAGGACTACCGATGGATGTCGCCGCGCCTGACGAACCAGGCGTTCGTATTCAACCGGCGTCTGACGACGGAAATGGTCGGTTACGCGAGGCAACCACATCGGCAACTCGATCCACAACAGCATGCCCAGTTCGTCCGCCAGGTCGAAGTAGTAGCGAGGCGGGAACCAGAGACAACACTTGATGCCGTTGTACCCCATGCGTTTCAGGCGCTCGAAATCGGCGCGCACCCGTTCCGGTCCCGGATTGGGGGCGAAGGTCTCCCAGCGCCAGCCCCACGACAGGATCATGCGGGGGTAGATCGGTGCGCCGTTAAGTCGCAGCGTTGCGCCATCCGCGTCGAATGAGCGCAACCCAAAGCGCAGTTCGATGCGATCATCGTAACCGGCGCGCAGCACAGCCCGGTAAAGCGCCGGATCGTCCGGCGACCAGAGGCGTGCGTCGGAGGTCGGGCCGTCCATGTGCAGCCGGTAGCGAATGCCGCTCGCGGTTTCCACACGCACAGCATCTTCTTCTGCCGAGAGGATGAAACTGCCATCTGGACGGTAGAGTTCCAGCGTGACACGTGCCGGACCATCGAGTTCCGCTTCCACGAAGATGTGACCATCAGGCGCGCCATGCACCCAGGCATCGAGAAAGCGCGTCGCACCGCAGGCGATCAGGGCGACTTCCTGCCAGATTCCGCCGTGGCTATGCCCCCAGACATACGGGAGAAATCCGGCGAGCGTTTCGCGCAGCGGGAAGCGCCCTGGCAGCGATGCCGACTCCGGTCCGTCGCTCAGACTTGCCGGTTTCTCGACCCGCACCAGCAACGTGACATGCTCACCCGGCGCTGCGGCATCGCCAATTTCGAGGTCGAACGCATCCCACATGCCGGTGTGCGTGCCGATGCTGCACATATCACCCGAATCGCGCACGATGAATGCTTCACAGTGATAACTGACGGCGCCAAAGTGCAGAAAGAGGCGCCGTCCTTCCAGTTCGTGCGGAATTACGAATGAGGTGCGATACCATGCCGGACCAGAGCGGTCTTTTACAAAACCAGCGTCTTCCCAGCATCCGGGAACCGCAATGGGGCGCCAGTCGGATTGATCGTCAAAACGAAACTCCCAGGGACCAGGGAGCGGCATGTGATAGGAAAGCATTGGAACCTCGTATCACATATCTGGATACAGCGAGATGCACATTCGTCCACAACCGGAAGGTATTGTACACGAGAACTGGCTGCTCGCGCGCCGTCGCAGATGTTTCCAATGGGCAGCGACGTCTGTTCAGGTCCAATGGCGCCAGACGGTGTGCGATATGTCGCGTGAGGCACTGTTGGCGTCAATTGGGTGCAGCGTGGCGCGTGTCCCCTCGCGCGCAGGAAGTGAACATGCAAGCGTGGGTCCATCTTATACCAATTCCTTGTGACCATCCGGCATGGTCATTCCGAGCAGCGCGAGGGGTCTGGCGCGACCCGCGCCGATTCCGCGCTGCGCTCGGACAGATTCCTCGCTGCGCTCGGAATGACAAGGAAGGCGGCATCTTCAATCGTCATTGGTCTTAATTGTGATCTGAAGAGCCTCAACATATGTGACCATCCGGCATGGTCACCCCGAGCAGCGCGAGGGGTCTGGCGCGACCCGCTCCGATTCCGCGCTGCGCTCGGTTAGATTCCGCGCTGCGTTTACCCTGAGCGAAGCGAAGGGCTCGGAATGACAAGGAAGGCGGCATCTTCAATCGTCATTGGTCTTAATTGTGATCTGAAGAGCCTCAACATATGTGACCATCCGGCATGGTCACCCCGAGCAGCGCGAGGGGTCTGGCGCGACCTGCTCAGATTCCGCGCTGCGCTCGGTTAGATTCCGCGCTGCGCTCGGTTAGATTCCGCGCTGCGCTCGGAATGATAAGGAATGCGGCATCTTCAATCGTCATTGGTCTTAATTGTGATCTGAAGAGCCTCAACATATGTGACCATCCGGCATGGTCACCCCGAGCGGAGCGAGGGGTCTGGCGCGACCTGCTCCGATTCCGCGCTGTGCTCGGTTAGATTCCGCGCTGCGCTCGGTTAGATTCCGCGCTGCGCTCGGAATGATAAGGAATGCGGCATCTTCAATCGTCATTGGTCTTAATTGTGATCTGAAGAGCCTCAACATAGACGTAACCGTTGCCATTATCATAAAAGTCTGGTATCGAACGTCTCGCTGAAACGACTGGAGATGTGATTGTATGACCGATCCTCGTTATGGCTTGCCGGAAACCATTGCGCTTATCGATGACCTGCACCTCGGTTGTTCACAGGTTGTGGGAACGTATGTAATGCTGGGAGATGATCCGGTCATCGTCGATCCGGGTCCTGCCAGTGTGTTACCCAATCTTGAAGCCGGTCTGAAGCAGATCGGGCTGTCGTTCAGCGATCTGCACGGTATTGCGCTGTCGCACATTCACCTGGATCACGCTGGCGCAACAGGATCGCTGGTGCGCTATTTTCCGCATCTGAAGGTGTATGTCCATCACCGCGGCGCTCCGCATATGATTGCGCCCGATAAGTTGTTGCGCAGCGCCACGCGCATCTATGGCGGTCAGATGGATTATCTGTGGGGTGAGTTCCTGCCGGTGCCGGTGGATAATATTGTGACGCTTGGCGGCGGTGAGACGCTGCGCATCGGCGGGCGCGCCTTGCGGGTCTTTGATGCGCCCGGTCACGCCGCACACCATCTGATCTATTTCGATGAGTCGACCGGTGCGGCATTTGTGGGGGACACAACCGGTCTGCGGATGCCCGGGCACACGTATGTCCGTCCGGCGACGCCGCCGCCGGATATCGATCTGGAGGCATGGCGTCGCACGCTGGACATGTTGTTGAGCCTCAATCCGCGCATGCTGCTGCTGACTCACTTTGGCCCGGCGCACGATCCTGAGCGGCATATTGCCGATATGTGGGATCATGTGCTGCGCTGGGCTGAAACGGTGCGTGTCAGTCTCGAGCGCGGCGAAGAGGAATCGGCTGCCGAAGCGCGCCTTGTGGCGCTGGCGGACGCGGATCTCGGAGATGTGGACGAAGCGATGCGTCGGCAATATGCGCAGGCTGGCGCCGTCGAAATGAGTTGGCACGGTCTGGCGCGCTACTGGCGCAAGAGGATGGATGCGTCGTAGTTTCCGGTGTCCTTCGGCGCCTTTTGCGTGCGCACAGCGCATGCACGGAACAGGGATTCGGACGGATTAATACCAATTACGGTTGAAGATGCCGCATGCGTGTCATTCCGAGCCCTTCGCTTCGCTCAGGGTAAACGCAGCGCGGAAACTGAGCGGGTCGCGCCAGACCCCGCGCGCTGCTCGGGGTGACCATGCCGGATGGTCACAGGGAATTGGTATAAGACGGATTTGAACGGATTGGGTGACGCACTCCATCGCAATGGCGGACAGGCGCTCTGTGCCCTGTCCGCCATTGTATTGTATCGTCGAATCGTAACAGATTCGGCGATCCAATGTGACCCTGGAACCGCTTTGCCGCCGCCAGAATGCTCGGTGAAGCGCAGACCTGCGGGTGATGGCGTGATAGGGTGCAATGGCATATTCTTCCGTCAGGGTACATCTCGGCGGCAGGAATGCCATGACACTCGCGCGGTTGATCGACGCCTTTCTGAGCCTGGTTCTGCCTGATCGCTGCGCCGGATGCGGTCGATTGGGGTCAGTCTTGTGCGATGAGTGCTGTCGCAGGCTCGTCGGGTATGACGGCGATCCGCCGCGCGTGGCCGATCAACTCACCGGCGTGCGCATCGCCTATGTGTTTGAAGGTCCCCTTCGTCACGCGCTGCACCAACTCAAATACCGCCGCCGGCGGCGCGTGGCGCGTCCGCTTGGCGCACTCCTGGCATCCTACCTGCGCGCGCATCCGCTGCCGTGTGATGCACTCCTTCCCGTGCCGCTCCATCGAGAACGTCTGGCAGAACGTGGTTTCAATCAGGCGGAATTGCTGGCGCGTGAAGTGGCAGCAGGAACTGGCTTGCCGCTGATTGCCGGACCCCTGGTTCGGCTCAGGGCGACAAAGCAGCAGGCGTTGCTAGATGTGGCGGGGCGCATTGAGAATGTGGCGGATGCGTTTATGTGGAGAGGTCCGGCGCCGCCGGCGCGCGTGGTGATCGTCGATGACGTGCTGACCACCGGTGCGACGGTCAATGCCTGTGCTGCGGCGTTGCGCGCCGGCGGCGCGCGCGAGGTGTATGCGCTGGCGCTGGCGCGCAGCCGGGGGCAGGCGCCCTTATCTCACCGCTGACAACGACTGGCTTGTGATCCACGAAGGACACGAACGCACACGAATCTGCGCGTACCACCCTTGACCTTCTATCTCGCACCTCTTGCCTCACACCTCTTCTCGCCTCACACCTCTCGCCTCGCGCCTCTCCACAAATGCGAGATACATCTCGCGCTACGCCATGGTCGGGACTCGCGCCCCTCTCCCCTCTCGCCTCGCGCCTCGCCCCTCTTGCCTCGCCCCTCTTGCCTTTCCATAAATGCGAGATAAATCTCGCGCTACGCCATTGTCGGGACTCGCGCCCCTCTCGCCTCGCGCCTCTCGCCTCGCCCCTCTTGCCTTTCCATAAATGCGAGATAAATCTCGCGCTACGCCATTGTCGGGACTCGCGCCCCTCTCGCCTCGCGCCTCTCGCCTCGCCCCTCTTGCCTTTCCATAAATGCGAGATAAATCTCGCGCTACGCCATTGTCGCGTCTCTCTCCTCGCTCTCGCCTCGCGCCTTTCCACAAATGCGAGATGAATCTCGCGCTACGCCATTGTCGCGTCTCTCTCCTCGCTCTCGCCTCGCGCCTTTCCACAAATGCGAGATGAATCTCGCGCTACGCCATTGTCGCGTCTCTCTCCTCGCTCTCGCCTCGCGCCTCGCCACAAATGCGAGATAAATCTCGCGCTACGCCATTGTCGGGTCTCTCTCCTCGCTCTCGCCTCGCGCCTCTCCACAAATGCGAGATACATCTCGCGCTATGCCATTGTCGCGTCTCTTCGCGCTACGCCATTGTCGCGTCTCTCTCCTCGCTCTCGCCTCGCGCCTCTTGCCTTTCCATAAATGCGAGATAAATCTCGCGCTACGCCATTGTCGCGTCTCTTCGCGCTACGCCATTGTCGCGTCTCTCTCCTCGCTCTCGCCTCGCGCCTCTCCACAAATGCGAGATAAATCTCGCGCTACGCCATGGTCGGGTCTCTCTCCTCTCTCTCGCCTCGCGCCTCTCCACAAATGCGAGATAAATCTCGCGCTACGCCATGGTCGGGACTCGCGCCCCTCTCCCCTCGCCCCTCTTGCCTCGCCCCTCTCGCCTTCCCCATCACCACGGCCGTTTCTGCCCTGGAACAGTTGCGCCGAAGATCGATGGCGGCAGTTTGAAGCCATGCGCCTCGAGACGCGCAGTGAAACGCGGACGGGTGCCGGTAGGTCGCAACTCGCTGATAATCTTGCCCTCCGGGGTTTTGCCGAGAATGTGCAGCAGGAAGATATCCTGCAACACCACGACATCACCTTCCATACCCTGCACCTCAGTAATGTACGAAATCTTGCGACTGCCGTCTTCCAGGCGCGTCTGCTGCACAATCAGGTCGATGGCGGATGCAATCTGTTCGCGGATCACCCGGAGCGGCATATCCATCCCCGCCATCATCGCCATTGTCTCCATACGCGCAATGGCGTCGCGCGGCGAGTTGGCGTGGAGGGTCGACAGCGATCCATCGTGACCAGTGTTCATTGCCTGGAGCATGGCCATGGTTTCGCCGCCGCGGCACTCACCTATGACGATCCGTTCCGGGCGCATACGCAGCGAGTTGATCACCAGGTCGTTGATCGTCACGCGCCCGGTGCCGTCGATCTCCGGCGGTTTCGACTCCAGGCGCACCACGTGATCCTGCCCGAGTTTCAGTTCGGCGCTGTCTTCAATCGTAACGATGCGCTCATCGGGAGGGATGAAGTTCGATAACACGTTCAGGAGCGTCGTCTTGCCGGAGCCGGTGCCGCCGGAAACGATGATATTCAAGCGACTGACGACGCACGCGCGCAGAAACTCCGCCATTTCAGGCGTCATCGAACCGAAGCGGATCAGATCTTCGACCGTCAGTTTTTTCTTGGCAAATTTGCGGATCGTAATCGATGGTCCATCGATGGCGCAGGGTGGAATGATCGCATTGACGCGCGAACCATCGGGCAGACGCGCATCGACCATCGGCCATTTGCGGTCAATGCGTCGTCCCAACGGGCGAATGATGCGGTCGATGACTTTCAGCACATGCTCATCGTTGGCAAACCGCACCTGGGTCAACGTGATCTTGCCTTTTTGCTCGACGTAGACGGCGCGCGGTCCATTGACCATCACCTCGGTGATGCTATCGTCACGGAGCAGCGGCTCGATGGGACCAAAACCGAACAACTCGTCCATGACCATATCGTAGAGGTGTTTGGTCTGATCGTCGGTCAGGTTGACGCCGCTCTGCCGGTAGGCGAGGGTGAACTTTTCTTGCAGTTGACGCTCCATTTCGGGGGAGCGTTTGAGTTCCTGCTGATTGCCGAGCGAACTGAGAATGCGATCAACGATCCAGAGCGACAATTCCAGCATGCGTTGCTGCGACATCTCGCTGCCGGAGGAAACGGTCGATGGCGCCGTCCGCGAAGCTGGCGTATGGTTGGCTGCGTCAGACGGCGCCGGAGCGCTGACCGGCACAGCAGGTTCGGACGTTGATTGCGGTTGCGACCCGCCAATTCGCTTCAGTAACGACATGGTTCTGCTCCAACGTTATGAGAGTTTCACGAAGTACGCATCGTATGCCCGGTCGAGCAATTCGCGCGACATGGATGGCGGTATGCCGCGGTATTTTGCTTCGTCGAGAATCTGGTCGCACAGGTCGCGCGGGTGACAGGATCGCAGATCGCGCCCGTCGCGTTTATAGCGTTCGAGGATCAGATAGCGCAACCCTTCATCGCTGTATGGGATGTTCTTTGCCTTGGCGACACGCTGAAAGATAGCGCGGAATTCCTCTGGAGTCGGGTTGGGCACTTCGATCTTATGCCGGATACGACGCAGAAAGGCATCGTCCACCAGGTCCTGCGGCGAAAGGTTGGTCGAAAAGACGATCAGCACGTCGAACGGAACCTGAATCTTCTTGCCAGTCTGGAGGGCAAGAAAATCAACCTTCTTTTCCAGCGGCACGATCCATCGGTTGAGCAGGTCTTGCGGGCGACATTTCTGCCGGCCAAAGTCGTCGATCAGGAACAGCCCGCCGTTGGCTTTCATCTGGTACGGCGCTTCGTACACCTTCGCAATTGGGTCGAAGATCAGTTCGAGCTGTTCGAGGATCAACTCACCGCCGACCATCACGCGCGGTCGTTTGCAAACAAGCCAGCGTCGGTCGGGCAGCGGCGAATCCACGATAGGACGCCCTTCGAAGGAGACCGCAGGTTCATGCGTGGGTGCGGCGGCAGGTTGTTCGACCACCTGATGGTTGAGCGGATCAAAGAGTTTGATAATCTGCCCATCGACCTCGACGGCATAGGGAATCAGCACGTTGCCGCCCAGCATATTGGCGATCCCTTCGGCGATGGTGGTTTTGCCATTGCCGGGAGGACCGTAGAGGAAGAGCGAGCGTGCCGAGTTGGCGGCAGGACCGATGCGGTCGAGCATGCGGTCGCTCACAACGAGGTGCGCGAACGCCTGGCGCACGGTTTTCGCGTCCACCACCATATCGCCGACCGACTGGCGATGCACCATGGCGATGTACTGGTCGAGGGGGACTGGCGCCGGTCCCGCGTACTGCGACCGATCCAGCACTTCGTGGACTTTCAATCGCCCTTTGGTGGCAATGACGTACTGGAATGCCCGTTCGTTGAAGCCGCCCTGTGCGCCGACAATATCGACATACTCTTCGAGTTTGAGAAACTCGAGCACTTTGTCGAGCACACCAAAGAATGGCAGTTTCGTCACTTCGGCGATCTGCTGCCCGGTGATATTGCCGTGAAAGTAGACGACTTTCAACACCAGGTCGTTCAGGAACCCCATACTGAGACCGGTTTCTTCGACCGAAGCCGGTTCGGGCGGGATGGCGACACCGCCGGCGGCGCTGGCCGGAGACGCTGCTGCGCGTTGCCGATCTGCGAATTGTTGTGAGAAGAAACTCATGCCGACCCCTCCGCTGAACGCACCGGCAGCCACGGAACATCGCTGGCGCGGGTGACCGAATCGATCGGCGCAACCATATCGATCGCCTGACGACCAATGAGCAGGAAACTGGCGTGATAGAGGAGTTTATTGTCGCTGACACGGAAGACGCGGGCATCGGTCATCGGCAGGTAGCGCGCCTGTTCGTCGTTCAACTCATCTTTCAGCCGCCGATCAGAGCGAATGTACAGGTAGCCGAGTACAGCGAGATCACTGCCGCGCACCGCGCACAATACGGCGTCCTTTGGGGTGCGTAGGGTGAAATACTTGCCACGCTCATTCACATGCACGCCCATGTCCTCACCGTCGCGGATCAGCGGTGTGGGTTCGGCAGCCTGCGTGTTCCAGGGAACATCGCGAATCGTCGCCAGCGCGTCGAACTCGCCGATCAAGAGAATCTCGCGGTATGCAGCGAGCAGGAATGATGTCTGAAGCAGAAAACTCTCATCATCCGCCCGATAGACGCGCGCGTCGGTGATGGGGAGGAAAGCGGATGGATCGCCGTTCAACTCGTCGGTCAGACGATTGCCCGGTCGGACATAGACCGAGCCGATGATGACTTTATCTGGTGTGCGCACGAAAGCGGTTACAGCATCTTTGGTAATTCGCGGTGTAAAGAATTTGCCTTTTTCGTCGATCCGTACTTCCATAATGCTTGCTCTCCATCGGCAGCGGGCGCGAGGTGTGCCGTGTGCTGGCAACACACAGAAAACCGGACGCCATGAAGCACGTCCGGTTTCAGTATAGAGGACAACAGGGTTGGATGGCAATAGTACGGCAGCGCTACATGCCCATAGGCATACCGGCTATTCTTCGATCAAATCCTCATCATCACCAATGTCCGGTTCGATTTCCTCCAGCCCAAGTTCTTCGTCTTCGCCGCCAAAGGCTTCTTCGTCCACGTCCTCGCGCACCTCAGCCCCTTCCTCCTCTTCGAGCAATTCTTCGCCGAATTCGTCGAACTGCGCACCGCTGATGAACGCGCCACGGAGCGCACTCTCGCTCAGCTTGCCGGGGAAGGAGACACGCCCACGTTGCGATGGCGCCTGGTAGGTTTCACGAATAATAATGCGCACCTGGCGCCCGTCGATGTGCGCGACTGCGGCGATATATCGATTCCCGCCGGCCATCAGTTCGTTCAGGCGCTGCGCCAGTTTCGGTTCGATGCGCCCGATCAGCGCGCCGGATGTGTCGTAGACCGCCACGCCGCGTCCTTCGGGACGCAACTCCACCTTCTCACCGGTGACAATCGCTGCCAGCGCCGGCCCGCGCTGAACGTCGATCAGCGATGTCAGCGCCGTTTTTCCGACTTCGGTGACAAACAGGCGCAGGTCGACGAGCTGACGCCCGGCTTTCAGCGAAACGGTAGAAAGGGATGCTGATTTTGCCAGCAGTTCCTCAATGCGTTCGAGGTTCCGGCGCGCAATGCGGTTGTTCGGCGTGAGGCGCAGCGCATTGCGATAGGCGTCGCGCGCTTCCGTGAGACGCCCCAACTCGAAGTACGCTTTCCCCAAACGATTGTAGGTTTCGGTCGTTTCCGCCAGTCCGATCAATTTTTCATTGACCTGCACCGCCTCTTCCCAGCGGCTGTTCACTGCCAGTTCGACCGCCTGATTCTGTAAGCGGCGTTGCAGCCGAAATCTTTCATCCTGCCTTGTCAATGTCATCTCCTTGTTACATTTGCGGGCACATGCCCGGATTATTGACGCATGTCAGCAGTGCAGCGAATGCGATGCCATTGTTGATAGCGTGCGCCACAATCGCCGGGATCAGGCTGCCGCTGCGGTCAAACCCCCAGGCAAACACCAGACCGATCAGGAATGATGGCACGAGCAGCCCGATGAGACCTTCGGTGGCAGCCAGCGAATGCGACAGGGCGAAGACCAGTGCGCTGACGCCGTAAGCAACGGCGATACCGGCGCGCGAGTCGCCCGCGAGCCGTCGCAGCGAGCCGAAGAGGTAGCCGCGGAACAGCACCTCTTCGCCGATGGGCGCCAGCACGACTGCGCCGATGAAGAAGAGCGCCTGCCCTGCGTAATCCCCCGGAAAGAGCGGATAGAGCGCCGCCTGATTCTGGCGAATGCCGGCGCTGACGAACAGAACGCCGACGATGCCGTTCAAGAGGAGCGCCAGCAACCCCAATCCGACGCCAAGGAAGACTAATCGAAACGGTTGTGGGGCGCTGAATCCCAGCACCGAGAGCGGCTCGCGGCGTAACACGCGCACGCGCACCACAGCGACGCCGATGAAGACCAGGTTTTGCAGCAGCAGCAGAGCGACCATACCATCGGCGCCGATCAGTCGAGTAATATCCTGACCGTTCAGTTGCCCGATGGCGCCGAGTTCGAGGCCGGACTGTGCAGCGCGCAGGACCAGAATTGCGCCAACGACTGCTCCACTGAGCGCAAGCGCTGCGCCAAGCGCAATCAGCAGATCGGCGATCAGTGCGCCAATCGCCGCGAGCGGCGTCACCCGCATCGGCAAACGCGACGCCGGCACATCAAGCGTATTCATCGGGTGATTGCTCCCTGCATCACAGGCGTGGCGTCGAGCGGTTCAGGGGCGCCGTTCAACATCGGCGATTCCCCGGCAGACTGCGCCAGAACCCCCTGCAATGACCACGGACCGGTATGGATGATGCGCACGTTCACCAACTGACCGGTTCGGTCGCGCGGGTCGCTGAAGAAGACCAGTTTGTTGCCTGGCGTGCGCCCGCGCCATTTGCCCTTATGCTCGCCTTCGACCAGCACTTCGACCGTCTGATTCAGGAAGCGCGCATTGCGTTCAGTTGCAATCTGTTCCTGGATTCGCTCGAGTTCGATGCGCCGCAGTTGCTTTTCACCTTCGGGCACTGCCAGCGCCGGGTCGAGTTCCATTTCGGCGGCGCGTGTGCCGGGGCGCGGCGAGAATGCCGCGATATGCACCTTATCGAACCGGATTTCGTCGAGCAATCGCTTTGTGCCCTCGAACCGTTCGCGCGTTTCGCCCGGATGCCCGACAATGACATCGGTCGTCAGCGACACATGCGGGATGGCATCGCGGATCTTCGCTATCAGTTCGCGGTAGCGCTGTACGGTGTAGCCGCGCCGCATGATTTTGAGCAGCGCATCGTCGCCTGCCTGCACCGGCAGGTTAATATCCGGCATGCAGCGCGGCAGTTCCGCCACCGCCGCAATCAGGCGGTCGGTCATCCATGCGGGATGGGACGTCAGAAAGCGCAACCGGAGCAAGCCGGGGATTTCGTGCACGGCGCGCAGCAAATCTGCCAGGTCGGGGCGGCCGGGAAGATCATGCCCCCACGAGTCGACGATCTGCCCGAGCAACGTGATCTCTTTTGCGCCGCGCGCCACAATCCGGCGGCACTCTTCGACAATCTCCGCGAGCGGACGGCTGCGTTCGCGCCCGCGGCGCAGCGGGATGACGCAGAACGAGCAAGACATATTGCAGCCGTACTGAATCGGCACGTGTACCGAGACCGGCGGATGATCCCAGCGCGCCACCGGCAGCGCCGGCTCATCGAGTTGATAGATCGGGTTGGGCGCGAGCGCCAGCACCTCATCGACTGCCGAAGGCGACACAAAATGGTCCACCATCGGCAAGCGGCTCTGAAAGATCGACTGATTGCCAGGACCAACCATGCACCCCCAGAGCACAATCTTTGTATCGGGGTGGTTGCGCTTGATGCGTTGCACCTCGCTCAGTTTGCCCAGAATGCGCTCTTCGGCAGACGCGCGCACACTGCACGAGTTGAGCACAATAAAACTCGCGTCTTCCGGGCGTTCGGCAGGCGCATACCCGACCCCTTGCAACGCCGCTTCCAGGCGCTCAGAGTCAGACACGTTCATCTGGCAGCCGACCGTCCAGACATAATAGCGGCGCTCACGCGGCGTTGCGTCGCGCGATTGGTCGGCGCGCGCTTCCGCCGGTAGATGCAGTGTGATCACGTCGGTCATTGAAAACCCTTTGATCCCGGCGCTTTTACACTCAATACGCTTCGATGGCGTTCTTGCCACAGACCGACATTATAGCGAAATTTCGGATCAGGGGCAAGCATCATCAGTCTGTTTAGATGCTCCGATTTGCGTGACGTATCGGAACACGGATTGCCATTGAGTCGAGACGGAATCCCACGGATCAGGTGCGTGTACGCGGATCCGCGCAAATCCGTCGCATCCGTACCAATCCGTGTCCCATGACGACAATCAGATTCGGACCCATCGCAAAGCAACAATCAGAGGCATGTTGTAGTCTCAACTGTGGTGTGGTGCAAACGGAGAAGGAGAAACCATCATGCCTGCTGTGGCGCAGGGTCATCCGCCGAGTCGCGGCCTGATCCATCACAATCCAATCGTAGCCTACTTCCTGATCGCCTATGCTTTCTCGTGGCTGCTCGGCGGCGTACTGATCGCCGGTTATCACGGTCTCGTGATGGCGCCGACGTGGTTGCACTATGTGAGCGCGTTTGGTCCGATGGTTGCGGCGATAGTCGTCACCGCTGCGCGCGATGGGCGCGCAGGTCTGGCGGAATTGTGGCAGCGTGTCATTCGTGCCGATGTCGGTCTGCGCTGGTGGCTCGTCGCGCTTGGAACGCCGCTTGCACTTGGTGTTGTCGCAGCCCTGGTCTCTACATTCGAGCAAGGCGCGCTGCCGGACGTTGCGTTATTTGGCGAGGTGGACTATCTGGGAAACATTGGCGTGCTGGCGGCGCTGGGGTTATGGATTGCAACCTATGGGTTCGGGGAAGAGATCGGGTGGCGCGGTTTTGCGCTGCACCGGCTGCAATCCGGCGGATGGATTCGCGCTGCTGTGATCATTGGCGTGCTGTGGGGAGCGTGGCATCTGCCGTACTTCTTCTACAAGGACAATTTCATCGCTCTCGGCATGGGCGGCTTTGTGGGTTATCTGATCAGCATTGTGATGGGATCGATCCTGTTGGCGTGGATCTATCGCGGGAGCGGGAACAGCATTCTAATGGTCGCCCTGTGGCACGGGACGTTCGACTTTGTCAGCGCCTCGCCGATTGCGGCAGGGAGCGCCAATGCGGTGATCAGCGTCGTTGTGATCACATGGGTGCTCGTCATTCTGTGGCAGGCGAAGATCAGTCAATCGTCACCACCCGGTACTGAAGCGTTGCATCCACCAGATGAATAGAGAGGTTTCGCCGCGCGGCATCGCCGGTGACCCAGGCTGCGCCGTTTTGAAAGAACACCGCATCGTCGCCGCGCGGCAGATGACTTGTCGTGAGCAGTTTCGCCGGGATCAGGATCGATCCCTGAGCATCGATCAGCATGCCATACACGCCGTTGAATACATCGGTCTCCTGGTTGACGTTCCGCCATTCTTCCCACAGGACAATATATCGGTCATTCCCGATGCCAATCATCTTCGGACGTTCGGCATGCAGGCGCGACTCCGCTGAATAGTTTGTCAGCCAGCGGAGTCGGTTGGTAACAACGACTCCGCCCGATTCAACGGTCAGGATGTCAGGCAGCGCAGGATCGACGCTGAAATTATCGCCTCGAACGCGTACAATTGCCAGATTGCGCGGGCCATTGATTTTGCTGTCAAAGATGTTGCCTGTCTGATCGCTGGTTTCAGTAGCGAACAACACCAGATATTTGTATGTTGGGTCTTGTTCAATCAGAGCGATATTGCCGAGCCGGGTGGCAGTCAGATTTTCACCAATGGGACCTTTGATCGCAAATATGTTTGAATCCTCATAAAAACCGCGCCCCAGCACGATAGCGCGCGGATAAGCATCGCCCAGATGAAGCTGGAGTATCCGCGTTCCATCAAACAGTAACCGTTGATCGAATGCATGGCTGGTCCAAACGCCTTGAGTTTTTATAATCGCGCCGCTGATTGCATCGAGCTCGGTGAAAAGCGATATCTGATGGCGTTGCCCCTCGATGCTCCAGTCGGGAGACGTGTTTCCTCCATGCACCAGCGCAATGTGATTCCCGCCGAACGCCAGACGCGCTGATGACGCCGTCATTGGGTTAATGATCGGCGCATCGTGACGCGCCACATCGAGATCGACATTGAAGAGCGCTTCGCCCGCCGGACTGACTTTGATCACCCGCACGATATTGCTGCGATAACCAGGCGGTGGGTAGTAAGGATTGACAAGATGCGCCTCGTCAACGCACGTCGCATAATAGCGATTGCCTGCATCATCCACCGCCAGACCCATGATCCGATCCAGCATGGGCAGTTGGGTGAGCGCCTGGGTTATCTGATACCCGCCATCAGCAGGTTCAAGGCGCAAGAGCGCCGCGTTCCAGGCGGTACTGGGGTCATAGTCCTGCGCGAGAATATGGAGGGTGCTTCCCTGCGCAACAACGATAATTTCAGGACGTTTGCCATAATTGGCATCCCAGCTTGCCGGACCAACCAGATCACTGGCATTCACATCGAATGGTTTCAGCACTGTAGCCACCGGAACCGGTGGAACGCGCACGAGAGGCAAGTAGACAGTGAAGTCCGCCGGTGTTTCAGCCGAGACGGAGGTTGATGATAGATGATCGTTCGTCTGCCTGATACTGGGCGGTGCATCGGTTTGAGCACGCAGCGCTGGCGTGAAACTCATGCTCAGCGCCAGCAGGATGAAGAGGAAGCGCTTATGCATAGACGCTCTCGATATGGATGCAGAAGATGATAGTTTGTGCGTCTCGGTTGTTCTTCGCTGAACATCTCAATAATACCACAACGAGAACCACCGGTCCACGCTTTAGCAACGGGCGTGAGTCCTTGATTGGTGGAGCAACCAGACAGGTATGGAAACCTGCGCGCGCGTCCATATGGTAGACCTGTGCCGCTACGAACATCTCGTTGGGCAGGCAAAGGCATCGCCTTCGCCTGCCCGGTTGTGTGGAGTCTCCAGCGCTCGTCTTATGAAAGAGCGTCGTATGATTGCGAAAATAGTGACAAATTGTTACGAAACTGTGATCGTCTTGAGAAACGCTTAACCGGATAATAGGGGCAACATATTCGCCCAAAGAAAGGACTTAGAGGCGCTATGGCTTCCCGGCAAGAACAAATCATGGCAGTCATCGACCAACTCATGACGAACACCGGAACCGACGTGGTCGGCGCTGCGGCTGTGGGCCTCGATGGTATCTCATTCGCATCGCGCATGTCGGCGGATGTCAGCAATGAGCGTGTGGCGGCAGTGGCGGCGACCATCATGGGTGTCACGCGGCGTGTTGGCGGCGAACTGAAAATTGGACTGGCTGAAGAGATCATCATCAAAGCCAACAAAGGTCTCTTCATGGTATTGCCGGCCGGCGATCAAAGCCTGCTGGCAGTCAACCTGCGGCAGGACGCCAACCTCGGTCTGGTTCGTCTCGAAGCGCGCGATGCCGCCAGAGCAATCGGGCAGATCGTCTAAACCCGCAGGCATTGCTCTTCCCCGTTGATGCATGCGGTCTCCCCGTTCCGAGACAACGAGTTCCATTCTGTTCGATCGATACCAACTTCCTTCACACCTCAATGCGTCTCTCGTCACGCCCAGAGTCGATTGGCATCGGGCGCAACCATGCAAACCGAGTCCACATATCAGGGAGGAATTCAATGTCTGTTGACCGATTGAGCTGGCAGATCAAGAACGAAGCAACACTGGGTGAGCTGGTGCAGCTCATGAATCTCAGCGCGGATGAAGCAGCCATTCTCAAATCATTGCAGGACAAAGCGCACCAACAGGCGCCGGCGATGCGCGAGGATTTCTATGAGCGGTTGCTTTCCCATCCGCAAACGGCCGAGTATTTCAGCAATGTGAATATGAACCACATGTACTCCATGTTGCAGAACTGGTTCGTTGAACTGTTCTGCGGCGTGTACGACGAAGCCTACGCCCGGCGTCGCATCAAGATCGGCGACACGCACGTGCGGATCGGTCTGCCGGTGCGCTATCCGCTTGCCATGCTCGACGTTGCGATGGCGCACGCCGAAACGGTTGCGCGCGCGCACGCGCAACCCGATGCGGCTGCTACGGCAGTGCGCAAAGTGCTGGCGCTTGATGTCGCCGTGTTCAACCAGGCATACGAGGATCGCCAGATCCAGGCGCTTGCAGAGATGGTCGGCAACGAACGACTAGCGCGTCGGTTGCTGTCAGGCGAAGCATAATACCATCGTGGGAGGTGCGGCAATGGCGCTCGAAGGCACACTCCAGGATATGTCGTTGAGCGACCTGTTTCAGGTCTTTCGGATGGGACCAAAAACAGGCGTGCTGTTCCTGGCGTATCACAATTTACGCGCCATTGTGTATGTTGCCGCCGGAGATCTGATCGACGCCGCCGTTGTGCGACTCCCGGATCGCGCGATTATCGCCGCGCAGGACGAAGCAGTTATTCACATATTGCTCTGGGACGACGCGACGTTTGTCTTTCGTCACAACGCATCGGTGATGCGCCGTCCGGTGCGTATGCGTCACGATGCAGAGCATCTGGTGCTGGAGAGCATTAAGCGCCGTGACGATCCGCGATTTTTGTTGCCGTATCACCACATTACGCCCGATACACCTCTGCAACTGTCATCATTGACGCCGGGACGCGAAAGCAAGGTGAGTTTGAGCGTGTGCCAGTGGCGTATTCTGAGTCAGGTACCGCACTGCTCCAGGATTCGCGCTATCAGCGAGGCGCTTGGCTTGCCTCTCGACCAGGTGACCCGGACGTGCCTGGAGTTGATGGCAATTGGCTTAATTGAAGTCGCCCCCGCGCGACACCACGAGCGACGCTCCTCCCATTGGCGCGATCAGTCTGTGATCGAGACCGATGAGCGCGAGGGCGCGTGGCATGCGGCGGCGCTGGCGCGCGCGAATGCCGCTTCCGACGCTGGTGCGCGTCCATTGCCGGTCAGACGCAGTTTGATCGATGCCGTGATGCGCCGTGTGCGCGGGTTGTGAGGAGCGGTGCGCTATGCAGATATTGAAGATCGTGATTACCGGGGCGTATGCGGCGGGAAAAACGCAATTCATTCGCACGATCAGCGATATTGAGCCGGTGTCAACTGATTACAGCGTCACATTGGAGGAAGAGCGCGCATTGAAGCGCGAAACGACCGTTGCGCTTGATTTTGGCACGATTGCCATTAATGATCGGTTGAGTCTGTACCTTTTCGGCACTCCAGGGCAGGAACGGTTCGATTTTATGTGGGAACATCTGGCGATCGGCGCATTGGGATACGTGGTCATGGTCGATAGTTGTCGTCCGGCGCACTTTGCCGAAACGCAGCGCCTGATGGCGCGCTTTGCAGAAATCACCGATGCGCCGTTTGTGGTGGCAGCGAATAAGCAGGATGATGAAGCAGCGTTGCCGCCTGCATATGTGAGAAGACGCCTGGGCGTGCCGCCTGAGGCGCCGGTGCTGCCCTGCGTGGCGCGTGATCGCGAAAGTGTCAAGCGTGTGCTGCTGAGTTTGTTACACCTGATTGCGGCGCAGGTCTGCGATTAGCGCCTGCGCTTCCTCCATTACAAGCGCGGAGTGTTCGTGTCAATACTCTGGCTGTCGCCTGTCCTCGGTCTCCTCCTCTCACGTGTGGGCTTTTTGAAATGTGCAGCGGGTGTTTGGCGTCTCAACGCTCTTCTCTCCTCCCTTGTTTCCCGCCTGAGAACGAAGCGGCATTCCGGTCGCCCTGTGGCACGGGCTTTTCGACTTCGTCAGCGCCTCGCCGATTGCGGCAGGGAGCGCCAATGCGGTGATCAGCGTCGTTGTGATCACATGGGTGCTCGTCATTCTGTGGCAGGCGCGAAGGGAACGTCGTGCGGTGCATATGAGCGCGCCGGGGCGCTGAGGCGCCTGATCGGGTTCAGGAGTGGTATAATGTCATTAGAGCCGATTTGACCACCATATTGCGCTTATGAGCCATTCAGAACACGAAAAGATCGCCCGCTCCGCCGTTGCGTCGGTGAACTGCGGCATTCTCACCATCAGCGACACGCGCACCCCGGAGACCGATACAGGCGGCGCGATCATCCGCGCCGGTCTCGAAGGCGCCGGGCATACCGTATTGCGCTATATGGTCGTCAAAGACGAACCGGCGCAGATTGTGGACATTGTGCGCGACTTTGCCGCCGCCGGGTGTCAGGTGATCATCACGAGCGGCGGCACCGGCATCGCGCGGCGCGACAGCACATTCGAGGCGATCGATGCGCTGCTCGAAAAACGCATGCCCGGCTTCGGCGAGATCTTTCGCATGCTCTCATACCAGGATATCGGTCCGGCAGCCATGCTCTCGCGCGCCACGGCTGGGGTCTTTCAACGGTCGCTCATCTTTTGCCTGCCCGGTTCGCCGGCCGCCGTGCGCCTGGGGATGGAAAAACTCATTCTGCCGGAACTGGCGCATCTGGTGTGGGAAACGATACGCTGAACGCACAGAGCGTTCGAGGAACTCCTGTGATTCGCTGGATACTCCTCAAACTCATCCGGTTCTATCAGATGTTCATCTCGCCGGCGCTCCCGCCGAGTTGCATTTATGAGCCGAGTTGCTCAACGTATACCTATCAGGCGATTGCGCGGCACGGCGCGCTGAAGGGAACGTATCTGGGCATTCGGCGCATTCTGCGCTGTCACCCATGGGCGCAGGGCGGGTACGACCCCGTGCCAGAAGAGGGCGCGGTGATCTTTGCGTTTCGCCCGTCGTCGCCCAGAAATGTGCTGGATAATCGTCGCCATGCACATGGTGCTCCTGGTGCAGCAGAACAGAGGGGCGCTCCATCGACCGAAGCCGCGCTGCGGGAATGGGCGCTGGCGCTGACGGAACAGCACCCCGACATAGTGCGCGTCGGATATGTTGATAAGCCGCCACAGGCAGGTGGCAAGACAGATGTACTGCTCATCGTCGCGCAGTCTGACCTCCCCTTCGATCAGCGCGCCGCTGCGTGGGACGCACATCCGCTGCCGCTTCCTGCGCGCCTCTCAGTCTATACCGTTGACGAGTGGACGCATCGCTCCTCTGATATGGAGGCGCAATCACCGGAGCATTGGGTTTTCGAGCGCGAATACGTGCAGCAATAAGGCGCACGCCATGCCGAATCGCTCACAGGACTGGTTCAAACAGGCGGAACGCGACCTGGAGCAGGCGATTGACTCGCAGCGCGCCGGAAGGCACGAATGGGCTTGCTTCGCTGCGCATCAGTCGGCAGAAAAAGCCGTCAAAGCGCTGCATCTCGCGCACCGGCAGGAAGCCTGGGGACACGTCGTGGCCCGTTTGCTCGCCGATCTGCCGCTGAATGTTCCGCCCGATCTGATTGACAAAGGGCGCGTGCTGGACAACTTCTACATCCCGACTCGTTATCCCAATGGACATTCGGCGGGCGCGCCCTATGAGCATTACGGCGTTCTTCAGAGTGAACAGGCAATTGCGTATGCGCGCGAGATCGTTGAATTCGTCCGTCATGAAATGGCCTGACGCGCAGACGGTTGAGCGCGCACTGCGAGAATGGGCGCAGGCGCTGGCTGAACAGCATTCGAGTGTGGTGCGCGTCGGGTACATCGGTTCCTACGCCAGGGGCGATTGGGGAGTCGGCAGCGACGTAGACGTGGTGCTGATTATCGCGCAGTCTGACCTCCCCTTCGAGCAGCGCGCCGCTGCGTGGGACACAACTTCGCTTCCTGTTCCTGTCGATCTGCTGGTCTACACCCTCGACGAATGGCAGAATCTTCCGCGTGATAGTCGCTTTGCGCAGGTTGTGGAACGTGAGGCGCGGTGGGTGTGGGAACGTTGAACGTTACATGGTGTGCAAGGATGAAGATAAGGAGCGCACCGGCATGTGCGCCTCTCTATCGGTTCAATATCGGTTCAGTCTCCCGCGCGTGGCAGGGAGCCTGTGCGGGCGCCTCCATATTGAACGTCGAATGCAGGAAGGGAACGGATCGCAGGGATTGACAAATTTTCGTGTTGCTTCGTGTCCCTGGTGGATGGTTTGGCGCTGCTGCGCGGCGCGTCGCGCCCCTGGCGGACCACAACCCACGCCTGTGGCGGCGCGCGGGGCTGAAAGCGTCAGACAGAAAGGTTCCCAGAACCCCTAACCACCCAACCGTTCCCCGCCGGTCAAGCGTACACCGCGGCGCCAGTCCGCAGCGGGGAGTGGGCGTTTGCCGGCAGGCTGCACGGTTTCGAGCACAAGCAGACCATCGCCAGTTGCCACAGCGAGACCCTCCGCCGTATCCAGCAACGTGCCGGGAGGCGCATCGCTGTGCCGGTCGGATCGGACACGCGCAGCAATGATTTTGAGCGGCGCACCGCGCCAGGTGGTGGTCGCGCCGGGCCACGGATCGTAGGCGCGCGTCATTCGTTCGATCCGAAGCGCGGGTTGCGACCAATCGATAATCCCATCCTCACGCGAAAGCAGTTTCGTAAATGTCGCGCGGGCATGGTCCTGCGGGTGCGGCGTGATGGCGCCAGTGGCATAAGCATCCAGCGTTTCGAGCAGCATATCGGCGCCAATAGCGAACAATTCGCGCGTGAGCGAACCGGTGCGCGCATCGGGAGGGAGCGGAACAACACGCTGCGCCAGGATGGGTCCGGCGTCCATTTTCGCCTCAATCACCATAATGGTCACACCGGTTTCCGCATCGCCGTTGAGGATCGCGCCGGCAACAGGCGAGGGACCGCGGTAGAGCGGCAGGAGCGACGGATGGATATTGACATACCCCAGCGGTGGAATGGCGAGCACATCGCGGCGCAGGATTTCGCCATATGCTGCGACGACCCCGACATCGGGGCGCAGATCCGCCAGATCTGCGACAGCCGCAGGATCGCGCAACGTCTCAGGGGTGAGCACCGGCAATCCCAGGCGCAGCGCCGCCTGTTTGACCGGCGTCGCAACGGGCATCTTCCCGCGACCTGCCGGACGATCCGGCTGCGTGACGACACCCACCACCTGATACCTGGAGTCGGCGACCAGACGCTCCAGTGGAAGGACCGCGAACGTTGGACTGCCGAGAAACACGATCCGCAATGACATTGGCGCACCTGCATGGTTGGACATCATCGCACGACGCGATCCGGGTTCGGGCGCGATGTGTCGTTCGAAGAACACGGAGGACATGGCGGATTGATATGGATGCGCTGGTGATAGAAGGCTATCGATTTCGCGCAAACCCATCTCGATCCGTGAACATCCGTGCGCGCCGGGCACCAACCGGAGTGCGTGAGCGTCCGGTCGATAGCGACGCCGGATACGATCCGCGCGTATTGCATAGCGCATGACCGATGTAGTATAATACACCAAAGTGACACTCGCACGGTGCAAATATCTCGTATCGAACATACTCGCACCGCAATATCGAGAGAGCGCGGGTCGCCAATGCACGCACTTGTGTATGATGGCAAACTGCGTCAGGTCGACGATTATCCCCGACCAGTTCTGCGTGCTGGCGAGGCGCTCATTCGCCCCACGCTGGTTGGCATCTGCAACACCGATATTGAAATCACCCGCGGCTATATGAACTTTCGCGGCGTGCTGGGGCACGAATTCGTTGGCGTTGTCGTCGCTTGTGAGGACGCGGCGTGGATCGGACAGCGTGTGGTCGGCGAAATCAATGCGGCATGCCGCGATTGTGCCGTATGTCGGCGCGGCGACGAGAGCCATTGCCCCAATCGCACCACGCTTGGCATTGATCGGCGGGACGGCGCAATGGCGGAATTGTTCAGCCTGCCGATAGCCTGTCTTCATCGGGCGCCGGATCGTATGCCGGATGCCGTGGCAGTGTTCACCGAACCGGTCGCTGCCGCGCTCGAAATGCTTCAGCAAATTCATCTGCGCCCGACCGATCAGGTTGCGGTGGTTGGTGATGGCAAACTCGGTCTGCTCTGTGTGCAGGCGGCGCGCCTTCCTGGATGCGATGTCACGCTGGTTGGGCGGCATCCAGAGCGTTGGGAGTTTCTGGAGAGCATGGCGATTCACGCCATCCATGTTGACGAATTGGACGCAGCGTATACCGCGCGCTTCGATGTGGTTGTCGATTGCACCGGTCATCCGCACGGATTTCGAGTGGCGCGCCGATTGGTGCGCCCGCGCGGGTCTCTGGTGATGAAGAGCACATTCGCAGCCGAGTCGGAGTGCAACCTGACCATGCTGGTGGTGGACGAGATTCGCCTGATCGGGTCGCGTTGCGGTCCGTTTGCAGCGGCGCTGCGCGCGCTCGACGGCGGGTTGATCGCAACGGCGCCATTGATCGCTGCGCGGTTTCCGCTCCACGATGGCTTGCGCGCATTCGCCGCCGCAGCCGGTCGGTTGAAAGTGTTGCTGGAGGTGTAGATGGCATCGAAGGGCATCTTTGGGCGAAACGATCAGTCGGCGCGGTATGCTGCGGCTTCGCTTGTGTTGGGATTGATGTTCGTATCGCTGGTGGTCATTTACCTGACCGTGCCCCAAAACGACACGGTGACGTTGCTCTGCGTCGTCATCATGGCGGTCAGCCTGCTCATCGCGCTGAACGGCGACTGGAACGAGATCGGTATGATGGCGGCGTTTGCAGCATTGACGTCGCTGATGGCATCCTATTTCTTAGGGCGCGATGTGCTCGGCGATACCGGCGGCGTTTTGTTTCCACTCGTGTGGATTGGAGTATTACTCTATGTCTTTCGCTGGATCTCGAGCCACACCGTTGTGGTGCCGGAAGATCATGCGATTATGGTGGCGCGGTTCTACAGCGGTTCGCTCTACCGCCTCCAGCCGCCGCTGGCGCCGCCGCTCATCCCGTTGCTGGAGCGACGGGTTGCAACCATTCCACTCTATGAGTTGAGCCACGACGTAAAGGTCGCCAAAATCAATACGGGCGGATCGCACAGCATCGATGAGGTGGAAGTGCATCTGCGCTATCGGGTAAAGAACCCGGAGTTTGCGCTGGCAAACATTCCGAACCGCGGGCAAATCCAGAACGATGTCGCGCGCGAGATGGGGCGCGATCTCGAACGGGCACGCCTCGATGTGGCGTTCTGGGAGAAACTGCTGGCGCGCCAGTTGACCCACGAGGTCGATGATATTGTCCGCGAAGTGATCTTCGCTGAGACAAAAAGCGCAACCGACGCTTATCAGAAACGACACCATATCTCGCGTGAGGTTCTGCGTCGCCTGAACGAACTGACCCAACGATGGGGTGTCGTGGTCACGCGGGTTGATATCGATTATTTCAGCGTGCCGGAAGATCGTTTTCGCTCGCCCGACCCTGATGGTCCGGTCAAACAGGAAGTCAAGCGTATTCTGGAGACGAGTAAAGCGGAAGCGCAGGCGGAAGCCGAACGCATCCGCAATATTGTGCGCGTGTTGCGGGAGGAAGGCATCGAGATTTCGCCCGAAATCATTGGAGCGCTGTTGATCCCGGAGTGGACCGGCGAGATCGAAGCATTGCCGCCGCCTGCTACCATGCAACCTTCAAGCAACAAGCCCGGCAACGGAGGAGCGAAACCCGGCAATGCAACCAGACAATGACAATGCATGCGAACCGATCGTTGTTGTAGGGGCGGCGTGTCTGGACGTGAAGTGTCGTCTACGTGGCGAGGTTCTTGCCAGCACCTCGAATTCGGCGGATGTGCGTATCAGCGTTGGGGGGTGTGCACGGAATGTCGCCGAAAATCTGGCGCGCCTCGGCTATCCGACGACGTTGGTCACTGTTGTGTGCGATGATGATTTCGGGCAGGCAATTGTGCAGCAGACGGCGCGCGCAGGAGTGAATACCGATCACGTGATCAGGGTGTGCGACCATCACTCACCTGCCTATGTTGCGCTGCTCTCGCCGGAAGGTCAGTTGATCACCGGCGTAGACGACACTGAAGCGGTTGCTGCGCTGACGCCAGCGGTGATCACGAGCCATCGCGCTCTGTTTCAGCGCGCTCCCATGGTCGTGATGGACGCAAATGTACCGGTCGAGAGTGCGAAGACATTGCTCGACATCTGTGCGGCTGCCGACGTGCCGGTAGCCCTCGATCCGGTGGCATACGCACCGGCGCTGCGCTACCGACCGTTCATCGGATCATTCTCGCTTGTGACCCCGAATGCTATCGAGGCGGAAGCCTTGACCGGCATACACGTGACGGATGTGGCGCAGGCGATTCTGGCGGCTCGCCGCCTGACGGCGGAAGGAGTCGAGATTGCGATTGTCACATTGGCGGAACAGGGACTGGTGTATGCAACGTCGTCTTCGAGCGGGCATATCCCGGCGATCAATGTCGAAATTGTCGATCCAACCGGCGCCGGTGATGCGCTGACCGCGACAGTGGTGTATGCGTTGCTCCATGATATTCCGATTGATGAAGCAGTGCGCCTGGGGGTGAGCGCGGCAACGCTGACGCTCGAATCGCCTGATACGGTGCGGCAGGATTTGACACTGGAAATCCTGTATGCGCAGCTCGTTATTTGAAGCAAGTGTTCGCGTTTTTGGGTTTCGGGCGATTGAACAGGCGTGGTGTGCGTCGGTTACCTGCGCCTCCCATGGTTTGCGGCATACTCCATGACCAAACGCATCCTGATTGCAGATGATGAGCCAGCAGTGCGCCAACTGCTCGAATTGGTGCTGCGATCGCAGGGATATGAGGTTTTTGTCACGCAGAACGGTGACCAACTCGTGCGCACGGCGCAAGAATGGATCCCTGATCTCGTGATTGTCGATCTCATGATGCCGCAGATGGATGGCTACGAGGCGATTCGTCAGTTGCGGAACGATACTCGCACCGCCCATGTGCCAATGCTCATTCTGACGGCGCGGTCTACGGCGGAAGATGTCGTCACCGGATTTGACACTGGCGCCGATGATTATATCACCAAGCCCTTCAATATTCCCGAATTGCTCGCCCGTATCCGTGCTCATTTGCGTCGTGCAGCGCAGACGCCGGTCCATAATCCGCTGACGGGTCTGGCAGGCAATGTGCTGCTAACCGAGGAGTTGAAATACCGCCTGCGCAATGGCGCGCCATTCGCGCTCCTCTATGTTGATCTCGATAATTTCAAGGCATTTAACGATACGTATGGTCCGGCGCGCGGTGATCGGTTGATCAAGATGGTCGCCGATGTATTGTTGGAGGTGGTGCATCAACACGGCTCGTCGAGCGACTTTATCGGGCATATCGGCGGGGACGACTTTGCCATTCTGACGACGCCGGATCGTCTCGATGCGATCTGCCAGGGTGTGATTGCGCTATTCGATAAGCGGGTGCGCGATCTGTACGATCCAGAAGACCTGGCGCGCGGGTATCTGCGCGGCGTGGATCGCCAGGGAGTGCCGAGGAACTTTCCGATCACCACGATCTCAATTGGAGTGGTGACCAACCGACGTCGTCGCTTTGCCGATTATGACGAAGTCAGCCGGATCGCGGCAGAGATGAAGCAATATGCCAAACAGTTGCCTGGCAGCACCTATGCGGTGGATGTTCGCGGCGTCAGTGAACAGGTGGTTGAGCGCGATCGTCGCAAGTCTCCGCCGCCGCCGGCGCTGATTGTGTCTGCGGATGCGCTTTTGCGCAGTGCCATCGCTCCCTTGCTCGACGAGATAGACCTGCGCGCGCTTGATGCGCCGACGGTGCTTGATGCCGAACGGTTGCTGGCGTACCATCCCGAAATGGCGCTGGTCATCGTTGATGGGCGTATGGGAAAGCCGGTGCGTGATTTCTGCACAAATCTGGCGCAACATCAACCGAACCTTCCGGTTATTGCGCTGACCGATCAACCAACGTCGGGGATTATCGCGCCAGGCGCGGTCAGGCACATTCTTCCCTTACCCGTTGACAGCGTCCAATTGCGTGTGCGGATTGTCGATGTGCGTCGCGCTTCGCAGGAGACGTCGTGAGCCTATGCAGGCGCTAATTACCGCTCTGGTCCTGCTTGTGATTGTGGTTGTCGCTCTGGCGCTGTTGCCGTCGCTGCGCGCCCAACTGCGCTTTTGGGTGCAAACAGCACGGGCGCAGGTATTACGGCACGCCAGGCTGGTGCGAAGTGCAACGATCATTAGCAGTTCTGGCGAGGAGATAGTGGTGCCTGATGCCGTGCGCGCGGAGTCGCCCTGGACGGGGCGTGTGCGCGGATGGGCGTCCGGCGCGCGCCTGCCATCTATTCTCACCGGTGTGTTGGTCGTGACGCTGATCGTGCTCGGATTGCCGCGCCTGCTCCCCAGCGCCCGCGTCGATGAATTGATAGTGCTGGTCGCGCCATTCTCTGAACCGGGCGGTGTTCCCGGCGCTACGGGTCGCGCCGTTGCGCAGGAATTGGTGGACGTTCTGACAGCGACGGCGGGATCAGGTGTAGCCATTCGACTGATCGATGCGCCGCCTGCCGATCAGGCGGCGGCGCTAGCGCTGCTGCGCGAGAATCGCGCCGATATGATCATTGTGGGCGAGATCGCACCTGGCGGAATGCTCGATTCGGCAACGTTGACGCCGGTGCTCATCTATGCGCCAGGCGGCATTCAGGCGTTTGCCAGCCTTGAAGGGTATGCCGGGCGCTTTGCTCTCCCGACGGTTTATCCGCTTGCCACGCAGCCGATCAATGGGCGTGTCGTTCTGCCGCGCCTGGTGCGCGCGCTGGCGGATTACAACAGTGGGCAGTACAATGCCGCAGTTACGGCGTTCGATGCGCTGGAACGCGAACAGCCAGCGTTGCGCCCTGGCTTGCTGCGCGCCCTGCGCGCAATGACCTGGTGGGCGCGCGGTAACTATGAGCAATCGATGAGCGAATTTCGCCGGGCGATTGCCGCCATGCCCGACGCGCCGCCGACCGAACTGGCGCGCCTGTATGTTTCTCTTGGCGCCGTGCAGCACGATATGAGCGATCCGGCGGCGCGTGATTCGTTCAATCAGGCGATTGCGCTCCTTCAGGGGCAGGACCTCGGTGAATTGCGCTATAACCTGGCGCTCGAGGAATTGCGGTCGGGTGATCCTGCCGCTGCTGCTGTGTCGCTCGAACAGGCGCGACAATTATTGCCGCCATCGACGTCGCTGCTTGTTGCGCTCGCCGAGGCATATCGTCTTAGTGGACGATTCGATGCGGCATCGGAGACGCTTGCCGCTGCCACTCGTCAGATCGGCGCCGATGACCGCGTCGTTCCATTCGATTTGCGCCCCCTGATGAATGCCCGCTTGCGGGCACATGTGCAGAGCGAGCGGGCGCTGCTCCACATGGCGCGCATGGTCAACGCGCGCGGTCCGTTGCTGTGGGAGTTGGACCTGATTGCAACACCCTCGGAGCCCGATCGCGCGCAGCGGGAAACGGACCTGAATCAGATTCTCAATGATATGTCGCTTGCGTTGCGCGAAGCCACAACGCTCGATCAGGAGTGGAGCAAGCGAGCGGCGGTTGCCGACTCCGAACAACGCCGGATCGATGGCAGCATCGCCACCCATCAGGCGCGCCGCGCCGATCTGGCGAGTCGTCGCTACCGTTTCTGGCTGGCGGTGATTGAGGTGGAACTTGCGCGCCTGCGCGATACACGCGCGCCAACAGGCGTAGCGGCAATCTGGGTCGGTCTGACGCGCACATGGTCGCCGGCTGCCGATGCGTTGCGCCAGATCGAAACGCTCGAGAAGGTTCAACCGGGCAACGTTGACTTGGCTATCCTGCGCGGGCGAGCGCTTATGGTGAATGATCAAGAGAATGATGCGCGCGTGGCGTTCGAGACGGCAGCGCGGCTGGCGCCGGATCGGCCGGAGCCGTTAGTTTATCAGGCAATGCTGGCGTTGCCCCGGAATCGTGAACAGGCGCGGCAATTGCTCGAAGCGGCAGTGGAACGTAATCCGTCCTATTTTCCGGCGCGCGTCCGTCTGGCTGAACTGGCGGAGGAAGAGCAGCGCTGGGAAGAGTCCATCGCGCAGCGGCGTTGGTTGGCTGAATACCACGCGGGGGCGGACGAAGCGCTGGCGCTGGCGCGCGCGCTTCGCCTGAGCGGCCCGAACGGGTATGCGGAGGCAGAGCAGATTCTGATGCCGCTGGTGGAACGGAACCGGGCTGCTGCGATCATTGAGATGAGTCGACTTTACCGTGATGCAGGACGTCTCGATGCAGCGCGCAATGTGCTGGAGCGCGGGCAGCAGAATACCGCGCGCAGCGCGCGAGCCTATGCCGATATTGCCCACGAATTGGGGCTGGTGTTGATCGATCTGGGAGAGATTGATCGCGCTGAGCGTCAGTTTGAAGCAGCAATCGGTTCAAATCCGCGCCATGTTCGATCTCATCTGATGCTGGCGCAGTTGGAGCGGCGTAAGGGAAATGACCGCGCTGCGGCGCGGCGCTACGCTGCCGCTCTCGACGCTGGCGCCAGCGATCCGGCAGTGCTCGATCAGATTGGCATGACACTGATCGAACTCCGCGAGTATGCTCCTGCGGTGACCGCCTATGAGCGCGCGATTGCGCAGCAACCAGGCAATGCGATATTTCGCTATCGCGCTGCGCTGGCGTATCTGGGGATTGGGCGTCTCGATGCCGCCGATGAGTCGGCGCGGAGGGCGCTAGAGCGGCAACCGATCTATCCGGAAGCGCTGGTTCTGTTGGGGGATATTGCGCTTCAGCGCGGTGATTCGCAGGCAGCCAATCAGCAGTACCGCGCGGCGCTCCAGCAAAATCCGGCGCTAGCGGCGGCGCATATCGGTCTGGGGCGCGTGGCGGCAGTTGGCGGCAATTGGTCGATTGCTGCGGGGCACTTTCTGAATGCGGTACAGGCTGATCCGCAATCGCCCGATGCGTTCCTCTGGCTCGGCGAGGCGCGCGTGCGCGTTGGCGACGTTGACGACGCTATCAGTGCATATCAGCAGGCGCTTCAGTTGCGCAGCGCTTTTCCGGAAGCGCTCTTTGGTCTGGCGCAGGCGCAGTTTGGCGCCGGTCGCATCGACGAGGCGTTACGCAATGTCAATCGTGCGCTGGAGCAACGATCGCGCTATGCGGAGGCGTTCTTGCTGCTGGGGAAGATCTATGAACAGCAGGGATATAGCACGCGCGCGCTCGACGCCTATAAACAGGCTGTCGATGCCAATCCGCGTCTGGCTGAACCTCACTTTCGTCGAGCGTTGCTCCTGATCCGCGCGGACCGATTGAGCGAGGCGCGCGATGACCTCGAAATCGCTGCGCGCCTGGAACCCAATTTCGCCGAAGCACACTATTGGTTGGGACGGGTCTATTTTGCGCAGCGCAATTTTCAGGCGGCGGTCAATCGTTTTCGCGAAGCGGTCAATCGGCGCAACGGCAACTACCCTGAAGCGCGATATTATCAGGGACGCGCGGAAGAGCAACTCGGAGACCTGAATGCGGCGATTCGATCATTTGATACGGTCGCCAATCAGAACGACGACGCGCTGTGGGCGAATGAAGCGCGCGCGGCGCTGGCACGCCTGAGCGATCGCTAGAAAAGGAAACAGTCCATGACAACACCATCAGCAACGGATCTGCTCGAGCAGACGGCATTTCTTTCTCCAGTTTGGGCGCGCTACAGCGATATTCTGGTCGAGCGCGGTGAAGGGGTTTATCTATACGATGTCGAAGGGCGGCGGTATCTCGATTTCACCTGCGGCATCGGCGTGACGAATACCGGTCACTGTCATCCGCGCGTGGTGGCGGCTATCCGTGAGCAGGCTGGCTTGCTGCTGCATGGTCAGGCGAATATTGTCTATCATCGTCCGATGCTCGAACTGGTTGCTGAATTGCGCACCATTGCGCCACTTGAACTCGACAGTTTCTTTTTCAGCAACAGTGGCGCCGAGGCGGTTGAGGGCGCGATCAAACTGGCGCGCCAGGCGACCGGTCGGAGTGATGTGATCGCTTTCGAGGGCGGGTTCCACGGTCGCACGGCGGGCGCGCTCGCGCTCACGAGCAGCAAGGGCAAGTACCGCCACGCCGTCGCGCCGTTGCCGGCAGGCGTTCACTTTGCGCCATATGCGGCCTGTTTCCATTGCGCTGTCGCGCGCGCCGCCGGCGCCGATCCGTCGTTCATCTCCGGCGCGGCGCCCGACGATGCCGGGTGCTGTGGCAATCCGCTGCGGCAGATTGAGCATATCCTCCACACGCAGACGACACCCGAGGACGTTGCGGCGGTACTGGTCGAGCCGGTGCTTGGCGAGGGCGGCTATATTGTTCCGCCAGCATCGTTTTTGCAAGGGTTGCGCCGGCTCTGTGATCGGTATGGCATTCTGCTGATCGTTGATGAAGTGCAGAGTGGCTTTGGCCGCACCGGTCGCTTCTTTGCGATTGAACATTTTGGCGTCATACCCGATATTATGACGGTCGCTAAGGGTATTGCATCGGGATTGCCACTTTCTGGTATCATTGCACGGCGCGTCATTATGGAACGCTGGCAACCAGGGTCCCATGGCGGCACCTATGGTGGCAACGCTGTCGCCTGTGCTGCGGCGGTCGCAACAATTCGAGCGATGCGTGAGGAGCGCATGGTCGAAAACGCAGCGCGCCAGGGAGCGCTGCTCAAGGCGGAATTGTTGCGTCTCAAGGCACAGGTTCCGTCGATTGGCGATGTGCGCGGATTGGGATTGATGATTGGCGTTGAACTGAGAACGGCGGAGGGTATGCCCGATGCTGCGCTGGCGAAACGTGTCGTCGCCGAATGCCGCACGCGCGGATTGCTCCTGCTGACCTGCGGACCATACGACAACGTGATTCGCTTCATTCCGCCGTTGGTTGTCGAAGAAGATCAGATTCGTGACGCTGTGCGCATCTTCGAGGATGCACTGGCGTCTTAGCAAGGCGCGGAGCGCGCTCCGTGATGACCTGTCGTTATGCCACATCGTGCGCCGTATCGGGTTGCGTTACAGGCGCTGCAATCCGACCGACTTCGCCGCGATTACGCGGATCTTGCCGCTGAGCCACAGTATCGGCTGGTTGGCGAGTTCTTCTTTACCGAGCTATACGGTCCGCGCGACTTTAGTGCGCGGGATACGCAGGCGCGCCGGCTGCATCTGCTTGTCCAGAGTTTTCCGGGGGTGGTGATCCGCGATGTTGAACAGGTGCTCGAACTGCTCGACCTGACGAACCGCCTGGACGATGAGGTGGTCGAGCAGTTGATTGCGCTGGGTGCGCCGCTCGACTTCGATATGGCGATGTACGAACGCGCCTATCGTCTCGCCGATAATTACGCCGACCGGGTGCGCCAGATCGAGTTGGTGCGCCAGTCGCTCTATAATGTCGCGCGCCTGACGCGCAACCCGCTCATGGGGATTGCGCTGGATCGCACGAAAGGGCTGGCGGATATGCTCGGCATGAGCGATATCCATCGATTTCTGCGCGTTGGGTATAAATCGGTGTTGCCGGTGCGCGATATGCCGCGCTTTATCGAGACCATCGCCGTGCGCGAGATGAACCGTCTCGACCGGATCTATGCCGATCAGTTGCAGCAGAAGAAAGGAGCGCCGTCATCCGCGTAGCAGACGGATGTCGGCTTCGACCATCATCTCCACCAGTTGCTCAAACGACACTTCCGGCTTCCATCCCAGTTGTTCATAGGCGCGGGAAGGGTCGCCGACCAGCAGATCGACTTCGGCTGGTCGGAAGAAGCGTTCATCCACAACAACATGCTTTTGGTAGTCCAGCCCGGCATAGCCAAACGCGAGTTCGCAGAACCGGCGCACCGAATGTGTCTGCCCGGTGGCAACAACGTAGTCGCCAGGCTGATCCTGCTGGAGCATGAGCCACATGGCGCGCACGTAATCGCCGGCGAATCCCCAGTCGCGCTGCGCGTCGAGGTTGCCCAGGCGTAGTTCGGTGTCGAGTCCGAGGGCAATGCGCGCAACGCCATGGGAGATTTTACGTGTCACGAACTCCAGCCCACGGCGCGGCGATTCGTGGTTGAAGAGGATGCCGCTGCTCGCGTGCATGCCGTAACTTTCGCGGTAATTGACGGTGATCCAGTGCCCGTAGACCTTGGCGACCCCGTAGGGTGAACGCGGGTAGAAGGGGGTGGTTTCGCGCTGCGGCACTTCGACAACCTTGCCGAACATTTCGGACGAACTGGCCTGGTAGAATCGAATCTCCGGATCAACGATACGAATGGCATCGAGCAGGCGTGTCACGCCAAGCGCCGTCACCTCGCCGGTAAAAACGGGTTGCGAAAACGAGGTCTGGACGAAACTCTGTGCCGCCAGGTTGTAGACCTCGGCGGGACGGTGCTCGCGGAGCATATGGATGAGCGAGACTTCATCGAGCAGGTCGCCAGGGGTGAGGGTGATACGATCCTGAATGTGGCGGATGCGCTCGAAATTGACGGTGCTGGAACGTCGGATCATCCCGATGACCTCGTACCCCTGGTCGAGCAGAAACTCTGCCAGGTACGAGCCGTCCTGCCCGGTGATGCCGGTAATGAGAGCACGCTTGCGCGCCATGAAACATCCTCGCGTGGTCTGCTGCCACTATCATTCGTTATCTTCGGATAATCTAAGCGGTTATGATACCACAGAAGCCAGCGTGTCTCGTAGCAATAGGGTGATGCGCATCTATCCGCAGCGCGTTGCGCCCCTACGCCACGCGAGCGCCCAGGGGAGGCGCCCCGACACCGCGCGGGTTCCCAGGGGGGACGCCCCGACACCGCGCGGGTTCCCAGGGGGGACGCCCCGACACCGCGCGGGTTCCCAGGGGAGGCATCCCCATGCCTGCGCGCCGCTAACCTCGCGCCTCTTGCCTCATACATCAATCACGCCGCAGATCGAGCCAGGCGCACTCTTCTGGCGTCAGGCGTACCGTGAGCGCCTCTGCGTTGGCGGCAAACTCTTCCGGCGTGCGGCACCCAACCAGGGCATAGATGTCGAGCGGCTGACTCATCACGTATGCCAGTGCGATCTGTGGGATGCTCAGCCCCTTCTCCTCCGCCAGTTGCTGCGCGCGCTCCAGGCGACGAAAGTTTTCTTCGCCAGCGTAGGAATAGACTGCCAGTTTATCCAGATAATCCTCGAATGTATCGAGATTGTCACGTCGCAGCCGCCCCGAAAAGAAGCCGCCCGCCAGGCTCGACCAGGTAAAGAGCGGCATGCGCTGCTCGGCGTACCAGGCGCGCGCCTCTTCATTCTGCGGACCGCTAATGCTGATGCACCCCTCCCACGGTTCGCGGTACTGCTCTGCCAGGCTGAAGTTCGGACTGCTAGCGACGAATGGCGTCAATCCGTGCGCTGCGGCATACTCGTTGGCTTCGGCGATTCGCCGGTGGCTCCAGTTTGATCCGCCAAATGCGCGGATGCGACCGGCAGCACGGTGTTCGTTCAGCACCTCGACAATCGGACCAACGGGAACCGATGGATCATCGCGGTGGAGCAGATACAGATCGATGTAATCGAACTTGAAACGCGCCAGTGAGTCGAACAGGTCGGCTGTAATATCAAAGGGGGTGACTCGCTTGCGGTCGGCGTTGTGGTGAGCGCCTTTGCCAATAATCACCACCTGATCGCGGATGCCGCGTTCGTTCACCCAACGCCCCATGGCACGCTCGTTGTCTCCCTGCCCGTACACATGCGCCGTGTCGAACGTTGTGCACCCCATGGCAAAAATCGCATCGAGCAGGCGAAAACTGCCTTCCAGATCGCGTGTCGAGATCATCACCGATCCCTGGACCAGGCGCGAGACCGGTTTGTCGATGCCGGGGATCTTGCCGTACTGCATGGTTGTGCTCCTCATTCCATTGGATAGGTCAGACCCCACTGCGCTCGAATGGCGTCCAGCGTGCGCATAATGCCAAGGGTCTCGTCGAGCGGCATGACCGGGCTTTCGGTCATACCGGCGCGCAGGCAGCGCATGGCTTCTATCGCTTCATACTGGTAGCCATTCCCGCTGTAGGGCGCTTCGATCACCTCATCAGCACGTCCGCCTCGGATCAGCGTGAGGGTCCTGGCGCGCCACCACTGGGGATGGACGCGGATCATGCCGTCCGTTCCCATAATCGTCGTTTCATGCGGCGTCTCAGTACGGATGGCGCTCCAGAGCATCGCCATTCGCCCACTGCTGTAGCCGAGGATCATGGCCGCCTCCTCGTCGACGCCGGTTGCGCCGAGGTGCGCCAGGGTCGCAATCCGTTCCGGTTCGCCGCCGAAGATCATTGAGGTCAGCGATACCGGATAGACCCCCACATCGAGGAGACTGCCTCCACCGAGCGCCGGGTCGAACAGTCGACTGCGCGGATCGACACTGCTGCGGAACCCAAAATCGGAGGCGATCATGCGCACCTCGCCAATCGCGTTGGCTGCCAGCAATTCGCGCAACCGCGCGATTGCCGGGAGGAAGCGCGTCCACATGGCTTCCATCAGAAACATGCCGCGCTCGCGGGCAACGGCGATGACCTCAGCCGCCTGACGCGCATTGATTGTGAATGGCTTCTCGCACAACACCGCCTTCCCGTAGTGCAAGCAGAGCAGGCAATTCTCAGCGTGCAGCGCATGCGGCGTTGCAATGTACACGATATCCACTTCAGGATCGGCGGCAAGTTCCTCATACGACGCATAGCGGCGCGGTACGTTGAAACGGTCGCCAAATGCAGCGGCAGCATCGGCGCTGCGCGACCCCACCGCCACCAGGCGCGCGTCGTCGAGCGACTGCAACGCTTCGGCGAAAACTCCAGCGATGCGTCCGGTGCTGAGAATACCCCAGCGAATGGGCGAGCCAGTCATAAGGATGTCCTTTGTGCTCAGATGCTATGGCGGAAGAACCGGATGATCGAACCAGACGCGCACATCGCGCCCCTCAATCGTGGCAACAATCGTGATGCGCCAGTCTCCTTCCATCGAATAAATCGTGCGAACGCCATATTTGCCCGGACCAAGCCGGTCGGCGATTGGCTGGTGCACGCCCATTTCCATTTGCGGCATGGTAAAGTCGAAATAGACCAGATCCGCCTCGACCGGTTGATCGGCGGCGTTGGTAATTGTTGCGGTGAACGCATAGTTGCGCAACGCCACCGGTTGCGCCGGACGTTCGAGGGCAATCGTCAGTCCATCGACTGCCCGCTCCTCGACAATAGTCGGTGTTGCGCCGCATGCGCCGATGCTGATACCTGCAACCACGAGCAATATTATGTGGAATGGCGCTCGCCATCGAACAGAATGCTTGAACACGCTCCCTATACCCTCAATAATCACACACAGGCGCAAAGGTTCTGTGCCAATAACATCAATTACCTGTGACCATCCGGCATTGTCCCCCCAAGCAGAGCGAGAGGTCTTGTGCGACCCGCTCAGATTCCTCGCTGAGTTTACCCTGAGCGAAGCGAAGGGCTCGGAATGACACGCATGCGGCATCTTCAATCGTCATTGGTATAACACCCTGACAAGGGCAGACACAGGGTCCTGCCCCTGCCAATGCGGCGATTGTAGCGGTAGGGGCGCCTCCTTGTGGGCGCACGCATCGGGCGGCGCCCATCGCACCGTGCCGGGCGGGGCAGGCACAGGGTCCTGCCACCTACATTCCATTTTTGAATTCTCGGTTCTCAGTTCCCGGTTCTCAGTTCTCAGTCCGCTGCTGCATCTCCGCCATTGTCATCGGGGGCGTCTCACCTGGCGGGTAGCGCAGCGAAACCAGAAACCCGATCAGAATATGCTGGATGTTGATCAACAGAAACAGCGCCGACAGGCTCAACGCAATCTCGGCTGGATGCCCGTGGCGTTGCAGCATGGCGATCAAGACGGCATCGCGCACGCCGACGCCGGCAAAACTGATCGGCAGCGCCTGGAGAATGGCGATCAGCCCTGTGGCTGCCAGAATTTCGAGCGCCGGAATATCGCCCAACCGCAGCGCCAGGTACATCAGATAAATGCGCACAAATGTCGAGGTTGCCGAACCGATGGTGCTGAGCAGCAACAACAGCAGCGGAGTGAAGCGCAGGCTCAGCGGCGCAAACTGGTCGCGCAGGCGTTCGAGCGCTGCGCGCAGTTTCCCGCGCAGCAACGGCAGCGCCAGCCCCAGCGCCCATTCCCGCGGCGCGCGCGCCATCAGCCCCGGTGTGGCAATCAATAGCGCCGCTGCAAAGCCGATAGTCGCCAACTGCACGATACCGCGCGTTTCAGCAGGAAACACATCGATGAACGCCGCCAGACTCAGCACCGCCATCACAGCCCAGATCACAAAATCGAATAGACGGTCGAGCAGAATGCTCAGCAGACCGGGACCCAGCGGCACTCCGCGTTCGCGCAGATACCAGGCTTTGATAAAATCACCCGACTGACCGGGTGTAATGCCGCCAGCGTACAGCCCAATCGCATACAGCGCCGCCAGATAATGCAGCGAAGGCGGCGTGTACCCCTGCTCACACACAATGATCCTCCAGCGCCAGGCCTTCACCCACACAAACACCGGCATCAGCGCCAGCGAGAGCAGGGCAGGCGCGAGATCGACGCCGACAAGCGCGGCGCCAAGGGCATTCAGGTCGCTCCGCCAGAGAAAAAACAGGAGCAGCGCAGGACCAATCAGACGCAGCAGCCAGCGGAGAAGAGGTTTCACAGATCGCGCCGTTGAAAACGAAGCCCGGCAATCTGCTCGGCTAGCAAGCCGAACATAAACACGACAATTGCGCCGACGAACAGTCCGACGGAAGAGTTCGGCACCCGGAAACGCCCGACATCGGTAATGAAATAACTGATCGCAAACGACAGCAGGCTCAACAAGAACATTGCCAGCGCCACCGGAAAGTAGACGCGCAAAGGCGCAAACATCGAGACCATGCGCAGCATGATGAGAATGTTGCGCACACCGTTCTTGAACAACTTCTGGGTGCTGCGCCCGCCCTGGCGCTTGTTCATCGCCACCGGCTCGAAGCGGATATGATAGCCCGCTTTTGCGAATGCCATTGCGCTGGTCATGGGCCAGCCAAAGGTATTTGGCAGCAGATGCAGAAACTCGAGCATCACCTCACGCCGAAACGCCCGGAACCCGGAGGTCAGGTCTTTCATCGGGAAGCCGGAGAGGTACGTCCCCAGGGCATTCAGCACACTATTGCCGAACCAGCGCAGCAAGTTCTCGTGGCTGTCGCGATCCGGTCGCGTTGCGATCACCATGTCGTATCGATTGAGATAGCGCAACAGGCGCGGAATGTCGGCGGGGTTGTGCTGCCCATCGGCATCGAGCACAATCACGACATCGCCGCTAGCCGCGCGGACTCCGGTGCGCACGCCGGCGCCATTCCCCACATTGTGCGGACGACTGATGACCCGCGCACCGGCGGCGGCAGCCTGCTCCGCCGTATCATCCGTCGATGCATCGTCCACGACGATAATTTCGGCATCGGGAACCTGCGCGCGCACCGCGCGCACCACGCCTCCTACCCGTGGTCCTTCGTTGAATGCCGGAATGACCACGCTGATGCTGAAAGCCCAGCGGTGCAGAACATCAGAGTCCGCATCAGTATCGGAAATAAGGAGCGTTTCAGCAGTCATGGCTGTTCCAGGGTTCGAAGATTGCAGCGTGCAGATTGCAGCGAAGCAATGTCTGCTCTGTTGCACCTGTCGATTGAGCGATACGCATCCCTCGATCTCAAACGCTTGACGTCGTTGTGTCTTCGCGCCAAGTGTTTCGATCCATCCATGATCTTCCCACCCACTCATCGCTGCGTTTCCTGTTCGACGAATGCCAGCAGATCGTTGTAGCCACGCAACACCGGAAAGTGCGGAAAATCAGCGACGATATTCTGCGGCGGTTCGAACAAGGCGCCGGCATCAGCAGCGGCAAGCATCCCCACATCGTTGTACGAGTCGCCGACTGCCAGCACCCGGAAGCGGAGTTCGCGCAGCGCGCGCACGGCAGCCGTCTTGCTATCCGGCAGACGCAGGCGGTAGTTGGAGATCATCCCCTGCTCATCGACCTCGAGTGAATGGCAAAAGAGCGTGGGCCAGCCGAGTTTTGCCATCAATGGCACGGCAAACTCATAGTACGTGTCGGACAGAATGATCACTTGCACCCGCTCCCGCAGCCGCGCCAGCGCCTCGACCGCGCCGGGCAACGGGTCGATTGCGCCAATGACGCGCTGAATGTCTGCCAGGGTCAGGCGGTGCTCACGCAGCAACGCCAACCGTCCACGCATCAGTTCGTCGTAATCGGGAATATCGCGCGTCGTCAGCCGTAGCCGCTCGATGCCGGCACGCTCGGCGACTGCAATCCAGATCTCGGGAACCAGCACCCCCTCCAGGTCGGTGGCAAGGATCGTTGGTTGCGTCATAACCCCTCGTGATGATTGCGACACGCAGAATTGTACCATGACCTGTGTGTTCTGGTGTTGGGGGCGTCGCGTTTCGGTAGAGCGGCTCCGCAGAATCCATCATAGCCGCAGATCCCTGGAGAGATCACCAAATGCTGTGCGATCTGGACTTCTGCGCACAAAATGTCGCGCTGGCTCAAGGCAATCTTTCTCATAGAGCGAACAACCGAAACCTGGACCATCAGGGATGGTGAGCCGCGGACGTTAGATTCGACGGGCTCAGCCAACGTCCGCCGCAAGACGGTCAACACGGGCAAGTAGCAGGCAACATCTGGTTGATCGCTCTATCAGGCTAACTTTGATCGCCGTTTCCCAGATGCTGGCGATGCAGAGAAACACATCATCAGCGGAGTCCTCGATAAGATTGCAGGCGCGAAGGCTGAGAGCCGGGCGGTCGTCGATGAACCAAATTCACGCACTGCATCGTATTCTTCCTCAGGCGTTTATCTTCTCTGTGGCAGGTAGTATGGCAATGCTGAGACCACTGACCATAGCACAGGACACTCAGCCAGCCGCCGTCTCAAACACAACCCGCAGCGGTCCCGAGGCAGCGGCGGTCTTTCTGTCAACTCACACCAATGACGATTGAAGATGCCGCATGCTTGTCATTCCGAGCGCAGCAAGGAATCTGCGCGGGTCGCGCACGACCCCTCGCGCTGCTCGGGGTGACCATGCCGGATGGTCACCGGTCAAATGGCAGATATTCCTCTGGCAGCGCGTCCAGCTCTGCCAGGACTCGATCGCGATAAGGGAGTGGAACCGTGGTCATTGCTGCCTCCTGTGCGTGTATTAGGATAACTATACCACACGCAGAGTCGCTTGCATCAACCTCCCCACCCCCTACCGCCGCACCTGTACGCGCGCCAGGCGCAGGCTCAGCGCGCGCGCATCGTCGCTCGCCGGGTCGCGCAACGCGGGAACGAAGGTCGGTGCGCGCAGTGCGATCACGAGCCGCTGTTCCTTCACGCTCCCCGTCGGCGCCAGCAGGTGGTAGCGACGCCACTGACCACGCACGACCCCCACGCGCTGCTCCGGTCCATTTCCGATGCGCACGGTCAGCGGCGTGGTCGTAGCCGCTTCGCCGCCGGTCATCGACAGGATGACGACCGCATCATTGTCGAGCGGTTCTGCGAACGGCAGAACGATCATGCCCTGCCCTTCGAGCCAGCGAAAACCTCCGGCAACGCCGTTCTCGGCGGGCGAAAATCCGGTGAGGTATCCCATATCGAGACCATTTCCCACAGACAGGATCGCTACCGGCGGCGGATGCAGCCATGTCAGCGCCCAGCGTTGAATATCTTCGCCGGCAATGGTTTCGATATACGTCAGAAGATTCGCCGCCTGCGCCGTCTTGCCGGTGTCGCGCAGCAGTGCGCCAAACACCAGTTCGGCATGGCGCGAACTGTTGCGCCGGATCAGCGCCAGCGCCTCGTCGTAGCGCTGTTGCGCCGCCAGCGCCAGCGCCAGATGCACCTGCGCATCGACAAAACGCGGCTGTGCGGCGAGTGCGGCGCGGAATGCCTGTTCCGCCGCAGGATAATCGTGAGCCTGATACGCCGACAGACCGGCAATCATGGCGCGCTCGCGCGCGACGCCGCTGCTGATGATCGCCGGGTAGTCACGGTAGGTCAACAGCAACCCAAAGAACGTCGCCACGATTGCCGCCTGAAGCGCCAGGCGCGGCGTCGCGCGCGCCCCGTTCCAGCGCGCGGTCGCCATTCCCGCACCGTACAGCGCGATCATCACCCACAGCGGCAGCAGGTAGCGCGGTTCGACATGGAAGATGAGCACGGTCAGCAACGAGTAGCCGATCCACGCCAGGAAAAACAGCCGGAAATGAACTCCTTCGCGCGCCTGTCCCGCAAGCCCGGCGAGTCCTGCGGTAGTGAACGTCAGCCAGATCAGATCGCCTGCCAGACCGAGTGGCGCCGTTTCGCGCAGCGGTCGGGTGAAGAAACTCTGCTTGACAAAGTAATCCTCAATGAATTGCGCCTTCCAGATATGACGGAAGGTATCCCACATCGGGCGGAACGGGCGCAGCGGATCGGCAGCCAGGATCTCACGCGCGCGTTCGAGGGCGTAGATGTGGCGCTCCGACTGCGGCATACGCCGCAGGGTTTCGATGTGTTCATTCCGCCGCGCCACATCGTCGAGATCGAGCCAGAGATTGATCTGCCCCAGCGTATCGACCGGAATCAGATGACCATACATGAGGTAGTTGCGCATGGTCCATGGTGCGACAATTGCCAGACATGCCGCGATGACGACAATCGCCGGCGCGATCGCTGCTTTCACCGCTTCCCAACGCGACGCCATATCAGGTTGGGCGACTGTCAGCGCGCGTACCGCCAGCCACCCGACAACGAACATACCTGCGTACAACGCCGGTGAGCGTGTCAACGCCGCTGCGCCAAGCGCCACACCCGCCAGCGCCAGGTCGCGCAATCGCCCTTCCTGGTCGTAGCGCACCAGCAGCCAGAGATGGAGCACAAACAGGAACAGGTAGAGGTGCTCGCTGAACAGCACGGTTGTCTGCTCGACCAGTGGATGCCAGAGCGCCAAGAACCCGGCGAACAACAGACCGGCGCGCGCGCTGCCGAACAAACGCCGCGCCAGATCGTACCCGATCAGCGGCATCAGCGCCGCCAGCGCCGTCTGCGCCAGTTGCACGAACAGCACTCCTTGCTGAGGAATGCCCAGGATCAGCGCCAGTCGCAGCCAGAGCGCAAAAAAGAACACATGCAGCGGCGGGCGAATGAGCCAGGCGTCATCGACATACGCGCCGGTTACGGCAAACCGCAGCGCCCGCCGGTAGTAGTCGCCATCATCGGCATTGGAGTAGCGCGGATCGAGCGGGCTGACGCTGATAAACCAGAGACGCAACACGACTCCCGCTAGCGCCAACAGCGCCAGCAGCGCGCAGGTCGTTGCAAGCGGGGAGGCGCGCGCCTCAGACACGGTGGACGACATCCAGACGTGCAGATTGAAACGTTGAGCCTGAGGTTGCGTTCCGCTCACTGCTGAACCTGCACCAGTGCGTATCTTCCGAATACTGCAATCAGCGTGCCATCAGGACGCGGTCCCGACTCGCTACTGTGCAACAGGTAGCGCGTCTCCTGATCCGGCGGCACAATGCGATGCGCAATCGCGGAGTACTTTCCGACCGGATCGCCAGGCGCAAGTATGGCGCGCAGCGGCTCGCCAGAAGGCACGGTCTGCTGTACGAGACGTATCGCCACAACCTCGTCGGCGGGCTGGCGGTCGAGCACTTCGCGCGCGCCGAGCGCGAATCCCTGCCAGAGGAGCAGAAGGAACACCAGAACGCCAATGATCCAGAGCCGCGCCGGATGCCATGCCCATCGCGTCGCCAGTGCGCCAATCGCCAGCGCCAGCGTCCATGCTGCTGCCAGAGCATAGATCGGCGCCAGCGGCAGATAGAAGCGTTGTAATGGCAGGCCGACGGCGAGCACGGCAGTGTATAGCGCAACCCACACGAGCAACAGCGCCGCAAATGGCGGGGTGGCAGGAGTGTGATTGTGAGTAGACAGCAAATGCGCTCCATGCAACCGTCGCCTGCGGCGGCAACTCCGTCGTTGCCCACGATTGTCATCGCCCTTCGTGAACCTGCGGACGGACGTCCATCTGCGCAGGCTGGGGCGTCTGACTGGGCGGACACCTTTCCGGCGCGAGATGAGGCGTCCGTCCGGGTGCGTTGCTGCACGAATGTGATCGTCTGGCACTTCCTGTGCGCTTCCGCCGTCGGCTCGAAAGCCTGGACTCCTGCGCCGCAGCCCGATCAGCGCCAGCCAACCCACGAGACCGACCACTGCCAGCCAGTTCGCCGGGAATGCCAGTAACCGCAGTTGCGACGCCTGCCCTGCATCGCCGGCCGACTCCGCGCCGGCGCCGATGAATGCGCGCAGGTTCGACCACCACGCACTCGCAACACGCGCCGGGTCTTCAAGTATGACATCGGCGAGCGACACGTCGTTGCTGACCTCGTTCCAGCGTCCCCAATCGCTATCGCCGTACACGGCAAGCCAGATGTTCTTTGCCTGCTGATTGTAGAATGGATTGCCCGTATCGCGCACATTGACGATCACCTGTGGCGCAATTGCCACACAAAAGGCAAGAGCGAAGGCGGAAACGTTGAATGTTGAACGTTGAGCGTTGAACGTTGAACGTTGAACGTTTGCTTCTTGCTGCGTCTCCCTTGCCTCACGCCCCTCAGGCCCCCCGCCTCGCCACAAATGCGAGATAAATCTCGCGCTACGCCATTGTCGGGCGCCTCGCGCCTCGCGCGCCTCTTGCCCCGCGCCTCGCGCCTCGCGCGCCTCTTGCCCCGCGCCTCGCGCCTCGCGCGCCTCTTGCCCCGCGCCTCGCGCCTCGCGCGCCTCTTGCCCCGCGCCTCGCGCCTCGCGCGCCTCTTGCCCCGCGCCTCGCGCCTCGCGCGCCTCTTGCCCCGCGCCTCGCGCCTCGCGCGCCTCTTGCCCCGCGCCTCGCGCCTCGCGCGCCTCTTGCCCCGCGCCTCGCGCCTCGCGCGCCTCTTGCCCCGCGCCTCGCGCCTCGCGCGCCTCTTGCCCCGCGCCTCGCGCCTCGCGCGCCTCTTGCCCCGCGCCTCGCGCCTCGCGCGCCTCTTGCCCCGCGCCTCGCGCCTCGCGCGCCTCTTGCCCCGCGCCTCGCGCCTCGCGCGCCTCTTGCCCCGCGCCTCGCGCCTCGCGCGCCTCTTGCCCCGCGCCTCGCCACAAATGCGAGATAAATCTCGCGCTACGCCATTGTCGGGCGCCTCGCACCTCGCGCGCCTCTTGCCCCGCGCCTCGCGCCTCGCGCGCCTCACACCCCGCGCCTCGCCACAAATGCGAGATAAATCTCGCGCTACGCCATTGTCGGGCGCCTTGCGCCTCGCGCGCCTCGCGCCTCGCGCCTCGCCACAAATGCGAGATAAATCTCGCGCTACGCCATTGTCGGGTGCCTCGCGCCTCGCGCGCCTCACGCCCCTCGCGCCTCGCGCCCCGCGCCTCGCGCCTCATCCACACAACCAGCACTCCGAATGGGAACAACAGGATTCCCGGGTGCCGCACCAGGAACGCGCAGCCCGCCGCGACGCCAGCCAGGATGAGCAGCCAGGCGGTTTTCCGCTCCGTCCACCGTGCCAGCAGCGCCAGGGTCAGCGCGCAGAACGCCGCGAACGGCATATCGCTGCCGATGTACAGCGCGTACTGCACCACAAATGGGTTCAGTGCCAGCATCGTCAGCACCGCCAGCGCTGGTCCGCGCCCCAGCGTGCAGCGCGCCAGGACCCAGGAAGCGCCAAGGAAGACAGCGCCGGCACAGGCGGCAATCAGGCGCGCCGCCAGAAAGACATTCCCCTCGGTCAACGGCGCAACGCACCAGAGCATGAGCGGATATCCCAGATGGTAGAACCCATCGGCGCGGAAGATGAGCGCCAGATCGATGGCGCGCGTAGCGAAGACACGGAAATCTTTTTCGACTCCTGGAACCGACAACGTCACGTGATCCTGCGCCGCCAGCAGAATCGCCGTCGTCCATACCACGATGCCGCCTGCTGCCAGAACATCCGGCAGTGTGGGCCGGCGTGCCGCAAGCGCCGGACCGTACCGCACCGCCATCGTTGCGCCAAGCAGAGCACATACACCGGGAAGCAAGCCGCGCAAGGGGTAGGGGTACGCGGGCTGAAGCCGGTACAACAGCAGGTACGCAAGACCGATCAACAGCATTCCGGCAACCCACGCGCGCAGCGGCGTCAAGCAGCGTAGCCAGGGCGCGCGTCTGCCCCACTGCGTATCTGCCAGCGCCAGCGCCAGGAGCGCCCCCGCAAGCGCCCCCCATGCCAGTTGTGCCGGATACGGTTGCAACGGCGGTCGCGCAGTGCGATACTCCGCTGCATCGACGAGCACCCCTGCCGGTCGCGGGTCGCCGGCGCTGATCGGCGCCGTGTCCACGCGCAGCGTGATCAGCATATCTTCTGGTTTCAACGAGGATTGCTGCACCGCCAGCCGGATCTCCTGCCACTCGCCGGTGGTGACGCCGGTATACGCCTCGCGCCCATCGATCAGGATCGCAACATTCGGCGGCGAACCATCAGCACGCCAACCACGCAGCCGCAGCGTCACCTCAGCGGGAAGACCAGCCTGCGGAAACAGCAGAAACGACTCGGCGCGCGTCCAGCGCGCACTTCCATCCGACTCGTTCAGATAGGCGCGCGCCTGCGGCAAATCGAGGCGCTCCGGGTCGTAGAAACCGCGCACATACCCGGCGTCGAACCGTCCCACGTCCACACGGTGCGCAACCGGTATCTGGCACAGCAGGGTTACCAGCAACATGCCCGCCAGGGCTGCCGCAATCGCGTGGATCGCCAGCCGCAGCGCGGGTGACATTCGCGCGCCCGCTTCACTGCTCACTATCGCTTCCAGATACCGATGCATACGTGGCGGGAGTGTACCATATTTTCGTCATTGTCGGCAATGAAAGGGAGTGCTATACTACAATAACCGCGCTATGAAATCGTATGCTGACCTGGAAATAGTGGTCACTCCGGCAGAGAGCGGTCGCTTTCTCCTCAAAGCGCGCGGACCGCGCGGTGAAGAGGGTGATGGTGAACTGCGCCTGCCCGACGCCGAGCCGCAGATACAGGCGCTGTTGGCGCGTCTGCGCGCGCTCGATCTCGACGAAGCGGCGCTGGTAATGCTTGGTCGGGCATTATTCGACGCACTCTTCACCGGCGCCGTGCGTGATGTGTATGTCCGCTGCCGAGGCGCGCTCGCCAGTGATGAAGGTCTGCGTCTGCGCCTCAATATTCCGCCGTCGGCAGCAGCAGTGGCCACACTGCCATGGGAATTTCTCTATGACCCGGATCGTGGTCCTCTGGCGTTGCTCGATGTGCCGGTTGTGCGTCATCTGCCGCAGCCGAACCGCATCCCGCCGCTCACCGCACCGCTGCCGCTGCGCGTGTTGCTGACCGCTGCGCAAACGCCGCCGCCGACTGCCGTCGAACGCGAACTGGCAGCGGTTCAGACGGCGCTCGAGCGCTTTGGCAACCAGGTTTCCGCAACAGTCGAGCCGCACCTGACGGCTGCCACGTTGCAGAATCGGTTGCGTGAAGGGTATCATATCTGGCATTTCGTCGGTCATGGCGGGTTTGCAGCCGACGGCGCCACGGCGTGTCTCCTGTTCGAGGACGAACTTGGCGACCCGGAACCAATCAGCGCGCTGCAACTTGGTATTATGCTCGACCGGAGCAATCTGCGGCTGGTCGTGCTCGATGCCTGTTCCACCGGGCAACTGACGCTTGACCCGATGCGCAGCATGGCGCCGGCCCTGGTGCGCGCCCAGGTACCGGCTGTCATCGCCATGCAGTTTCAGGCGCCGGAAGAAGCCACCCGCGCCTTTGCCGGGGCATTCTACCGCGCCCTGGCGGATGCCTTCCCGATCGATTTTTGCGTTACCGAAGGGCGACGCGCCGTGATGAACATTGCCGGGCTTGGTCGCGCCGACTGGGGCATCCCGGTGATCTATACGCGCACCGAGGACGGACGCCTCTTCGATCCCCCTGCTGCTCATACGCCCTCGACCGTGGCGGAAGTCACGGCGCGTTCGGTCGGAACCGGCATCCAGGCGCTCGAGAATCTCATCGAGGCTGGCAGCGATGTGCGCGAGGCGGTGATCGCGTTTCGCGCCGATTTTCAGGCTGCGGCGCGCCAGATCGACATCCTGGCGGATTACAAAGACGTGCATGATCAGCTGCACTCGCTCCAGTTCCACTGCTACAGCCCGATAGTAATCGACATGCGCCGCCTGCCGGATGACGACCTGGCATGGGAAAGCATCGCCAATTACGAGGTGACGCTTCAGAGCATCCTGCGCGACCTGGAACAGGTGGCTGAACGGAACCGCCTGCCGATGAGTGAATTGTCGTGGGTGGCGGATGTTCGCATTGCGCAGGCTGACGTTACGCAAGCAATCGAAACGAACGACCTGAAACTGTTGAGAAAAGCGGTGCGCCTGCTCAACCGGGTGTTGACCACCCAACCATCTCTGATCAATGCCCGTCTCAACACCGCAGCCCGCTCCTTGCGCCTGACCTCGCTCGTCGAGGGGATGTCCGCCGTGCTCAACTGGCTCCGCACTGCGGGGTACGACGCAACCAGGATCAGTCAGATTGAACTCGGTGTTGCCGGATTGACGACCCTCAGCGCCAGCCTTGCGACGCTGGTCGATGAACATGATCGCTGGCAGATCGTCGATCTCGATCTCCGCCGGATTGAGCAGCTCATCGATCAGGATATCACCGAACTGGAACTGTCGTGGCCCGATGTGCGCGAACGGGTAGCGCCACTCTACCTGGAAAGTGCGGAATCTTGGGGCGCGGCCTTGAAGAATGATGCTGATAAGGTCACCGAAGCGCTGGGTGCTGCCGATCCTACGAAGGCGCGGCAGTTTTTCCGCCGTTTTCGCCGTCAGGCGGGAGAGCGGTTCTTTCGCGTCGATATCGAACTCAAACGTGTGTGTGATGAATTACGCAAGGTCGGCGAGCCGCTGACTTCTGTTCTCAAGGTGCTGACGCCATGACCGATCATTCACCTTCGGCAGGGATGCCCGACCACGAGATGCTGGCATATCCCTCATTTGCAGCATTGCGCGCGGCGCATACGAACTTACTCCGCCGCCAACGCGACGAGGGGTTGACGCCATCTGTGCTGGGGCAGGCCGTCGAACTCATTGCTCGCGGCAGCGCCGCCGGTGTGTTGCTCGAAGATGAAGATGAGCGCAACGCTGCACAGGGGTTGCTCGATTATTGGGCGACGATTCTGATTCGTAAAGGGTATGAGTCGCCCAACGCAACGCTCGAAGAGTTCGATCCGTCCCTCGCGCCAGAACTGGATGATGATCACTGCCCTTACGTCGGGTTAGACCCGTTCCGTGAAGAAGATGCGGCTCGCTTCTTCGGCAGGCGGCGCCTGGTTGAGTTTCTGATCAACCGGCTGCATGACCAGCGGATGCTGGCGCTGCTTGGTCCTTCTGGCGCCGGCAAATCGTCGGTGGTGCGCGCGGGGTTGATCCCTGCTCTGAAGCAGAATGCCCTGCCCGGCAGCGGCAACTGGCGCTACCCGCCGGTGATCACGCCAGGAGAGCAACCGCTGCTGCACCTGGCGTGCGTCCTGCGTCGTCTGAATAGTCAACCCGATGACCTGGCGCGTGATGAGGAACTGGCGGAACAGTTGCGGGACCCGCAGCAGGTGGTTGCAGCGTGTGATGGACCTGAGCCGGTGGTGCTGGTAGTCGATCAGTTGGAAGAACTGTTTACTCTGACCGATGACGAATCGGAGCGCCACGCATTTGTCGAGGCGATGGTTGCCCTCGTGGAGCATCCATCCACCCGGCATATCGTCCTGACGACAATGCGAAGCGACTTCGAGAGTTTTATTGCACTCGAACCGTCGCTTCAGCGGTGGATGGAACGAGCGCGGGTTCAACTGTTGCCGCTCAGCGCCAGTGAAATGCGTGAGGCGATTGAACGTCCGGCGGAACTGGCCGGTCTCAAATTTGAGCCGGGGGTCGTCGATGCATTGTTGCACGACACCCTCGGCGAGCCGGCAGCGTTGCCGCTACTCCAATTCTCGTTGCTCAAACTCTGGGATGCGCGTGACCGCAATCGCGTCACGTGGGAGGCGTATCAGCGGATCGGCGGCGGACGGCAGGCGCTCGCGCGCAGCGCCGATGCGCTCTACAACAACCTCATCCCGGAGGATCAGGTGACCGCGCGCCGTATTCTGATGCGCCTGGTGCGTCCTGGTGAGGGTTTGGAGATCACCAGTAATCGCATCCGGCGTGATCAACTCTATCGCGCCGGCGAAGCGCGTGACCGGGTGGATCGTGTGCTTGAACGTCTGATCGCTGCACGCCTGGTGCGTCTCACTCCCGGTGACACGCCGGGGAGTGCGCAGATCGAGGTCGCCCACGAGGCGCTCGTGCGCAACTGGCCCACCCTGGTCAACTGGCTTGAGGATGAGCGCGCGGCAATTGCAACCCGCCGCCGCCTGGAGGCGAAGGCGGCGGAATGGGTGCGGCTCGGCAGCGGCGCCGCCGGTTTGCTCGATGAGGTGCAACTGGCGGAAGCCGAACGCTGGTTGAATAGCGCCGAAGCCGCTTACCTGGGGTACGACGAAGCGTTGCTCGATCTGGTGACTGCCAGTCGCGCGGCTATCGATCAGGCGCGACGCACCGAGGAAGAGCAACGTCGCCGTGAACTCGAACAGGCGCAGGCGTTGGCGGAAGCGCGTCGCATTCAGGCGGAACAGAATGAAAAACTGGCAATCGAGCAGGGGAAACGCGCCGAAGCCGAAGCGCGCTCGGCACAACGGTTGCGCCTGGTTGTCATGACGATGACCTTTGCCCTGATCGGCGCTCTTATATTGGGCATCATGCTCTTTGTGCAGCAATCGCAACTCAGAGCAACCGCTTCCGAACTGGCGACCCAGGTCGGTATCTCCAACCTGGCGCTTGTCACCGCCCAGGTCGCTGTTGAGAACGCCCGCGTCGCCGCCAACCGGGCGCGGATCGCCGCCGCCACCTCGCAGGCTGCCGAAAGCCTGGCGCTGCTGCGCGGCACTCAGGCGGCGCTCGCGGCAACGCAGGAGTCATACGCGCGTCGGACTGCCGAGTCCCTCGTCCCTGCACTCGAACGACAGGCGCGTCAGTCCCGCGCCGGTCAACTTGCGGCGCTGGCACAGGCGGAACGTGAAGATCGCCCGGTTCTCAGCCTCCTGCTGGCAATCGAAGCAGTGCAGGTGACGCTTCAGAAAGGCGAAGCGCCTGTTCCGATCGCTGATGCCGTTTTGCGCGGGTCGCTCGCGCGCATCGGCGGCGTGGGGCTGTGGATTGGCAGTCCGGTGGTCGCTGCCGCAACCAGTGACAACGGCAGCGTGGCTGCGCTCCTAACCGCCGATGGTACGCTTCAGGTCTGGAACCTGACCAATCTGAGCCGGTCGCCGCGCATTGCCAGCGCCCCTGGTTCACCAACCCTCCTGGCGCTTTCGCGCGACGGCGCGCGTCTGGCGACAGCCGGCGCCGATCCGACCAGTCTTCGCCTCTGGGACCTCGCCGGCACGACGTTGACCGCGCGCGAACTCGCAGGACCGGGAGGAACCAACACCGCCATGGCGCTCAGCCGCGATGGGCGCCGTCTGGCAATCGGCGATAACCAGGGCGCCACCTTTGTGTACGATCTGACGAATCTTTCGGCGTCGCCGCAGCGACTAAGCGGTCTTGGCGGTCGCAGCGGCATTCGTTCGCTCACGTTCAGTCCCGATGGACGTCTGCTGGCGACCGGCAACGACGATAGCCAGGCGCGACTCTACAATCTCGCCTCCGGTTCTGGAACGTACACGCGCGAGCGCACCCGCGGCGCGCTGACCTCGATCACCTTCAGCAGCGATGGACGCTGGCTCGCCTATGGCAGCGCAGGCGGACAGGTGCGCCTCTGGCGTCTGAGTGGCATGCAGTTCGACTCGGTCTATGTGCTGCTTGGCTTGACAGCGCAGGTGACGGAAGTGCGCATTGCGTCCGGGAATGCGCTGGTCATCGCCGGCAGCGCCGACGGAACGACCTGTCTCTGGGACCTCGAAGCACGCAACGATAACCGGGCGCGTGTGGTGTTGCGCGGTCAGAGCGCTCAAATAACAGGATTGGCGTTGAACGGCGATGCCAGTCGTCTGGCGACTGCCAGCGCCGATGGGCAGGTGGCGCTGTGGGACCTGAATGTCGCCGATCCTGGTGTCAAGCCGGTGATCCTCCGCGGTCACGACGGCGCAGTCACCGGTGTGGCGATACCGGTGAACACTTCGCTGATGCTGACCACAGGCGTCGATGGGATGGCCCGCGTTTGGAACCTGAATGCGCCGCTCTCTACTCCTGAGTCATTACCGCAGGCAGGCGCTGACCTGATCAACATCGCCTGCCGCACCGCAGGGCGAACGTTGTCGGAAAGCGAGTGGAACACGTACTTCGAGGGAATGCCGTACCGCCCTTCCTGTCGATAAGGAGGATCACCCATGCCCAACCCAAACGACATCGTCATTATTGGCGCAGCGCGCACGCCGATCGGCAAGTTTCAGAGCATGTTCCGCACCATTCCTGCCACCGAACTCGGAGCGCATGCCGTGCGCGCCGCTGTTGCGCGCGCCGCCGTCGATCCGGCGCTGGTCGATGAGTGTATTATGGGAAATGTGGTGAGCGCCGGGCTTGGTCAGGCGCCCGCCCGTCAGGCGGCGCTGCGCGGCGGTCTGCCCGAGTCGGTCGGCGCCCTGACGATCAATAAGGTCTGCGGCAGCGGTCTCAAGGCGGTGATGCTGGCTGCCGCCCTCATTCGCTCCGGCGAAGCGTCGCTCATCGTGGCTGGCGGCATGGAAAGCATGACCCGCGCGCCCTACCTGCTGCCACAGGCGCGCGGCGGCTATCGCCTGGGCAATGCCGAACTGATCGATGCGCTCATTTACGATGGCTTATGGTGCGCCTTTGAGCACCACCATATGGGGCATGCCGCCGACTGGACGGCGCGCACCTACGGGATCACCCGCGAACAGCAGGATATGTACGCCGTCGAATCGCAGGCGCGCGCTATCGCCGCACAGGATGCCGGGGCGTTTGCCGATGAAATCGCCCCGTTTCCATTGCCGGGCGGTGAGACCTTTGCCACCGACGAACCGCCGCGTCGCGGCGTGTCCATGGCGACCCTCAGCAAACTGGCGCCCGCCTTTTCGCCCGACGGAACGGTGACTGCGGGAAACGCTCCTGGGCTGACCGACGGGGCAGCTGCGCTGGTCGTCACCAGCGCGCAGCGTGCAGCCGACCTCGGCGCGCGTCCGTTGGCGCGGTTGATCGGCGCAGCGCAGGCGGCAGTTGCGCCACGCGAGGTTTTTACGGCGCCGGTGTACGCCATTCGTCGCCTGCTGACGCAAACGGCGACCACGCTCGACGATTACGATCTCTTCGAGATCAACGAAGCGTTCGCGGCGCAGGTCGTTCAGAATATTCGTGCACTGAACCTCGACGGCGACCGGCTGAATGTTCACGGTGGCGCAATTGCCCTGGGGCATCCAATTGGCGCCAGCGGCGCGCGCGTTCTGGTGACGCTCATCCACGCCCTGATCCGACGCGGCGGTGGGCGCGGAATCGCTGCGCTCTGTCTGGGTGGAGGCGAAGCCGTGGCAGTGGCGGTGGAAACGGTGTTGTGAGAGGAAAGGGTAAACAGTGGAAAGTCGGGTGTTGAATGAGGGACGCCCCTGGTGGATGCCCGAATGTCGGGATGCTCACGGGTAGCACAGGGCGAGGAGGAGGAGGGGCGCTCCTGGTGGGCGCCCGCTTTGTGGACCTTCGCGCGTTGCGTGGATGCCACGATGCCGGTGGAGGCAAGAGGCGCGCCGTATGACTGAACATTCCATCCGCTGCTGAACCTGCGGAAGGAGAGGGACGCGGCTACGCCGCAAACATGCTGCGCACACGCGCAACATATTCTTCGATGACGGCGCGCATGTCGGCGACATTCTCGCGGATCTGCGCGCGAGGGTCGATTTCACGGCTATCTTCGGCGGGGATCAAGAGCCACATCGCCAGGTAGAGCAGCGTGCCAAAGCCGTTGATCAGCGCCAGAAACAGGAACCCCAGGCGCACGAACACCGGGTCGATGTTCAGCGCGTGCGCCACCCCTGCGGCGACGCCTCCCAGAATGCGTTCACCGCGAATGCGTCGAAGTGTGCGAGTTTCCATATGTACTCCCTGCCCGACATCAGCGGGTTGCGTCGTTTGTTGGCGTATCATGCCTTTCTGTTGATTACGACGCACCCGAGAGGATGAAAGTTGCATGGCGCGCCATCTCGCCATTTTGCGCGAACCATACCTGAGCCGAATCCTTGCCGGCGTCAAGACTATCGAGGCGCGCTTCCTGCGAGTGCGCGCCGTGCCGTATGGCTCTGTTACTGCTGGTGATACACTCTTTCTCAAGCGTGCCGGTGGACCAATCGTTGCTACTGCGCGGGCGGCGCGTGTCGCTACCTTCGATCACCTGACGCCAACGCAGATCACGGCGTTGATCGAACGCTACGCCGACGAACTCCGCCTCGACAACGATATGCGTTCTCACGCACAGCGCAGCCGCTATGCAGTACTCATCTGGCTGACCGACGTCGCGCCGCTCGGTGATCCGCCGACCGTGTCAAAACGCGACCGGCGCGCATGGGTGGTGCTGGAAAGTTGACGCAATACAGCGGCAATGATACCATTTCGCGCAAAATGTGAGCAGGGAGAGGAACAGGCGATGAAGCTGCACGAGTACCAGGCGCGCGATATTCTGGCGCGCTACGGCGTACCGGTGACGGGCGGCGGCGTTGCGACAACGCCGGCGGAGGCGCGCGCGATTGCCGAACAGATCGGCGGGCGGGTCGTGGTCAAGGCGCAGGTGTTCGTTGGCGGGCGCGGCAAGGCAGGTGGTGTCAAACTCGCCGATACCCCCGAACAGGCGGAGCAGGTTGCCGGTCAAATCCTGGGGATGAATATCAAGGGATTGACCGTCGAGAAGGTGCTGGTTGCCGAAGCCATCACCTACGAGCGTGAAATCTATCTGGGCGCGATTATGGACCGCGCCTCGCGGCGGATCGTCATGATGGCGTCGGCGGAAGGTGGCGTCGAAATCGAGGAAGTTGCCAGAACCAACCCGGAGGCAATCGTCAAAGTGGCAGCGCATCCGATGCTGGGGCTGCTCGATTTCCAGGCGCGCGATCTCGCCTACGGTATTGGGTTGACCGACGCGAAACAGGCGCGTCAATTCGCGCAGATTGCCACGGCGCTCTACCGCGCTTACATGGATGTCGATGCGTCGCTGGCGGAGATTAATCCGCTCGTGGTGCGCGCCGATGGTTCGTTGCAGGCGCTCGACTCGAAGATTGTGCTCGACGACAGCGGTCTCTTCCGCCATCCCGACCTTGAGGCGATGCGCGATGCATCGGATGAGCCGGAAGCCGAGCAGCGCGCCCGTGAGGCAGGTATCACCTATATCAAACTCGACGGCGACATCGGATGCATGGTGAACGGCGCCGGGTTGGCGATGGCGACGATGGATGTCATCAAACTATACGGCGGCGAGCCTGCCAACTTCCTCGACATCGGCGGTGGTGCAAGCAAGGAGAAGGTCAAGACTGCTCTTCAGATCATCCTCTCCGATCCGAACGTCAAAGCAGTCATGTTCAATATCTTCGGCGGCATCACTCGTGTCGACGAAGTGGCGAAGGGCATCGTCGCTGCACTGTCGGAGGTTCAGACCAACGTGCCCATGATTGCCCGGTTGGTCGGCACGAACGAAGAAGAAGGGCGACGCATCCTGGCGGAGTCGGCGTTGATTCCGGCAGCGACGCTGGCGGAAGCGGCAGAGAAAGCCGTCCACGCCGCGCGCGCAGGGTGACCGTCTCAGTTCCTCCACCGCGCGCACGCGCGTGTCTATGCCCATGTGCGCGCGGTGACCATCCTCCTTGTGTCGCGCCGTTGCCTGCGGCGTCGCCACACATCTTTCGGCATCCATCCCGCCACCCCGGCGTCCGCTGTGCGTCGTGCTGTGGCGCGCGCCGGATGCCTGTCGCCAGGCGCGCCTTCCGGGTTGTCTGCTGTCAACATGCTCCATGTGTGAGCCACGCCGCCGAATCGTTGGTTATGAGTTTGATTACATTTTGTGATCGAACCGTATGTCCACATACATTGCTTTTATAGTAGATTCGGTGTGATCTGACAGGATCGCCAATGTTGGCGCCCATGCAATGAGGCAGGCACATGCTATGGAAACGCACGATCTTCGAACCTTTCAGTCGAACTCTGAGTGGCGCGCGACTCTGGAAGCGCGCGCGCGCGCGTTGGCGACGCAGGAAGTCGTCGAACGTACTGCCGACGGCGCGCTTCTGATCCAGTTTCGACTCGGCGATGGACGTTATGCGCTGCCGGCGCACTATGCCCGCGAAATCCAGCCACTCAGAGCGTACACACCCCTCTTCGGCGTGCCGCCGTTTATCGTCGGTCTGGTTAACATCCACGGACGCCTGTACACCTGCATCGATCTGCGACCGCTGCTCGATCTGCCGGGCGCTCCTCCGACACCCGGTTCTTTCTTGATCATCATCCAGGGCAGTGGCGCAGAGGCGGCGTTGCTGGCGGACAGTGTCGTGGGAATGGTCACCGACGCGCTCGACGCGAGTCCTGCGCCGGTGATGGCGTCGAGTGCTGCCACTTCCTGGATTCGTGGCGTGGACCGCGATCTGTCTATCGTCATCGATCCTATTGCGCTTCTGACCGATCCCCGCCTGATCGTTGATCATCAGGCAGCCGCCTGAGCGACATCGGCGCCCTGATGTGCATTATGGCCGTTGGGCAACGATGATACGATCTTCGGATTCTGCCGATCTGTGCTGAGCGAGGACTCTATGAAACTCTCGATCCGAACCAAACTCCTCGGCGCTTTCGGTGTCACGCTGGCGCTCATGGTCATTCTTGGCATTGTTACACTCTATCAAATGGAGCAGATGAATGACCGCGCCCGGCATCTGAGCGACAATATTGTGCCCGCCACGCGCACCGCCAGTGATATGCGGCGTATCGTCAACCGTCATCGCAGCCTGGCGGCAGTGCGGATTGCCGATCCGCGCCCGGAACAGTTGACCCGCACGAATGTCGAGCGCCGCGAACTCGAAACCGACATGGATGCGTTGCTGCAAAAGTACGAGACCTTCATCGTCACCGACATTGAACGTGATCTCTATAACCGCATCCGTGAAAACTGGACCGCGTATGTCGGCGAGATCGGCAAGGGCGTCTTTGGCGCCGAAGATTTACAAGCCGCGCTGATCTCTTTCAACGGTCTCAAGCCGTTGTTTGATCAACTGCACCAGGACACAACGGCGCTTGAGCAAGAAAATAACCGTCAGGCGCTCGAAGCGACCGGTATTGTTCAGGAAGCCTATCACAACGCTCGCGCCACAATCACCGGGTTGCTCATCGGTGCGCTGGTGATTTCGGCAGTGATCGGCATCGCGCTTTCATCGGTCATTGCGCGCAATATCGGGCGCCTGATTGATGCGACGAATGCCGTTGCTCAGGGTGATCTGTCGCGCGTAGTCGAGGCGCCCTCCGGCGACGAGATCGGCGCGCTTGCCGTGGCATACAACGAGATGGTCGCCAGTTTGCGCACCAGCCGGGCTGCGGAAGCCGAGGCGCGCGACGCCGAGGCGAAACTGCGCCAGGCGGAAATCGAGAGTCGGCGGGTACTGGAAGCAACTGTTGCCGAGTACCTGGCATTCACCCAACGCATCGCCGACGGCGATCTCTCCCGGCGTCTGGAGGTGCGTCAGAACGGTGCGCTTGGTCAACTGGGAGAAGGGTTGAATGCCATGGTTGCCAGCCTGCACGCCATGACCCTCCAGATTCAGCAGGCGAATGCCGCCATCGCCTCGGCCGCCGCCGAAATCCTTGCCGCCACTACGCAGCAGGCGGCGTCGGCGACCGAACAATCCGCTGCCATTACGCAGACATCGACGACCATCGAAGAGGTGAAGGCGATTGCGCTCCAGACGGCGCGCCAGGCGGCGCAGGTGGCGCAGGACAGTCAGACGGCGCTTCAGATGGCGCGCCAGGGCGCAAAAGCAGTGGAGGAGACGGTCAACGGCATGGGACAGATCCGCGCGCGGGTGGAAAGCATCGCGCAGACGATCCTCTCGTTGGCGGAACAGACGCAGGCGATCAGTGCCATTACCACCACCGTCGCCGAACTGGCGGATCAGTCGAATCTGCTGGCGCTGAACGCGGCGATTGAAGCGGCGCGCGCCGGGGAGCAGGGTAAGAGTTTTGCCGTCGTTGCGCAGCACGTGCGCGATCTGGCGGAACGCTCTAAGGCGGCGACCGTGCAGGTGCGCGAGATTTTGAGCGACATTCAGCGCGCCACCAATGCGGCGGTTATGGTGACAGAAGAAGGGACAAAGGGCGTTGAGCAGGGTGTGACCCTGGCAACCCGCGCCGGTCAGGTGATCCATCAGATGTCCGGCGAAGTCGAGAGCGGCGCGCAGGCGAATGTGCAGATGGCTGCCGCAGCGCAACAGCAAACCGCAGGGATGGATCAGATCGCCCAGGCGATGACTTCAATCCAACAGGCGACGACGCAGGCGCTGGCGAGTACGCGACAGGCGGAACGCGCGGCGCAAGACCTGCATACGCTTGCGCAGTCGTTGCAGAAGACAATTGCGAAGTATCGGCTGTAGCAGGCAGGTGTGGCAATATGGAAACCGATGACGACATTCTAGCGCAGGTGTTCGCTGCCTTCTGTGAGGAACAGGCAGAGCATCGCGCGGCAATTGCGTCGTTGTTGCTCGAGTTGGAGCAGCATCCCGACCATCCTGACGCTCGCGAGATGATTGATCGTCTGTTCCGCGCGGCGCATAGTCTTAAGGGGAGCGCCCGCGCCGCCGGTTTGCCCGGCATTGAGCAGATTGCGCACGCAATTGAGGATATGTTCGCCCTCCTTCGCCAACAGCAGATGCATGTTACCTCTGCATGGTGCGATCCGATCTACGCCGCGCTGGATGTCATCGGCAGTCTGGTCGATCAAGCCATTGCGCGCCAACCATCGGACGACGCGCTTGTCGATGAGACAGTGCGCCGCTTGCGCGCCAACCTGACGCAGACGCTGGACCATACGCCCCCCACGACTCTGGCGGGTGATGCGAGCCATCACCTCAATGCGGCGGCGCCGGCTTCCGGTTCTGCCCTGCCGCCGACTGGCGGCGAGATGAGCACGATTCGACTTGCGATTGAGACGCTTGATACACTGCTCAGTGATGTCGGTGAACTGATGACCGGCGTGATGCGCATTCGCGAGCAGGTTCGGCGCATTCAGGATCTCAGCCGACTGTCGGTGCGCTGGAGGCGACTCTGGAGTCAGGTTCGTCCGCTCGTTGCCCATTACCAGGCGAACGGCGATGCGCTTCGTCCCGTTGTGCGCCACCTGGAAACGACCCCGGTCTTCGATGAGCAGCAGAGCGGGTTGCGTCATGAGCGCGATCTTCAGGCGCTGGCGGGCGCGCTGAGTCAGGCGGCGATGCTGATTGATGATCTTGAGGGGCGCCTGACGGCCTATGCCCGCGACCTTGCTGCTGACCAGTCGATGCTGAGCACGGTCACCGACCGCCTGCACACGCAGATTCGGCGCACCCGCATGATACCATTGCGGACGATATTTCAACCATTGCGCCTGGTTGCGCGCGATGTCAGTCGCAGTGCCGGAAAGCCTGTCGATGTCATGTTTGATGATGGCGGCGCCGAAGCCGACCGTCAGGTGCTTGATGCCCTGCGTGAGGTGCTGACGCACCTGCTGCGCAATGCGATTGATCATGGGATCGAGGATGCGCCCATCCGGCAGCAACGCGGCAAACCGGAACGGGGTCAGGTGCGGGTGACCGCCGCTGTCGAAGGCGACTGGCTGACTATCGAGGTTGCCGACGATGGCAATGGTCTCGATGATGACGCCATCCGGCGTCGCGCCCTCGAATCGGGAGTGCTGACCGTCACCGACCTTGAACGTTTCAGTCCTGCGGATATCCACAGCCTGATCTTCCTGCCGGGTTTTTCAACACGCTCCGCTGCCAATCATCTGTCGGGGCGGGGGGTTGGACTCGATATTGCCCATTCACACGTTGAGCGAATGCAGGGTCGGATTCAGGTTCAGAGCATGCCCGGCGTCGGCTGCCGCTTTGTCCTGAGCGTTCCGGTTTCGTTGACCAGCGCCCATGGCCTGCTGGTAAAACTGGAACAGCAGGTCTACGCCGTGCCGCTGGAGTCGATCCACCATATCGTGTCGGTCAGTCCAAGCGATGTCCATAGGCTCGAAGGGCGAACGGTCGTGCTGATCGATGGTCGTCCGGTTGCGCTCGTGCATCTGGCGGACGTGGTTGGCGCGGGAGAGGGGCGTTACCTGTTCCCGGATGGTGTCACGCGGCGGCATGCGCTGGTGTTGGGAGGCGGGGGTGAACGCATGATCGCGTGTGTGATCGATGGCATCGAAGGTGAGCAAGAACTGGTTGTGCATCGCCTGCCCTTCCCGTTGAAACGGGTGCAGTTTGTGGCGACGGCGGCCATCCTTCCCAATGGAACCGTCGCGCCGATTCTGGATACGGTCGATCTGGTGCGGGCTGCGCTGGGTGTGCGCCGCGCAGCGGACGTTGCCGTGTCGGGCGCCGATGCGCAGCATCGCACACCGCAGATCGTCGTTGTTGACGACTCGCTGACCACCCGGATGCTGGAAAAGAATATCCTCGAAGCAGCCGGCTATCAGGTGCATCTGGCGACCGATGGCATGGAAGCGCTGGATGTGCTGCACCGCCTGGCAGCGAACGGTGGGTGCGATCTGGTGATCAGCGATATCGATATGCCACGGTTGAACGGTTTTGAGTTGACCGAGAAACTGCGCGTGAGCGAACGATTCAAACACCTGCCGATTGTGCTGGTGACGTCGCTCGACGCGCCGGAGCACCGCGAACGTGGGGTCGCCGTCGGCGCAGACGCCTACATCGTTAAGCGTGCATTCGATCAGCAAACGCTGCTGGAGACCATCGCGCGCCTGATTTAGAGGGAGAGACAATGATGCCACACATTCTGATTGTCGAAGATAGTCGAACGCAAGCGTTGCGGTTTCAGCTTGAACTCCAGCGGTGCGGCGCGCGCGTCGATGTCGCGCGTGATGGGGTCCAGGGGTTGGAATACGCCCGCGCATTACATCCGTCCGCTATTGTGCTCGATATCGATCTGCCGGGAATGGACGGCTACACCCTGTGTCGGCGCCTGAAACAGGCGCCGGACATTTCCAATGTGCCGATCATTATGCTGACGCACCGAGAAGATGCGCGCAGCGCGCAGACCGGTCTCGAATCGGGCGCCGATGATTATATTCCCAAGGACGAGTTTGCCGAACAAAATCTCATCGAGTCGCTGCGCGCGCTTGGCGTTTTGCAACGGATGTGAGGTGAACCACCTATGCACACCTTCATGCCAGACACCCAACACATCCATGTCGCTTCCGGCTACGATGTTGTGCTCGTGCGTCAGCATGTCCGACAAATGGCGCGGGAAAGCGGTTTCACGCTGCCGTTGCAGGCGCGTATGACAGCGGTGGTCAGCGAGATTGCGCGGATGGCGCTCGATCATCACTGGAACGCCGATTTTACCTTTCGTCGGATCACTCATCGCGGGTACAACGAGATTGAGGTGTTGTGCCGTTCCGACTGTATGCGGCGTGACCAGGAGTCGGTTGCCGGTCTGCTTCACGATGTGCAGGCGCTGATCGGCGACGGCACGCTGGTCGTGAATCAACACATCGGTCAACTGACCATCCGTTTTCATGCATAGGCTGGCGAGAACTATGGGAGATGCGCACGTTTCATCACTCACCGGGCAAACGCTGGTGCTCTGTCGCATCGGGACACAGGATTATGCTTTGCCGCTCGACGCCGCGCTGCGTATTGTGCCGCTCCCTGCGCTGACCGTGATCCCGGACAGTCGCCCGGAGATCTGCGGGTGGCTCAATCTATACGGGAGGCATGTGCCGGTGCTGGACGGGCGGCGACTGGTTGGTGATCCGCCGCACTACGATCTGAGCAGTCATATTGTGATTATCAACGGCGAACAGGATGCTGCGACACCGGTGCTGGGGCTGCTGGTCGATCAGGTGTACGGTCTGATCTCCCATCTGCCGACGGCGATGCATCCTTTGAAGCGCGCTGAGGCTGCTGGAAATCTCTTTTGCGGTATCATTCAGCACGATCACCGATCCTGTCCGGTCTTCGATGTTGCTGAACTGCGAAGGATGGCAGCGTGAGCAGCGAGCCGTCGCCGATCCGCGTGCTGTTGGTGGAAGACTCGCCCGGCCAGCGCGCGTTGTTGATCCATTTGCTGCACGCGAGCGGCGCGTTCACAGTGGTTGGCGTGGCGAGCAACGGGCGGCAGGCGGTGCAGGAAGCGTCGCGGCTACGACCGGACGTGATTGCGATGGATATCCACCTGCCGCTGATGGATGGCTATGAAGCAACGCGCGAGATTATGCGTCGTTGCCCGACCCCTATTGTGATGATCAGTGCGAGCGCCGGCGAGAAGAAATCCATCGACGCCCTGGCGGCCGGCGCGTTGACTGTTATCCGCAAACCGGGCGGGCGCCACGCTGATCCTGCCGACAGCGAGAACTTCCTCAAGACGCTGCGGCTCATGGCTGGCGTGCGGGTGGTGACGCGCTTTGCGCCACGCGCGCTTCCGCCCTCGACGACTCAGGCGCAGCCGGTGTCGGCGCCTGTTGGTGGGGCGCAGGTGTTGGCAATCGCCGCATCAACCGGCGGACCGGCAGCCGTGCAGACAATCCTGAGCGAACTGGGCAGGGGGTTTCCGCTGCCGATTCTGCTCGTTCAGCACATTGCGCGCGATTTTGTGCCTGCGCTCCAGGATTGGTTGCAACGAACGACGCCACTGCCGATTCGAATTGCTGCGCATGGCGAACGCCTGGCGCCTGGATGTGTGTACCTGCCGCCGGACGGTTTTCATTTGCTGGCGGGTGGGCGTGGTGTTGTTGATCTGCGCCCGACGCATCCTGACGACCGATATTGCCCCTCAGCCGATCTCCTTTTCCGGTCGGTCGCGCAGGCATACGGTGCGCGCGCAATTGGCGTCATCCTGACCGGTATGGGTGATGATGGAGCGCGCGGTCTCAAGGAACTCCGTGAACGTGGTGCTGTGACCATTGCGCAAGACGAAGCGAGTTGCGTTGTGTATGGCATGCCCCGCAGCGCTGTCGAATCCGGCGCCGTGACGCGCGAAGCGCCGCTCGATCAGATTGCATCGTCCATCCGGACGCTGGTGGCAGTATGAATACGACCTTCAGCGATGATCTCTTCCGCCGATTTCGCGATCTGCTGCTGACACGCAGTGGTCTCTACTTTCCCGACCATCGGCGGAGCGATCTCCATCATTGCCTGACAATGGTGTTGCCGGCTACCGGATATGCAACGCTTGAAGCGCTCTATGCGGCTGCGGTTGTCGATGACAAGACGCTGCACACCGTGATTGAAGGCGTCACCGTCGGTGAAACCTACTTCTTTCGCAACACTTCACAGTTTACCGCACTGCGCGACCGGATCCTCCCCGACCTGATCGCCCGACGCGAGGTGATCCGGTCGCTACGTTTCTGGAGCGCCGGTTGCGCTACGGGCGAAGAGCCATATTCGCTGGCGATTCTCCTGCACGAAGCGCTGCCCGATCCCGATGCCTGGCAGATCACGATTCTGGCGACCGACATTAATACCGCATTTCTGAACCGCGCGCGCGCCGGGGTGTATGGCGCCTGGTCGTTCCGTGAAACCGATCCGGCGCTGCGGGATCGCTATTTTGAGCGCCTTGAAGGAACACGCTGGCGGATACGTTCCGATCTCCGCCGTCAGGTGCTGTTTGCGCGGTTGAATCTGGTCGAAGACGAGTATCCGGCGGTGATGAACGGCACCACGATGCAGGATGTCATTCTCTGTCGCAATGTGCTGATCTATTTCGACGACGACACAATCCGCGCGGTGGTGCGCCGTTTGTATCGCGCCCTGACCCCTGGCGGCTGGTTGATCGTCGGGCATGCCGAAGCGCGCTCCGATTTCTTCGCCCAATTCGAGGTTGTCAATTGTCCGGGAACCGTTATCTATCGCAAGCCGTTGCATGCGCCGCTCTTTGATGAGGCGATTCCGTCTGTGCCTGCACGCCAGATGGTCCGTCCGCTATCGACTACATCTGCCGACGTGGCGTCGCTCCTGCTGCCTGCGCCGGCTGCGCCATCGCCGTCCTTCGTGTCTGACACGCCGGTTGCCGACAATGCTGCGCCCGATACGCTGGCGGTGGCGCGGCAGGCGGCGGATCGCGGCGATCTGGCCACTGCGATGCGGCTATGTGAGACAATGGTCCAACACCAGCCGCTCTCTGCCGAGGCGCACCTGCTCAACGGGCAAATCCTGGAGCAACAGGGACGCCTGGATGAAGCGCTTGCCGCCTATCGGCGCGCCGTCTATCTCGATCATTCCCTCTATCTGGCTTTGCTGGCAATGGCCGGTATTCTTCATCGCACCGGTCACGTCGATGAAGCCTATCGAGCGTACCGCAGGCTGCTTCGCGCGCTCGCAACACTGCCGCCGCATGCGCCGGTTCCTTCGTTCGACAACGCGACTGCCGCAGAACTCCAGATGTTCATTCAGCGCCAGATGGAGGCGCTTCGGCGCTGATCGGCGCGGGGTCGTGCTACGCAGACCGATGATCCTCCTCTCTCACGTTCAATGTTCGATGTGAACCGCACGCCCCCCTCTGCTTTGCGCCTTCGGAACCCGAAGATTATCTCCGCAGCGTCAGGCGCAGCAGCTGCGCCAGATGCCATGGCGACGGCGCCTGTTCCAGGCGAGTGATGGCTTTGCACATCTCGATATTGTGGTGCGGATCGACGGAGAGAAACATGCGCGGAATGCGGAACGAACCGCGCAGGATCGATTTTTGCGGACGAGGAAGCATGAGCGGGTTGGCGACTTTACCGCTGGACCGACCATCGCTCTCTGCGATGAACGCGCCCCACGGCAGAACGCCTGCCAGCACTGCCTGCTGCGCCACTGCGTTGATCGTCACCGTCCCGTACTGAAGATCGTTCAATGCCCGCTCGAAAGCCGCGCGCGCCCGACGGTCGCGCAAGGTGCGCGGATGGATGAGGATTGTCGCTGCCAGCGTACCCCGCACGCGCTGATTGAGGAACTCGACCGCCGCATCGATGAACGCAGCGGCGTCCTTCGCGTCGAGCGCCAATTCGCCGACCGCCGGACAGAACATGGTGCGCACAAAGCAGTCTGCCTCGAGCGCCGACGGCGTCAGGTCGGGAATGACGGTCCATGGCAGATGATCCATATCCGCCTGACCGATGCGATGGGCGCGCGCGTGAGCGTTCAGCAGCGCATCCAGCTGGCGGCGCGCCTCCGGGAATGGCGACTGCCGGGTTGGAACCCGCGCCAGCACCTGCTCGAACGCCGCCAGGAACGAATCGCGCCGGCGCCAGCCCCGGTGATGCACAATCAGGCGTGGAGCGGCGGAGACATACGCGGCATTGCAGACAAATGCGCGCACCAGCAATATCGCGTGATGATGCAGATCATCATCGCTCCAGGGTCCTGGAACGACCAGCACCGGCGTGATATTGCCCACCTCGCCGCTGAACGGCTTTGTCAACACCACCTCGTGGCGCATTCGGCGCTCCACGCCTTCCTGTCCCTCACCAAAGACCAGCGTATCGAACGAGGCGTCGGCGCCGCTAAAATGGACCGTATCGATCAACGAATGGGCGCAGAGATATGCATCGAGATCGTGGTCGCCATAGATCAACCGGACGACGCCATAGTCGAGGAGCGAGCGGAAGGTTTCTTCAAAGAGCGACGTGAGCGCTGCCTGCATCGGATGCAGTTTCAGCGCAACGACTTCATTGGCAACGAACAGTTTGTGCAACAGATCAGTGACCGGGAGAAAACTTGATGTGCTCGCATTCAGCACCAGCGCCACGCGCCCGTGTTCGGCGGGCTTTCGATAGGCGGCTGCCTGCTGTTGGAGCACGTCCTCGGCGGTCAATCCCGGCTCGATCCAGACTTCGCCGGTCATTCGGGGAAGAATCGCCGCATCATAACGGTTGATCGGCAGCACCGACGCAACCACCTGTCCATTCGGGCGAGTGGTCAATCCACCCGGCAACTGAGGTTGGCCGTGGTCACGCACATCGCTCAGCGCCTGGTGTAGCAATCGCAGCGAGCGAGTGAGAATGGTCAACCAGGTACGCTCCTCTCCTTCGCCATACCCGCCCGGCGCCAGTCCTTTAGCCTCCAGGCTTGTCGTGATCCAGCGCTCTGCGGCATCGGCAAGAGCGCGGCGCAGCATGGCGAGAAGCGCAATCCGCTCATCGAGGCTGACCTGAACCCAGGAGTCTTTACGCGCGTGCAAATCGGCAAGCGCCCGATCAACATCCGCCCACATCGGCGGCGTTTGGGGTGTAGTTGGCGCAGCCCGATGATCTGGCGCCACGGCCGTCATGACAGCCTCCTTCGTCTTCCCGCAGGCGGCTTTCGTCCGCCCTGGCGTACTCTGGTTAGCGGCGTTTCCGGCCGATTGCTCGCCGGTGGTCTCACGATTGTCTCAATCTTCCCGGTATTGTACCATAACGCCATGCGCCATGGCGGGAAGAGGCGCTGCGCCATGCTGAATGATTGATAACCCGCCACACAGGTGTGGTACTATTGCAAGGCGCGCGGGTTGAGGGTGCGAAGGCAGGAAGGTTTCAGGTGAGAAAATGTCTCGTTGCCCGTGGGCAGGGTATGGAGGGACGCCCGATATCTATGGGGGCATCGGTGGGCGCCTGTGCCCCTGGTGGATGTCTTGTGCGTCTTTGTGGCAGTATGAACAGGCGGCGCGAAAGACGCCAGGCGTATGGGTGGCAGGCGGAAGGCAGGAAAGCAGCGAGTCGCAGGCAAAACGTTATCCTGACTCCTCACCCCTGAAGGACATCAGCGTATGGAATACCGTTTCTTTGGGCGCACCGGCGTGCGCGTGGCGCCGTTGTGCATCGGCGCAATGAATTTTGGCAACCCGACCGATGACGCCGAATCGATGCGCATCATTGACCGCGCCATTGACGCCGGTATCACCATGATCGACACTGCTGACAGTTACAACCATGGCGAAAGCGAACGCATCATCGGGCGCGCACTGGCGCGCAACGGCAGGCGCGACCAGGTGTTCCTGGCGACGAAGGGGCATTTCCCAACGGGACCTGGTCCTAATGACCGGGGCAACTCGCGTCTGCACCTGATACGCGCCTGTGAAGATAGTCTGCGTCGGTTGCAAACCGATCATATCGATCTGTACCAGATCCATCGTCCTGATCCAAACACGCCGGTCGAAGAGACCCTCGCGGCACTGACCGATCTGGTGCGCCAGGGGAAGGTGCGCTATATCGGTTGTTCAACGCACCCGGCGTGGCGCGTCATGGAAGCGATCATGGTCAGCGAGTTGAAGGGGTATGCGCGTTACGTCTCGGAGCAACCGCCGTACAATCTGCTTGATCGGCGCATCGAGAACGAACTGCTGCCGCTCTGCCAGGCGCACGGTCTGGCAATCATCCCGTGGGCGCCGCTGGCGCAGGGGGTGCTGGCAGGGCGCTATACCGACATTACCGCGCCGCCGCCGGATTCGCGCGTTGTGCTGCGTGGTGGCATCTATGCCGAGCGTGTCACTGCGCGCGGCATCGAGGTCGGTCGTGCATTTGCCGCACTCGCGCGCGAGCATGGTCTGACGCCAGCGCAACTCGCCATTTTGTGGGTCAAAGATCAGCCTGGTGTCACCGCGCCCATTGTTGGTGTGCGCACCCTGGCGCAACTCGAGGAAATACTGCCGGTTTTGGAGATGGCGCTGAGCGCTGATCTGCGCGCCGCGTGCGACGCACTCGTGCCGCCGGGAAGCGCGGTCGTCGATTTCCACAACACAGCAGGTTGGATGAAGATGCGTATTGCCTGACCGGATTCGCAGTTGCCAGAAACGACGACCGGTGGTACGATCAGTGCAACCCTACCCCGGTCGGGGGCGGTGTGTTGTTTCGAGCCAACACAGTTTCGAAGGGAGTTGTGCTCCGACATCATGGGCTATGCGGCGGGCCGCAGATACCCACGGGCCAGCACCCACCTGCCTTGTGCAGGTTCGAAACCTATCCGTCTCACGCCGGCGGTGGGGTTTCTTCCTGTCTCAGGTTTTGTCGTGCTGTTCCTTGTGTATGGTCCAGACGAATATGGGCGGAGCGAGGCGCTCGCGGCGCTCAAGGCGCGCGTTCCGGCTGAGGTCGCCGACCTGAATATCACCACGCTCGATGGACGGCGGACGACGCTCAGCGACATTGTGGCGGCATGCGAGGCGATGCCCTTCCTCGCCGACCGGCGGTTGGTCATTGTTGACGACCTGCTGAAGCACCAGAAAGCCGGCAAGGATCGTGACGACGTGCGCGCATACCTGGAGCACGTGCCGGACGCCTGCGATCTTGTTTTTGTCGAAAGCGACGAGTTCGATAAACGTAGCAGTCTCTTCACGTTTCTGAAGAAGCATGCTGAGGTGCGCGAATGCGTGCCACGCGAAGGCGCCGATCTGCTGCGCTGGCTGAGTGACCGCGCAAAAGGTCTTGGCGTCACCCTCGAACGGGATGCTGCTCAGCGGTTGACTCTGCTGGCGGGAAATGACAGCCGCTTGCTGGTGACTGAACTGACCAAACTGGCAACGTTCGTCGGGCGTCGCGGGCGTATTACTGTCCGCGAGGTCGATCTGCTGGTTGCCGATAGGCAGGAGCAGAATCTGTTCTCCTTCATCGACGAGCTCAGTGCGCGCCGTCGGAGTGCGGCGCTGACAGCGCTGCGCCGTCTGCTCGACGACGGTCAGGCGGCACAGTATATTCTGTTCATGATGGCGCGTCAGGTGCGCATTCTGATGGGAGTCAGGGATCTGGCGGCACAGCGTCTGCGCCCCGACGATATTGCGAACCGGTTGGGGCAGAAGCCGTTCGTTGTGCGCAAAGCACTTGAGCAGGCGCACGGTTTCAGTGATGCCGATCTACAGCGTTTGCACCGGCGCCTGCTCGAACTCGATCATGCCTCAAAGACCGGTCGCGCAGCAATTGAAGCCGGACTGGAACTGATCGTCGCCGATATGTGTTCCTGACACGACTCAAGATGTTGGAGTCGCTGTGGCTTTGGCGAGTTTCTTTGCCAGACGCGACTTACGCCGGGCGGCGTTGTTTTTGTGGATGATCCCCTTGACTGCGGCGCGATCCAGCAGGCTCATCGCCTCACGGACCAGTTCCGGTTCGGGGGCGCCGGCAAAGATAGCGCGCTCCGCTTTTCGGATTGCGGTCTTGACCCGTGATCGGTACATCTTGTTGCGCAGCGCGCGGCGCGCGTTCGAGCGAATGCGCTTTTCAGCAGACTTTGTGTTTGCCAAGACTCACTCTCTCCTTGAAACTGCGAGTGCTCCATCTCATAATGAAAGCGGCCGCAGACGCGCCGCTTGTTCTGGAGCGTCATTATACCAGGAAGCGACGATCTGTGCAACCGTCCTCAAGGTGACTGTCACTCGGTGATGGGGATGAGCGCCGATCAACTGCCAGGGGGCAGGGGAAGGGCAGGTGTTGCGAGCAAAGCCCGGAGTGACGATCACCCGGGGTAGGGCGGCAGTGCGGCGTAACGGCGGGACGAAGCACTCATGCGGGCGCGACGTCCGCGCTCCGGGGCGAAGTGTGAACGGCTGCCAGTTCTCAGTTCTCAGTTCTCGGTTCTCGGTTCTCAGTTCTCGGTTCTCGGTTCTCGGTTTTCTCATGAAACGCGCTCTGCTGAACACTCTTATCGTTGCAACCGGATACCTGGCGAGTCGGCTGCTTGGGCTGGCGCGCGATGTGCTGATCTCACACCAGTTCGGCACCAGCGCCGAACTTGCCGCTTTCCGCGCATCGTTCGGCATTCTCGACCTGATCTACCTCGTGGTTGCGGGAGGGGCGTTGGGTTCGGCGTTTATCCCGGTGTTTTCGGAGGCGCTCGAACAACGGCGCGATGCCTGGCGGCTGGCATCTGCCGTGCTGAACCTGACCCTGTTGGCGCTGACGGCAGCATGTGCGGTCGTCTGGGTGTTTGCCGCGCCGCTTGTGGCGCTGAGCGTTGGGCGCGGGTTGAATGAGGCGGAACGCGCACTTACGGTCGATGTGCTGCGCCTGATGCTGATTCAACCATTTCTGCTTGGCGTCGGCGGACTCGCCAAGGCGACGCTCGAATCGTTCAACCGGTTTACGCTGCCCGCCATCGGTTCAAATCTGTACAACCTTGGAATCATTGGCGGCGCGCTGTTCGGACCCTGGCTCGGCATCTATGGGCTGGTCTGGGGCGTCAATATCGGCGCGGCGCTGTTTGTTCTGGTCCAGTTGCCAGGGTTGCGCTCCGTCGGGGCGACGTATCGCATCAGAGACGATCGTGATGAACAGCGCAGGAAAGCAGGTCTGGTCGTCTCTGCGAACACTGCCGCCGCATATCAGAGCGGGCGCGAGTCTGACGGCGCTCGCGCGTCGCCCGTCTCATTTCTGACCCCATTCTACGCCGAAGGCGTTGGACGGATGCTCCGTCTGCTCGGTCCTCGCATCTTGGGGCAATCTGCATGGCAGGTCAACATGATCGCTATTGTCAGTCTGGCATCGACGCTGGGGAGTGCGGCGCTGGCAGCAAATGCGTATGCGCTCCAGTTGATGCTGCTGCCGCACGGGTTAATCGCGCTGAGCATGGCAACGGTTCTTTTCCCCGAAATGGCGCGCCAGTATGCTGCCGGCGACCGCGTAACGTTTCGTGCAACGGCGCTTGGTGGTGTGCGCGCTGTGCTGTTCCTGGCGCTGCCGGCTTCGGCGATCCTTGGCGTGCTGGCGCTGCCGGTGCTCCGCGCGCTCTTTCAGCGCGGCGCATTCGATACTGCATCGGCGACGCTGACCACCGAGGCGCTGGCGGCGTATGCGCTGGGGCTTGCCGGATTTGCCGCCGCCGAAGTCATCGTGCGCGCCTTCTTCGCTATGCAGGATACCCGAACGCCGGTGATTGTTGGTATTGCGGCGGTGGCGCTCAACATGAGCCTGGGATGGTCGTTCCTGCGTGTGGGGCTGGGGTTGGGCGGGTTGGGTCTGGCGTTCAGCCTGTCAAACCTGTTTGAAGCCACTCTGCTCCTCGCGCTGCTTGGACGGCGGTTGGGCGGGCTGGAGCGCGACTTCTTCCGCGCAATCGGTGCGATGATCCTGGCGACCATGGCATGCGCCTTCGCGCTTGCATTACTACTCCGTTCCTCATATGCGATAGCACCCTTCGTCGCTCCTGGTGATACCTACCGCTGGCCCGACGACTTTTTGCCGCTCGTTGTATGGCTGGCCGGGGCAACCGCAGCCGGCGTCCTGGCGTATGCCGGGGTCACTGCTCTGTTCAGGGTATCGGAACTCAGCGCTGCCGTAGCGCGCGGGCGACGCATACTGACGCGGGCTTGGTTCAGGTTTGCTCCTGGGGATGGGGGGTGAAGGTTGCAGGTTGCGGGTTGCATAGCAGAGATGTTGCACTGCAACGTCTCTGCGCGGATGGGAAGGTGGCAGGTGGAAAGGTTAATTGAGGGTTGCAGGTGGAAGCGTTGAATGTGCAACGTTCAACGAAAACTCTGCCGTTCCCGAATGCTCCTGGCTCTACCTGCATCACCTGACCGCCCACAGGTACGCCACTGCCGATCGGTGTACTCTCTGGTGCGCTTCCACTAATGGGCGCAGGTGCGCGGTGAAGGTTTCGGACTCTTCAGGCGTCAGCACCTGGCGCATCGCTTCTTCGAGCGTTGGGATTTTCGGGTTCCAGGCAGTGCGCACGTATGCCTCCCAGTCGCCATCTTTGACAGACATTGCCGCATTTCCGGGAGACGTCACCTCTATCTGTAACTCGAGGCGGATCTCCCTGAACCCCGCCTGTTCGGCATATGCGATCAGATCGCGCTCATCGAAGTTCAGCATTGGATCGCTATCCCGTGGTTGCAACTTATGATAGAGCGCCTTGACCTTCTGCGCGATGTCTATCACTGGTGTCACATCGTATCCGGCGAAGCAGTGCGGTTGCTCAGAGATATCCATACCAAACCTGTTGATCGGTTCGAAGATCGACAGGCGCCCGCCAGGCTTGAGCACTCGATAGAACTCTCTGAACGCCTGTTGTTTCGCCGAAACGTAGATCAGAACGGACCGCGTGGTGACCACATCCACTGAAGCATCTTCCAGCACTGAGAGATCCTCTGCCGGAGCGAGCAGGAACTGGCAGCGATCCAGCAGCCCCATTTCGCGCGCCAGGGACCGTGCGTGATTGAGCAGATCCTGGGAAATGTCGCTGAAGATAATTGTGCCGCTGGCACTCCGTTCCAGTGCGCCAAAGGCGATCAACCCGTCGCCGCAGCCAACGTCGAGTACCGTATCGCCTTCGGCGAGGCGTGCATTGTCCAACACCTTATCCCGCACCGGGCGCAGAAAGTCGAGAACTGACTGCATACGCTGCGCGTCGCCGCCGAAACGCCGGTGCAACAGCCACTCACTCCACATATCGCGACCCATCCGCGCCTCCTGGACATTTGCACGAACCTCATTCTATGGCAATAGAACAGGTTGATTCGCCCCTGGACGGACGTTGAATGGCTACCATTCCCCCTGCCCGGCGACTCCCTGGGACCCGGCGGCTGATGGGCTTTGAATACATATTCCGCTATGCCCTATCCGCCCGGCGACTATAGTCGCAGGCTACGGGCTACGAAGCCCGCCTGTGCGGGCTGCTCGATCACGCTATACGCTTGCAGAGCCTGATTTGCCTATCAGGAGCTCGACCTGATACAGTGTCGAAACCCACAATGCGCACCTGACGCCCCTAACCCCTAACCTCTCTTCACGATACAATCCCGCTCGCCACGAGCAATTCGGCATTGAGAATGGCGCCGCCAGCCGCGCCGCGGATGGTGTTGTGCGACAACGCGACCATGCGTAGGTCCAGCACCGGGCAGGCACGCACCCGCCCGACACTGGCGCTCATCCCGCGCCCGGCGTCGCGGTCGCGTCGCGGTTGCGGGCGATCGCCATTGCAGTGAACGATCAGGGCGCGTTCCGGTGACGAGGGTAGATGGCGCACAATCTCAGGTGGCATGAACGCCTCGAGGACGGCAAGCGCCTCTTCCGGTGATGGTTTCTGCGCAAACGACGCAGCAATCAGCGCCGTATGACCATCGATGATCGGCACACGCGTCACCTGCGCGCTGATGGCAATCTGCGCCTCGACCACCTGACCATCCGCAACGTTTCCCAGCAATTTACGTGGCTCTGCCTCGATCTTGGCTTCTTCGCCGCCATCGGCAATGTTCGGAATGATGTTGTCGATAATGTCGAGCGATGCCACCCCTGGATATCCGGCGCCGGAGACTGCCTGAAGCGTGCTGATATGCGCCGTCTGCAAACCAAACGCATCGTGGAGCGGTTTGAGGGGCATCACCGCACTGATCGTCGCGCAGTTCGGGTTGGTCACCAGGCACCCCTTCCAGCCGCGTTGTGCGCGCTGACGCTCCAGCAGCGCCAGTTGATCAGGGTTGACCTCCGGGATGATCAGCGGCACATCGGCAACCGCGCGGTAGGCGGACGCATTTGAGCAGACTGCGGTGCGCTCCGCCCAGCGCGGCTCCATCGCGCGCGCCACATCCGTCGGCAACGCCGAAAGCGCAATTGCTACATCAGCCACCTCTTCGGTTGGTTGCACGACCATGTTCGCCACCCGCTCCGGGATAGGCGTATCGAGAATCCAGCGCACCAGCTCGCCGTAAGGACGCCCAATCGTGCGGTCCGATCCGGTAAGGACAACAATCTCGAACCACGGATGATTCTCCAGCAACTGCACCATCCGCTGACCAACGGCGCCGGTTGCGCCGAGGATAGCGACTGGGATTCGTTTGCGTGTCATATGTCTCTCCTTTCTCCAATCCCAGGTGACCGTCACTACTTTCGATCCCCAGGCGCCTTGCCGATGCGTATTGGAGGTCTCTCCTTTCTCCAATCCCAGGTGACCGTCACTACTGCGGCTGCTCCTTAGCTCCGCTCATGCCTCTCTGGCTGCGCACACACTACGCGGGGTTGGCAGCCCAGGCGGTGACGGTCACCTCGGGTTCCGCCCATGCCCCGTGGCGGCAGGCGCATCTCGCGTGGCCGCCCGCCATCCAGGCGGTGCGGTCGCCTCGATCATCCTTGCGTCAGGCGATGAACGGCGCGCACGGCGGCATCACAATCCGACGCCGCAACGACCGTACTGATCGAACACTCCGATGACCCCTGAGCAATCGCAATCACGTTAATCTGACTCTCGGCGAGCGCGCCGAAGACCCGCGCCGCAACGCCAGGAGTCTCGCGCATGCCCGCGCCGACTGCCGTGATGATCGCCACGTCATCGCGCGCCCAGATGCGGTCGATGTCGCGCCGCGCCAGTTCCATCGCCAGATTGTGTTCGAGCGCGTAGGTCACCTGTGGCACGGTGTTGGATGGCACAACGAAGCAGATGCTCTGCTCCGACGACGCCTGAGAGATCATCAACACATTCGCGCCAACACTGGCGACAGCGCCAAAAGTGCGCGCTGCAACGCCGGGCACGCCGATCATGCCGCGCCCTTCGACGGTGATCAGGCTCAGGTTGCGGATAGCCGTCACGGCTTTGACGGTCTGCCCGTTCGATGCAACGTCTTGAACGACCAGGGTGCCGGGATGAGACGGATTGAAGGTGTTGCGCACCCGCAGCGGAATGCCACGCTCGACCACCGGGCGGATTGTGCGCGGGTGTAGCACTTTGGCGCCAAAATATGCCAGTTCACCCATTTCGGCGTAGGAGAGCACCGGGATCACGCGGGCATCAGGCGACAGCCGCGGGTCGGTGGTCATCACGCCGTCGACGTCGGTGTAGATATCGACTTCATCGGCATCGAGCGCAGCGCCAATGATCGCACCGCTGTAATCGCTGCCGCCGCGCCCCAGGGTGGTTGTGACACCCTGCTCAGTAGCGCCGATAAAACCGGTAATCACCGGCACGATGCCGCGTTCGAGCAGTGGGAGCACCTGTGCGCGAGTGCGTTCGCGCGTGACGTCTTGCAACGGACGTGCATCGCCGAAATGTGCGGTCGTCACCACGAAGCCGGTGGCATCGAGCGCTTCGGCAGGGATGCCGCGCGCGCGTAACGCGGCAGCGACAACCCGCACGCTCATGCGCTCGCCAAGGCTTGAAATGGCATCGACGGCACGTGGTGACAACTCACCCAACACCGCGACACTGTGGCACAGCATACTGAACTCGTCGATCAGCCGAAAGACCTGATCGCTCACGTCCGCGCGTTCGCGCTCGTCGGAGACGAGTTCCGCCAGCGCAGCGGCATGCTTTTCGCGCAGCAGGCGATCCATAGCGCGAAACGTCTGCTGATCGCCGGATGCCGCCGTGGTGGCGCCGCGGATCAGCATATCGGTCACGCCGCTCATCGCCGAAACCACCAGTGCAACCTGTCCCCACGTTGCGCGTTGCGCCTCGGTAATCGCCGCGACTGACCGAATGGCAGCGGCGTCGCCGACCGATGTTCCGCCAAATTTCATCACCAGCAAGGGCATTGGTCTCCTCCTCGTTGTTCTACCAGCCCAACCATCGAAGAATGGCGTCCATGTCCGCCGGCGTCGGCTCAGGAACATCGAATTGTTCAACCGCCAGCCCCGGGTCTTTCAGTCCATGACCGGTGAGCACCGCCACATAGCGCGCATTCGGTTCGGCGCGTCCTTCGGCGATGACTCTGCGCAACCCGGCGATGCCGGCTGCCGATGCCGGTTCGACGAACACCCCTTCCAGGCGCGCCAGATCACGCCAGCTTTGGAGAATCTGATCATCGCTCACCCAGTCGATCAACCCGCCCGACTGATCGCGCGCATCGAGTGCGTAGCACCAACTGGCCGGGTTGCCGATGCGGATCGCGGTTGCGATGGTTTCCGGGTGTTCGACCGGATGCCCGCGCACAATCGGTGCAGCGCCTTCCGCCTGGAAACCGAGCATTCTCGGCAATCGGTCGATGCGCCCCGCCTCGTGATAGCGACGGAACCCCATCCAGTACGCAGTGATGTTCCCGGCGTTGCCGACCGGCAGGCAGAGCGCGTCTGGCGGACCGCCGAGTGCATCGCAGATTTCGTAGGCGGCGGTTGCCTGCCCTTCAAGGCGGTAGGGGTTCACCGAGTTGACAATGGTGACCGGATACGTCTGCGCCAGGTCGCGCACTATGTGCAACGCCTGGTCGAAGTTGCCCTCGATCACCAGCAGCCGCGCGCCGTACATCAGCGCCTGCGCCAGTTTGCCAAGCGCAATTTTTCCGGCAGGCACCACGACGATCGACTCAATCCCGGCATGCGCCGCATACGCCGCCGCACTGGCGGAGGTGTTGCCGGTCGAAGCGCAGATCACCGAGGTTGCGCCCGCTTCGAGGGCTTTGGCGACGGCTACGACCATGCCGCGATCCTTGAACGAGCCGGTCGGGTTGGCGCCCTCATATTTCAGAAACAACTCGCGTACCCCAATGGCGCGCGCCAGGCGCGGCGCGTGGATCAATGGCGTATCGCCTTCGCCAAGGCTGAGGCGCGGCGTTTGCTCCGTGAGCGGCAGAAATGCGCCATAGCGGTCGAACAGCATGCCTTCCTCCATCGCCGAAATAGAAACGCCCCCATCCTTTGCAGGAGGGGGCGTTCATCGCATATGGGCTGTCAGCGCCCGAAAACCCTCCCACGACGATCCCACCCGGCGGTAGTGCCCGGAGTAGTCATCGTGGCGGTCGTTGTACGAAATGCTGCACGCATACCAGGCTGCTGGCGTCTGTTTCGGTACGCCGCTACTATATCCGAGAAGGGGGGGGATGTCAAGTCGGGGTAGGAGAACCAGGAACCAGGAGAAGGGTTAAGGGTTAGAGGCTGGAAACACGTACTTACCTGTACCTTTTCATCCGCCCATGGAACGTGCAACGTTCAACATCCCGCCTGCCGCCTGCACCCTCTCGTCTCTTGCCTCTCGCCTCCCTCGTCACTGTGATATAATTGCTACAAGATACACGCACAACGAGGAGTTTTCCCAACCATGGCGCAACGCGAACCGACTATCGCCAGTATCCTTTTGGAACTGGCAGAGGAATATGACAGGGTCGTCGCTGAGCGCGAGATCTACGAACGGGTGCTGCAACGGCGTCCAAGCCAGGCGCGTGATCCCTTCGCCAGCATTCGCGCTCGCCTTCGTTTTGGGGCGAATGAGGTCGGGTGGGTGCGCCTTGGCGATGGCGCGTTGATGCCGCTGCGTGTCGCGCTGACCGGGCTGCGCTTCCGGGTGACGCCCGGTCCGCATGAATTGGCGACCGGGCTGTTGTTGCGGACGCACCTGTTTCCCTTCGTTGCGCCTTATCACGATGATCTGACACTGAAAGACGCCTCTGGGACGCTCATTCCCTTCCGATTTGATTCGATTGAACTGGTTGATGATCTCTTTGGACCGCTCGCGCAATCAGCCATCGACATCAGCGACTGGATGCGCCGTGAAGGTATGTTCGACGGCGACACGATCCTGGTGACGATTGAGCGGGTGGCGCCGTTGACGCTCCGCCTGCAAGCCGATCACGCCGCGCTTGTGCGTTCAGCAGATGTGCTGCGCCAGGAACAGGAATTGATCGAGGGTATCGCCGCACGTGTGGCTACCAGTCGCTCACTGCCGATCAGCGCCGCTGATGTGGTATTGCCGGTCTTTGCGCGCGCTGCCTGGCGCACGACGTATGCCGGGCGTTCGTGGCAGGAGTTGGTGGCGAACGATCCACGCCTGCGCCTTATCAATGGCATCTTTCTGAGTGATCGCACGTATCGCGCTCTGGCGGATATTCTTGAGGATCAGGACTCTGGCATGTGGGAAACGCATGATTCCGAACTGCTGGCGGCAATTGATGCTCTTCAGCGTGAACTTCTGGAGAGCCGCCGCGAGGCTGCGGCGCAGGAGTTGTGGAATGGTATTGCGCCACGCGCTTCGACAGCGCGCGTGGTCTTCGATACGCGCAGTGGCGAAACAACAGTTGTGCAATTGGAGCCAATCAATGCGCTCCAGGATTATTCCGATCAGATCGACGAACGGGTGCGCAAAGGCGAGTATGATCACGATGCATGGACCCTGACGGATGATGAGGATGGACTGTTTGCCGCTGCCGACCTCGATAATGATGATCTGTCGATTATCGACGATCTGCGAGAATTCATCGCCGAACGTCCTGAGTTGCTTGCAGCGGCGCGCCAACTGATAGCAGAACTCAGCCCTGAGGAGATTGAGCGCCTGCACAGCACCGAGAATATCGAAGAAATTCAGCAGATTCTGGCAGCACGCTTCCATCGCATGCTTCCCGATAATCCCCATCTGTTTGCAACGCTGGTCCCGTATGTTGCATCCGGGACCACATCATCGGATTTCAACGGTGGACCGCCAGAACTCGAAGATGGTGCAGACGATGATGAGGTGTCGACGCTCGATGAGGAGTGGGATGAGAACGTTGAGGAGTGGGACGAGGACCTTGACGAGCAACTGACCCCAAACGACGAGGCGCTGGCTGTCAGTCACGAGTTGATGGAACGGTTCTATGCCTTCCTGCTGGCGCAGGGTAAGAGCGAGGCGACGGCGGCCAGTCGCACCGGCGACCTGTGGATCTACGCTGATTTTCTTGCCAGTTATTATGCGCAGACGCTGGCTGAGGGCAACTACGCCACGCTCGATGAGTGCCTGTTCTTCTTTTATCCGCGGCGTGTCGCCAACAGTTCGCCTCGAGGGGCGCGTGAACTCTGTACGTCGCTCAAGCAGTTCTATGCCTTCTTGCGCACCGAACGCAACATCGACGACCGCTTCGCGCGCGAGATGTGGCGGCGCCGGGATCAGGTCGCGCGCGTGGTCGATCTCTATGAGCAGATCGATACCGACTCGCCGCAGTTCGGGCGGCTGTTCGTCCGCCTGTTCGCTCCTTATACGGTTTGACCCCTCGACAATGTTTCCGTGCAGGTTCGTTCCTGACAGTGCAGTTGCGAAGCAGCGCCTATGCCGTTAGTCTATTCCATCTCGATGTTGCGTCCCCATACTCATCTGTACGATGTAACGCTCGATATTCCCTCTGTTGACGGTCCCACGCTTGATCTGGCGCTGCCGGCCTGGACGCCGGGATCGTATCTGATCCGCGATTATGCCCGCCATGTGCAGCAGTTCGCTGCTGCCAACGATCGCGGCGAACCGTTGCCCTGGCAGAAGATCGATAAGACCACCTGGCGCATTATGGCGAGCAATGCCCGTTCCGTGCGTGTCACCTATCAGGTGTATGCGTTCGATCTGAGCGTCCGCACTAGCCACCTCGATGGCACGCACGGTTATTTCAACCCGTCCAATCTCTGCATGTACCGTTGCGGCCATCTGCACGAGCCATGCGTCGTCCATGTCCAGACGCCGCTTGAATGGCGTGTAACGACCGGGCTGGAGCGGATCGATGGCGCCGGGGAGCGCACTGGTTGGGCGACATTTCGCGCCAACGATTATGATGAACTGGTTGACTCGCCGTTCGAATGCGGAACGCACCGTCTGCTGACCTTCGAGGTCGATGGCATTCCTCACGAAATCGCGCTCTGGGGACGCGGCAACGAAGATGAGCGTCAGATTCTCGCCGATACTCGCACGATTGTCGAAACCACACGTGCCATGTTTGGCGGATTACCCTATCAGCGTTATGTCTTCATCGTTCATCTGGTCGATGGCGAATATGGCGGTCTTGAACATCGCAACAGCGTCTCGAACATTGTGGATCGCTGGGGCTTTCGTCCTGCACGTTCGTATGAGCGATTTCTGGCGCTCACAGCTCATGAGTTTTTTCACGTCTGGAATGTTAAGCGCATTCGTCCTGCGCCGCTTGGTCCGTTCGACTACGCGCGCGAAAACTACACCCGCCAGTTGTGGGTGATGGAAGGAATCACCAGTTATTACGACCATCTGATTCTGCTGCGTGCCGGCTTAATCAGTCGCGAACGGTATCTCGAAACGCTCGCCGACGACATTAAGTTATTGCAGAGCCAGCCGGGACGGGCGCTTCAGTCGCTGGAACAGAGCAGTTTCGACGCCTGGATTAAGTTCTATCGCCCTGATGAGAACGGACCGAACAGCAGTGTGTCGTACTATCTGAAAGGCAGCCTGGTGGCGCTGCTGCTCGATCTGGAGATCCGGCGGCGCACCGGTGGGGCGCGTTCGCTCGATGATGTCATGCGCTATCTGTATGCTGAATATGCCGGCGATCAGGTGCACGACCTCTACAGCGGCGCATTTGCCAAGCGCCCTGGCTTCGATGATGATGACGGGTTCTGCCGCGCGGTGGAAGCAGTCGCCGGCGAGGAGGGCGGGGCATACCGCGCACTGCTGGCGCGCGCCGTCGCCAGTACGGATGAATTGGAGTATGATCGCGCATTCGATGCCGTGGGGTTGCGCCTGGTCTGGGGGCATTCGCTCGAAAAAGAGAACGATCATCTCCCCGCCTGGCATGGGTTACGCCTCAAAACGGATCATGGTCGACTCAAGGTCTCGGTGGTGCTGGCAGGTGGACCCGGCGAGTCTGCCGGGATTTATGCCGGTGACGAACTGATCGCGCTGGATGGCGTTCGTATCGACGAAGAGCGCCTCAAAGCGCGGCTGGCGGAACGTAAACCTGGCGATACCGTGCTGTTCAGCCTCTTTCGCCGCGACGACCTGCTCCACATCCCGCTGCAACTTACCGAATCTCCGCCTGATACCCTGACGATCACGCCGGTCGAATCGCCGACAGAAGAGCAGCAACGGCTCCTGGACGGGTGGCTGAACGTTGCCCGTTGAACGTTGCATGTTGAACGTATCCGTCTTTTGAGATATGTGTCATGCCCTTGCATGTCGCTGAAGGGAGAGGTTGTGCCCGCTTCGGAAACCTCGCCCGATCTCAAGAGGCTTGGGGAAGGAAGGTTACAGGCGGTCGTTGCACAGTGCATGTTTCAGAGTGGCAAGGTTGCCAGTTGCCGCCGGAAAGGGGTTCTTGGTTCTCAGTTCTCGGTTCTCGGTTCTCAGTTCTCACGGAAACAACTCATCCATCTCCGCATACGCGCGGTTTCGCCGCTCGGCGATGGACGTTTCGACAAACCCCATTGCCTTGTAGAATGCAGCATCATAGGGGCGCGTTCGAATGACGGCAGGCATCGGCACGGCGTGTCCCAGCACCATCGCTTGCTGGCGCGTGTCGAGGCTGGCAAGCACGGCGCGCAAACCGGCGGCACCGCTCACGCCGGTAAAAACGGCGTCGATGTCGCGGTCATCGTTGAGCAGTGCTGTGATCCGACTGCCGATCTGACTCATCACCTCTGGGTCGATTGAAGAGGGGCGCTGATCGACAATGAGCAGTGTCACGCTGTATTTGCGCAACTCACGCGCAATCGTGCCGAAAATCGTCTGGCGCGCGGCAACCGGATTGAGAAATTTGTGTGCCTCTTCAATCGTGATCACCAACTGGCGCGGTTTGTCGGCGGTGTTCTTGGTGCGCAGGAAGGTTTCGGTCTGTTCGACCCAGCGCCGATAGATGCGGCGCGTGATGATGTTCGCTGTCAGCATATACGCCAGCGCGCTGCGGTACTGCCCGAATTCAAGCACCACATGCTTCCCGCGTGCCAGATGCTCAATCAGGCGATCAATGGCATCCAGCGGCGCCTGCTCTCGGACAAATCCCAGGCGCTGGATCTGATCCAGTTTGCGTTTGAGTGCGCTGATCGCGCCGGCGTGCGCCCCGGCTTGTTCGGCAAATTCGTGAATGTCGGCACTGCTCATGCCCAGGAGCGTCTTCAGCCACTCCTGTTTGTACCGATCCACCAGCAGATAGGCGGACTCGGCGGCGGTGGCGGTCAGATTCAGTTCGTCCTGAAGGAGCAGAATATCGTCCGCCTCGATCTGATCAAGACCGATGGTGATGGTTTCGTCCACACTCACGCCACGTTTGCGCGACGACTCGGCATCGAGCGAAAAGATCAGCACCTGTGGTCCGAACAACTGGCGCAATCCTTTCACAAATTTGCCATCCTCTGATGTGGCTTCCCAGCCGTACTCGCTGTGCATGTCGAACACCAGGTTCGACGCCGTTCCGGAACGGATGATACCGCACAGGATCAGACGGGTAAGAAAACTCTTGCCGGTGCCGCTTTTGCCGAAGATGCCGTTTGAGCGCTCCACGAGGCGGTTGAGGTCCACACAGACCGGCACATCCATGTCGAGTGGTCGTCCAATCTCGAAGTGCGTTGCGTCGTCTGCGCCAAAGACACGGGTGAAATCCTGCGCGTCCGCTTCGAGTGCTGGGGCAAAGTGATACGGCACGGTTTTGACCGGGCGCAACTCCTGATTCAGATCGTGGGGCAACATGAGCATCGGTTTGAGTTGCACCACGCCGTAGGTTGCCGTGCCCGCCAGCACCTCGTGGAAGAAACGGTCGCCATCTGGCGGGCGGGTAAGAATGGTGCGGTTGGTCGCTTCGAGCGCAATATCGGTGACCATCGAGAAGAAGTTGTGCTTCTCTCCCTGAATAACGACGAACTGACCGACGCGCACATCTTCGACGCTCACGCTGCTGTCGAGGCGGGCATGCAGCCCCTCGATCAGCGAGCCGCCGGTGATAACGCCGATCCGTTTTCGATTCAACACCGACATGCACCCTCCTTGCGCCTGGTGAATCGTCCATCTCGAACAAATATATCATTTTCTGTCGTGATGTCAATGGCACCTTCCCGCGTGGGTGCAGGCATACCGTGTTCGGTCCTGCCCGCCCGACGGTTTCCCGTCGGGTTGAACGCACTGCGGGCGCCGGCGCGCCCCAATCCAGGCGGTGCTTCGTTTCCTCAACGTAGGCGTTCCTGGGCGCGCGGGCGGTCCCCGCTCGACGCCGCGCCCGCCAACGTGTTGTGACATGCCGTTCATTGCGGCATATCCTGAAATCGTGCATCTTTGAACTATTTTTTATCTCGAACGGTGTATTGGCGAAGAATTTACAGTATTTTCATTATCATTGACAAATGATAGCGCCACCTTCTATAGTTTGCGCAGACGATGGGGTATCAAACGATTGCTTTGACATACGCCATACGTGCATACGGCGGATGGCTGATTCGTTGTTGCCAAAAGTTTCTCGTAAGCGTAGGGATGTGTCATGAATCATCAGATTCGCGGTCATCGACTCCTTCTTGCCACTGTAATGCTGATCGCGCTCAGTGCATCGACGCTGACACCGCCGTCGGCGCCGTTCCAGGCGCTGATCCTTGATCTGCCGTCGGTTGCTGCCCAGAGCGGCGCTCCAATCGGTCCGCAACCGGGAGATGTGTTCCGGCAGTTCCAGGACGATTCGACGTTTCGTCAGACGTCGGTGTGTAATGCGTCAGGCACGCGCTGCGGTTCCGTGCCTTCGGAGCAGACGCGACAGGCGCGGAATGTTGATCTTGCCAACGCCGTGCGCGCCGAGGCGATCTTCGAATACTGGGGCGGGCACCTCGCATCGACGCAGCAGGAATTCAATGTCAACGGCGGTCCCTGGACGCCCTACCCCGACATTCAGGGTATTCCGCCCGATACCTTGCCGACCTGCTACTTTCGCGCGCCAACCAATGCCATCGCACCGTTGCCGTTGAGCGGAACCGGCGGCGTGCGACCTCCCGGCAGCACGGGAAATACCGTCACGGTGAATTATCGCTATCGTATCGGTCCGCAGCGGTCGTTGCCGCAGTGCGCGTCGGGGACGAATTTCTACTGGGGCAATATGTGGATCTATGAGGTGACGACGCGCATCTACTACAATTCAAGCGTTGTGCGCCCCGATGGTGCGATCACCTCGCCGGTAGACGGCGGGGTGATTACCGAGAACTTGAGCGCCAGCCAGTTCCCGCAGATTAGCGTGAGCGCGCAAGCGCCGTCCGGTCGCACGATTGCGCGTGTGGACCTGATCGGCAATTATCTCGATTACGATTGGGACGGCGACGGCGTGCTGCGCGAATGGCATTACGCGCTGCGCCACGGCGTCTGGGAACGCACGATTGGGACGCGCACCTCGCCGTCGAGCGGCTCCAATACGAACGGGGTCTACACGTTTACCTGGAATACGGAATGGGTCCCCGATCAGGATCAGCCGGTCCAATTGATGGCGCGCATCACCGACAATACCGGCGTCAGTTATATGACTCCGGCGGTGACAGTGACATTCAATCGTGTTGGGCGCAGTGTGCGCATGTACAACACCTGGAGCGACTACTACGGGCAGCGGGTGTTCGGTCCGCCGCGCAATTTTGGTTTCAACACCTATCGGCAGCCGCGCATCGGCAAGACGGCATTCATATCCATTCCCGATTCGCTCACGAACGCAACGCGGGCGCGCTTTATTCTCTACAGTTGGAGTGGACGCTCATCGGTTTCGGATTCGCGAACAACGGTTGCCATCAACGCATTCTCGATCTGGTCCGATAATTCTTTTGGCGTGTTCCACGATTACAATTTTGATGCGCGCGTCCTGACGAATCCACGCGAATTTCTCAATCAAGGCGATAATATTTTGCGTATCTGGTCGAATCGCAATGATCATGAGCTTGAAGTGCTCTGGCCCGGTCCGGCGCTGTTCGTTGAGTACAGTTCGCCGCCGGAAACGCCGCCGCTGATTGCCAACGATACATCGCTCACAACCCAGGAAGATCAACCGCTGGCTGTGACCCTGCCGGTCGGCAACGATGCGCGTGCTGTGTTGCAGTATACGATTGTGACGCCGCCGATGCTCGGCACGCTGCGCGGTCTTGCGCCTGACCTGATGTATCTTCCCAACCGCGATGTCAGCGGCGCCGATCGTTTTGTCTTCCGTGTCGACGACCAGTATGGGCGCAGCGCAACAGCAACGGTGTCGATCGATATTCAAGCGGTCGATGACCCGCCGAACATCCTCCTCGGTGAAGGCGCGCTGCTCAATCCGGGAGATGTGTTTACCCGCACCGGCATCGTCCGCGATCCGGACTCGCCGACTCTGACGGCAACGGTTGATTATGGTGACGGCAGCGGTGCGCAATCGCTCGCTCTCAACCCGGATGGCTCGTTCCAGTTGAGTTACCGCTATCGCAATGGTGGGCGCTTCCCGCTGACGGTGAGCGTCAATGATGGCGCGCAGACCAGTGTTGCCACAGCGACCATAACGGTGCTTACTCCTGGTACGCCGCCGCCAGGCGACTGGCATCTGACCGGATGGCGCTACCGCGTGCCGCTGGAAGCGCGTTCAGGCGCATATCCGCGCGTCGATTACGTCGCTGAGTTTGATGTCAACTTTACGGCTGCGCTTTCACAGGCAGGCGGCAACGGCGCGATCCTGCGCGACTCGATCCGTGTTGTCGAGGTTGATGCGGACGGCAATCTCATCGATCCCATGGTCGTCTATCAGTTCGACCCGGTCAGCGCGTACAATCCGATAACAAATGCGCGCGGAACACTGCTCGTGCTCTTGCGGGGACGCACTGAGGCGAATGTCACCCGCCGCTTCTTCGTCTATTTCGAGACCCAGGGGCGTTTTGCGCCGCCGGATTTCACGCCGCTCACGGCGGTTGTCACACCGACGACGACCTACCGGCGCGATCTTGCAACCGTCATTGAGACGCGCAACTCGACCGGTCAGCGCAGCGCGATGTTCTATTACTCGCTCAATGGCGGCGCGCTGATCAGCATGTTCGACCGCTCGGATGCGGACTGGATTTCGTACAATCCGGCGGCTGACTCGGCAGGCGCCTATCGCGGTATTCCAAATCTTGGCCCGGTTTTCCATCCAGGCTACTACAACGTCTTCCCCATTCCAAGCGCTTCGGGTCCGCTCCAGGGGAATGAACTCAGTACGAACCAGCGTTCGACGACTACCGTTGAACAGGAGGGGGTGCTGCGCACCGTTGTGCGCTCGGTCAGCAGCAACAGACAATGGGAAGCCGTCTGGGAGTTCTTCCCCAACAGTGTGCGGATGTCGGTTGTGCGCACACCACTGTCCGGTTCGACGCCGCTCTCCTACTGGTGGTTGTACGAGGGCACGCCGGGCGGAACACTCAATGAGGGCGACCGCTGGGTGCGCGGCGATGGGTTGTCGGGGAATGCCGTCGATCCCAGTTTCGCGTACAACGAACGGTTCCATGCCGACATCAACGGTCCGGAGTGGGTCTATTTCCGCGCTGGCGAGTCGGCGCTGGGAGGACGCGCGCTCTGGTTGGCGCATCACGATGATGCCGATACGACGATTGAAATGTATCGTCAACAGAATGACTCTTCCGGCTGGCAGAATAGTATGACCGTCTTCGGGTTCGGTCGGCGTGAGTGGACCGGATCGGCGCAAACGTTGCAGGCGGAGTTACGAGGGCAGCGTCGCTTCTCTCTCGGCTTTGTGGATAGCGCGCCTCTCAATTTCGATAGCGCGTTTGGGCGCGAGATTGAAGGGCGCTATCGCAATCTGGAAGTGATCGTCGGTCGAGGTGAGCGCCTCGTGCCGAACCTTGCGCCGTGGGCGCCGGGTGAAACATACTTTACGCGCCCGGGTCGCGCGCTTCAGGTTCCGGCGCCCGGTGTGCGCGCCAACGATAGCGATGGCGACGGTGATCCGTTCCAGATCACGTTGACTGACGAGCCGCTCAGTGGCACGCTGGTGTTCAACAGTGACGGGTCTTTCACGTATGTGCCCGCCGAAGGGTTTATCGGCGAAGACTCGTTCACCTATACTGCGAGCGATGGCATCCTCAGCGCGCCGCCAACAACGGTGATCATTCGGGTCACCGCCAATCAACCGCCGACGGCGCAATCCAGCAATTGGACGACGACCAACCGGCAATCGCTCAGCGTGCCGGCGCCGGGTGTGCTGACCGGCGCGAGTGACCCGGACGGCGATCCGCTTACAGCGGTGCTGATCGGCGAACCGGCAAACGGGACGCTGACGCTCAATGCTGATGGGTCATTCACGTATACGCCCCAGCCAACGTTCGTGGGAGTGGATACATTCCAGATAGCGGCGTTCGATGGCGAGGATCGGTCGGCGCCGGTGGGTGTGCGCATCACAGTGCGGAAAGAGAACCGTCCGCCGACGGCGCAATCCAGCAATTGGACGACGACCAACCGGCAATCGCTCAGCGTGCCGGCGCCGGGTGTGCTGACCGGTGCGAGTGACCCGGACGGCGATCCGCTCACAGCGGTGCTGATCGGCGAACCGGCAAACGGGACGCTGACGCTCAATGCTGATGGGTCATTCACGTATACGCCCCAGCCAACGTTCGTGGGAGTGGATACATTCCAGATAGCGGCGTTCGATGGCGAGGATCGGTCGGCGCCGGTGGGTGTGCACATCACGGTGACGGCTGCGCCTGGATCGACACCATCGTACCAGGTGTTCCTGCCGCTGGTGCAGCGCTGAAACATCCGGCATTCAACGCTCAACCACCTCCGACTACCGGGGGTGGTTGTTTTCTGCTTTCCCCTCGCCTCGTTCAACTGCCTCCGATTTCAGGGATGGTTGTTTTCAGGTGTTGGTCGTCGTTTGTACGATCTGGTACCATGTCGCCTGTGTTCCATCATAGACGAGCGTAAGAAAGAGTATCGGTGAGCGTAGAGATTGTTCGTATTACCACATTTGATGGTCCTCACTGCTTCGATCCGCGTCCGGGGGTGCTGGCGCGCCTGCGCGCCGATCACGATTGCAGCGCTGCATTGCGGGCAGTGCTCAAGGATGCCGCGCAACGGGTGGGTCTGGTGATCGGCAATCCTCATATCGAGAGCCGCAGCACAGGCGATACTATCTGGCACGATCTTTTCTTCGTCACGCCGATGCCTGCGATTGGCGCCGAAATGGTGCGGCATATCGTCGCGTTGCTCGGTGCGCAGCACGCCGGCGACGACACGATGGATGCCGACAGTTTGCTGTGGGACCTGCAAAAAAAGCGGCGGGCAGCCGCACTGCCGTTGCAGGTGTTGCAACTTATGGCGGAAGCGTCGGCGCGTGGTGTGCCGGCGTTTGTGCGGCGCGACGGATTCGTGCAGGTTGGTTATGGGGCGCGCGGCAACGCCATTGATCCCGCATTGTTTCGTGAGCGTGGAACGGCGCTGCGTGAGGCTGATGTCGGCATCGGTGCATCGCCGTTTGCCCGCCCGGCGCTCAGTTCACTGCTTCCCTGGGACCGCCTGGGCGCCGTTCCGGTGGTGGTCGTTTCCGGCGGCGCGACATCCGCAACGACTGCTGCGTTTGTGTCCCGCCTGCGGCAGCGCCGGATCAGTGTGGCAGCAGCGTTGACTGCATCGTTCGATACAGCGCGCGATTGTCTGACCGATCCCGCTGCTGGGGCGATTGTGCTCGATCTTGATCCGGTTGATCTGTTATGGCGCGGGTTGCCGGTCGAGCAGTGCATGGTCAGCGCGTTGCTCGATCTGCCGGAGGAACTCGAATCTGAGGCGGGCGGGCGCGACGACCTGGCGCGCGCGCTGGGAGTGGCGTTGCTGGTGACGAGTCTGGGCGGGCGGGCAGTGCTGAATGCCGATCATCCGGCGATTCTGGCGCTTGCCGGATATGCGCCGTGTCCTCTCGTGCTGATAGCGCGGTCCGGTGATCATCCGGCGCTGCGCGCGCACCGCGCGGCTGGGGGCAGTGCGCTCTTCCTGCGTCGCACTGCCGCTGTTCTGGCGTGTGGAACAAGTGAAACACTGATCCCCCTCTCGCCGGATGAGGACCCCTGGAAAACCCTTGCAGTCACAGCGCTGTACTTTGCCTTTATGGAAGCGGATGCGAGGTGAAGCGGCGCCTTCACCATACGGCAGAAGGTGTGTTGTTGTGGCGTGTGGCTGCTATTGCGAAAAGAGCGGCGGGTCTGACCCGGACGTGTGCGACGACATTTGGGCGCAGACAGTGTATCATACCAATTACCTGTGAACATCCGGCATATTCCCCCCGAGCAGCGCGAGGGGTCGTGCGCGACCCGCGCAGATTCCGCGCTGCGTTTACCCTGAGCGAAGCGAAGGGCTCGGAATGACACGCATGCGGCATCTTCAATCGTCATGGGTATCACTCGGCTGCCGTCGCAACATCGCGCAGGACGCGAGGGGTCGTGCGCGACCCGCGCAGATTCCGCGCTGCGTTTACCCTGAGCGAAGCGAAGGGCTCGGAATGACACGCATGCGGCATCTTCAATCGTCATGGGTATCACTCGGCTGCCGTCGCAACATCGCGCAGGATCAGATACAGGCGCTCCAGGCTGGCGATATCCACCCATTCATGATCAGAGTGCAGCCCTGCGCCCACCGGTCCAAAGCAGATTGCCGGAATGCCCGCGCCGCTATAGAAGCGCGCATCTGAGCCATAGTGCTCACGGTAGAAGACCGGTTGACGCCCGATGATGCGCTCAATGCTGGCAGCCAACTGCGCCAGGTGCGGATCGTTGGGGTCGGTCATCAGCGGGATGCCGCCTGTGCTGTTGCGCGCAACCGTTGCGCCGGGGAAGCAGGCGCGCACCGCCGCCTCGATCTCGTCTGGGGTTTCTTCAGGAATGTGGCGAATGTCGAGTGAAAGCGTCACCACCTCTGGAATGCGGTTGAGTGTATCACCGCCACGAACCACGGTAGGGACGGCGGTTGTTGCCCACACTGCTTCGCGCGGCGTTGGGAAGCGTTGTTCGAGCGCCTGTAACCCGTCGCGCAGCAGAAGGATCGGATTAACCCCTTCCCACGGGCGCGAACCGTGCGCCGGTTGTCCGTGCAAGGTGATGTCGAAGCGCACCATGCCCTTGGCGGCATAGCAGATGTTCAGATCGGTCGGCTCGGCAGCGATGAAGAACGCAGAGCGCCACCCGTGTTCCAGCAGGTAGTTGGTGCCATGGAACCCGCCGATTTCTTCATCGGTGACAAACATAAACCCAACGTCGGGTGGATCCGGAAGCGCAGCCAGATCGCGTATCAGGCGCATAAGAACGGCGCACGCGCCTTTCATGTCCTGGCTGCCGCGTCCGTAGATCCGTCCGTCGCGCACGACCGGTTGATACTGTTCAGCGCGCGCGGCGACCACATCGAGGTGACCGTTGAGGATGAGCGCTGGCCTTTGCGTGTCGCGCAGGGTGATCATCAGGCTGGGCTTCTGTTCGACTTCGAAACGGTGAATAAACTGGATGCCCGAATCACGAGCGTACTGCTCGACATAATCAATTGCGGCGATCAGTGCATCGGGATGGTCGGCGGTCGAAGGGAACGCAATCAGGTTACAGGTCAGGCGGGTCAGTTCGTGCTGTACTGAGGCATCGTTCATACGACTGGCTCCGGGTAGACGGGATTTCTGGAAAGTATACCATGTCTTACTGAGAGCCGGAATGAGGGTTAGGGGATTGTTCTTACCTGTACCCTTTTACTTTTACTTTCCCACCCGCGACGGGCGGCTTGTTCACCCGTGACCGGTTACTTCCCCATTTGCAATGTTCGACATGCACCGTTCCGGGGCGGGGGTGTGCAGGCGGGACGCCTGCGGTTTCGGGGCGGGGGTGTGCAGGTGGGACGCCTGCGGTGCCGGGATGACTTGCTAGAATGTGCAATGCCCCATCGGGAACTGTTCCATTTGCAACCCGTCTCCCTTTGCTTACGATCCTTCCGGCATCACATCCCCATCCTCTTCGGCAGGGGCGCTCAGGTCGAGGGTAGCGGGTCCGTAGCGCATGCGGCGCGCGAGCGCGACAATCGACTGTCCATACGTCGTGCCCGGAAATGCCCACCTCCCGTTGAGTCCCAGGATCGTTGGTGCGACGCCGCGTAGCGCAGGCGACAGCGGTCGCACGGCGAGCGCCGTGGTGATCAGTGTGCGTTGCGCGTCGTTTGCCTGCTCATCGGTAAGCGCATACGCCAGCAAGCGTCCCAGGTGCGCGGGAATGGCGTGCTCAGCCCAGGTGGGGAAACTGATGCCGCGCTCCCAGCGTTGCCGTTGTGTGTTGTATGCCCACCCGGTCGGATCAGGCGGCGGGTCGGCGCGCCACTCGCCGGTAACGCCGATGCCGGCCGGATTGCGCTGTGGGCGCAGGCTCCAGAAACTGGTCAGGTGTCCAGTTTCGTGCGCCATCTGCGCCAGCGCCAGGAACCAGTCGATGCCGGCTATCTCGCCGATGACGCGGTAGGCGCCGACAATCCTGCCGATGTCGAACGCGGTGTAACTGCGGTCGGCGCGCGGAACGAACCAGTTGATCGCCATATGCTCCGTTCCGGTGGCTGGACCCACAAGAGGCGCATTGTCGAGGATCGGCGGCAGATCATCCTCCGGCGGCACAGGAATCGGCGTCGGAGGGGGTGGAGTATCGGTCAGCGGCGGCGCTATCGTCTGCACCAGCGGAAGGTAGACCTGGTAGGATGGGCGCTCGCCGGCGCGACTGACTGCTGCTATGACGGAAGCGGCGCATGACGCAACTGATGCTTTGAGGAACTGACGACGTGTGATCATGGCACGGTCCTATCGCGTGTCGTTTCCGTCATCATCGTACTCCCGGCGCCGGCATGTTTCCAGCGTCGCAGATTACAGCGTGGTTGCCGCTATCTGAGTGGCGTATGATATGCGCCTGAAGAACGGTGGGATTTATGGCGGCACATACGAGCGTGCGCCTTTCATCGCTTCGAGTGGACGCTTCTTTGAAAGGCGTTGAAACCGCAACACCTCGCCTGTGTGTGCGCCGATGGGACAGGGATGGAAGGTGCGGGCGTGCAGGTCTATCCTCTCCAGTTTTGCGATAAGATTGATGGCAGGGTATCAGTCGTGTTGCAAGACGCGAAAACAGGCTCGATGAAAGCCGAGGAGCGAGATGTGATAACCCGACGAGCAACGCTGGCGCTGATTGCGCATGATCGCAAGAAGGATGATATGGTGTTGTTCACGCTGCGCCATCGTGATACACTTGCCCGATGTCGCCTGGTTGCCACCGGCACGACCGGTGAGCGTATCGCGCGGGCAACGCGCCTGGAGGTCGAACGGATGCTGTCGGGTCCGATGGGAGGTGATGCGCAGATCGCCGCGCGGGTTGCGCAGGGCGAGATCGATGGCGTCATTTTCCTGGTCGATCCGCTCTACGCTCATCCACACGAACCGGATATTCAGGGATTGCTGCGCGTTTGCAACCTGTACAACGTACCACTGGCGACCAACCTGGCAACGGCGGAACTCGTCGTTGCAGGGGTTGAGAAGGTGTGACAGCGACAGTCGCGCCGATGCGGCGTCTGGTAATCATGGTTGCCTCCAACACGTTCAGGTGTTGGCAATTGATATGCCTCGATCTGAGAATCTGGCGCGAAACCGGCGTTTTTTTTCCTGATCATCGTCGTTTCAGTGTCCCGACATACCGACAGCGTCTTGCGGACGTGATCAGGCGAGTCGCACGATCCTTCGTTGTGGAGACAGACGGGGGAAACGCCGGTCGTTATGCACCGGACTGAGTGCATTCGTGGGCCAGGCTGTATGAAACCGCAATCCACGCGATTCGGGTTTCGTTATGACCGTCCTCATGGCGGCGGTCAACACGGTTCAACCGCCGATTGATTGCGCTATTGAGGAGTGGTCGCCTGTGACGATGACCGTACCACGAGGGGTGCGTCATACCAATTCCCTGTGACCATCCGGCATGGTCACCCCGAGCCGCGCGAGGGGTCTTGCGCGACCCGCTCAGATTCCTCGCTGCGTTTACCCTGAGCGAAGCGAAGGGCTCGGAATGACCAGCATGCGGCATCGTCAATCGTCATTGGTATCTTATCAGAATGCCCAATGGACTGGCGTTGTTGCGAGCAAAGCGACACAGGCTTCGCCATTGGCGTGGGCTTGGTTGCGCACCGAAACGGGCGGATATACAATAGCGCCGGTAGCGTGCAGGGGCATGGTGTACGTGGAGTGGCATGACCGAACTTGCACATATCCTGGCAGTGGACGACGACGCCAGCGTGCGTCGCATGCTCCAGATTCTGCTGACGAACGCCGGGTATCGCGTTTCTGTTGCGAGTACCGGCGAAGAAGCCCTGGCGTATCTGGAACTGGTCACGCCCGATCTGGTGCTCATGGATGTATCATTGCCGGGGCTGAGCGGCCAGCATGTGATGGAGCGCGTCAAATCTGATCCAGATCGCCCCTTCATCCCTGTGATCCTGATCACCGGTTATGGCGACCCGGAGGCGAAAGTTGCGGCGCTCGATGCGGGCGCCGACGATTTTCTGGTGAAACCGGTCGATCTGACCGAACTGCTGGCGCGGGTGCGCGCAATGCTGCGCCTGCAACGCAGTCAGCGATCATTGCGCGCTGAGCAGCGAAAGACGGAACTGTTGCTCCATCTGACCCGCGAACTGGGAACGACGCTGGATCTTGATCAGTTGTTGACCCAGTTTCTCAATCGGCTTGCCGATGCTGTCGGCGCCGTGCGCGCCAGCATCCTGGCGCTCACCGGCGATCAGCCGCGCCTGTTCTCCAGCACGCGCAATCGGCCAACCATTCCGCTGAGCGATATTCTAGGGCAGGGTGTCGCCGGATGGGTGCTTCGTGAGCGGAAACCGTTGATTATTGACGATACCCGCGACGATCCACGATGGATCGCGGTGAATGCCCAGCAGCGCGCGGTGCGCAGTGTTGCTGCCGTGCCGCTGGTGCGCGAGGGGCGCGTTCTGGCTGCCATTACGCTCGTTCACCACACGCCAGGCTATTTCAACCACGACCACCTGGAGTTGCTGAATGCTGTGGCAGCACAGAGCGCGATTGCACTCGAAAATGCGGAGTTGTTCCATCTGACGCGCATGCAGCGCGACCTGCTCGAGCGTCGCGCTGAAGAACTGCAACGCATCAATCAGATCAGCCGTCACCTGACAGAGTTAATGAGTCCTGATCAGTTGCTGCGGCTGGTGGTGCATTTGATCCACCACACCTTTGGCTATCCGTTGGTTGCCGTTGCGTTGCACGATGATGAGCGCCTGGCATTGGAAGCCGCTGCGGGCAGCGCAAGTATCGAACGGTTGATCGGGCAGGCGATCTCGCCCGACACCAGCGCCGCCGGGCGGGCGATTGCACAGAGCGAAGCGTACTATGTCGCCGATTTTCTTCAGACCGATTGCGCTCCATTGACGGGAGTTGAGCGGAGCGTGCGTTCGGAACTGGCGGTTCCGATTCAAACGGCACGCCAGGTGTTTGGCGCGCTTTCGGTCATGGCGTATACCCCCAATGCGTTCGGCGATGCGGATGTTCGATTGCTGTCAACCCTGGCGAGCCAGTTGGGTATTGCGCTCGATAACGCGCGCCTGTTCAACATGGAGCAGCGCCGCGTTCGTCAGCTCGGCACGGTGAATAATCTGTCGCTTGCCATGACGGCGCGTCTGGATGCAGCGGAAAATCTGACGATTGCAGCGCGCGTGATTGCATCTATTTTTGAGGTTACTGCCTGTGGCATTGTGCTGACCAACCCCAGAGTCCAGAGCATGCGGCATATGGTGTTTGCAACCGATGCCGCACGGGATCGTCTGCCCTGGCGCGATCTTGCTGAAACGGTCGTTCTTTCCGCGCCACAGGTTGTGAGGGCGGACGATGCGCTTCTGGCGCTATGCGCTCGCGCGCTTGTGGGCGCCGGAATCGCAGCGCTGGCGCTGGCGCCGTTGCTGGCAAACGGTAAACAGATTGGGTTGGTGGCGCTCGATGTCACCGGACATGAGCGACAGTTTCAGGCGACCGATTTGACGCTGCTCGAGACGGTTGCAAGTTTGCTGGCGCAGGTGATTGAGAATGCCTGCCTGTATCGCGAGGTGGAAGACGAACGTTCGACACTCGGCGCTGTGTTGCGCAGCGCCGCCGATCCGATTCTGCTGATCGATCCGCACAATCGATTGTTGCTGGCAAATCCCGCCGCCGAGCAGCGCCTTCACCTCGGAGAAGCGATCGGGCGGGCAATTGACCAGGCTGTGGATCATAGCGGTCTGCTTCGTGCTCTGAGTCGCGACTCCTTGAATGGTCAGTCGATGATGGAAGTCACCCTTGCCGATGGTGCGACCTTCAACGTTAGCGTCGCTCCGGTGCGTGGCGCCAACGATGCGTTAATTGGACGGGTGGCGGTGATGCAGGATATTACTGCGATCAAAGAACTCGAGCGCGCAGAGCAGGAACGCCTGCGTGCTATGTTCCGGCGCTACGTATCGCCGCAGGTGGTCGAAGAAGTGCTGGCGGGCGGTGGTGAGTTCGGAGCGCCGCAGGAGCGCGATATTGTGGTGCTGTTTGCCGATATTCGCGGCTATACGACGCTCGCTGAAGGTCTGGCGCCGCAAATTCTCGTGCATCAGATCCTCAATCGCTATTTCACCGCTATGACCGAGGCGCTCTACCGACATGGCGGGACGGTCGATAAGTTTCTGGGAGATGGGTTGATCGGTGTGTTTGGCGTGCCGATTGCGCGGGATGACGATATTCCCCGGTCGTTACGCGCAGCAGTCGATCTCCAGCTGGCGTTCGCCGATCTTCGGAATGTCTGGCGCCGCGATCTCGGTCTCGACCTTGGCATGGGGGTGGGGATTGCGTATGGACCGGCGCTCGTCGGCAATATTGGGTCGCCGCAGCGCCTCGATTACACGGTAATTGGGGATGTCGTCAATACTGCTAACCGCTTGAGCGGTCTGGCGCGCGCCGATCAGATCATTGTTTCGCATCGCCTGATCGATGCGCTGCCGCTGGGAGATGATCTGCCCTGGTTGTTGCGTCCGATTGGTCCGGTGATGCTCAAGGGGAAGCACGAGCCGCATATGGTGTATGAGATTGTGTATCAGATCGCGGTGTCGGACGATGGATGATCGGGATCACCGCCGATGATACGGAGTGCGGCTCCTCTCGGTGTGCGCGCGGGCGAGACGCTGGCGCTGGGCAGGCGAGGACGCCTGCGCTCCCAGGATGTCACCGGCGGGCGGGACGCTGGCGCTGGGCAGGCGAGGACGCCTGCGCTCCCAGGATTTCACCGGCGGGCGGGCGGGACGCTGGCGCTGGGCGGGCGAGATGCTGGCGCTCCCAGGATGTCACCGGCGGGCGGGACGCTGGCGCTGGGCAGGCGAGATGCTGGCGCTTCCAGGGCTTCACTGGCGGGTGGGCGAGACGCTGGCGCTCCCAGGGCTTCACTTGAGACGTGCCAGTTGCGTGACGACCTCGACGATCAGGCGGTGCTCGACCTGCTTGATGCGCTCGTGAAGCGTCATTTCGGTATCTCCGGGCAGGATCGGAACCTCAGCGCGCGCCAGTACCGGTCCGTCGTCAACGGCTGGCGTCACACGATGGATGGTGCATCCGGTGATCGGTAGTCCGAGGCGCAGCGCATCGGCGACGACATGCGCGCCACGCAACGCGGGGATGATGATGCCGCGCGAGGTAGTGAACGTGTCGCCGCCATCATCGGGGAGCAGCGCCGGATGTTGGTTGATAACGCGATTGGGGAAGCGATCCAGGAACACTGGTGATAGCACGCGCATAAATCCGGCAAGGACGATGAGATCGGGGTTGAACGCTGCCGTCACATCCGCCAGGCGCCGTTCCCATTCGGCGCGTGCGGCGGGATCGCGCGGGTGACGCAACGGAACGAATGCTGCTGCAATACGATGCTTCAGTGCGCGCTGCAACCCATAGGCATCGGCGCGGTCACTGACCACCAGGACGACCTCAGCATTGCCGAGGTCACCACTTTGCTGCGCGTCGATCATCGCCTGAAGGTTCGAGCCGCTGCCAGAAATCAGCACAGCGACACGATAGGGATGTGCCGGGGCATTCATTGGATCGCCTTTGCGCCAATGTCGCGGCGGTACTGCATGCCCGGAAAGGAAATGCGATCCACTGCGGCATACGCCCGCGCCAGCGCCTCGCGCAGAGTTGGTCCAACACCGGTGACGCCGAGCACACGCCCGCCTGCCGTCGTCAACTGACCGTTCTTCCAGGCAGTGCCAGCATGGAAGATGACCACGTGCGGGTCATTGACCGACGCAATGCCGCTGATCACATCACTGCGGCGCGGCGTGTCGGGATACCCTTCCGCTGCCAGCACAACACACGCTGCGGCATTGTTCGTTCCACGCAGCATGTCGTCGGATAGCGCCCCGTTCCCGGCGCACGCGGCAAGCGCCGCGAGCAGATCGCCGTCCAGCAGCGGCAGGATCGCCTGCGTCTCCGGGTCGCCGAAGCGCGCGTTGAACTCCAGCACCCGTGGTCCTTGTTCGGTCAGGATCAACCCGGCATAGAGCGCGCCGCAGAATGGCGTTCTCGCGTTTTGCAACGCGCGCAGCGCTGGAAGAATGATCTGCGCCGTCAGATCGGTCACGTCGGCGGGTGTCAGGTGCGGCGCGGGGGCGTAGGCGCCCATGCCGCCGGTGTTCGGTCCGGCGTCGCCGTCGCGCAGGCGCTTATGATCCTGCGCTGGCGGCAGCGGCAGTGCGCGCTCGCCATCGCACAGCGCAATCAGCGACACTTCCGGTCCGCTCAAACGCTCTTCGAGCACCAGGCGCGCGCCGGCGCGGGTCGCACTCAGCATCCGAATAGCGTCCAGCGTGTCGCCAACCGACTCGGGCACAATCACTCCTTTGCCAGCCGCAAGTCCGTCCGCTTTCACAACCCATGTGCGACATGTGGTGCGCACGAAATCGGCTGCACTGTCGGGATCATCGAAGATGTGCGCTTCGGCGGTTGGAATGCCAGCCTCGATCATGAGTCGTTTGGCAAAGGCTTTGCTGCTCTCGATCTGCGCCGCCGCCGCAGTTGGACCGAAGACCGGAATGCCCGCCTTCAGGCAGGCGTCTGCCAATCCCGCCGCCAGCGGCGCTTCGGGACCGACAACGACCAGATCAATCCGTTCACTTTGCGCAACCTCGACCAGTCGCGGGATGTCGAGCGCCTCGACCGGCAGATTGCGCCCGATCTGCGCTGTTCCTGGATTGCCGGGCGCAACGAAGAGGGTATCGATCAGCGGCGATTGTGCCAGTTTCCATGCCAGAGCATGCTCGCGCCCGCCTGAGCCGACAAGCAGGACATTCATCGTACCAGCCCTCTCGAACCTGTTCCGATACGATTATAGCACCAGGGAAGGCAGCATGATGTGTCGGCGCGCCGGTTGGGAAGGGGCAAAATACGCCGTGTGAGGGAAGACTCGCCCCTACCTCGCTCGCGTCCGGGATCAGTATGTTCATCAATCGCGTCGGGCGTATACACTGCTCGCGTATCACAGGTTCGAACAACAGGGCTCGGACCTCGGTCGCTGGTTTTGTCGCAGCGTATCCGATGGAATACTATGATCCTGCAAGAACTGTTCGGTATCGAATGGCAGGTGTGCAGGGGCGCCGCACGCGCCGTCGCCGTGTCGAATGGGGGTGGGCTTGGATCGTTTTGCCCTGCGCCATGCTCAATCTCGACGCTCTGCGGAGTGAATCGGCAGCGATCCGGGCGCAGACCAGGAAGCCATTCAACGCCACTTCTGCTGCCATCCGCCGCCGGTGGCGGACGCTCACGCGAGGCGGCATAGCGGTGACGTTTGCGCCGTATGACCGGGAGTTCGGCATTGATGCAGAGAGCGTTCCCATCGGGGCAGGACGTTCGCCCTTAAGTGACGAAGCCGCCGATCTGCTCGGCGAATTCGAACCTCCCGTCGTGAGTTTTCATTTTGGCCCGCCATCAGCCGGATGGCTGGCGCGCGTGGAGGTGTGGGGCGCGAAAATCTGGTCTTTGAGTCATTAATCCGGTATCGCCCGGCGCACGGTTTAGCCCGCGAAGGCAGGCTTCGCTTTCTATAGCCTGTAGCTCAGCCGCCAGGCGCAGAGCGAATGCCGAATTATTTTGTGCATGTCCATCACGTCCGCTCGTATGCGCATGTCAGGGACGGTGCAGCCCCTGCCACTTGACGCTGTGCTGTGGTTCCTGACGAATCCCGGAGGCAACTGGTATAATTGAGGATGATGCCATCTCGAAAGGATGACCTGTGACCCACCCGTTTTCTGGAATGAATCCTTACCTCGAAGCGCCGGGTCTCTGGCCCGATGTGCACAACCGTCTGATCGTCAGCATCGCCGACGATCTGGCGCCGGCGCTGCGTCCAAGGTACTATGTTGCAATCGAGGAACGCACCTATCTGGCCGAACCCGAAGACGCGGCATTTGTCGGTCGGGCGGATGCCGCCGTTGTGACGCGCTCTACCCCGCCGGTAAGTGTATCTGCTCCTTTTCAAGAATCGGGAGGGGTGGCGGTTGCAGTGGCGTTGCCCGACCTGGTGCGCGAGTCGTATCTGGAAGTGCACGCTGTGGCTGATGGACGGGTCGTGACGGTCATTGAAGCGCTATCGCCTGCCAACAAACGTCCCGGCGAAGGACGCGCGCTTTATCTCCGCAAACGTCTTGCCGTGCTGGGCAGTCTCAGTCATCTGGTCGAAATCGATCTGCTGCGCGCGGGTGAACCGATGCCGGTGCGCGGATGGACAGGCGTGAGCGACTATCGCATACTCATCAGTCGCGGCAACCAGCGTCCGCGCGCACTGCTTATTCCCTTCAGCGTTCGCCAGCCGATTCCGCGCTTTGCCGTACCGCTCGACGCGGATGCGACCGAACCGGAGATCGACCTGGGTGCGCTGCTGCGGGCCATCGACGAACGCGCCGCCTTCGACCTGCGCATCGATTACCGCCGAGACCCCGAACCGCCGCTGACCGGAGACGATGCAGCCTGGGCAGACCGGCCTCTGCGTCAGAGTGGACTGCGCCAGGATCACTGATGCAACCTGCTCATGTTCAACTGTGGGAAAGCACTTTCTCCATTCCCGCCTGATAGTGCGTCACAATCAGCAACGTCACAATGGTAACAGCAATGAGCGCAAATGCTGATGGCGCCGCCTGGGTATGCACCGATTCACTGGCGGCCACCCAGATGCGCACCGGCAGAGTATCGAATCCCGGCGGACGGAGGAGAATGACCGTGGGCAACTCCTTCATTGCAGTAACGAAGCAGAGCACCCACCCTGCCAGCAGTCCCGGTGCAGCGACCGGGAAGGTCACGCGCTGAAACGCCCGGATGCCGTTATCTCCCAGGGTGCGCGCCGCCTGCTCCAGTGAGGGCGACACGACGCGCAACGCCGATTCATTGGCAGTCACCGCCTGTGGCAGCAACCGAAAGACGAAACCGACGACCAGCACGGCGAGAGTGCCGTAGAGCATCGGCATCCAGCGGTTGAACAACAGCACAAAACTCAACCCAATAATAATCCCCGGCAGCGCAAAGGGACTCTGGCATGCAGCAAGCAGCAGACTGCTCCAGCGCCCCGGTTGGCGCACGGCGACGAGCGCCGGGAAGATCGCCAGCGCAATAGCGCCGGTCGCTGCGGTGGCGGCAAGCCCGACGCTGTTCAGTGCGTAACGCAGCACGCCAGCGTTGTTGACGCCCCAGATTCGATCCACCTCAGTGGGAACGAGCCATCCCTGCAACGTCAAGCCGCCAAGCGTCAGCAGCGGCAGTCCAAGCGAGAAGAAGGTCAGCCCACCGATCGCCAGCAGTGCCAGAGGTTGCCAGCGCCCGAGGCGTGTCAGACGCGGCGGTTGCCAGCGGGTGCGCGTCAGTTGGCGTTCGCGTCGCGCCATCCAGGCGGCGCCATAGAGCACGGGTATTGCCATGCCAATCAGAACAAAACTCAGGATGGCAGCCGCCGAGCGATCAACCTGACCGGCAAACTGCTGGAAAATTGCCAGCGTGAAGGTGCGGTAGCGGAGCATTGCCACTGTGCCAAAATCGGAGAGGGCGTAGAGCGCCACGAGCAGCGCGCCGCCAGCCGCCGCCGGCATTGCCAGTGGTAACACCACGCGCCAGAGGGTCGTCCAGGCGGAGAGTCCCGCCATACGCGCGGCTTCTTCCAGGGATCGGTCGAGGGAACGGAGCACGGCGCCAACCGGGAGAAACACATAGGGGAATACACACAGACTGATCACCATTGTCGCGCCCCACAGATTGGTTATTTGCGGGAGAGGAAAGGCGCCACGAGCGAATCCCATCCACTCCATTGCCATCTGATCGATCACCCCGCCGCGCCGGAGGAGGATCAGCCAGCAGATCGCCGCCACATATGCAGGAATGGCCAGCGGTAGTGCCAGCAGCACCCGCCACACCCGCGCTCCTGGCAGATCGGTGCGTTCGACCAGCCATGCTGCGCCCACACCAAACAGGGTGCTCAGCGCCACGGTCGTTGCGGTCAATGCCAGCGTATTCCCTGCCAGAGCCGGAATCTGCCGCGACCAGAGGCGTTCCCAGACGGTGGCATCCGCTTCGAGCGCCCGGATCAGGATGTACGCAAGCGGAATGATCGCCAGCGCGCCCACCAGGATAGCGGCGGCACGCAGAGCGACGGATGAAGCGCGCCACACCATCAGCGCTTCACCCATAGCGCGCGATGACCGGAGAGAAATCGTTCGTTTCATGTCAGCATTGAATGGATTGTGGCGACGTTCCATGCAACGTCGCCACGATTGCGCATTGCGCTGGCGAATCCACACGTGCTATGGCATACCGACTTTCTGAACCAGCGCCCGTGTCGGTTCCAATTCATCGCGCAAGGTCTTGAGCGGGAATGGGTTGAGTTTGAACGAACTGAGCGGCGCAACGCCCTCCGCCAGCGGAATGCCCGGAACAATCGGATACTCGTAGTTGCGCTCGGCGTAGATCTTCTGACCATCCGGCGAGAGCATGAAGTCCACAAAGATCTTTGCTATCTCCGGGTTTGGTCCACCCTTTATAATCCCCGCGTTGGTCGAGTTGACCACTAGCCCCAGACCGCCATCTTCCTGATCGGGGTAGATCACACCTACCGGCGCGCCTTCCGCTTTGGAGAGATGGTAGTAGTAGTGGTTGACCAGCCCCAGTTTCAATTCACCGGCGCCGACCGCCTTGCGCACATCGGTGTGACCGCCGAAGAACTGCGTATTGTTTTCCAGCAACCCCTGAATGAACGCCTCAGTCGCCGCTTCGCCCAGTTGATTGCGCATCACGACCAGTTGCGCCATCATCGCACCGTTCGTGCTATTGGCGGAACCGAGAACATCCTTCCACTTCGGGTCAGCCAGATCGAGCATTTTCTTCGGCAGTTCGTCGGGCGATACCAGATCGGTATTGTACATGATGACGCGAGCGCGGAGCGTCAGAGCGACCCAACTGCCATCATCGGCGCGGTAATCAGCCGGCACGGCCATCACTGCCGGCGAGTCGTTCGGAGCAAAGACCCCTTCCGCCGCCAGATTCTCCATTGTCAGAATATCGGAGTTAATCAGGACGTCCGCCTGCGGATTGGCGCGCTCTTCGAGAATTCGGGCTGCCAGTTCGCTGTTGCTGCCATTCAAGACGGTCACCTTAACATCTGGATAGACGGCATTGAAGGCTTCGATGACCGGTTTGAACAGCGCCTCGGCGCGTGAGGTGTACACAATGACTTCGCCCTTTGGCGCAGCGACCGGCGCTCCGGTCGGTTGCTCAGCCGCAGTGGTTGGTGCAGCGGTCGGCTCGACCGGTGCGGTGGTTGGCGCTGCTGTCGACTCCGCAGGCGCGGTCGTGGGCGGAGCGGCAGCAGGTTGCCCGCCGCAGGCAGCGATCAACACAAGGCTCGTTGCAAGGAGTATCAGGCGAAACGTCAGGCGTCCTGGCGTATGGTTCATGATGGACTCTTTCCTTTCCAGGCAGCGAAAGAGGCTGCCTTGTGCCTGAATAGCCGATCTTGCCGCAGATCGGCGCCAGCATCGTCTCCGGTATGCACTTTTGGCGCGCCAGCGCATGGTGAGCAAAGGTTAACCTGCGGTGTTAGGTTACTCTAACATTGAAATTTTGTCAAGTTTCATCTGGTAGAATAGTGAAAACCCGGCGGGGATAGTCCGGCGCGGTGCTCAGGCGCCATGCGTCTGGTGTCGCGCGGAATGCCGTGAAGCATCTCGTGGCATGCAGGTCGAGACCCTGCGCATCGTTCAAGGTGACCAACACGGCAATCGACCGGACATTCTGTGTCGTGCTGGGCGGAGCGACGCACCTCCATCGGTGCGATAACGGGAGGGAAGCGCTCAACAGCGTCTGTCGGTTGCATCGACCGGATGCGCAGCGCTGCCTCGTTCTTTGAAGGAGTTATACCAATGACGATTGAAGATGAAGATGCCGCATGCTGGTCATTCCGAGCGCTGCTCGGGGTGACCATGCCGGATGGTCACAGGTCATTGGTATTACACCGCCGGAATCACAAAACTGAAGACACTGCCTTCATTGATGCAGCTTTCGACCCAGATGCGCCCGCCGAGGAGTCTGATGAGGGGTTTGACCAGCGAGAGACCGAGACCGGTACCGCCGGCTTCGACCTTGAGCGGATTCTCGGTGCGGTAGAACCGCTCCCAGATGCGAGGAAGGTCTTCCGGCGCAATCCCGACGCCGGTATCGCGCACATCGATCTGAACATACCGTCCAGGACGCAACCCGTCGCGTTCTTCGTCGGGAACCGCGTCAGCAGTGACTTCGCGCGCTTCGACGGTGATCGAGCCGCCGCGCGGCGTATATTTGACAGCGTTCGAAACGATATTGAAGAGGATCTGATTGAAACGTCGAGCGTCGGCGCGCACGAGTGGCAATCCGGCGGGAATGCTCAACGACAGGTGTTGCTGCCGATCCTGGATTTTCGGCTGAAGGTCGAGCATGACGGTGCTGAGCGTTTCGGCAACGTGGAGTGGGCGGATCTCAAGTTCAACGCTTCCCGTCTCGATCTTAGTGATGTCGAGCAGATCATTGATGATCGCAATCATACGCTCGGCATTCGACTGAATAATGCCGAGAAACTCTTTCTGCGTCTCGTTGAGCGGTCCCAGGCCGCCCATCGCAAGGAGCTGCGTAAACCCTTTGATCGATGTCATTGGGGTGCGCAATTCGTGTGAGACCGTGCCAATGAACTCGGTCTTCAGCCGATCCGACTCGACCTCGCGAGTGCGGTCGCGGAACACTGCGACCGCGCCGATCAGCGTCTCTTTACTCGAAATGACCGGGTCGAGCGTGATGTTGATCGTTCGCGGACCAATCTGGAAGGTTGTGGAGAGAGTGCGTGGCCGGTGCTGATCGTCCCAGGGATTGCGCAACAAATCATTGAGCGACAGTTCATCGACGCGCCGCCCCAGCAATCGTCGCAACAAGTCCTCCAGGTTCCATGTCACCAACTCTTCGATTGGGCGCTCGAGAATCTTTTCCGCCGCCAGGTTCGCCGTCAACACCGAACCGCTTTGGTCGCACACAATCACCCCATCGGAGAGGCTTTGCAAAATGGCCGTGCTCTGACTGACCGCCTGTTCCTGGCGCTGCTGCATTTCGTAGCGGTGGAAGTACTGCTGCTCCGCATGCTGATAGACCTGTGCGTTGTGAATGCCAATCGCAATCTGTTTGGCGGAAGCGTCGAGCAGTCGCAGGTGTTCCTCGCGGAAATACGCGGGCTGTTCGTGGGAGAGCACCAGAACGCCGAGCACTTCATGATGGGCGATGAGCGGCACTGCGATCATCGATCCCTGGCGTTTTGCCAGGGGATCGTCGATTGGTGGCGGCGTCCAGCGCGGGTCGGCAGTGACATCATCGACGATCAGGGGCTTGCGATGATGCGCAACCCATCCGACAATCCCCTGCCCGAGCGAGAAGCGCACATACCCGACATTGTCGCTTTTGCCCAGGACTGCGCGATCGACCAGTTGGTCGGTTTCCCGGTCGAGGAGCATGATCGATCCGTGTTGGACGCCGATCAGTTTTGCCAGGGTCTTGAGCGAGTTGCTCATAATCTCATCGCCATCGAGCGTACTGCTGACTTCGAGCGCAATGGCATTCAGTGTTTCGAGCGTATCGCGTTCGATCTTCAATTCGCGGGTGCGTTCGGCAATGCGCCGCTCCAGATCGGCGTTGAGGGCGCGCACCTCGGCATACAGTCGCGCATTCTCCAGAGCAATCGCTGCCTGCCCGACGACAGACCGCGCAAAGTCCTGCTGTGAACGATCAGCGAGCGTGCGCTCGTCACCCTGGCACAGAATGACGCCGGTGACGCCGCTCTGCGTGATGAGCGGAATGCCGAGCACGGCGACATCTGGAATGTGCCACGCATTCTGATCGGCTGCAACGAGGTTGGATGCCAGGAAAAGTTCCCGCTGCTGAAGCGTCTGAACCACCGGATCGTGGGTCGCTTCCAGCGGTATGGATCGCGTATCCGGCATAGGAGCGCCATGGCGCCATGCCAGTTCGAGGCGAGTGGCATCCTCTGCAAGCAGCCAGATATCGACGACGACAGGCGCCAGCACCTCAGCGAGCGTCACGCTGATACTGTGCAGGTGCTCCTTACGGTCGAAGGTGGATGATAGTTCGCGCGCAAGCTGGTTGAGCCGGGAGACTTGCAGCGTCGTGCGGTCGGTGACTTCCGCATCACGGTACAGGCTTTCGACCAGCATGCGGGTTTCGTTCAATTCGTTCAACACTCTGTGCGCGGCGCCAACCCAGCGTTCGACCAGCCGCGTAATCGCATAGTCGATGAGGTCATCCAGTGCATCGAGGAGATGATAAAATACATCATCCTGAGGCTGTCGCGCGGTTGCCTCCATCGACTCACGATACAGCGCACGACGACCCATGCTGCGCAGTCGCTGGAAGAGCATAATCTGGCGTGGCAGGTCGTCCTCGCCGATACTGCTCCGCAGTGCACGCAGCGCCGTCAGACACTCGTCAAGGGGTTGTTCATCACCGCCCGCAGCAGCGATCAACCCATCGTACAGCGCTGTTACGATCACTTTGCGCTCATCGGGATGCACCGTGATCGCTTCGCCGTTTCGCGCCGGAGCGTGGTGGTCTGCCGCGAACAGATCATCGCCTGCAGCAATCCAGAGCGGCAGCAGGTCCGTGCGGTTGGCGTTCAACCAGCGGGTCAGATGTGTTGATGTTGTATGCTGCATGGCTGTGTCGAGAGTGCTGTTCAGGTCTGCACGACAACGACGGTGGCATCGTCGGAATGTTTGCCATACGTGTGGACGATCTGCTCTGCCAAAGCCTGCGGCGATTGGCGAATATCGAGGTGCAAATCCTGTGCGAATTGTGATGAAACGCCGTCACTGTACAACACGAACAGATCGCCTGGATCGTAGGTATACGTTAGTTCGAGCAGTGTTGGCAGGCGGTAACCAAGAATGCCATTCTTCGAGATCGGCTTGATCGGTTTCCGGCTATAGACATAGATGCCGATGTTGCCAACGCCAATATACGACGCGCTGCTCTGGAGCGGGTCGAGCCGGAGCAATCCGGCGACCGCGCCGCGCGTTGTGTGAAGCGCCTCGTGTGCGACACGGATAAGTTCCTGGAGGGGTCGTTCGGCGCGTTCGCGGAAGACGGTTTCCGCCAGGCGCGCTGCGCGCGCCGCCTCTTCGCCGCCGCCCAACCCATCGACAACAGCCGCCAGTATGCCATTGCCGTTCAGCATTGCTACCGTCCAGGCATCGCCGGAGATCGATTGCCCCTGTTTGGCGCGATTGCAGGCGCCCCACGTAATGGTGTTCATCGGCGGACCTTTCCAGGCCCGCTGTTGGCGCGTTTGCCAGGCCACTTCACCGCGCGCACGCGCGTTCCTACCCCAACCGTCGACTCGATGTGAAAGTCGTCCATTAAGCGCTGAACGCCCGGCAGCCCTGCGCCGAGTGTCTGCGCAGTGCTGTACCCGTCGCGCAGCGCCAGGGCAATGTCGGCAATGCCGGGTCCCTGATCGCGCGCCTCAATGGCAATTCCCTGACGGTTGCCATCGGTGACATACTCGATGATCAGTTCGCCACTGCCAGCGTGTGCCAGGATATTGCGCGTCAGTTCCAGAACCGCGATTTCAATGCGCGTGCGGTCGATATCGTCGAACTCCAGGGCTGTCGCCATATCGCGCGCACGCCCCATCGCAACATACACATCGACTTCGCGCCGTACCGGACAGACTACCGCCTCCATCTGAGTGTACTCCTGCGTTAGTTTGAGCGCCAGTGCATAGCGTTACAGTTTGCTGACACACAGCGCAGCCACGCGTGCATTCCCGGTTTACGATTTGCCGCTCCTTGCGGGCGCGGTCTGCTCCTAAGTATATCAGTATAGCCGAGGAGCGTAACCAGAGTCGGATCAAAATGCATTCAATATTGACGCGAAATGGGCAAGGGAAGCGCGAAGCGGGAGGAGGTGAACTGTGAAGAGTGTGGAGTTTGTGGCACGCCTTTCGGAGGGGAGGCATTGATCATCGAAGGCGCAAAACGCAGATGATCGCGTTGAAAGTTGGTTTGGTCGATAGCCGCAGATGCCGCCATGGATGTTGGACAGAGGTATGGCCGATGACTTCAAGATGACCGAACTCAGACCCCTGCTCGAGGCGTGGCAGGCGGGTGAGGTCGGGGAGGACTTCGCGCCCCTGCTGGAGGTCGGGGCGAATGCATATTCGCCCCGACGCGATCCGTATTCTTAACCCCTACCTTCCCGTCCGCTTCTTGATCTCCTCCGTCAGCAGCGGCACAATTTCGTTGGCATCGCCGACGACGCCATAGGTGGCAACGCGAAAGATCGGCGCGTCCGGGTCTTTGTTGATCGCCACGATGGTGCGCGAAGAACGCATGCCTGCCAGGTGCTGAATGGCGCCGGAGATGCCGATCGCCATATACAGTTTCGGGCTGACCGTCTTGCCGGTCTGACCAACCTGATGCTCATACGGCACCCAACCGGCATCGACGATCGCGCGCGATGCGCCGTAGGCGCCGCCAACTGCTTCGGCGAGCGGGGGGATCAGTTTGTAATAGTTCTCCGGCGACCCCAGGCCGCGCCCGCCCGACACAATGATCGCAGCGTCGGACAGGTTGACGGCTCCCTGCTTCGGCGCAACGCTCACAACCTTTGCGCGCATCGGAACGCCGGGCAGATTTTCGGTCACCGCTGCGCCGGAGCGGTCAGGGTTTGCCTGCGGTTCCGGGAAACTCTGCTTGCGCACCGAGACGACTGCCGTTCTACCGGGAGCGAATGTCAACGTATTGATAACATTCCCGCCATGCGAGCTGCGGACGGCGCTTACCGTACCGTTCTCGATCATCACATTCGTCGAGTCGGCGGCGACGCCGGTATCGAGTTCCGCCGCCAGCGCCGCGCTGAAGTCGCGCATCTGGAAACCGGCGCCGGTCAGGATCAGGGCAGGCTGATATTTCTTCGCCAGTGCTGCGGCTGTGCCGACATACCCATCGGTGGTGTACTGCGCCAGTGCACCGTCGTCAACCACATAGGCTGTGTCGGCGCCATAACTGAAGGCGACTTGTGCAAGATCGCCGATGCCAGCGCCCAGGATCAGCGCGCCAACCTTCATACCGTTGGCATCAGCCAGTTCGCGCGCCTTGCCGAGCAATTCTTTCGACACCCCGGCCATATCGCCGTGAGCGGTTCGCTCAATGACAACCCAGATCTCATTCGCCATGGACGTTCTCCTGTCAGATAACCTGTGCTTCCATCAACTTATCGACCAGTCTGGCAACCTTTTCCGTGGCATCTTTCCCTTCGATGATCTCACCCTTGGGTCGCGGCGGTGGTGGCACACGATTAACCAGGTTCAACCTGGGGGTCAGATCGGCGGCGCTGAGACCGACATCCGCCGCTGACCAAGTCGGAATCTCGACTTTGGCGACCTTGCGGATGCGCAACAACGATGGATAGCGTGGTTCATTGATACCTTTGACGACCGTCACAACTGCTGGCAAACTGGCTTCGACCGTCTCGACGACTTCTTCGAGGTGGCGTTCGGCGACGATCCTGCCGCTTTCGAGCGTAACCACCTTGCCCACGTAGGTCAGTTGCGTCCAGCCCAGCAACCGCGCCAGTGCCGGAGCGAACGCCCCGGTTTCGTCATCGGTCGAGTTGCGCCCACACAGCACCAGATCGACGTCACCGAGTTTCTTGATGGCGGCGGCGGCGACCCGCGCAGCACCGAAGGTATCGAGGTTGGTGAAAGCCGGATCGCTCAAGAGCAGCGAGTCGGTTGCGCCCATAGCGAGCGCGCGACGAATCTGTTCTTTCCAGTCTTCTGGTCCAATCGAGAGAATGGTGACTTTGCCGCCCAGTTTCTCGTTCCATTGCAGCGCCTCTTCGACGGCGTACTCATCGAAGAGGTTCATGATCTGCTCGATCCCATCGGCGTTGATGGTCAGATCTGCATTGATCTTGACCGAGTTATCGCGCGGAACCTGTTTCATGCAGACGACGATGTGCATAGCGCCTCCCTCTTGCACCGCTGCTCATCAGCGGCGTCGCATCAACACTGCTTCCCCTGGTGATACCGTTGTGCGCTCATTGGCGTACCTGGTGACACACTGCATTATAACATGATGTTTATCATGCCCATGCATCTGGATCGTAGGCGGGCAACTCGCGGCGCAGCGGCTTATTTTCGCGGAAGCCGAGCGCGAAATCCGCCTGAAGCAGTTCCTGCAATTCGCGCGTGCCTTCGTAGATGATGGCGCCGCGCGCGTTGCGCAGGTAGCGTTCGACGGGATATTCGTCGCTGTAGCCATAGGCGCCGTGGATCTGGATCGCATCGTCGGCAGCCTCAAAACTGCTGACCGTGGCATGCCATTTGGCGAGGGTCGTTTCGCGCGTATTGCGGCGTCCCTGGTTTTTCATCCAGCCAGCACGGTACACCAACAGGCGGCTGGTGTCGAGTTTACGCACCATGTGGCTGATCATGCGTTTGACCAGTTGATGCTCGGCGATTGGTACGCCAAAGGTCTGGCGTTCTTGCGCGTAGCGAATGCTGGCTTCCAGGCTCGCCTGAATGAGACCGGTCGCACCGGCTGCGACCGTGTAGCGCCCATTGTCGAGGGCGGTCATGGCGATCTTAAAACCTTCGCCCTCTTCGCCGAGTCGGTTGGCGACCGGTACGCGCACATCTTCCAGGATGACCGAACCGGTGTTCCCGGCGCGCACGCCGAGTTTGCCGTGGATCGGGAGGCTACTGAAGCCAGGCATGGTGCGTTCGACAATGAAACACGAAATGCCCCGATTTCCCTTCGATGGGTCGGTCTTGGCAAAGACCAGAAAGTTGTCGGCGATGTCTGCCAGGCTGATCCAGGTTTTCTCGCCGTTCAGGATATAGGAGTCGCCGTCGCGTCGCGCAGTGGCGAGCATGGCGCCGGCATCGGTGCCGCTGTTCGGTTCGGTCAGACAGTAGGCGGCGATTTTTTCGCCTTTCGCCTGCGGAATCAAGTATTTCCGCTGTTGTTCTTCCGTTCCCCACTGAAACAGTGTCAGCGAGTTCAAACCGGTGTGGACGCTCATAACAACCCGCAGGAAACTGTCGACCCGCTCTAGTTCCTCGCATACGACCGCCAGCGCCAGGTAGTCCATTCCTGCGCCGCCAAGACGTGCAGGCAGGCAGATGCCGAGCAGCCCCAATTCGCCCATGCGCTTCAGAATGGGGCGGATGTGGGGGCGGGTCTCCGGTCCTTCCATCGCTGCGCCGCTGCGATCCCATTCACGGATGAAGGGAGCGACTTCCTTCTCGGCGAATTCGCGCACGGTGCGGCGCAGAATCTGGTGTTCCTCGGTCAGGAACATGTCGTAGTTAGCGGTGAAATCCATCGTCTTTTCTCCTGAAGAACCAAGAACTAAGAACTGAGAACCAGGAACAGGGTTAGGGAATAGGGTGTGGGGACTCCCTTTCCTCTTTCGCATCTTCGCACCTTTTCGGCTGCCGCCTTGCCGTCTTCCCTGACAACGTTCACCATTCAACGTTTAACGTCCACCTGCCCTGACCCCTCGCGTCGTACAGGGACGTTGCGATGCAACATCTCTCCCTGTTGCGTCTTTGTCGTCAACCTTCAGCCTCTTACCTCTGGACGCGCTGGCCTTCCCACCTTCACCCCGCCGCAGTGGTATCTCCCTCAAACTTTGGCGGGCGGTACGTTGCCGGCTTCGAGAATGGCGCGGCGTGCATCAACGCGTAGCAGCAGCGCAATACCGGCGATGAAGAAGATGAGCAGCAGCAGGATCGCCACGCGGTAGCTGCCGGTGAACTGGAGCGCCAATCCAAAAACGAGCGGTCCAAGCCAGCTGGTGCCACGTTCGCTGACTTCGTACAGACTGAAATACTCCGACTCCTGCCCTGGCGGGATCATCTGCGAAAAGAGTGATCGACTGATTGCCTGACTGCCGCCCAGCACAATTGCAATCGCAGCCGCCAGGATGTAGAACTGTGTCGGGCTGTCTGGTTGCACCCAGCCATACGCCGCAACGATCACACTCGTCCAGATTACCAGGCTCACCAGGATGGCGCGAGTGGCGCCAAGCCACCCGGCGATGCGTCCAAAGGCGAGGGCGCCAATGAAGGCGACAAACTGCACCATCAGGATGGCGGAAATCAGCGTGGATTGTTCCAATCGTAATTCTTCGGCGCCAAACTGCGACGCCAGGGCAATCACCGTCTGAATGCCATCATTGTAAAGCAGATAGGCGCCGAGGGACAGCAGCGTCTGCGGATAATGGCGCGCCTTGCGCAGTGTGTCCCACAACTGCTTGAACCCAATCGTAACATAATGCTCGCCTGGCGGAATCCGTTTGATCGGATCGCGCCGACGCAGCGCCAGCAGCGGAATGATGGTAAAGATTGCCCACCACATGCCGGCCGATGTGATACTGATGCGTACCGCGTGATCGGAAGAAACGCCGAACGACTCAGCGTTTTGAAAGAGCAGTAGATTGGCGACGAGCAGCAAGCCACCGCCAAGGTAGCCGAGCGCCCATCCCTGCGACGATACGGCATCGCGCCGGTCGGGGCTGGCAATTTCCGGCAGGAAAGCGTTGTAGAACACGATTGACGCGCCAAAACTCAGGTTGGCGATGAGAAAGAGCATCCCGCCGAAAAGGTAATTGCCGCCATCGAGAAAATAGAGCAGCATTGTCGCAATGGCGCCCACATAGGCGAACACGCCCAAGAGATGCTTCTTCAGATGGGTATAGTCCGCAATTGCGCCGAGGATCGGTAGAAAAAGCACCTGGAGCAGGACTGAAAGAGAAACCATGTAGGGAAAGAATGCGCCGGCGGCGACCGGAATACCCAGCGGGTAGACAAACCCATCGGCGTCGGCGGCGCGTCGGGTCACTGCGGTCAGGTACGGACCGAGGAAAACGGTCACAACAGTGGTAGAAAAGGCGGAATTTGCCCAATCGTAGAAATACCAGCCAACCTGTTCCCGGCGATCATCGATGGCAGCGACGCCGGTGCTGCGGGCCATCTCGATGCTCATGCACTCCTCTCTTCTCTTCATCCGTCACGCGTCATGCCGCACATTTGCCAGAGACGTCGGGGGGTAATACCAATGACCTGTGACCATCCGGCATGGTCACCCTGAGCAGCGCGAGGGGTCGTGCGCGACCCGTGCAGATTCCTCGCTGCGCTCGGCATGACCCGTCGCTGCGCTCGGCATGACCCGTCGCTGCGCTCGGCATGACCCGCATGCGGCATCGTCAATCGTCATTGGTATAACGTCTCTTCGGGCGGTGCGCCGCGCGCCTATTGTCCTTTCCACGTGGGCTGGCGCTTTTCGAGAAACGCCGACGTTCCTTCTTTTGCGTCGTCGGTTGCTGCAATCGCACCGAAGAGCGCCGCTTCGTACATGCATCCTTCCGCCAGCGGCATGTCCAACCCGCGATTGACTGCCTGCTTAATGGCTGCAATCGCCAGCGGCGCTTTTGAGGCGATCTTCATTGCCAGTGTACGCGCCTCGTCCATTAATGATGCCGCCGGAACGACACGCTCGACCAGACCGAGGCGCAGCGCCTCTGCCGCCGTGATCATATCTCCGGTCATGCAGAGCAGGCGCGCCGCCGATGGACCAATCAGGCGCGGCAGGCGCTGCGTGCCGCCCCAACCGGGGATGATGCCAAGATTGATCTCTGGTTGACCGAACATAGCAGTTTCGGCGGCAATGCGCACATCGCAACTCATCGCCAATTCCAGCCCGCCGCCAAGCGCGTACCCGTTGATTGCTGCAATGATCGGTTTGGCCATCTGGTGCATAAACAGCCCGAGATCGTGAGCGGCTTCGCTGAACCGTCGCGCGGCATCGGCGCCCGGCAACACCCGGATTTCGGTAATGTCGGCGCCGGCAGCGAACGCGCGATCGCCGGCGCCGGTGATGATTGCAACACGCTGCGATAAGTCGGCTTCAAACGCGCGCAACGCCGTCTGGATTTCGGCGATGGTCGCCTGATTGAGCGCGTTGCGCACACGTTCACGGTTGATTGTGATGATCGTCAGCGGACCTTCGACAGCCACAAGGATATTGTCGTCGGTCATAGCGCATCCTCCTCTCTGTATGCGGGGCGAAGGTATTATACCAGGAGTGAGGGGAGAGGCGCGAGGCGCGAGAGACCCGACAATAGCGTAGCGCGAGATTTATCTCGCATTTGTGGAGAGGCGAGAGGCACGAGGCGCGAGAGACCCGACAATAGCGTAGCGCGAGATTTATCTCGCATTTGTGGAGAGGCGAGGGGCGAGGCGCGAGAGGCGAGGGGCAAGAGGCGAGAGGGGAGAGGGGAGAGGCGCGAGAGGAGAGAGGCGAGGGGCGAGGCAAGAGGGGCGAGGGGAGAGAGGCGAGGCGCGAGGTGCGAGAGGCCCGACAAGGGCGTAGCGCGAGATTTATCTCGCATTTGTGGAGAGGCGAGGGGCGAGGCAAGAGGGGCGAGGGGAGAGAGGCGAGGCGCGAGGTGCGAGAGGCCCGACAAGGGCGTAGCGCGAGATTTATCTCGCATTTGTGGAGAGGCGAGAGGGGAGAGGGGAGAGGTGATACCAATGACGCTTGACGATGCCGCATGCGTGTTATTCCGAGCGCAGCGACGGGTCATGCCGAGCGCAGCGAGGAATCGAAGCGGGTCGCGCAAGCCCCCTCGCGCGGCTCAGGGTGACCATGCCGGATGGTCACAGGTCATTGGTATGAGAGGTGAGAGGTGAGAGGCAAGGGGCGAGAGGCAAGGGGCGAGGGACGAGAGGCGAGGCAATAGGAGAGGCGCCCCTGGCAGGCGCCCGTAGGTCGGGATGCCCGCCAGGAGACTTCACAAAGGTGTACAATCTCTTATCGATGACTGCTGCGGAATAGACTTTGCGCCTTCGTGTCTTTAGGTAAACCGATGCTGAAAGGAGCATCCCATGCACATTGCGGGAAGCAGCGCCCTGATCACCGGCGGAGCGTCGGGGTTGGGCGCAGGTGTGGCGCGCCATCTGGCAGCGCTTGGCGCGACGGTCACGATCGTGGATGTTAACCGCGAGGCAGGCATGGCATTGGCAGCGGAACTTGACGAACAGGTGCGCTTTATTGCTGCCGATGTCGCCGACGCCGAACAGATGCGGGCGGCGGTCGAGGCAACCGCAAGCGATGGCAACCTGCGCGCGTTGGTCTGTTGCGCAGGCATCGCCACGGCGGAACGCACGCTGGGCAAGGAAGGACCGTTGCCACTCGAACGGTTTACGCGCGTGATTGCGGTCAATCTGATTGGCACATTCAATGCCATCCGGTTGGCTGCGACGGTTATGGCAGGCAACACGCCCAACGACGACGGCGAGCGCGGCGTGATTGTCTGCACTGCTTCGATTGCCGCGTTCGAGGGGCAGATCGGGCAGGCGGCATATAGCGCCTCGAAAGCCGGTGTGGTCGGTATGACGCTGCCGCTGGCGCGCGAACTGGCACGACACGGAATTCGGGTCGTCAGCATCGCGCCCGGAACCTTTGATACACCGATGCTGGCAGGGCTGCCGGAGGCGGCGATCATGGCGCTGGCGCAGCAGGTTCCGTTTCCATCGCGTTTGGGCAGACCGTCCGAGTTTGCCACGCTGGTGCAGCACATTATCGAGAACCCGATGCTCAATGGCACAACAATCCGCCTCGACGGCGCGCTGCGCATGGGTCCGCGATAAGAGGGCGGGTCGGCGCGCGTTCCCGGGGGTAGGCGGGTCGGCGCGCGTTCCCAGGGGTAGGCGGGTCGGCGCGCGTCTCTGTGGGCGGGAGGGTCGGCGCGCGTTCCCAGGGATAGGCGGGTCGGCGCGCGTCTCTGTGGGTGGGCGGGTCGGCGCGCGTTCCCAGGGATAGGCGGGTCGGCGCGCGTCTCTGTGGGTGGGCGGGTCGGCGCGCGTCTCTGTGGGCGGGCGGGTCGCCCGCGTTCCCGGAAACGCGCGCGCAAAGGACACGAATCTCCATTGCGCACGCTCGCTTCACATGGTGTATCATAATAGTGTTATGACACACGTGCGTCAACGGATCTCCGCGTCTGAACCGCGTCACACGCCTGAACCACTCCATGCGCACATCCATTTGCTCGAGGCGATCGGTCAACCGCTGGTCATTACCGATCTGTCGGGCGTCATCGTGTACTGGAACGCGGCTGCGGAGGCCGCCTTTGGTTGGCGGTGGGAAGAGGTGTGTGGTCGTTCGGTGATGGACATGTCGGACAGTGAACGATGGCGGCGCAAAGTAACTCGCGCGCTCGACAGCGTAGCGCGGGAGGGTTGGTGGTATGGTGAGACGGTTGTTCAGCGTCGTGATGACACCAAGGCGCCGGTCCTCGTTCAGGCGCGTCGTTGGTTCCGCAGCGAGAGCGAAGCGACGTTCATTGTTCTTCTTGTGACCGATCTCAGTTCTCAAAAGCGCATTGAAGAACGGTTGCGTCGCCGTGTGGCAGTCCAGCGTCAGCAGACTATCGACCTCCAGCAACGTCTGAGACGGCAACTGACCGATGTGCGCCTGGCAAACCACATGTTGAGTAAAGAAATTGCCGAGCGTATCAGCGTTGAACAGAAACTACGCTTTCAGGCAATGCTGCTCGATGCGGTCAGTCAGGCAGTGATTGCAACGAATCTGACAAGTGCGATTACGTACTGGAGCCGCTCGGCTGAGCGTATCTTCGGGTGGAGTGAAGCCGACATGATCGGTCGTCACGTCTTCGACCTGGTAGCGGAGCCAAAGGATAACGCGCAGATCGCAGAAATGCGCGCAACTGTCGCTGCCGGTCACCCATGGGAGGGCGAGTTTACCCTGACGCGGCGCGATGGAACGATGTTTCCTGCGTTCGTGACCGTGGCGGCGATCTATGATGAGCAGCAGCGTCGGAGCGGATCGATCGGCGTGATCAGTGATATCACCGATCGTAAACGTGATCGTGAAGCGCTGGCGAACGCCAATGCGCGTCTTCAGGCGATGAATGCCGATCTTCAGTTGAGCCGCGATCTTTTGTACACGATTGTAGATAATCTCGACGATGCGCTGGCATTGATCGATAACAACGGTATCATTCAGACAACCAATCGCCAATTTGCACGCCTCTTTGCCCGCCCACCCGACACGCTTCCTGGCGCCTCGTGCGATACGATCTGTCCTGAGATTGCGCCAATCGTCGCGCGTACCCTTGCCAGCGGTCTCAAGGCATCGGGACGGGTGCAGCTGCGCCGTGCCTCAGGCGCCATGGCGATTCTCGACATTCACAGTATTCCCCTGAGCGATGCCAACGAGGCGCGACGCGTGGTGTTGCGCCTGGTGGATGTCACCGAACATCTGCAACTTGAGGCGATTATGCGCCAGAATGAGCGCCTGGCGGCGAGCAGTCGCCTGGCGGCGATTGTCGCGCACGAGATTAACACCCCGTTGCAGTCGATCCAAAACTATCTGTACCTGTTACGCGCACACGGCGCTGCGCAATCGGGGGAGTTTCTCGATCTGGTCAGCGATGAGATCTGTCGAGTTTCGGGGTTGCTACGGCGTCTGCTCGATCTCCATCGTCCCGGCGATGGAGCGATTGAACTGATCGACTGTAATGCGCTGATCGAGCGGGTATTGTTGTTGCTCGGCGGCACACTGGCGGGCAGCGGCATCCGGGTGGAGCGATCCCTGACAACACCTCTTCCACCAGTGTCGGGAGGGCGCGACGCCCTGACCCAGGTGTTGCTCAATCTGCTGATCAACGCGATTGATGCCATGCCGTGCGGCGGAACATTGCGGATCGCAACGCGCCATTCACTTGAAACTATCGATCAGTCGCCCGTTGCGTGCGTGCAAATAATGGTCGAAGATACCGGACCAGGTATTATGCCCGATCTGCAAGAACGGATTTTTGATCCGTTCTTTACCACAAAGCCGCATGGATCAGGGTTAGGGTTGACGGTTAGTCGGCAAATCGTCGAACAGCACGGCGGGATGCTGCGGCTTCAGAGCGGTTCGGGCGGCGGAGCGACATTTATTGTCACCCTCCCGGCAGCGGACAGATGGTAAGATGTCGCTGTGCTGCTGGCGCCGGGTTTTCTGGTGGCTTGCGATGCAACAACCAGCAGAACGGCTCATATCTGAAAGTCAAGGTCATGATTCGCGGTCACGGTCGGATACTTCTGGTTGAAGACGATCATGCGGCGCTGATGTCGCTCCGCCGTATTCTGGAAAGTGCAGGCTATCAGGTTACGGCAGTCGCCGATGGTGAAACCGCCTGTAAACATCTGGAGCAGATTGGCGGCGGTGTGTATGATGTGGTGCTCACCGATCTGCGGATGAACACGATCAATGGACTGGATGTGTTGCGCGCGGCGCGGCGGTTGCCGAGTCCGCCGGAAGTGGTGTTGCTGACGGGCTACGGGACATTGGGAACGGCAATTGAGGCGCTGCGTGCTGGAGTGTACGATTATTTGCTCAAACCCTGCAAACCAGAAGAACTCCTGCATACCATCGAAGGAGCAGTGCAGCGCCGGTACGACTCGGCGCTCCAACTCGCAGCCCTGCGCGAGCAGGCGCGTGGCGCCGTCTCAGAAGACGATCGTTTTCTGATTGAGCAGATCCGCTACATGCGCGTGGGTGAACTGCTGATTGATCGCTTCAATCGACGCATTATCTTCAGAAATCGCCTGGTTCAGGCGACGCCGACCGAGTATGAGTTACTGAGTTGCCTGGCAGAAGCGCGTGGTCAGGTTCTTCGCTTTCGCGACATTGTGCAGCGCGTCTATCTCGATGCTCATGCCATTTCCGATGATGAAGCCCAACAACTGCTCAAAACCCATATTCACAATTTGCGGCATAAGATCGATCCGGCGTATATTGTCAATGTCCGCGGCGTCGGGTATCGGTTGATTGATCCCCGAGCATTGCGCCATCGTCTTGAAGAGTGAGCGAATGACGCAGGGTAATGTTGTGTTATACTATCAGGAAATACAATGAAACCTGACCATCGGTTCTTCGCACAGGCTCTCAGCCGCACGTCCAGGGTCTGCATTTGCACAAAGAGGTGTCTGTGCCCCCCGTGATGCGCTCCGATGACTGGGACCGACTGTTTGCGCCAAATGCTCCAAAGCGCGGTGGTCCGCTGCGTGCGCTGATCCATATTGTTGTTGTGACGCTCCTGCTGGGGGCGCTGGCGGTCGGAGGGATGTGGCTCGTCGGTCAGCGTCAGCAGCAGGCGGAACGTCTGGCGGCGACGGCAACTGCATATGCGGGGACAATCGTGCCGCAATTGACCAGCGTCGCCGGAGCGACGCAAACGGTTGAGGCGCAGGGAACGGCAACCCGCATTGCGTTGCGCACTGCGACCGCACAGGCGGCGGTCGGTCCAACCGGTACGCCCGATCCGGGCATTGGCAGCGGCGAGGTCGTCCGTGGCGGCAATCTGCGTCGCGAGCCGCGCGTTGCCCCCGAAACCATCGTCGGGTTGATCTATCCGGGAGACAGGATTACCTTTCTGGAGCGGCGCAGGGTTGGCGATCAGGTCTGGTTTCGGATTCGGGTCGATCAACCGGCGGTGGATCGTTCTGGCGAAGGCGTTCCGGCCGGAACGGAGGGATGGGCATCGGCGCTGCTGCTCTCACCACTCCCCTGATATCGATGCATCTCCTCCCTGTCATTCATTGCAGTACGGCATCTTCCAGGAGACCCACAGTGACATCTGCCATTACACTTGGTTGTGTTCTCAACGACGCTCGTTTTACCTTCTGGTCGATTCTGCGCCACGGTGTACGCGCGCGCGCAGCGGACCACGGTGTGACCGTCATTGATCAGGACGCGCGAACGGTTGAAGCACAGGTCGAGATGGTTGCCGATCTCCTGCGGCGACGGGTGCATGCGCTGATCCTGGGACCGGCGCGCGAGACGCGCGCGTTTGCCCAGCATCTTGAACTGGCGCGGTTGGCGCGCGTGCCGGTTATCGAGGTCGATGGCGGGATCCTTGAGGGGTATGTCAGTGCAACGGTTCGCTCCGACGAGCGTCAGGGACTGATGCGCATTGCCGAGTTGCTCACGGCGCGCCTGGGTGAACAGTTGTGCATCGCCCTTATCGCCGGTCCGCACAACCATCGCGCCGATATTCTGGCGGATGCGCTGCGCCAATGGCCGCGTATTCGGATAATGGCGCAGGCAGTCGGCGACTGGACGCGCGAAAGCGGCAGGAATCTGACAGAAGAATGGCTGCGCGCCGGTCAACCGATCGATGCCATCTTTGCCGCCAATGATCCCATGGCGCTTGGCGCGGTTGATGCGCTCAAGGCGCAGAACCTGGCGGGGAAGGTCGTTGTCGTCGGTTTCGATGGCTTGCCGGAAGCGCTGCGCGCCATTCACAGCGGCCACATGCTGGCAACGGTCAATCAGGAGCCGCTGCGTATCGGACGTCAGGCGGTGGATGTGGCGCTCCAGGCACTGCGCGGCGTTCCGGTCGAACGGCAGATTTTCACACCCGGCGAGTTGATCACGTGCGACAATGTGACCGAATCGGCGCTGAGCGCGCTTGATCTGCTTCCCGGTATCATGCACGATCTCATCGAAAGTAATGCCGAACGACAGAAGTTGCAGGACGAAATTATTGCTGCGCAGCGCTCGACCATTCGGGAATTATCAACGCCGATCATTCCACTCGATGCGCGCACGCTTATTGTTCCCCTGATCGGCGCGATTGACAGCACCCGCGCTGCGCAGATGACCCACGCGATCCTTGAAGCGATTGAAGAGCGGCGCGCCGATGATGTTATCATCGACATTACCGGGATTGCAGTCATTGATACCGGCGTTGCCAATCACCTGGTGCAGACGGCACAGGCAGCCGCTCTGCTCGGCGCGCATGTCACCCTGGCAGGAATGTCGCCGGAAGTTGCGCAGACGATTGTGCAGTTGGGGGTCAAACTCGGTCAGTTGACCACATGCAGTAACTTGCAGACGGCGCTCGAACTCGTGCGTCGCCGCCATCACCGATGGCGGCGACGCATGTTCACGGGAATGATCGCGTGAGAGGCGTCGCCGGAGCGAAGCGCAGGGAAAGGGTTGCAACGGGTCTCTCGCAATGGGGCTTCGAGGATTCGTCCAGGGGGACGTTTCGCTCCTACGTTGCGTCACGCGCCATTTGAGCGCGGCGCGCTTCTTGTTGGCGTTCCAGATACGATAGGACGGCGTAAGCCTCGGAAATGTCCTCGATACTGACTAGCCCCAGGTAGACTTCTCCTTCATACACTGCCACAACGCGCGTACCCTGCGCGCTCATCACCTGGCGCACCTCATCGAGAGTGGCGCTCGCTGGGACGCGCACAAACTCACGTTGCATAATGCCGGTGACGTACAGATCGCGCGTGTCGCTCGCCAGGGCACGCAGCACATCTTCGCGCGTCACAATACCGATCAGACGACTATTCTGCATAACGGCGAAGTCGGGTTGATAACTGGTCAGAATATAATCGACCACCTTGCTCACACGGTCGCCAATATCGAGCGTGAGGGCATGCCGATTGTATGCATCACCGACGCGCATAGTGTCGAGCATTGTGCGCGCCTGCCCCTCGGCATTTTCCTGCCCGGCGCCGAGAAAGATGAACACGGCGACGAGCGCCAGCAAAAAGTTGCCGCTGAGAATACCCAGAATGCCAAGAACAATAGCAATCCCCTGACCGAGGAACGTCGCAATGCGCGTAGCGCGGCGAAAACCGATGATCATCGCCAGTACCGAGCGCAGAATGCGCCCGCCATCGAGCGGAAACGCCGGGATCATGTTGAAGAGCACCAGCAACACATTTGCCTGCAACAGCCAGAGCGTTAACCCCTGGATCGACGGCGCCGGAAACGCACCACGCCCAATCTCCAGTGTGTTCAGGTCAAAAATGCCGAAGGCCAGCGCCGTTCCCGTCACCAGCAGCAGCACAGCGGCGATGATGACATTCACCAGTGGTCCGGCGGCGGCGATGACCAGTTCGTGCCATGCCTTCGACGGATTGCGCCCCAGCAATGCCAGACCGCCGAGCGGCAACAGAATGATCTCGCGCACCGGGATGCCGAAGGCGCGCGCCGCAATACCGTGCCCCAATTCGTGGAGTGTCACACAGAGAAACAGCAACAGGATCAGCAATGCGCCGAATGCTGCGCCGACTGCGCCATATGATGCTCCGCCAGCGATAGCGCCAAGAATGACGATCAAAAAGAACGTCAGATGAATCTTGATGTCGATGCCGGCGACCTGTGCAATGCGAAATGACCATCTCATGATTGTTCTCCCAAAAGATTATCCCCTGCCATCATCTGGATCATCACCAACCCGTCGTCCTTTTCACTACCGGTACGTCATGGTACCAGATTCGGATTGATGACATACGACCACCAGTTGTTGCTGACCCCGAACGTTTCGCCGCCGACCCGTGGCAGATGGCTGAGCCACCAGAGATGATGGAGGCGCATATCGCCGCCGCCCCATTCCCGGCAATCGACCCAACGAGGGCGACCCGGCATATCGGGGAAGGTCAACCAGTCGTCACAATAGCTGAGGACGGGTCGCGGGTTGCCCCAATCGTAATCACGCTCGGAGTTGGGGGCGAAATGCACATTGCCGCAGTGCGCCTGCCCTGGGTGGATTTTGTCGTAGCGGGTGAACACGTTCCACAGATTCTGTTCCGGCGGATGCCCGGCAAACACGCGGCTCATGATCGACTCGACGCGGTGGCCGAAATTCTCCAGCATGCAATCAACATCGCGCTCATAGTTGAATGCCATAATGACAAATCGTCTAGAGCAGTGGTCGGTGTTCGGCACCGGCGGCGAGTTGCACCAGAATGCGTCGCGCCCGACCATCGTCGATTCATAGTCGCCGGCATACGGGAAGGAAAAGAACCAGACCTCATCCATCTCGCCGCGTTCGTAGCGCCCGATCAGGTCGAACGCCGCAACCTGCGCCTCGTAGTCGATCCGATCGGGTTCGTGCATCTGGCGCGAGCGCCACGCGGATACATAACTTTCGCCGGTGTAGCAAAACCCGTCGATCTTGGGTGGAAACCAGTCGGCGTCGATACGTTCGACAATGCGATAACGCACATATCCGCCGCTCGCCCACTCCAGATCGGCAATATACTGGCGCGCCAGGCGGTCCGGGTCATTCCAGCCAAAAATGTCGGTCAGGCGACGCCTGCCCTCGGACGAAACCGGCGGGTTGTGGACAATCATCAGCACACGTGGAGAAATGGATTCAACCGGCAATGCTGGCGTCTGCACCGGGAGCGAAAACGGGGAGACATGTTGAGGAAGACGGATGCTATTCAGCAAACGGCGTAGAAAGGCAAGCATTCTGGGTCAATCATTATTGTCAGAGATAACGATCTGTGAGCGTATCCCCAGCGCCGCGAGTTGCTGTAAACAGATCACAATATATTTAGCGGCGATGCGACGTTCTTCTTCCGTAGTATCGAGCATCGGATCATAGCCAGGCATCTGCGACTTCACGAAGAGGCCATCAAGGATTTCCTGCTCGTCCGGGGTCAGTGCATCCATGTCCGCTTGTCTCCTCCGTCACACATGCCCCCGGCACTGTTTCGCCAATGACCGGGATCAAACGCTTCTCACCAGCTTACCAGATACTATGACCGGTCGGTATGTGCGTATAGTACCACACTTTCAAGGGGTGTGACCATGCAATCGAAGAAACATACAGCCGGTGAGTGCGATGACCTTGATAGTGCTGCGACTCAGTAGTGTGCTGGCCGTCAGGCGCCTGCGAACAGTGATGGAGGCTTCACACCGGTGGAACCTGGCGAACGACATCGGGTGTGACGTTCGTCGTCAGCCTGCGCATACGGCAGCGCCCAGGATGCGATGCCACCCGGCACTGAACTGTCGGGCGGCATCGAGGTCTCTGCGCTGGAGTTATACCAATGACCTGTGACCATCCGGCATGGTCACCCTGAGCAGCGCGAGGGGTCGTGCGCGACCCGCTGAGATTCCTCGCTGCGCGCGGAATGACCCGTCGCTGCGCGCGGCATGACCCGTCGCTGCGCTCGGAATGACCAGCATGCGGTATCTTCAATCGTCATTGGTATTATTCCACCGACAGGCGAAAGACCGTTATATGGCGGTACGTCTCGCCAGGCTTGAGGATTGTCGAAGGAAACTGCGGATGGTTCGGCGAATCGGGGAAGTGCTGGGTTTCCAGGCAGAGGGCGGCATGTTTGGTCAACACGTGTCCATTGCGCGCAACCAGTGTTCCATCGAGGGAATTGCCGGTATACAGGTGAATACCGGGATGCGTGGTCAGCACATCGAGCACGCGACCGCTCGCCGGATCGACGAGGCGCGCAGCGCGGCGCAACGCGCCAGCGGCGCCGTCGATGATCCATGTGTGATCATACCCGCCAAGAGCATGGCGAATCTGCTCATCATCATGGGGGATGCGAGCGCCGATTGGGGTTGGCGTGGTGAAATCCATCACCGTGCCATGCACGGCGCGAATCTCGCCGGTTGGGATCAGCGATGCGTCAACGGGCAAAAAATGATCGGCGAACAACTGCAACTCATGGCGCAGAATATTTCCGCTGCCGCTCAGATTGAAATACGCATGGTGCGTCAGATTGACCACCGTGGCGCGGTCGGTCGTCGCAAGATAATCGATGCGCAGCGCGCCATCACCAGTCAGCATGTACGTTACGGTGACGTTCAGATTACCCGGATACCCTTCGTCTCCGTCGCGGCTGAAGTATGTCAGTTCCAGTGCTGGTTCAGCGGCGTCGGAAATGGGGCGTGCCCGCCAGATGACTTTATCGAAGCCGGTGAGACCGCCGTGGAGGTGATGCCCGCCATGGTTGCGCGCCAAGTGATACGTCGTGCCGCCAAGCGAGAAGGCGCCATTGGCGATCCGGTTTGCGAAACGACCGATCAGGCTGCCGATATATGCCGGATTGTTCAGGTAGGGGGTCAGGGTATCGAAACCGACGACGACGTCTCCCTGTTGACCATGACGATCCGGAGCGCGGAGCGACACGAGCGCGCCGCCATACGTGATGATCTGCGCTTCGATGCCGGAGTCGCTGCTCAGCGTGAAACGATCGACCGTCTGACCGTCGATAGCGCCAAAGGACTCGCAAATGATACTCATGGTGTCCTCTCGCAGAACTGTCGAATGATCCAGGCGATAGGGATGCTATTCGATATGATGGTCCGGCCCATCGAGATCGGCGAGCAACACGCGCACTGCCGCCTCGAGTTGAGCATCACGCCCATAGCGCCACTCCCCCAGTCGCAGCGGCACATCGACGTCTACCGGTCGACCGCGCCCTTCCAGCTCTTCGCCTTCAGGTGTCGTGACCCGCAGTTGCGGCAACCGGAGCGATGTCCCATCAATCAGGAGTCGAGTGAACGTGCCGATAACCGCGCCAGCCGTTGGTTTTCCGACCACCTTCCCCAGACCCTGGCGACGGTACGATTCGCTGAAGGTTTCTGCATTAGAACTCGATGCCTCGTTCGTCACCAGCACCGTCGGCTTGTTCAGCACACGATTGCCAAAGATATGCGACGAATCGGCGACAGAGCGATTGCGAAAGGCGCTGAACAGAACGCTGCGACGCATCAGAACATCGAGAATAAACGTTGCCGTATGCCCGCCTGAGTTAAAGCGGATGTCGACGACCAAGCCTTCTTTGTTATGCATTTCGACATCGAGATCGGTCAGGAACTGCTGGTATGCATCGTAACTCATCTTACGAATGTGCACATAGCCGATGCGCCCGTTACTCGCCCGATGAACGATCTGTTCATTTTCAAGCACCCATGCCCGGTATCGCAACCAGTCATACTGTTCCGCCGTGATGGGGCGCACCTCGACATCGCGCTGCTCGCCGGCAGGATTGACCACACGCAGAATAACCCGCTGGCCCGCCGTGCGTTGCAACAACGCATCGAGCGATGTTTCCGGTTTCAATGCGACGCCATTGACTGCCAGCAACACATCACCGGGTTGAAGCGCACCATTGTGGGCGACTGCCGCCGGGCCGTCGGGAATAACCCCGGCAACGCGGAATTGACCGCTGCGCAGATATTCGATGGTATCGAGCGTGATGCCGAGGTAGCCGTCCTGACCGCCATTCCCGTCGCTTCTGAACAATCCAACGTGTGAAGAACGGAGTTCTCCGACCATCAGGTTGATCAAGAGATACACTTCAGGAGGGGTCTGCGCCCCCTGGATCAGTGGCGCATACCGGTCGTGTATCGTTTTCCAGTCGATGCCGCGAAAGCGCTCATCGTAAAAGCAATCGCGCAGCAACCGCCAGCACTCTTCGAATATCTGCCGCTTTTCCTGTGTGAAATCGACAACCACCTCAGCCGATACGGGCAACGTCGTCTGTTCTCCCTTCGGAAACTTTCGCAGCGCGATGGTTCCACCATCAAGGAAATAGATCTGTTTCCCATCAGGTGTGAAGCAGGCACACGATTTCGTGCCCGGAGTGCTGGTCAACTGGCGCGGTCCCTGACCGGCGCGCGGCTCATCAAGCGGCAATGTCCAGAGATTCTGCCGCCCCGCAATGGTGGCGCTGCACACGAGATCGCGTCCGTCCGGGCTGATACACAATGCAATGGCATCCATTTGCGGTGGCGTCAACAGGCGCAACCGGCGTTCGATACCGTTGAACACAATTGTTATCTCGCTCGGTGACGTGGATCTGGATAACCTGGATGGCGCGTTATGCTGACGAGCAGCGCGGTCGGACTCATCATCCGGTTCGATGACAGGAACAACCATCGGTTGTGGCTCACGATCGGCGTCTGCACTGCGCGTATGGGGCGGTCCGACTGTGGATGGCGGTCCAGCCGTCTGTTTGTCCCGACAATCACTTTTGTGCAATTCAAACAACCGCTCGAACTCCGTCTCACGGAACACCGGTGGTTGAGGTTGCAGATCGATGCGCGCGATCTGCGACTCGGCGCGATACTGTCCGGTCGTGAAGACAAGAAAGCGTCCATCAGGCGACCACAGCGGTCCTGCCGCCTGGAGATTGCTGAGGAACGAAATCTGATGCGCCTGTTCTTCCTCGATATGTTGCACGTACACATTGCTGAAAAACCGTTCGTCCTGAGCGCAGAATGCCAGCCAGCGACTATCGGGAGACCAGGCGAACGATGCGCCAAAGACAAAGTATGCCCGAATAAATGGGCGATCCTCTCCGCTTGAGACCTCGATCAGCCGGATTTCGTCATCACCGCTTGCATATGCAATCCAGCGCCCATCAGGCGAGAAACAAGGCGCGCTCTTACGTTTCGCTCCAAACGTCAGGCGGGTTTCGCTGCGCGCGAGGAAATCGTAGCAGTACACTTCTTCGTCGCCGTGACGATCAGAAACATAGACCAGGCGCCGGCTGTCGGGCGACCAGGCAATATCGCTATCGCGGAATGCCGTGTGCGAGATGCGATAGGCCGGCCCGTGGCGCTGATCGCGTTCCGTTTCCTTTTCGGCAAAATCGGCGAAAATCTTCCCGCGCACCGTAAAGGCGACTTTCTTTCCATCGGGCGAGAGCGCCAGTTCACCTGCATCGCGCGTGTAGGTCTGCACCCGCACCGGCGTCACTTTGGTATCCTGGCGCACCTGAATCGGGACGCGCGTGGTTGCACCGGAAGCGAGATCGAGCGTCCAGATGCCAAAATCACGCTCGAATGCGATCATTCTGCCATCGGCGCTGATCGAGGGCCAGAGCAGGCGCCCGTCGGTGAATGCCGTGATGCGCTCTGCGACGCCTCCCTCTCGCGGCGCCACCCACAGATTTTCGCTTCCATCGCGATCAGAAACAAAGAAGATCAACTGACTATCGGGCGACCACATGGGACAGTAATTCATACCGGGCGCGTCGCTCAATTGAAAGAAATCATCGGCGTCAGGCGCATTCGATACCAGCCAGAGTTCTGCGCCGCCATACGGATTCGGTCCCCGTCGCCACCACAGATCGCGCATCAGGCTGAATGCCAGCCAGCGACCACAGGGTGAAACCGCGACTGTGCCGAGGCGCTCGTATGGTTGTGCAATCCAGCGAACCGGCGTACCGCCTGATGCGGCGATGCGATAGATCGCGGCGCCCTGGCGCTCGCGTTGAGAGGTGAAATAGATGGCAGCGCCGTCAGGCGACCAGCACTCGACGGCGCTCTGCGCCTCGTGATATGTGATCCGTCGCACCTCGCCGCCGTTGAGCGGCAGCACATACACGTCGCCCTGTCCGGTGCGAGATGAGGTGTAGGCGATGGCTGAACCATCCGGCGACCAGCGCGGCAGCATGTGATTTGCAGGATGAGCGGTCAGTCGCTCGGCTTGCCCGCCGCTGACATCAACAAGCCAGATGTCGCCTGCATAGACGAATGCGATACGACTGCCGGCGGGATCAATCGAGGGCGCGCGAAAGTAGGGACGGATAACATACCGATCGTCAGTCATGGGCGGTCCCTTTAATATTACAGCGCGTCGTACACATGCCATTATAGATGCGACTCACCATGCGGACAAGCGCCCATCGACCGTTGCGCTGGTCTGCGCTATCCAGCGCGGCAGGCGCTGTAATGTGGACGGAGTCAGCGCATATGGTGCGCCGGTGCGCAGATGTGCTCGACGGCGTGGGTGTGGGTTGAACAGCGCTCATTGCCCGGAGCACGAAGGAATGTTGTGCTCGCCTGTGGAACTTTTCCGGCTTTTCCATCGTCCTGTAGCGGGATGATAAGCACTGACGAAAGGCGTTGCGGCACTGTCTCAGTCTGGCATCATTGCAGATTAAGGATATCTGGCTATACTACATGGTGTCTCTTTACTAAGAACGATAACCGGCGTTTGCACAACAATGCAGGTCTCTGCTCGTGAGGATGGCGCGAACCACGGATTACACCGATTGAGACGGAATGCTCGCGGATCAGGCGCTGTGCGCGCTTCCCATGGCGGAGAGGAGCGCTTCGTCTGGCGTCTCGGTGCAGGTGCGATCCTGATGTTCAGTTCAGCGTGATGACGCTGCCAGACCGCGCATGTCCCTCACTCTGGTTCTCCTGGCGATGCACCGCTCGTATCTTTTCGTCAGCGCTCGACCAACTCTTGAACAGGCGTGGCTTCCGGCAATTGTGGAAAGGCAGGCATATGCAGCGTGTATGGATACTTCTGACCTTCTGGGCGGTGCTGCTGGCATCGTGCGGCGCGCCGCCACCATCGGGTAATGCGACTCCGGCAGTCCCCGGAGTAACGCCGACGAGCGGGAGCGAGACGGTCACGATCTCGTTTGCGGTGTGGGAGTACGAGCGCAACATCTATCAACCGCTGGCGGATCGCTTTATGACTGAGAACCCCAACATCAAAATTGTGCTGGTGTCGCTCGATGACATCATGATGTTCGAGCCGGGCAACGAGGGACCGACCAATCCGCTCGATGTTCTACGGCGGATCGTGTCAGCCGCCGATACTGCTCCCGCATTCGCGCTGACGCCGGAAGCGTTTGGCACACCGCTGCTGCTCGACCTCAAACCGTTGATGGACGCGGACGCTGCGTTTCAGCGCGACGACTTCTTCCCCGGCGCCATCGAGCGCTACGCGGCGAAGGGCGGGGTCTGGGCGCTACCGCGCTACCATGGCGTGCCGCTGATCGTCTACAATCGCGCCTTGTTTCAGAATGCCAATCTATCCGAACCACGCCCTGGCTGGACGTGGGATGATCTGATGTCCGCCGCCGAGCGTCTCACCGAACGCAGCGGTCTGACGACCCTCACCTACGGGTTTATGGAACCAACCAATGGTCTGCTGCCGCTCCTGGGGTTGCTCGAAAAACAGGGGATCAATCCACTAACGGTCGTCGCGGAAGAGACGGATCTCACTGCGCCGGAGTATATTGCAGCAGTCGAGCGCATCCAGGAATGGTATCGCGCGGGTGTGCTGGTCGCACCCTATGCGCGCGACGCCGCTTCTGACGATCCCACGCGCCTGGCGCGCGAAGGGCGGGTCGCACTCTGGAGCGACATGTCCTACATCAGCAACGACGATGGCTCGCCCTGGACGCCGGATTTTCCGGTCGGTCGTGCGCCATTCCCGAAGAATGCCATTCTCGATCCCTTCTTCAGCTCAACCGAAGGGTTCATCATCAGCGGCGGCACAGCGCACCCCGACGCCGCCTGGCGCTGGATCGAGTGGCTCTCGCGCCAACCGGCGCTCGAGGACCAGCAAAGTTTCGGTCCATTGTCGCGTTTGCCTGCCCGCCAATCGGTGGCGCAGCAGACGGAGTTCTGGAGCAAACTCGATCCGCCGACTGCTGAGGCGTACCGGTGGGCGATAGAGAACAGCGGGACGCTGCCAAGCCAGCAGTTCGATTATACCGTGATGGGGGCGTTGAGTCAGGCAGTTGCGACGGTCACCGGCGACCCAAAGGCGAATGTGCGCCAGGCTCTGGCAGAAGCGCAGCGGCAGATGCAGGAAGCGATTGCGCAGCGGGAACTCACGCCAACGCCGAAGCCAAACCTCAATCCGGTGGTAGTGGCTACGCCGGAGCCGCAGGAAGCGCCGGCCGGCGCCACAACCGTGACGTTTGGCCTTTACGGGTACAATCCGACCGAACTGCGCCGCGTCGCGCGCGCGTTTCGCGAACAGCGTCCCGACATCTTCGTGCAGTTGAAGCCGTTCGAGTGGACGCCCGACTTGAAGGAGGTCACGGCTGCCACCCTGGCGCAGACCAGCGACTGTTTTTTCTGGTTCGGTCCGCTCGCCGGCAACGATGAAACGGCTCTGCTCGATCTGCGCCCATTGATCGAGGCAGACTCCACCTTCCCGCGCGATGACATCGTCCCGGCGGCGCTGGCACAGTACAGCCGCGAGGGGCGCATCTACGGGTTGCCCTACGCGGTCAATATGCGCAGCCTGATTTACAACCATGCCGCATTCGAGGCGGCGGGAGTGCAACCGCCGCGCGCCGACTGGAAACCGGACGATTTTCTGGCGGCGGCGCAGGCGTTGACCAGAGGCGAAGGGAACGAGCAGCGGTGGGGGTATGTGCCGCTGGGAGGTCCGCAAGCCGACCTGTTGTTCTTCATCAACCAATTTGGCGCGCGCCTGATGGTTGGCGAGGGCAAGGACCTGCGCCCGAACTACACCGATCCGAAGACTATCGCTGCCATCCGCTGGTACCTCGATTTGAGCATGGTTCACAAGGTGGCGCCGCCGCTCACCATCGTCTATCGGCGCGACGATTTTGGCGGCGGGGATCGTTCCTACGAACTGGTCCAATCCGGTCGGGTCGGGATGTGGTTTGGGTATCCTGAATCATTCCAGGGAGGGGTCGTGATTCAACCGCTCGAACCGGGTGGTGGACCGGCGCCGACTGCCGCGCCGCTGACCCCGGTCGAACGCGACATTCGAGCTGCGCCACTGCCGGTCGGCGGCGCCGGTGTGCCGTCGAGCGAAGTGTTTTTGCGGGGCCTGTTCATCTCGGCGCGGACGCAGCAACCGCAGGCATGCTGGGAATGGATCAAGTTCCTTTCCGGCGACACGTCCCTGACGTATGGCGATATGCCCGCCCGCCGCTCGGTCGCACAATCTGAGGCATTCATCAAACAGTTGCCGCCGGAGCGAGTCGCGCAGTTCGAGGCGATGCGGGCAACCCTGGCGATGCCGTCGCAGAACGCCGGTGATGCTAACGTGATCTACAGCCAGCACACCGATCCCTACTGGTTCTTTAAGGCGCTTAGCGCCGTGGTGGAAAAGGGCGCAAGCCTCGAAAAGGAACTTGCCGAAGCGCAGCGCTTTGCAACCGCCTTTGCCGAGTGTATGAACCGTGAGGATGCGCGTGCGCCGGCATGCGCAAAAGAAGTCGATCCAGACTATAAAGGGTACAATGTCGAGGAGGGCGATCCGACGCCTCTTCCCGCCGGCGCTGCGCCGTAGAAGGGGCATAGTCGAGGAACGCTTCGCTGCTGTCATTGCCCATTGCGCGTACAGGCGACTCGCAGGCGTCCCGCTCGCAGAGGAGCGCGACTGCCGGGCGTGCGCGCCCCGCTCGCAGTGCGGATGCATAAAGCAAAGCGCACGACGAGGAATGCTATGCGATGGATAACGCGCTGGATGAGCATATGCTGTGTGGTATTGCTGACCGCCTGTAGCACAACGCAGGCATTGCAGGAGCCGCCAACTCCTACCCCCCTGCCGCCCGATCCGGCGCTCGAACGCCCCACGTACACGGTTCAGCGCGGTGCTATCGAGCAGGTGTTCACGGTCACTGCCCGCGCAACGCCGGTCGATATGGCGCGGCTGGCATTCCGACGTGATGGGCGCGTCAACGTCGTGAATGTCAGTCGTGGCGATGTCGTCAAGGAAGGCGATGTTTTGGCGGAACTTCAGCAGGAGGAGGCGCTCGACGAGTTGCGTCGCGCCGAGGACGATCTGGCGCAGGCGCGACGCGACCTGGAGAGTGCGCAGCTGGCAAAGGAGAAACGGATCAAGGAACGCGAACTCGATGTGGATCGCGCCAGGCGCGAACTCGAACGATTGTTGCCTGGCGGTGAGGCGGATCTGTTCAAGGAATTGCAGGAACGCCTCGAAGCGGCGCAGCGCGAGTTGCGCACCACACGCGATGATGCGTCGTGGTCGAAAACTTCAGCGGACGAAGCGCTACGCGACAGCGCCGAAGCGCTTTCCGACACCCAGAAGGCGTATAGTGTCGCCTACTGGAACTGGGACTGGGTGCAGCGCTATGGGACCGACCCGGAGAATCCATTTATCAAGAATGAGGCCGGGGTGCTGGTTCCCAATCGCCTCACCGAGAAACAAAAGGAAGAGTTTCGTATGAAACTGGTGCAGGCGGAACGCGCATTACGCGACGCCGAACGCTCGGTCGAGCAGGCGCAGCGCGCCCGTGATCGCGCATATGAAGATGAAGTCGTCAAAATTTACGAGGCGGAGAAGAAAGTCGAGGAAGCGCAGCGCGCGCTTGAGACCCTGCTCCAGGGCAAGAACAAAGCAATCGAAGACGCCCAACTCGCTCTCGAGCGGGCGCAGGTTGCACTGGAGGAAGCGCGCAACGAGACGCTCAACAGCGCACTCCGCGCCGTGGAGAACGCCGAGCGCGCCCTGGAAAAAGCACGCCGCCGCGTCGATGACGGGCGTGTCATAGCGCCGCAGGATGGAACCGTGCTGGCGGTCGCTATCGAGCCAGGAGCAACAGTGACCGCCTTCGAGCCGGTGATCGAGATTGCCGATCCATCGAACCTGGAGTTTGCCGCAACTCTGAGCGCGCAGCAGATGCGGCTGCTCTCCGAAGGTCAGAGTGTCGAGATCCGCCTGCTATCGCGCCCCGACCTGGTGATCCCCGGCGTTATTCGACGCATGCCGGCGCCTTACGGGTCGGGCGGAAGCGGCGCCGTCCAGGATCGCGACGTCACCACGCGCTTTCAAATAGTCGATGCGCGCGGACAAACATTCGAGGCTGGCGTGACCGTTGCGCGAGTCAGCATCGTGCTGGAGCGCAAAGACAATGTCCTCTGGCTGCCGCCAGAGGCGATCCGGTCATTTGAGGGTCGCCGCTTCGTCATTGTCCGTGAAGGGGAGCGTGAACGCCGTGTGACCGTGCGGGTCGGCATCGAAACCGATGAGCGGGTCGAGATTCTCGAGGGCCTGAACGAAGGCGATATTGTCGTTGGATCCTGAGTTATGCGTCGGATGGTGGCTCTTATTTCGGTACTGACTGCTGCGCTCAAGCGTCTGCGCGCCAATCTTGGACTGGCACTCTGCGCATGGCTGGCGGCAGTGATCGCTGTTGCGCTCGCGGCTGCCGTGCCTGCATACGCCGAAGCGGCCAGTCTGCGCCTGTTGCAGGACGAAATCCGGCAGCAGGAGCAGCGTCAGGGGCGGTCGCCATTTGCGCTGCTCCTGCGCTATATCGGCGCTTGGAATACGCCGCTGGAGTGGGAGCGCGTTGCGCCAGCCGACGATTATCTGCGCCACGAAAGCATTCCGGGTCTCGATCTGCCGATCACCAGTTTTGCGCGTCACGTCCGTACTGCGCCGCTCCGTATCTTTCTCGCGGCTGACGGTGACGCGGTCTTCCTCAAGAATGCGCCGCTTGGCTTCATCAGCGGGCTTGATGACCGGATGCACATCGTCGATGGGCAGATGCCGACGTCGTCGGCAGATGACGCCATGCTAGCCGTGATGATCGCCCGCGCGTTCGCCGATGAGACGGGTGTGAATGTGGGTGATACGCTCTCGATCATTGCCCCTGGAACGCGCCCGGCGACGCTTCAGGCGCGTGTGGCGGCGATCTGGGCGCCGGTCAACCGCAGCGATCCGGCATGGTTCTTCCCGCCCGATACCCTCAACGATCTCATTCTTGTGCCGGAGGCGAGTTTCACCGATCCTGTCGCCGGAACATTGCGCAACGAGGTCGATCAGGCGCTCTGGTTTGTGCGGTTGAGCGGTGAAGGCGTCACCGGCGCGCAGGTGTCGCCGCTTCTGAGTCGTGTCGAAAGTGTACGGGCGCGTGTCAACAGTCTCATTCCCGGGTTGCGCCTCGAACAGGGACCGGCGGAGGCGCTGCGACGATACCAGGATCGGGTGGCATCGTTGACGACCCAACTCTTCGTGTTCAGCGCGCCGATCCTCGCGCTGACGCTCTATTTTGCGACGCTGGTCGCCGCCCTGCTTGTGCGGCGGCAGAGCAGTGAGATTGCGCTCATGAAGTCGCGTGGTGTCCGCAGCGCGCAGATTCTGGGCATGTATCTGGTTGAGTGGGTGATCATCGGTGGAGTGGCGCTTGCTGCGGGATTGCCGCTTGGGCTTGCTTTTGCGTCGGTGATGAGCCGGGTACGCTCATTTCTTGAGGTCGATCTGTCCGGCGCTGGTGTGCCGCTCTCGCCTGGCGCGCAGAGCCTGACGTTTGCTCTGGTCGTCCTGGTGATCACCGTGGGGGCATCGTTGACTCCGGCGTTCGTGGCGACACGCCGTACCCTGGTGGACGAGCAGCAACAGGCGGCGCGCGCCGCGCGTCCCCCGCTCTGGCAGCGCGCCTATCTCGATCTGCTGCTCCTGATCCCGGCGGCATACGGCGTCTATCAGTTGCAGATCGGCGGTGGCCTGTTTCAGGGGAATGCCGATCCGTTCAGTAATCCGCTGCTGGTGCTGACCCCGGCGCTTCTCTGTTTTGCGCTTGGTCTACTGGCGCTGCGCCTCATTCCGCTGATTCTGGAAGGGTTGGCGAGGTTGGCGGCGCTTCCGGCGTGGATTGCGCCACTGGTCACGCTCCGCGCGCTAGCGCGGCAGACCGACAATTATCGCGGCGCGTTGCTCCTCCTCATCCTGACGCTCAGCCTGGCAACGTACAGTGCTACGATGGCGGATACGCTCGATGGCGCGATGCGAACCGAATTGACGTATCAGGTTGGCGCAATGACACAACTCTTCGAGACGGGCGAGAGCGCCGGACAGGCGCGTCCCGGTCAGCCCGGCAGCCCGCCACAACAACCGCGCCCTGATATTCGTGAAGAAGCGCGCTTCCTGTTCGTTCCGGTGAGTGAGCATCTTCAGGCGCCGGGTGTGCAGGCGGCTGCGCGTGTCGGACGCTACGAGGCGTTCGTGAGCGTCGGTGCGGGCAGCCGGCAGGCGCAGGTGATCGGCATTGATCGGACGGATTTTCCGAAGGTGATCACCCGGTTCGACCGCGCCTGGGGTGGCGGTGAATCGTTGGGTGGGCTGATGAACCTGCTGGCGCGTTACCCGAACGGTGCGCTCGTCAGCCGTGACCTCTTGGGCGATGGTCTGCGGATCGGCGATGCGTTGCCTGCCACGTTGCGACTCTACGGTGATCAGCGTGAGGTGCGCTTTCGCATTGTCGCCGCCATTGACCTCTGGCCCGGCGTCTATCCGCAGGATGGACCAATCATCGTCGCCAACTTGAACTATATCTTCGACGAGATGGGGGGACAGTACCCATATGATGTCTGGATCACTCGCAACCAGGCAGTTCCTATCGACGAGGTGGTTGCCGGAGTGCGTGGGCAGGGCATTCCGGTCATCGATGTACTCGATGTGGCAACCCTCATCGCGCGCGAACAGTCCCGTCCACAGCGCCAGGGGTTGTTTGGTGTATTGACTATCGGTTTTCTGACGGCCGGCGTATTGACGCTGCTCGGCTTTCTGGTCGCCGGGTTCATCACTGCGCGCCGTCGTGCAATCGAACTGGGCATGCTGCGGGCGCTGGGATTGAGTGAATCTGGTGTTGCGGCGGCGCTGCTGCTGGAACAACTGCTGTTGATCGGCGCTGGATTGGCAGCTGGCAGCGGAATTGGCGCGCTGGCGGCGCTGCTGATCGTACCCTTCATGCAGGTCGGTGTTGGTCCATATCCCGGTGTTCCCGCTTACCCACCGCGCCTGGCATGGGAGAGTATGGCAGGCATTTATGCGGCATTTGGCGCGACGCTAACGCTCTCACTCCTGGCGCTCGGCGCGTCACTGGCGCGTGTCCGGTTGTTCCAGGCGGTGAAATTAGGGGATGCGAACTGAGAACTGGGAACCGAGAACCAAGAACCAAGAACCAAGAACTGAGAACTGAGAACTGAGAACTGATAGAGCGATCAACCAAATGATGCACAACACTTGCTTGTCTTGGTCGTCGTGCGGCTGACGTTGGCTGAGCCTGTCGAAGCCAACGTCGGTCGCTCCACGTCCTTGATTGTCCAGGTTTTAGTTGATCGCTCTATGAGAACTGAGAACCGATACGAATGCGCGGTCATTTGGACAATACTGCCGGGGCGCTAGGGGCTAAAGCTCTCGCTGGGCGCGTGCAAGCCCCGTTGGGGCTGCTGATGCCAAGACGTTGTAGATTATTACGCCTTGCGAACCGAGCACTCGAACATCTTGTCTGACTGACCGCAAGTTCGTATGAGAACCGAGGACTGAGAACCGGGAATGTTCTCAGGGGTGCGCGAGCGGCGCGTCTGCAAGGGAAGCGGGCGAGACGCATAGGGTATGAACGTAGCGACGATATGAACACGACCGATCACATTATTCACGCCAGTGGTCTGGTGAAAATCTACAAGGTCGCCGAACTCGAGGTGGTGGCGCTCCAGGGATTGGACCTCGAAGTGGCGCGGGGCGAGTTTCTGGCGCTGGTTGGTCCCTCCGGGTCGGGCAAATCGACGCTTCTCAGCGCCATTGGCGGTCTGGATCGTCCTTCTGCCGGACGGTTGATCGTCGATGGGCTTGATCTGACAGCACTGACACCTGCCCAGTTGAGCGCCTATCGTCGCGAGCGAGTCGGCTTCATCTGGCAGCAGACGACCCGCAACCTGCTGCCATACCTTACTGCGCGCGAGAATATCGAACTGCTGATGACCTTTGCGGGTCGCAGCAGGCGCGAGCGGCGCGCCTGGGCGGATGAGCTGCTGGAAGCGGTCGGCATCGTCGAGAAAGCCTCGACCCCAATCACACAATTATCCGGCGGTCAGCAGCAGCGAGTTGCCATTGCGTGCGCACTGGCGAACCGACCAAAAATCCTGCTCGGCGACGAACCAACCGGCGAAGTAGACTGGGAGACAGCGCAGCGGGTGCTGGCGCTGCTCCGCGACCTGCGAACACGCTACGGACTCACGATTGTCCTGGTCACGCACGATCCGCGGGTGGCAGAACAGGCAGACCGGGTGATCGTCATCCGCGACGGGCGAACGAGCACCGAAACGCGCCGCGATGATGGAAGCGGCAATGGGGTGTCGGCGATGACCGGGCATAGCGCGCGCGCGCGCGCCGCCGAAGAACTTGTCGTCGTTGATCGCACCGGGCGTCTCCAGATTCCTGGCGATCAACGGGCGCTCGCAGGAATTGGGCGGCGCGCGCGCGTCGAACTTGTCGATGGCGGCGTCCTTATTCGTCCGGTCGAAGACGACCGGATCGCCGTTCCAACGGAGGAAACCACCGGCGATCAGCCTCACCATTACCTGTATGATGGTGACGTCGCCTCCGAGGTCGCCGCATCAATGCCATCCGAGCCGCTGATCGAGGTCCGAGGCATCACCCGCACCTTTGGCGCTGGCGCGCGCGCCGTCTCCGCATTGCGCGGCGTCGATCTCACTATTGAACGAGGCACATTTGTTGCCCTCATGGGTCCGAGCGGCAGCGGTAAGACGACGCTGCTGAATATCATCGGCGGGCTGGATCGCCCGACGAGCGGCAGTGTTGTCATTGAAGGTCAGCGTGTCGATCAGATGCGTTCCGATGACCTTGCCAGGCTGCGGCGTCGGATCGGGTTCGTGTTTCAGAGTTTTGCGCTGCTGCCCACATCATCGGCATTTGAAAACGTCGAACTGGCGCTGCGTCTGTCAGGGCAGGCGCCTCGCCGACGATGGGATGCGCGCGTGCGCCGGGTGCTTGCTGCGGTTGGTCTGACCGACTGGATCGATCATCGCCCTTATGAGTTGAGCGGTGGTCAGCAGCAGCGTGTTGCTCTGGCGCGGGCGTTGGTCACCTACCCGCGCATTATTCTGGCGGACGAACCAACCGGCGACCTCGACAGCCGCACCGGGAGACGGGTGCTGACGATGCTGCGCACCCTGTGCGACCAGGAGGGCGTAACGCTGGTTATGGCAACGCACGATCCGGCAGTGATGGAATTCGCTACCACGGTGTATCATATGCGCGATGGCGTCGTCGTCGGATGCGAGCAGGGAGTTACCGCTCGTTAACCTTTTGTAGCCGAACCATCACACAAACCGTCCACATCACTGCTATACTCGTGCCCACAACGCGCTTCTCTCCGTCCCATGTTTCGTTGATACTTCTGAACAGATCGTCGTCTGGCGCAATCGGTTCCCCGATCCGAGGAGGTCGTGTATGCCTGCTCGTCCTTTGCCGTTGGAGGAACGCCTTGCAGCGCGCGGTGTTTCGCGCCGTCAATTCCTCAAGTTCTGCGCTGCGATGAGCGCCGCGCTCGCCCTGCCTTCCACCTTTACCCCACGTATCGCCAGGGCGCTGAACACTGCCGAACGTCTTCCGGTTGTCTGGTTGGAGTTTCAAGATTGCGCCGGCAACACCGAATCCTTCCTTCGCGCCGAGTCGCCTGGCGTTGCCGACATTGTGCTGGAGCAGATCAGCCTGGAGTACCACGAGACGATCATGGCGCCTGCCGGCCATCGCGCCGAACATTCGCTCGATGCGGTCGTGGAAAACTATCCGGGGCAATACATCGCCATCGTCGAAGGGTCGATCCCCATTGCCAATGGCGGGGTGTATTGCACGATCGGCGGTCGCACCGCGTTGAGCATCGCAGAGCGTGTGTGCTCGAATGCGCTGGCAACGATTGCGGTTGGCGCATGTGCCTGGGATGGCGGTTGGCCCGCCGCCAGCCCGAATCCGACCGGTGCGGTTGGTGTGCGCCAGGCGGTGCCGGGTCTCAAGAATCTGATCAACCTGCCGGGCTGCCCGATGAATGTGATTAATCTAACCGCCGTCATTGTCCACTACCTGACATTCAAACAACTGCCGGCAACCGACGAGCAGGGACGCCCCTTCTTCGCCTATGGGCAGCTCATTCACAACAACTGTGAGCGTCGGGGGCACTTCGACTCCGGTCGCTTCGTCGAGCGTTGGGGCGACGAGGGGCATCGCCTGGGATGGTGCCTGTATAAGATGGGGTGCAAAGGACCGCAAACGCTCTCGAACTGTCCTGCGGTCGGCTGGAACGGCACGTCCTACTGGCCCATCGGCGCCGGTCACGGATGCGTTGGCTGCATGTCGCCGCGTTTCTGGGATACCATGTCGCCTTTCTATGAGCGACTGCCCAATGTCGAAGGCTTTGGCATCGAGGTGACCGCCGATACGCTGGGCGCCATTGCGGTTGGCGCCGTGGCGGCGGCCGGTGTAGTCCACGGCGTTGCCAGCGCAATCCGGGCGAGTCGTCATCCGATTGCGGCGCATGGGGGTGAGACGCTGGTGGAAGCCGCAGAGCGCGCCGTTCAGGTGGTAGAGCAGATTGCAGGACCGGTCAAAGCGGAGGAAAAGCCGGCAGAAGAGGCAGGGAAGCCGATGGCGTCGGGTGACGCCAGGGAGAGCGTTCGTCCCGATCGGGATGGACCGTCCGCCTCCTGACAGATGGAGCACAGCAGCGGAGGACGCGCTATGGCAAAAATTGCTATTGATCCGATCACCCGCATTGAAGGACATCTGCGTATCGAGGCGCAGATCGAGCGCGGGCGCGTAGTGGATGCCTGGAGCAGTTCGACGATGTTCCGCGGCATGGAGATCGTCCTGCGCGGACGCGATCCGCGCGACGCCTGGGTGTTTGCGCAGCGCATCTGCGGCGTCTGCACGACCGTCCATGCGCTTGCATCGGTGCGCGCCGTTGAAAACGCGCTCGATATTCAGATACCCGACAATGCCCGGCTTATCCGCAACATCATCGCAGGCGCCCAATATGTGCAAGACCATGTCATCCACTTCTACCACCTGCACGCCTTAGACTGGGTAGATATCGTGAGTGCGCTCAAGGCCGATCCGGTCAAAACATCGGAACTGGCGCAGAGCATTTCCGACTGGCCCAAATCGTCGCCCGCCTACTTCAAGGGTGTCCAGGACCGATTGCAAAAGTTCGTTGACAGCGGGCAATTGGGGATTTTTGGCAACGCCTATTGGGGGCATCCGGCGTATGCGCTGCCGCCTGAAGCCAATCTGATGGCCGTGGCGCACTACCTGGAAGCGCTGGAGTGGCAGAAGGACGTCATCAGAATTCACGCGATTCTGGGCGGTAAGAATCCCCACCCGCAGACATATCTCGTCGGCGGGATGGCAGCGCCGCTCGACCCGAATGCGCAGCAGGCGATCAACACCATCCGCATCGCGCAGTTGAAAATGCTCGCCGATCAGGTGCGCACGTTTGTGGGCAAGGTCTACATTCCCGATATTCTGGCTATCGCATCATTCTACAAAGACTGGGCAGGGCTTGGCGCTGGCGTGGGCAACTATCTGTCGTATGGCGACTTCCCGGCTGCGAAAGATGGCAACGTCGCCAGTTACTGGCTGCCGCGCGGTGTGATTGTGAACAAGAATATCGACCAGAAGCCGCAACCGGTGAACCACGAGCGCGTGACCGAATATGTTGCGCATTCCTGGTTCCGCTATGGCGAGGGCGATCAGCAGGCGCTCCATCCCTGGAAAGGTGAGACCATCCCGAATTACACCGGTCCTCAACCGCCTTACGACTGGCTCAACACCGATGGCAAATATTCCTGGCTCAAAACGCCGCGCTACGACGACATGCCGATGGAAGTCGGTCCATTGGCGCGTATGCTCGTCGGATACGCTTCCGGTCAGCAACGCATTCAGGAGTTGGTCAACGCTGCACTCAAACAGTTGGGAGTTGGTCCGGCGGCGCTCTTCTCGACGCTGGGGCGCACAGCGGCGCGCGCCATCGAAACCGCGTTGATCGCCGAACTGTTGCCGGGATGGATCGACGAACTGGCGGCAAATATGGCGGCCGGCAACCTGGTAGTTCACAACAGCGCCAAATGGAGTCCGGCGAACTGGCCCCAGGAAGCGGTTGGTTGGGGATCGATGGAAGCGCCGCGCGGCTCGCTTGGGCACTGGGTGCGGATCAGAGATGGCAAGATCGTCAACTATCAAGCAGTGGTTCCGACGACGTGGAACGGCTCGCCACGTGATGCGCGCGATGTGCGCGGACCTTACGAAGCCGCACTGATCGACACGCCGATTGCCGACCCGGAGCAGCCGATTGAAATCCTGCGCACCATTCATTCATTCGACCCGTGCATGGCGTGCGCGGTTCACCTGGTGGATGCCCGTGGCATTGAGATTACCCGCGTCCGGGTGCAGTGAGGTGTGCCATGCGACGACGAGTCTATGTCTGGGAAGTCCCGGTGCGCCTGACGCATTGGGTCAATGTGTTGAGCATTGTCATGCTCTGCTTCACCGGCTACTACATTGCCAACCCGTACATTTTCGTGAGCACGCGCGAACCGTGGGGCATCTATTTCATGGGGTCGATGCGGTTTCTCCACTTTGTGTTCGCCTACATCTTCGTGGCGAGCCTGATTCTGCGCACCTACTGGGCATTTGTCGGCAATCAGTGGGCGCGCTGGCGTGGCCTGTTTCCCTTCCTGACGAAGGAAGGGCGCACAAATATGTGGCATGCGATCCAATACTACTTCTTCCTGCGTCGTAATCCTCCAGAGGTTGCCGGGCACAATGCGCTGGCAGGCACATCGTACATGATCATTGTTGTCCTGTACGGTTTGAGCGCTTTTACCGGTTTTACGCTCTACGGTCAGTTGCATCCTGCAAGCATCTGGTACACGCTCACCGACTGGGTGACGAACCTTGTGTCGCTTCAAACGCTGCGGCTGGGACATCACATCATTATGTACCTGATCCTGGCGTTTGTCGTTCACCATGTGTACGCCGCGTGGTTGATCGACATGGAAGAGGGGAACGGTTTGATGTCGAGCATCTTCAGTGGCTATAAGTTCCTTCCCAGGGAGCAGCAGCCGGACTGGATCGAGCAGGTGATCGCGCAAAATGGCAAACAGAACGGCAAAGCGCCGCAGGTAGCGGAGCCGACGACGCAGCAGGTGAAGGTTGCAGGCGGGAAAGTCGAAAGTTGAACGTTCCGCATAGATAGTAGAGGTGTGCCGGATGCCCGCGCGAATGGCGCAGCGTAGGGGCGCGCTGGCGGCCCCCCTGTGCGCATAGCGGAAAGAACGATACTCATGCCAGCAATTCTCGTTCTGGGTTTGGGCAACATCATCATGCGCGACGAAGGGTTGGGCGTGCGCGCCTGCGAACGTCTGACTCAACGCTACCGCGTGCCAGATTCTGTCACTGTGCTCGACGGAGGAACGCTGGGACTGGATTTGCTCCCGTATCTCGAAGGAATCGCCGATCTCTTGATCCTCGATGCCATCAACGCCGGACATCCGCCGGGCGCGATTGTGCGGTTAGAGAACGAGCAGATACCACAGATCCTGGCGCTCAAGATGTCGATGCATCAGGTAGGCTTGCAGGAACTCCTGGCAGTGATGGCGCTGCGCGGGCATACGCCGTCGCGCATCGTGTTGTTGGGCATGGAACCGTTGCTGATCGAACCGGGACTGGACCTGTCGGACCCGGTGCTGGCGAATCTCGACAGGTTGGTGGAGGCGGTGGCGGCTGAACTTCAATCCTGGGGCGTGCCGGTATCTCCGGCATGAGGGAACACGGATTTGTGCATGTGACAGTGAACGCGACGATCACTGCCGGTTCATGTCGGCGCACGACGCGCCAATATTGCTTGCTCCACACAGCGGGACGTGCTAGAATAATGCCACGGATACCATCGATAGTGTAAGGAGCATGACGATCAGAGACGATCAGACGACACCCAACGGCGGGCGCCGCCTCTACGAAACTCGCCCGCCCCGTGAACGCGCTTTTCTTGTTGGTGTGGAATTGACCGGTAGCCGCAGTGCATGGAAAGCGGAAGACTCGCTTCAAGAACTGGCTCTGCTGGCTGATACCGCTGGTCTTGACGTGGTGGGCAGCACCTATCAGCGCCTCAAGCAACCCTTCCCGCGTTATTTCATCGGTCCTGGCAAGATCGAGGAAATTGCTGCGCTGCGTGACACCTTGCACTACGACCTCGTGGTGTTCGACGATGAGTTGACGCCAGCGCAGGCGCGCAATGTCGAAGACGCCTTGCAGACGCGCGTGTTGGACCGTACCGGTCTCATCCTCGACATTTTCGCGCGCCACGCACAGACCCATGAAGGTCGTGTGCAGGTCGAATTGGCGCAGTACCGCTACCTGCTTCCCCGCCTGCGACGGCAGTGGACGCACCTGGAGCGTCAGGCTGGCGGTGGCGGCGCTTCCGCAGGCGGCGTTGTCGGTCTGCGCGGTCCGGGTGAAACACAGCTGGAAGTCGACCGGCGCCTGATTGCGCGCCGCATCCAGTGGCTCGAACAGCAGATCGAGGAAGTGCATCGCCACCGCGAAGTTTACCGTGAACGCCGGCGCCAGAGCGGTATTCCGGTTGTCGCCATCGTCGGCTACACGAACGCCGGCAAATCGACGCTGCTCAATGCGCTTTCGGGGGCGAATGTACGCGCCGAGGACCGGTTGTTCGCCACGCTCGATCCGACGACGCGCCAGGTGACGCTTCCCGGCGGGCAGCAGATTCTTCTGACCGATACCGTCGGGTTCATTCAGAAACTGCCGACGCACCTGGTGGCGGCATTCCGCGCAACGCTCGAAGAGATCCGCGAGGCGGATGTGGTGCTCCACGTGCTTGATATTACTCATCCGAACGCAGCGCAACAGACGCAGACCGTTCTCGATACGCTGCGTGATCTTCAGGTGGAGGATCGCCCGACCCTCACCGTGCTCAACAAAGTTGATCTCATGGTCGGCATCAATGAAGCCGAAGTGGGCAGCATTGCAGAAACGCTCGGTATGCCGGATGACTATGTGGCAGTGTCGGCGCGCAAGGGGTGGGGTCTCGATACATTGCTGCGCCGCATCGAGCAGACGCTGAGCGAGCGTATGATGCCCTTGACGGCGCTGATCCCCTACCGCCGCAACGATCTGGTGTCGCTCTGGCATACGCGCGGCGTGATCGATGAGGAGCGGTACGAAGCGGAAGGAACGTTGATTGCCGGGCGTTTACCGGTTGATCTGCTGCGCTGGTTCGAGCCGTTTTCACGCCCCGTTTGTGCTGCATAGATGAATCCACTGCCGCCATTTGCCGCTGTGAGTATGGCAGCGTTGCTTGCCCCGCTTGCGCTCACACCGCTTCGGGAGCGTTTAAGCCCGGCTGAACTGCCGGGTGTTCAGCATTTTGTGCGCGTTGGCGGGTACGACCTGCACTACACCGATGAGGGACCACGCGACGCTCCGGTCGTGCTGCTCATCCACGGGTTTGCGGCATGGGCATTCGCCTGGCGGTCGCAACGCGCCGCACTGGTTGCTGCCGGACGGCGGGCGGTGACGATTGATCTCCCTGGCTACGGCGCTTCTCCCCGTCCTGTGGCGCCGGTCTATTCGACGCACGATCAGGCGCTTACGCTGTTGCAGGCGCTCGATGCTCTCGGTATTGGCACGTTTGATGTGGTGGGTCACTCGTTTGGCGGGCGGGTGGCGTTTCAGATTGCGCTGCTTGCTCCACAACGGGTTCGGCGCATTGTGGCAATCTGCCCGGAAGCGTTCACCATTGGGCGTCCGCCGATTGCGGCGCTTGCTCGCCTGCCGCTCATCGGTCAGGCGCTCGCGTACTACGTCCTGGCGCCGTCGCTGGTCGGGGTTGGGCTGCGTTCACTCGCAAAGCGCGACGACTGGCTGACCGATGAGGTGATTGCTGGATATGCCGCACCCCTGTATGTGCGCGGCACAGCGGCGGCGCAGGTCTGGCAGGCGCGCTCGCCAAAGGACGGACCATTGCCGGTGCCGGAGAACCTGGCGGCGATCCGTCCGCCGATATTGCTGCTCTGGGGTGATGGCGACACGGTCTTTCCGGTGGACGAGGGACGCCGCCTGGAACGTATTCTCCCCGATGCTCGCCTGATCGTCTACGACCGCACCGGTCACCTGCCCTACGAAGAACGCGCAGCAGATGTGAATCAGGCAGTGGTTGGGTTTTTGGTCGGCGCGAGGTGACGGTCACATAACCTCCTCCTCACGATGTCGTACAGGATCACCCCCGCTGCTACGCCGACGTTCAATGAGTCCTGCCCCGGCGCCATCGGGATGCGCACGAGCGACGAGCAGACCGCCAGCGTCGCGTCGGTCAGACCCTCGGTTTCGTTCCCGACGATGATCATCAGCGGTAATGGCAGATCGGCGTCGTACAGGGTGCGCTCGACGTTGCCGGTTGCGCCGACGACGTGGATGCCCCGTGCGCGTGCCTGACCGACCCAGGTGGGGAGATCGGCGCAGGTATAGATCGGGATGCGCCCCACGGCGCCGCGCGCAGCGCGTACACATTCGCGGTGGAATGGATCGGCGCCGCTGCCCGCCACGATCACTGCCTCGACCCCGGCGGCGTCGGCAGTGCGCAGCGTCATGCCCAGGTTTTCGGGATTGTTGATCTGCTCGGTCGCTAGAATAACGGCGCGCCTGCCGGGTCGGTAGTCGGCGACGTTGCGCAATTGTCCCCAGATCGCAGTGATGACGCTGGGGATTGGGCGGGTGGGAGTGATCAGCCCCATCAGCCCTTCGGAGATGCGGTGCGCAGGTACGCCGAGGTCTGCCGCGCGCCGAAGCAACACTGTGCCTGCCGGGTCGCGCAGCAACTCGCCGGTATAGAACAGGTCTTCGACCGGCAGATCATCGAGGGCGCGGAAGGCGAGGAGTGGTCCTTCGGCAAGAAATTGGCCGCGCGCGCGCCGCCCTGCTGCATTGCCAAGGTCGCGCAAACGGGCGACCATCGGGTCTCTGGCGCTACTGAGGTTCTGCCCGCCGGCCGGGCGCGGCAGGGCGGCGTGCGCCAGGGGCGGGCCACGAAACAAGGTGTTGTCGTCGATCACAGGAAGCGCTCCGCTGCCACGACGAACTCCCACAAAGAGGTGGATGCCGGGGTAACTCAACAGTGGGTACGGCGCGACTTCGCGCCCATCGAACAACTCAGCAAGCGTTGGCAGCGTCCAATTGCCGACGACCAGGAACAGGAGCACATCGCCGCGTGGCGCAGCAAGCAGGAGGTCGCGCAGTGCGCGTTCGTGAGCAGCAACGACTAGTGCGCGCGTTGTGGCGGCACAGCGCGTCTCCGGTTGGGATGCCAGCACGCCTTCGATGCTTCCCCACCCCGACGCGAGAACGCACAGCCCTGCCTGGTCGGCGCCGAAAACATCGGCGATCAGGGCATCGTGGTCAACCGTATATTCCCGGCGCAGCAGGTCGATCAGCGCTGAGCGGGCGGCGTCGGGGTTTTCGATAACGACAGCCACACATCTCTCCTTCTGGAATTGTCTACGCTCTTCCTGGGATTGCAGGCGTGATGCGTAGCGCCTCGGGGCGATGGGACACCACGCATCGTGCTGGCAGAGGTCCTTCTGTCGCCGCTTCTTCTGTGCGGGGGCAATCCCCGACATCCGGTTTGGACGACTGCTCATCGTTTACCCCAACCGTGGACAGTTGCGTCCTCGTGCATAGGGACGGGCTGCTCAGCACATGCGCCGTTGAGTATAGCAGAATCGGTTGGAGACTGTTATGGGGGCGGCGCGCGGTTGGAAAGCGAGCAGCCAGCGTAGGCATGCCACTCGCTACTCGTCACTGACAGCAGACACGCTTCACCGGCTCATGGCGCGCGCTGGACGTGTGACGGCGCGCGCAGCGCGGGCAAGCCCACGGCGGGCGCGCAGGCCCGCCACAGCAGCGTAGTGTCCAGCAGCCCACGAGCGTCCACTGGCCTGCACTTCGCCGTGGATTATTGCCTGACGAAGATCATTGGCGGTTGTGCCGGGGAAGAGGGTGTATCCAAGCCCCACTGTCGAGAAATGGTGCGCATCGCTTCCGCCGCAGGCGGGTAGACCAAGCGTGGTTGCGACGGAAGCTGCGCGCGCATTCATGCCCGGCAGCGGCAGACTGGCGTTAAACGCCTCGACGCCGTCAACGGGCCATATTGGATGATCGCCGCCGCAGTAGCGGAGCAGAGGTGTGCCGAAAGAAGAGACCAGCCAGTCGAAGGGATGGGCCACGATGCACAGGGCGCCCTGCGCGTGGGCAGCAGCAATCGTTTCGGACGCGGGTCGTCTCGGAGGGAGCGCATGTGTGAGAAACAACACCAGCAGGTGACCATCGGTGGTGGACACCTCTTCGCCGATAATTACCTCAACGTCGAAGCCACGCGCCATGCGTTGCGCCTCGAGCGCGCCATCGATCGTGTCATGATCGGTGATGGCAATGACGCGCAATCCGATATGATCGGCGTATTCGAGCACCTGTGCGACCGAACTGTGCCCGTCGCTGTACCGCGTGTGAATGTGAATATCCGCTCTGCTCCAGATAGTCATGACCAGGTTCTCCTGAGTGCCAGCAGGCGTGGACGCCAGCGCAATGCACGCCGATAGTATTCCATGAGTTCATCGAGCACCCGGGTCCAGGATCGCCGCTCGGCTGCGGCGCGCCCTGCCTGACCATACGCCCTGCTCAGACCGGGGTTGGCAACCAGGCGGTTGACGGCAGTACGCAAACTGTATGCCGATCCCGGCGCAAAGAAGACGCCGGTTTCTTCATTTCGCACCAGATCGATGACGCCGCCGGCGCGCGCGGCGACGACCGGTAGTCCCGATGCCATTGCCTCCTGAACTACCTGCCCGAATGTTTCGGTATCGGAAGGGAAGACGAACAGATCGGAGCTGGCATAGGCGACTGCCAGATCGTGCCCATTAAGAAAGCCGGTGAACGTCACTGGCATCCCGGCAAACCGACGTTCAATCTGTTGTCGCGCCGGTCCATCGCCGACCAGCACCAGACGAATGCCTTCCATGTCGCGCAACGCTTCTGCCAGTAGATCGAGCCGTTTTTCGGCTGCCAGGCGCCCAACGTAGAGTAACACACACTCGTTGGCGCGCGCACCGATAGCATCGCGCCACTCCGCGCGTCGGTGCGCCGGATGAAATCTGATGGTATCGACGCCACGACCCCAGAGGCGGAGCCGCCGAAATCCGCGCTTGCGCAAATCTGCCAGGATCGCCGAGGATGGGCACAGAGTCAGCGCACAGGCGTTATGAATCCAGCGCAAATACGAATATGCTGCCAGGCGCAGCGCGCCCAATCCGTAGTAAACACTGTACGCAGGCAGATCGGTGTGATAGGTGGCGATTGCCGGGATGCGCAACTGCTGCGCGGCAAAACGCGCCGCCGGACCCAAAACCATCAAACCGGCGAGATGGATCAGATCGGGGCGGAACTGCCGGAGTGCCGGCACGATGCCCGGTTGCGGCGGCGTAAAGCGGATGTCGGGGTAGAGTGGGAATGGAATACCACGCAGCGGAATGACCTGTGCGCCAGCGTAGTGCTCAGGAGCGCCCTGCGGCGCGAACAGCAATGCTTCGTGTCCTTCGTGCTGCACGTGCTCCAACAGGCGGCACAGCGTCGTGACAATGCCGTTGACATTGGGCAGAAAGGTCTCGGTGATCAGTGCTATCCGCATCCCTCTGCTCCCCTATAGCGTTTGTCGCACCATCCATGACCATAGCACGCCTGGATTGCGCTTCGACTATGAGGGTGTTAAGGGGAGGATAAGGGGAGGAAAAGAATGGGTTAGGGGGAACCTGCCCACCTGCAACCGGTCACCGTTCATCTTTGCACCTTTCGCCTTTGTGCCTTCGTGCTCCTCGACCTGTCACCTTCCCGCCTTCCACCCCGCGCGCCTCGCGCCCGGCTTCGCCTTCTTGCTTGCCGTCGCATTCCCACGTGCCATGTGCAACATGCCCCTGTCCTGCCGTCCACGGGTCGCCGTTCACTTGCTTCTGCCCGTCTTTCCACGTTGGTCACGCCGTCAACGTTCGACATTCGCGCGTTCGACGTTCAACGTTCGGAGCCGGCGCCGACCAATGATGAACAGCACGACGATCAGGAGCAGCGCCACGGCGATCTGCCAGGATATGGCGCGCCCCTGGATCAGTTCACTGCCGATCAGCGTATACGCCAGCATGCCGGGGAGAATGCCAATGGCGTTGGCAAGGGTATACGACGGGAGCGGCATGCGTGAGACACCCGCCAGATATCCGATGAAATCGAGCGACACAATTGGCGTCATTCTGGCAATCAGGACGATCCAGAAACGACGAGCCGCACCAACGCCGGTCAATCGTTGCCAGAGGGGTGTATCCTTCCAGCGCTGCTCCAGGACATTGCCAGACAAACGCCCAAGCCCATAGGTCGCCAGACCCCCCGCCATGCCGCCAATCCAGGAGAGAAGGGTCCCCCACCAGATGCCGTAGATCGCGCCGTTGGCAGCGGCAACGAAGGAGCCGGGCAGCGGCGCCAGCACCGATTGCACGACCATCAGCAGTACGCTGACCAGCGGCGTCCATAGCCCAAAGCTGCGCAGCGCCGCGGCAGCCTCTTCGGGGGATGCGGCGCTGAACACTTGTTGAGCGGCGCCACGCCAGCCGATCAGGAAGAGAAGAAGGGTGAGGGCGAGCGCGCCGGCGAGGAACAGCACCCGACGCACGTGCATGGCATCAGGTGACGGACTCATCGCCGCGTGGTGCTCCAGTATCCCCAATCGTGGCGCAGGAGGCGTTGCGGAAGTGGCACGCGCAGCCCCAGTGCAATCAACGCACATCGTGCGGTGCTGTGGAACAATTTGCGCACCGCACCGCGCCGCAGCCGGCGATCGTCGAGTGAATAGACCGCCAGATCGGCAGCGAACCGGATGCGATAGCCGCGATAGGCAAGACGAAGGAAGAGTTCGCTGTCTTCATTGACCGGCAGGTCGCAACGGAAACCGCCAATCGCCTTCAGGACGTCACGCCTGACGGCCATATTCGAGCCGGATGCCGCCGGAAAGCCGAGCGCATGCGCCATTCGCTGCCCGCCGGTAAAGATCGCGCTGTACCATCGGTATGCTGCGGTTGCAAATTTGGGACCGTACACCGCGTCTGAGTCCGTATAGCGCGCAAAACGATCGAAATAGCCGGGTGCAAAATGCACATCAGCGTCGCTGAAGATCAACCAGTCGCCGCTTGCCGCTGCCGCGCCGATCGCGCGCGCTTCTGCAACCCCGGCGGGGGAGCGAATAACCCGGGTGTTGTGCGGTCGTGCGCGCTCGATGATTGCAGGGGTCTCATCGTTGCTGGCATCGACGACAATCAGTTCCATTGATGCGGGAAGGGCGGCGAGAAATCTTCCGATCAATGGCGCTTCGTTGCGCGTCGGGATTATGACGCTCAGGGTGTCGAGCACTGCGCACCTCGTATCATCAGGAGTGAACGTTCGCCGATGAACGTTCGACCGGCAATTTCCTGGCTCTTAACCCTACAGGAGTTTCATCAAGCAATCATTAAGAGCGGGTTATGTTTTGTCGCAAGAGATCGCGAATTTCGATCAGGAGTTTCTCCTGTGTGGAAGGCTCTGGTGGTGCAGGCGGTTCAGGTTTCCTGATCAGATCGTTGAGTTTGTTGACCGGCGTCACTACAAAGAAGTAGACGGCAGCGGCGATGAGCAGGAAGTTGACGACCGCCGTGAGAAAGGCGCCAATCCGTACTGCTCCAAAGACCAGAACACCTGAAAAATCTGGCTTTCCCACCAGCGTGGCGATGGCTGCCAGCAGGACATCATTGACCAGTGAATTAACCACGGCGCTAAACGCGGTGCCGATCACCACGCCGACCGCCAGATCGACGACGTTGCCGCGCATGACGAACTTTCTGAAGCCCTCGAACATACCGGGTCTCCTTTCACCGAGTGTTTGCCGCACAGAGTCATCCATCGATGCTCTGCGTCACAGAGCGCCGATAAGCGATGCCGATCATCGTATGTGCTGGACTCGTGGGAAAACTGATGCATGATGTTGACGCTTTGCATCATACCTTAAATCTGCAAACATGAGGATGACCTGATGGTGGTGGTCGAGGCATGAATCCTCTTTGTCCGTGCAGGCGGGTGACGCGCTCCAGCGCGCGTCACTTCAGTCGTTATGCGGAGAGCAGCGAGCGGAATATGTATCCTGGGGTCCATACCACCCGCATTGATCGCGCGACACTGGCGCGACGGATGTTTGCGCCGGTATATAAATGGCGGTATAGTATGGCGGTTATAGAAGACGAGCCAAACTTCAAGCATCTATGCCTTCTCCTGGTCACATTCTCGTAGTAGATGATCACGACTATATTCGGAATGCGCTGGCGCGGCAGTTGGAGCGCGCCGGTCACACAGTAGTCCTTCGATCCGACGGCATTCAAGCGCTCGAAGCAGTGCGGCAGCAGGCGTTCGACCTGATCCTGCTCGACATTTTGATGCCCGGCATGCGGGGCGATCGTGTGCTTGCGACGCTGAAATCCGATCCCGCGCTGCGTCACATTCCAGTCATTGTCATCTCCGGCGATCAAGATCTCGATCTGGTTGCGCACTGTATTGAACTTGGCGCTGCCGATTATTTGGGCAAGCCGTTCAACGCAACCATTCTGCACGCGCGTGTCAATGCCTGCCTGGAGCAGAAGCGGCTGCGCGACACCGAACAGGCATATCTGCGCATGCGGCTGCAATTGCTCAGCACGGCAGCGGATCATCCGGCAACCGCTCATGATCCGACGATCCAGCAGGCAATCCGGAACTCTGCCGGTTTCGAAGCGGTTGATCAGACGTTACAGGCTATGCTCAACCGCCTCGAGGAGGAACAGCGCGAGCGGCAGCGCGCGGAAGAGGAGTTGCGCGCACTGAACCTTATGCTCGAACAGCGCGTCGCGGAACGCACCATGCTGGCAGAGCAACGCGCTGAAGCATTGAAGCGCTCTGAAGCATCGCTGCGACAGCAGACGAACCTCTTGCTTGCAGTCCTCGATAGTATGGGCGATGCCGTTGTGGTGACCGATGCCGCCGGGCGCCTGATACTCTACAACTCCGCCGCTGTGCATATGCTCGGTGATCGCCTGATGAGTCTGCTGCCGAGTGCGCCAGATACCCAGGTTGCTCAGTCGCCTGATGGCCGTTCCTCCCTGACCCCGCGCGATCTGCCGTTTGCGCGTGCGCTTCGTGGTGAGTCGGTGAATGCAGCGGAAGTGCATCTGCCCGCTGGAGATGCCGGTGCAGAGCAATGGTTGAGTATTACCGCCCGTCCGCTCCGCGATACAGAAGGGTTGAGCGGGAGCGTGGCGATTGTGCGGGATGTGACGGAAGCCAAACGCGCTGAGGCGGCGCTGCGCGCCAGCGAAGAGCGGTATGCGCTGGCGGCGCAGGGCGCCAACGATGGGTTGTGGGATTGGGATCTCGTCAATGATAGAATCTATTTCGCATCGCGCTGGAAGGCAATGTTGGGATATGGTGATGATGAGATCGGTACGTCTCCCGATGAGTGGTTCAGTCGCGTCCATCCCGATGATCGCGAACGGGTCGAACTGCGCCTCCTGGCGCATACGCGCCGCCTGATTGCATCGTTCGAACTCGAATATCGCATCCTCCATCGTGATGGCGCCTACCGCTGGATGCTCTGTCGCGGCATCGCCGTGTGGGATGCGAGTGGTCGAGCAACGCGGATGGTTGGTTCGCAGACCGATATTACCGATCGGAAACGCGCGGAGGAGCGATTGGAGTATGGCATCCTTCACGATACGCTGACCGGATTGCCCAATCGGACCCTCTTCATGGACCGATTGAGCCTGGCGCTCAGACGATCACAGCGCGAACGGTCGTTGTTTGCCGTGCTGTTTCTCGATCTTGATCGCTTCAAAACGATCAATGACAGCCTGGGGCATGCCGCCGGCGATGAGTTGCTGGTCGTTGTCGCGCGGCGGTTGGAGGGTGTTTTGCGTCCAGGCGATACGGTGGCGCGGTTGGGTGGTGATGAGTTCGCGGTGATGCTCGACCGGTTGGATGCGCCGGAAGATGCCGAATGGATCGCAGAACGCATTCAACAGGCGCTGCGCGCACCATTGACCATCGGCGGTCGCACGGTCTATACCACGGCAAGCATTGGTCTGGTGTTGAGCAACCAGGGATATGAACGTGCTGAGGAGATTGCGCGCGATGCCGATACAGCGATGTATCAGGCAAAGATGGGGCAGCGCGCGCGCTATGTCGTTTTCGATCCGGATATGCGTCGGAAGGCGCTCAGTCATTTTCAGCTCGAAAACGATCTGCGCAGTGCGATTGAACACGGTGAGTTGTGCGTGTACTACCAGCCAATTGTTGCGCTCACCAGTGGACGAATCGTTGCAGTGGAGGCGCTCGCGCGCTGGCAGCATCCTCAGTATGGTTTGATTGCTCCCGATCAGTTTATTGCGCTGGCTGAAGAGGTTGGGCTGATCAATGCCATCGGTCAGTGGGTGTTGCAGGAAGCATGTCGTCAATTGCGCGTGTGGCGCACCTACTATCCGCACTACGCCGATATGTGGGTGAATGTCAACCTGTCGGCGCATCAACTGGCGCAACCCGATCTGGTTGCGCAGGTCGCTGACACGATTGCGAGGAACGATGTGCCGGCGCGCGCGCTCAAACTGGAGATTACCGAGAATACGTTCATTACGCATCGCGATGTGGCTGCCGCGCAGTTGAACGACCTCCGATCACTCGGTGTCGGGGTGTGTATCGATGATTTTGGCACCGGCTATTCGTCGCTCAGTTACCTGAGCCAGTTTCCGGTCGATACCCTAAAGATTGATCGGGTCTTCATTAATCGTCTCGGCGCCGCGCGCGAACATCGCGAAATTGTGAAAGCGATCATCACCCTGGCGCATTCGCTAGGTATGACTGTTGTCGCCGAGGGGGTCGAAACGCTCGATCAGGCGAACGAGCTGCGCGCCTTGCGCTGCGAATATGCGCAGGGGTGGCTCTTTGGCTGCACGGCGCCGCCGGAACAGATGGAACAAATGCTGGCGGCTCATCAATGATCGCAGATGCATCTATGTCTGATGGGACGCTTCACGCAACACGTCCAACCATTGGCCTGCTGACCGCAATCGTCAATCAACCGTTCTGGTTGGGGGTTGTCGATGCTGCGCGCCGACACGGCGTGAATCTGATCTGTTTTCTTAGCGGGACGCTCCCCGTCCGCAGTCAGGCGCTGCTCAGGGTTCCGTATCTTCAAGTGTTGCCGGCGTTGTCCTTTTTCGCGCTGGCAAACAGCGAACGTCTCGATGGACTTATCACCTGGGGCGGCAGCAGGTCCGGGTTTGGCATAAACCTCGATGACGCCGAGATGGAGGAGTTCATTGCCCCTTTCCGGCGGTTGCCGATGGTCAATTACGAAGGTTTGATCCAGGGTGTGCCGTCGGTTGTGACCGATACACGCCAGGGGATGCGCACCCTGCTGGAGCATTTGATCGAGCGCCATCAGCGATGCCGTATCGCCTTCATTCGTGGTCCGCAGCGCCATATGGAGAGCGAGGAACGCTTCGCGGCATATCAGGAGACGCTTCGCGCGTTTGGCATACCTTTCGATTCCGCGCTGGTGTATCACGATTTGCGATGGGGGAAGATCGTTGGGATCGAGGCGGCACGCGAACTGATCAGCAAGCGGCGCCTGCGCCCCGGCGCCGACTTTGACGCGCTGGTCGGCTCCGAAATTGAATATGCTCTCGGTGCGCTGCACACGCTTCAGGAGTCTGGTGTGCGCGTCCCGGATGAGGTGGCAGTCGTCGGGTTCAATGATCATCTGGATGCGCAAACGTTGGATTTGCCGATAACGGTCGTGGCCAAGCCATTTTATGAGTCGGGTGTCGTCGCCGTTGGTGCGCTCCTTGATCGGATTGCCGGGAAGAGCATCCCTGATCGAATCCATGTCCCTGCCCGCCTGATTGTTCGTCGATCATGCGGGTGTTGGTCGCCGGATCGCTCGGCGCCGGTTCTGTCGGGCGATCTGGTTGAAGCGCGCGGTGATCGCCTGGTCGCACAGATTGGGCGTCTCCGTGACACGATAGACGCAGACATTGACCGTTCCTGGATCAATGTCCTGATCGAAGGGTTGTTGCCAGGAATGCCGGATAGACATGATCAGGAACGAGATCAATTCTGGAGCGCGTTTGAGCGCGAATTGTCGCGCAGGCGCACCCGGCAGGAACTGGCGCAATGGCACGATGTGATCTCGGAATTATTCTATTTGATCGTGTCAGCGCTCGATCATGCCGATGATATGCCACGCGCGAATCTTCTGTTTCTGCAACGGATTCGCCTGGCGCTGGCGCAGGAGCGCGAGCGCTCCAGAATTGAACTGCGCACCAGAACGATCGAGCAGTCTCACACGCTGCTCGAGATCAGTCAGTCGATGCTCATCGCGCAGGACCTCAAGTATCTCCTTGAGGTCCTCGCGCAGCGGTTGCCCGAATTGCCTGTCAGAGATGGCTATCTTGTCCTGTACGACGATTTTCCTCCAACGACGAACCTGGAAGCGCCGGTATGGGGACGGGTGGTGCTGGCGCTGCACGAAGGGCGCAGGTTGCCATTGCCTCCTGATGGGATATCGTTTCCCAGCCGCCGGATTGTTCCAGATGCGTTGCTTTGCGAGCACCAACCATATGCGTTCATAGTCACTCCGCTCTTCTTTGGATTGCGCGATTTTGGGTTCATTGCCGTTCAGGTCGGACCGCGCGAGGGCGGAGTATATCATATGCTGGCGCAGGAGATCAGTAGCGCTTTGCAATCGGTCTTTCTCTGGCGCGACTATCGCCGGTCGGAGTATGCGCGACGTGAGAGTGAGGCGCGTCTGCACACAATCGTTGAGCATATGCCGGTGGCGTTGTGGGCGAAGGATCTCAATGGCAGGTACATCATGCAGAATTCGGTGATGCGAACGCTGACCGGCGACAATTCCTGGAAGGATGAGGACAGCGGCGGTGCGGCGCTGGCGGAATGGGCGCCGTATGAGGCATGGGCACGGGAAGGAAGAACGGTATCCTTCGAGCATGCGCTTCTGGTTCAGGACCAGCCGCGTCTGTTCAAGCACATCATCGCGCCTGTCCAGGTGGACGGCACGGTGACTGCAATTTTGGGGTTGATGTTCGACATCACCGAACAACGCACGCTTGAAGACTCCTTACGATCTGCCAAAGAGTCGGCAGAAGAAGCGCGCCGTGCCGCCGAAGCCGCCAATCGCGCCAAAAGTGTCTTTCTTTCCAATATCAGCCACGAGTTGCGGACGCCGCTCAACAGTATTCTTGGGTATGCTCAGATTCTCGAACATGATCCCACAACTTCCGATTATGCCCGAAAAAGCCTGCGGGTCATTCAGTCCAGTGGTGAGCAGTTGCTGAACCTGATCGATGATTTGCTCGATCTGGCAAAGATCGAAGCCGGAAAGATCGAGGTGCGACCGGATCGGTTCGCTCTCGATGCCATGCTTGCGACGATATGCGATATGATGCAGGAACGGGCGGTTGCCAGAAATCTGGCGTTCGCGCGGGAGATTGCGAACCTGCCGCGCCTGGTGGTGGGTGATGAGAAACGCCTGTGGCAGGTGCTGGTTAATCTCTTGAGTAATGCGATCAAGTTTACGCGAGAAGGTGTGGTGACCCTTAAGGTCGAGAGATTGCCCGATAATCGAGATAAGGTCCGATTCGAGGTCATTGACACCGGTATCGGAATTGCGCCTGAATATCGCGAGGTGATTTTCCGTCCGTTCGAGCAGTTAGGCGCTCAGACAGGCGAAAAAGGAACGGGTTTGGGCCTGGCGATCGCGCGCGAATTGGTCACTTTGATGGGTGGAACGTTACGGGTGCAGAGTGCGCCTGGCGCGGGAAGTCGATTCTGGTTTGCGATCCCGCTGCCGGAAGCGCCGGCCGAGCCGTTGCTCCCAAAGCGGGCGTCACGCCGGGTGATCGGTGTTGCGGGTCCTGCGCCCAAAGTGTTGATTGTCGATGACCATCCCGATAACTGCGCGATTCTGCGTGATATGCTCCAACCGTTAGGTATCATCACGGCTGAGGCGCAGGATGGCTATGATGGATTAGAGCGCATGGCGGTATTCAATCCCGATGCCATCGTTCTCGATCTGGTGATGCCGCGACTGAATGGAATAGACATGATCCGGCGCATTCGTGCGAGCGCCGCAGGGGATCGCATCGTGCTGATTGTGAGTTCTGCCAGCGCCTATCCGGATGATCGTATCCAGAGTCTGAATGCCGGTGCGCAGGCATTCATTCCCAAGCCGATTGATCGCACCATTCTGCTCGAAACGCTGCAACGCCATCTTCCCTGGGTCGAATGGCGCTACGCCGAACCGTCCGTTGATCAGTCGCATTGGGCAGCGCCTGTGCTGCTGCCGCGCACAATGCTCGATTCGTTGGAAGAACTGGCGCGTATTGGCGATATTGACGCTATTCAACAAAGGGTCGATGCATTGATCCAGGAAATGCCGCAGGCGGCCTCTTTTGTCGCTCAGGTGCGATACTTTCTGGAACATTTCCAGATAGGTCAGTTACAGGAGTTTCTGAAAAAATCCAGGGCAGAGGGATGAGTCAATCGCCGGATACCATTCTCGTCGTTGATGACACACCTGCCAATCTTGCGCTGCTCTTCACGGGATTGCGGCGCGCAGGCTATAAGGTGCTGATCAATGAACGGGGCGATGTGGCGCTGCAAACGGCTATCAATGTGCAGCCTGATCTGATCGTTCTTGATGTGATGATGCCCGGAATGGACGGGTTCGAAACCTGTCGCCGCCTGAAAGCCGATCCGCGCACAAAGGATATTCCGGTCATACTAATGACGGCGCTGACCGATGCGATAGAAGAAGTGACCGGGTTGCGCGCCGGCGCCGTTGATTACATTACCAAGCCGATCAACGTCGATGTCGTGCTGGCGCGTATTAATACCCACCTGACTCTCCGAAAACTCTATCGCAATCTCGAACAAAAGCATGCCGCTCTGGAAGCGGCGCTCGCCACGATCAAGACCCTGAGCGGGATTATTCCGATCTGCGCGTGGTGCGGCAGCCAGATCCGCGATGAGCAGGGCAATTGGGTAAGCGTGACGACCTATCTCGAAACGCATGCCGAGGTGTCGTTCAGCCACACGATCTGCCCGACCTGCTACGAGCGCGTCATGCACGAGTGATACCAATGACCTGTGACCATCCGGCATGGTCACCCCGAGCAGCGGAGGGGTCTTGCGCGACCCGCTCAGATTCTGCGCTCGGAATGACACGCATGCGGCATCGTCAATCATCATTGGTATGAGTCGTCATGATTCTGTGTAGCGTCTATGCACTCCACCGGAACACTGCCGTTACCATATCACTCTGCTCTCGTAACGTCCGGTAGATCTCTGGAGCGCGTTCGGGCGGCACGACCGCGCCGATCAGATCGCGAGTCTTCAACCGGTTGCGCTGCATCAGATTGAGCACGGTATGAAGGTCGCGCGGTCCTTCGTCGCGGGTCATAAGGATCGCCAGTTCTTTGCGGAATGCTGCCTGATAGGGTACAGAGAACGAGTCAGCGTAGCTTCCCTGCACAAGATATCGTGCATTGCCACCAGGATCGTCGCCCCACGGGACGTCTCTGGCCAGTTCGATAGCCTCTGTGATGACTGATGGCGCACCGGTTGCGTCGACGATAATATCGACGCCACTGTTCAGTCGTTGGCGAAAGGCGGCTGCAAGATTGTCTTCGGCGACGAATGCCTCGATACCGTGGCGCTGCGCCAGCGCGACGCGCTGCGGTGTGCGGTCGGTCGCCAGAACGCGTGCGCCGTTGAGTGCGTGTAGTCTCGCAGCCAGTTGACCAATGATCCCCAGTCCGATGACAGCGACAGTTTCGTGCGGCAACGGATGTGCAATGGTCAGCCCGCGATACGCGATTGCCGCCAATTTGGCGGTCGTGGCTTCCAGCAGATCGATGCCGTCTGGCAGCGGGATCGCCTGTTCCGCAGGAAGCACGGCATGGCTGAGGTGGGCGCCCCACATCAGGTGCGCGCCAGCGTATCGTGTTCCTTTACAGAAGACGATCGCGCCAGCGGTGTATGGGGTCGCAGGACCGGCGCCTACGACCCGACCAACCATTGCATATCCCGGTATCAATGGCCATCCCGGGGTTTCCGCCTGCAAACCGGCAAGTGTGCGCAGTTCGGTGCCAGGACTGATACAGGTATAGATCGCTTCGATCAGCAGTTCTCCTGGCGCCGGTTCGGGAACATCAATGGCGCCACACTGCACCTGATTGGGCGCTACGAACACGATCGCATGTGCGCGCATAACGGTTCCCCGGTCGATGTGTTCTTCGCAGGTAACGGTTGCTATAAAGTAAAGACGACAGGCGATGACACCTGCCGTCTCTTTTGGTGGAGCAGAGGGGGATCGAACCCCTGACCTCAACACTGCCAGCGTTGCGCTCTCCCAACTGAGCTACTGCCCCGTGCTTTGGTGGAGGTGAGGGGGCTCGAACCCCTGACCTCGACAGTGCGATTGTCGCGCTCTCCCAGCTGAGCTACACCCCCACAGCGATGCATAGTATAGCACGCGCTGGGGGGTGTGTCAAACATTCTGGCGGTTGGACGGGCGCTGGAAGGCGCGGTCACGCCACAACTCGCTGGCATGGCATGTGAGAGCGCACCGATGGACACGGCTCGCAACGGGCGCACACGGATCAACGCCCTTCCCTATGGAGATGTGTTGGCATCTGTCGTATTCGCGTTCCACTGCATTGCAATCGGAGCCGTGTGATCAGGAGAGAGCACGACGGTACTATGGAACTGCAATCACAAGTGTAGTACAATCCGACAGAGCCGCTGTTCTGGCTGAAGAGGTTCATGATGCGCTCACCGACCTGTATGCGTTGCTCTGTTGTGCTGTTGACCCTGGTCATGATCGCAGCATTGTTGACGGTTGAGCCGGCGACTGCTGCACCACAGACGTTCACCGTCACCAAAACAGCCGATACTGCCGATGGCGTGTGTGGCGTCGATTGTTCGCTGCGCGAGGCGATCAGCGCCGCCAATGCCAATCCCGGTGCAGATACGATCATACTCCCTGCCGGAACCTATCCGTTGACGCTCACAACCACGCTGGAAGATAACAACGCCGATGGCGACCTTGACATCCGTGACGATCTGACGCTGATCGGCGCCGGCGCTGCGACAACGACTGTGATTGCTGTCAGCGGCGATCGCGTGGTTCACCTTCTTGCTTCAGCTACGGTCACGATCACCGGTGTGACCTTGCGCGGCAACGGCGATGTTCCCGGCAGTGGCGGCGTTATCCTGGTGGAACCGGGGACAAGCCTGATCCTGCGCGACAGCGTGGTTCGTGACGGTCGGGCAGGGCGTGGCGGCGGCATCGAAGTGCTCGGCAACGGGGTGAATCCAGCCGGCGCCAACGCCACGATTGAGCGGGTGACGTTCACCGGCAATCGGGCGGCCAGTCTTGGCGGCGCGCTGAGCGTCTTCAATGGCGGCGACGTATCGCTGACCAATGTGACGATCACCGGCAACAGCGCGGGAAACAGCGGCGGCGGCATCAGCGTGTCGCTCGATCAGGCGCTCATCAACCCGCCGAAAAGTGCTGCAACACTGAATAATGTCACGATTGTGCGCAACACTGCCGACGATGATCGGAACGACATCGGCGAAGGCGGCGGCGTTTCGGTGCGTGTTGATGCGCAGGTGATCAACCAGGTGCGTCTGCGCAATACGATCATTTCCGATAATGCCGACCTCAGTCCGACGCCGGCGCGGGTCAATCCCGATTGTTTCAATATCCTCGAATCTCTTGGGTATAATCTGATCCATCGCGACACCGGCTGCACGATTGTTGGCGCGCTGAGCGGCAATATCATTGGTGTCAGCGCGCAGCCCGGCGTCTTGCTCAATAACGGGGGATCAACGCCAACGGTTGCGTTGCAGAGCGGTAGCCCGGCTATCGATGCTGGCGACCCGGCGGTTGGGAGTTCATGCGCCGCAACCGATCAGCGTGGCGTGGCGCGCCCAATCGATGGCAATGGGAATGGTCTGGCGATCTGTGATATGGGTGCGTATGAGGCGCCTGTGCCGGGAGATGCTGACCTCTCGGTGATCCTGACTGCACAACCAAATCCCGTTGAACCTGGTGGTGTGCTGACGTACTCGATCATCGTACTGAATGCTGGTCCCGGCGCAGCGGAAAGCGTGCAGGTGCAGTTTACGCCGCCGGCGGGCGCGACGAGCCTGCAAATCGATGGAATAGGATGGGATTGCATCGTTGCCGGTGTCGTCACATGCGGGCGTGGTGCGCTTGCGGCAAGCGGTGTCGCGTCAGCGCTTACCATTGGGCTGCGGGTTCCATCTCCTGGCGGCGTAAGTACGGCGACTGCCACAGTTTCATCGGCGCAGCGCGACCCGGCGCCGGTAAACAACACGGCAACCCTCAGCGTCTTTCGCGGTAGACCGTATCTCTGGCTGCCGCTCATTAAACGATAAATGCCGGTGTGCAGATGTGTCGCCCATCGCCGGTATAATATCGAACGTTGTTGAATGTGAAGAAGCATATGGTCAGAACCTGGCGCGATTACAATTTCCCGCTGTTCCTCTGCGTCGTCATCCTGTTGATTTTTGGCGCTGCCATGGTCTATAGCGCCACCCTGCGCGACCCGCTGACCCAGGGATATTTTTCGCGGCACCTGGTCAATCTGCTGGTCGGATGCGCCGCCATGGCAGTGATGACCGCGATCGATTACCACTTCTTCGAGTCCTGGATTGTCCCGTTCTATCTTGGCGCTGTGGCGTTGCTGGGGTTGGTGCTGGCAATTGGTCAGGTCAGTTCCGGCGCACAAAGCTGGATCGATCTCGGTGTTCGAACGTTTCAGCCCTCAGAACCGGTGAAACTGCTGGTCATTCTTGCGCTGGCCGCATACTGGTCCCGTAATGAACGTCAACCATCTGCATGGCGTGTGGTTATCACCAGCCTGATCCTGGTTGGCATTCCCACGGTGCTGGTCTTTCTGCAACCCGATTTTGGCACCGCAATGGTCTTCGGCGCTATCTGGCTGGCAATGGCGCTGGCGGCTGGCGTGCGTTGGCAGCAGTTCGTCGTCCTGTTTGTCGCCGCCCTCCCCGCTGCAATGTATGGTTGGACCCATATTCTTCGTCCCTATCAGCGTGATCGTCTGCTGATCTTTATCGATCCGCTGAAATACGACCCGGAACTGAAACAGGGCGCGTGGAACATCATGCAGTCGTTGACAGCGATTGGATCGGGTGGTCTGACCGGTCGCGGATGGACGCACGGCTTGTTGAGTCAGGGCAACTACTTGCCGGTGCAATACTCCGATTTTATCTTTGCAATTACCGGGGAAGAGTTGGGGTTCATTGGCGCGACGTTGCTGCTCGTCTTTTTGGGCGTAACCGTCTGGCAGGCGCTGACGGTCGCTCAGGCGGCGCGTGACTCGTTTGGGCGCCTGATAGCAACGGGGATTGCGGCAATGCTGTTGTGCCACGTGCTTGTCAATGTGGGCATGAACATGAGCATCATGCCGATCACTGGCATCCCCCTGCCGTTTATCTCCTATGGCGGCAGCTTCACCCTGACAACACTGGCGGCGGTCGGATTACTTCAGAGCATCGCACTGCGCCGACGGCGCATCACATTCTGAACCGCAAGGCTGCAACAATATATTAATACTTTGCGTCTCATCGCCAGGAACCGAACATTCTGGTCGTGCGGCGACCCTGAAAGGTTTGTGTGCGTCATGCAGTCTCGTCTGGTGCGAAGTCGTCGTGATGCGGTCCTTGCCGGCGTGTGCGGCGGCCTTGGCGACTATTTTCAGATCGATCCGGTGATTGTTCGCCTGATCTTTGTCCTGGTTACTCTGACCAGTGGCATCGGTTTTTTGCTCTATCCCATCCTGTGGATCATTATGCCGAAGGCGCCGCCTGATACACCGTCTGCTTTTCCAGGTGAAGGGCAACAGGCGGGCGAGCAGGGCGCGGTATTCAGCCGTCAGGCATACCAGGCTCAGTATTCCCGGCAATCCGGGTATGCCGAGTCGTCGTTCGCCGATGCGGCATCCGGTCCGCCACAGACGGGACAGACGATCAATTTGCGGATGGATCCGGCAATGCCGCCAGCGCGTGCGCCTCGTCGTCGTCTGAATTGGGCCGGTATCGTGCTGATCGGGCTAGGGCTGATCTTTCTGGCTGAGCAGTTCGGCATCGATACCGATATCGTCTTTCCTCTGCTGATGATCGTTGCCGGAGGGATGCTCATCTTTCGCCATCGCTAGTGCTGCGCTACGATGCTGCAAAACGTACTGCGGTCGGCTCAGGCGCTGTATCGGCGGTGTGCGCCAGGGGCAGGCTGATCGTGAACGTTGCACCGCGTCCCGGCGTGCTCGCAACACTAATGACCCCGCCATAGCTTTCGACGATGGTCCGACTGATACTCAACCCCAGTCCGCTCCCTGTGCTGCGATTCGTCACAAACGGCTGGAAGATGGCGTTTTGCTGCGCAGGTGCGATGCCGGCGCCTGTGTCGCTGATCTCGACGACGGCGCGTTCGCCGGTGCTGTAGGTGCGCACGGTAAGCGTGCCCCCTTCCGGCATGGCCGATACGCCGTTCAGGATAAGATTGATCAAAACTTCGCGCAGATCCGCCGGATGCCCGCGCACGGGCGGAACCGGCGCCAGTGCCATGTTGACCTTCACAGAACGACGGGTTCCCCAAAATGGCCGGGTCAACTGCAATGCGTCATGAACCAGGGTGGGAAGCAGCACCGGCGATGTCGTCGCCTCTACCGAGTGAGTGGCGCTGCGAATGGTGAGCAGACGCCGTAAGAGATAATGTCCGTCTCTGGCAGCCTGCTCGATGGTTTTGAGATCGTCCTGGAGATGAGACGGCGCTGCTTGTTGCAGCAACTGCGCATGCCCCAAAACCGAGGCGAAGAGATTGCCGATGTCGTGTGCCGCACCAGCCGCCAATGTCGCGCGCAACCGCATTTCTTCAAGTTGGTGCAATCGCTCCTGTGTCGTGCGCAGGTGTTCCTCGTGTTGCTTGATAGTTGTCAGGTGACGGTGGGCGATAAACCAGAGTCCCACAAACGGCGCGATCTGGTCGAATATCGTCAGATCGCGTTGTGTAGGTCCGATAGCGCGTTGCGATACGATCATCCGTCCCTGGAGTTGATTGGCGGCCATCAAGGGTACAAGAGCCGTCTGATAGCCGTGCTGGTGCAACCAGGCGATGAATGGCGACAATCCGCACCTGGCAGGCGGGGTTGGCAAATCCTGGTTGCCGCACGTCATCAGCAAGTGCTCTGCCGACTCGCTGAGGACGAAGAGATCGACGCGCGTATCGGGGAAGAGACGCATAATAACGTCGTGAAGAATTTCGGCAAGGCTTTCCACGGTGGGCGAGTCGACAATCTGACGCAGGATAGTCAGAATGTCAGCAGGCGATAGCGATTGGGTTGTGACTCCGCTATTCATGGTGATAGGTCTTCTATGAAGATGTAGCGGAAGTATGTGCCTGCACTGATGATTTCCACCTTTGAGGGGACGTTCGATATGTGTGTCATAACCAACGCTATATTCCATCGACTTCAGCGGCAAGTTCTCCCAGGAATTCACCGACGGTTCGCGCACGCGCGCGGATGGCGGCCAGCGTCGCGCGGTCGCGTGCATCGAGCGACACGTGGTAGTGAGGATGGGCATCTGCGGCATCGAATGGATCGTGGAGCAATCGCTCCGCAAGTGCCGGATCGGCGGCTGCCAGCAGCGCCAGACGAGTCAACGCTGGTCGCGCGCTATGCCCCGGGACCAGATGAAGGTGCTGCTCTGAAGGTGCAGCAGGCGTGCGAAATGCAAGCATGGGATGCTTCCTTTCCGAATCGGGATTGGGTGTGCGGCTGAATAACAGCCAGATCAGAACGCCGCTGGCGATCAGAATGTCTCCAGGACTGATAATCAGCGTCAGAAGTGTCGTTGAGATTGGCAACCAGTCAGAGAGAATCCAGAGCGGCGAACCGTGAACAACAATGTCCTTCGACCCTTCCAGAAGGACGCCGGCCTCGAAGTGATACCCCAGATCGGCCAGAATATCGGCTCGTACCGGCATTGCGCCGCCATGCCACGCCATCGCCAGCATGTTAAGCGCCGCACCGCCAGCGACCACAGGGACGCCAGCGATCCGATAGTTGCAGACGCACCACAGGATCATCGCTACAACCGACAAAACAAACATCTCACTGATGTGTATGCCGAGGATGTGGGCGATCTGCGGCACGGCGGCGATTGCCAGCAGCAGGTTGTAGCGCGGCCAGGATGGCGCTCGCCAGAGCGCAATCACTGCTCCAACGAGCGCACAAGCCAGATAGACAACGAACAGGGTCATGCGTTACCAGTTTGCGATAGTCGTCGACGGTCCACGGATAGGTGGCGGAGCAAGCGGCGCCATAGCCGCTGCTGCAATCGTGCCAACCAGGAGTGCCGCTGCAAGTGCCCGCAGGATTTTCGACCGCATGGTGTGTTGCCTCCTAACAAATATGCGCTCACACGTATCGGGGCTGAGGTGTGTGCTGGAACTGGTACAAAAATAGTTCACGCGATTGACTCGCCATTGACGGTTCATTGACTCAATGGATTAATACCAATTCCCTGTGAACATCCGGCATGGTCACCCTGAGTGCAGCGAGGGGTCTTGCGCGACCCGCGCAGATTCCTCGCTGCGCTCGGAATGACACGCATGCGGCATCTTCAAGCGTCATTGGTATAATATCGTGTAAACTCATATACCTTCTGAAGTTGACGCAGGACCATCGTAGCGTTTCGGATCTGCACCATGAAACACTCTGGACTCCGCTTTCTGCTCCCGTACATGGCGCCATATCGGCGACACCTGATCGTGGGAACCATCTATGCGCTGATCAGCGCATCCGCCAGCGCGTTCAGTCCGGCGCTGCTCGGACGCGCAATTGACGATGTGCTGGCTGGAATCCGCACGGATCGACTGGTATGGTATGCGGTTGGCCTCATTGCACTGGCAACGACGCTTGCGGTGTTCAGGTATCTGCTCCGTATGCTGACCGGATGGATTGCAGTAGGGGTCAGTTATCGCATGAGCCAGGACTTGTTCGATCGGGTGTTGTTGTTCGATCAGGCGACGGCGCAAAGTTATGGTGTGGGTGATCTGCTCTCACGCGCCTCGAACGATTTCATTTACATCTGGCGCTTCTACAGCGCAGGCTTTCAGATGTCGATGCATGCGCTGTTTCTGCTGGCGATTGGAACGGTGCTCATGGCGTTGAGCAGTCCGCTGCTGGCGGCGCTGGTCGTCGCATTGTTGTTTGCCAGTCTCGGTGTGCAGGTTGGGCTGGGGCGCGTGTTGGAACGCGCATTCGATCATGTGCAGCAGCGTATGGCGCGCCTCTCGGCATTTGCTCAAGAGCATCTGAGCGCCATGCGCATGCTGGCGGCGTATGCGCAGGAACGCTCCGTAGTTGCAGCGTTTCAGCAGAGCAATGAGGCGTATGTGCGCAGTAATCTTGATTTTGTGCTGCGTTCCGCAGCCATTGCTCCCCTCCCCAGTCTGGTGGTGCGTCTGGCGGCTGCGGTTGTGCTTGGTTTGGGTGGCGCACTGGTAGTTGGAGGAGCGATTTCGGTCGGCCAGTATGTGCAGTTCATCGTTTATCTGGGTTTGCTCAGCGCGGCAGCGCAACAACTCAGCCAGGCGTATGAGCGACTGCAACAGGGAAGCGCCGCTGCCGGACGAATCGGCGAAGTCTTGCGCCGTCGTTCGCGTATTGTTGATGCTCCTGACGCTATTGCGCTCATGCCGTCTGGCGATATTTGCTTCGAGGGGGTTGGCGTGCGCGCCACCGGCGACTCTCGCTGGATTGTGCGCGGCATCGATCTGCGGATAGCGGCAGGAACGACGCTTGGTATCGTTGGGGCGACAGGAGCGGGGAAAAGTACGCTGCTGAGTCTCATCGGGCGTGTGCGCGACCCCGATGAAGGGCGCATCACGATTGGCGGGGTCGATATCCGGCGCATCCGGTTGGAAACATTGCGTCGCTCTGTGGTGTATGTGCCGCAGGAGCCGTTGCTGTTCAGCATATCGGTGCGCGACAACATCGCTCTTGGCTTAACCGGCGTTCCCGATGAACTGGTGCATCGCGCCGCCCACGCTGCGCGCCTGACAAATGATCTGGCGCAGTTACCGCAAGGGCTGGCGACCATTGTTGGAGAGCGCGGCGCGACGCTCTCTGGCGGGCAGAAGCAGCGCACTGCTATTGCGCGTGCGCTGGTGCGCGATCCGTCGATCTTGCTGCTCGACGACACGCTTTCGAGCGTCGATGCGCAGACGGCAGCCGAGATTCTGCGCGAACTTGCCGCAGCGCGCGAAGGTCGCACCGTAGTGATGGTCAGTCAGCGGATGGCAGCAGTGCGCGATGCCGATCAGATCATCGTTCTGCACGAGGGAGGCATTGTGGAGCAGGGCGATCATCAGTCGCTGCTGGCGCTCAATGGACGCTATGCCGCGATGTATCGTCGTGAATTGCGGCAGGCGGAAGAGTCCGAGGAGTCGATCGCATGACAGGCGAGTCTTCTTCCACACGATCCACCACGGTGCGTGGACAGGACGCAGCACTGGTTGTATTGCTCGCCAGCGTGATGGCGCCGCACTGGCGCATTCTGGCGCTGGCGCTGCTCATCCTGCTGGCGACTGCGGCGTTGAATGCGGTTCCGCCGGCGCTGATGCAACAGGCAATCGATGGACCGATTGCGCGCGGCGATCCTGAGGGGTTGTGGCTGATCGCAGCACTCTACGGCGGCGTGGCGATTGTAATGTTTGCATTGCAGTATATCTACACGCTGTTTCTCCAGATGGCAGGGCAGCGAGCGCTGGCCGATCTGCGGACACGGCTGTTCGACCATATGACCCATCAGGACCAGAGGTTTTTCGGACGGACTCCGACGGGCGATCTGGTCACGCGCCTGACCAGTGATGTGGATACGATCAATGCGCTCCTTTCGAGCAGTGTGGTGACTATTCTGGTGGAGAGCGTGACGTTGCTGGTCATCGTCGGAGTCATGCTGGCAGTGAACTGGCGTCTGGCGCTTCTGTCACTGGCAGTGCTTCCACTCTTGGCGCTGGTGACGCGCTTCTTCCGGCAGCGTATTCGGCGATCCTCAACGGGTGAGCGCACGGCGCTGGCGCGCGCAAGTGCGTTTCTGAGTGAACGCATCGTCGGGCTAACGGTGATCCAATTGTTTGGCGCGCAGCGGGCAAGCGCCGAAGAGTTCGATGGCTACAATATGGCGTATCGCCGGGCATTGCTGGCGCTGCGTCGCCAGAGCGCGCTGTTTCTGGCATCGCAGGAGATACTGTCGTCGGTCGGTCTGGCGCTCGTCCTGTATGGCGGAGGGCAAGGAGTGTTGGCAGGATGGGCGACTCTTGGCACGCTGGTGGCGTTTGTGCAGTATACCGAACGGGCGTTTCAACCGATTCTGCGTCTTGGCGAGCAGTACAATACGGTGCAGATCGCGTTAGGCGCCGCCGAGCGCATCTATACGATGCTACGAACAACGCCGGCGGTCGTCTCGCCGCCAGATCCGGTCGTGTTGCCGCGGGTGCGTGGGGCGATTGAATTGCGCCATGTCAGTTTCTCGTATGTGCCGGAAGAGCCGGTGCTGCGCGATGTTTCCCTTTCGATACCAGCCGGGCAGAATGTGGCGATTGTCGGCGCGACCGGTGCGGGAAAATCGAGCCTGGTCGCGCTGCTGGCGCGGTTCTATGATCCGCAACAGGGGCAGGTGCTGCTCGATGGGGTCGATATTCGGCGTCTGGACCTCACTATGTTACGCCGCGCCATTGCTGTCGTCCCGCAGGACCCGGTGTGTCTTGCGGGCTCGATTGCTCATAATATCCGTCTGTTCCGCACTGACATCAGCGATGCCGATGTGCGTCGCGCTGCGGAGTTGGCGAATGCAGCGCCGTTCATCGAACGCCTTCCCGGTGGTTACGAGTTTGAAGTGCTGCCCGGCGGCGCCAATCTGTCGGTGGGGCAACGCCAACTGTTGGCGCTGGCGCGCGCGCTGGCGCTCAGTCCCGAAGGAGTGCTCGCGCTCGATGAAGCGACATCGAGCATCGACAATGCAACAGAGCGATTGATCCAGGAAGCGCTGGAACGTATCCTGCGCACGCGCACCAGTGTGGTGATTGCTCATCGTCTGTCAACCATTCGCAATGCGGATCGGATAATTGTCATGCATCGCGGGAGGATCGTCGAGGATGGTGATCACGATGCGCTCCTCGCGCGCGGCGGCTTCTATGCGCGATTGCATCGCCATCAGTTTGTTATGCACTAATACCAATGACGATTGACGATGCCGCATGCGGATCATTCCGAGCCCTTCGCTTCGCTCAGGGTAAACGCAGCGCGGAATCTGCGCGGGTCGCGCACGACCCCTCGCGCTGCTCGGGGTGACCATGCCGGATGGTCACAGGGAATTGGTATAAGCGTTTGTCCGAATATCCGGGGGAGCGGCGTATCCCAACGACGAATCGCCCCTTTTCAGGTCTTCGTGCCTGCCCCCTGCTCCGATGGGCAGCGAATCCTGATGTTGGTCGGGAAGTATAAGGAGAGGGCATCCCGCCTCGAACGTTTATGTCAGTTGCTGATACAATGCCGCAGTTGCTGGCTCTGGCGATGCGCCAAGGGCGCGCAACGCACCCTTGAGATGCTCAAAGGTGACCGTGACCAGGGTGCGGTTGCCGAACCGCGCAGCCAGGCGCATTAGTTGTGCGGCAGTATGCTCGCGGCATCCATCGATCTGCAACACATGCTGGTAGTAGAACATCGCCTGTTGCGGCGAGTCCCGCTCGATGGATTGTGCGAATTGTTCGATAGCATCCAGATAACGCTGCTGGAGATGCGCCCGACGCGACTCGACCCACAGACTGGCGCTGAGGGGCGCTCCCGGAAGGAACTCGCCACGGTAGAGCGCCATGACGCGCTGAATGATGTTGGGATGGGTCGGCATCTCGAGGAGACGTTCGAGTTCTTGCACATCGTACTCGATCATGTCCCATCCGCTACGAATAGCAACCGCCCCCTCGCGCGCCGAAACGGAGAGACCGGTTTGCAGGCGCAACCGGCGTAGCGCCTGGTGTAACGCGGGCATCGAAACGTGATCATCACCCCACACCGCCTCCCAGAGGCGCTCCACTGCCAGTCCCGGAGGACCGGCATCGAGGAGTCGGATCAGGAGGGCGCGGTGCAGTTGCGACAGTTCGACCGGCATGCCATCGACAAGGCACTCGAATCCGCCAAGCGCGGTGATCCGCCAGCGTATGGACGCGGGTTGACGGAAGCCCGCAATCGCGCGAGCGGCAAGCGGCGTGTGAGGTGCTGCGATTTCAAAGAGTTTGCGATGCACCGCTGCGAAACGATGCAGCAAGGGTTCGGAGAGCGTGCTAGCGCGCGCCACGAAATCCGCCCATTCCGCAGCAGCGCATTGCCAGCCAGCGCGGGAGTATGCGATGTCGGCGCGCAACAGTGCGACATAGGCGCGCTCTTCGTTGCTGAGGGCGGCTTCGCATACCGTCGCTTCTGCCAGAAAATTGGCGAGGCGTTCCGGGTCCGGGTTGCTCTGTTGCATCGCCAGCATTGCCCGTGCCAATGCCAGACGCCCGCGCACCTCCGGTTGGAAAGGCGCTACGATTGCGGCTGTCCTGTCGGACCACGCAGATGTGGCTGCCCTATCGCCAACCAGGAGAGCGGACCAGAGCGCGGTCGCCGCCGCTGCTTCCGCACTGCTGGCGATGTCGAACGCTGTGGCCAGTGCGTGTGCCTCAGCAGCGCAATGGATCGATTGCTCAACATCGCCCTGACGCAGCATGAGTTCTGCCAGGCTGCACAGCAGCACGCTTTCTTCACGTCGCAGCCCGGTATGTCGGGCAATATCCAGTCCGGTGTCGAATGCCGCGCGCGCTTCGGCATACCGCCCTTCTTCCATCGCCATGACTCCCATGTTGTTGAGCGTCAGTGCGCGCCTTCCGTGATTGCCGGATGCCTGCCAGCAAGCGTCGGCGCGCTTCAGGTGGCGGAGAGCCGACTGACGATCACCCTGAGCAGCGTATGCCCAGCCGAGATTATCGTAAATATCCGCGAGAGGTCCGGGATGATCCACGGCGTCGGCGCGGGTCGTCGCAAGAGTATGCGCGCGTTCCAATGCCGTAATGGCGGCAGCGACCTCGCCTGCCATAATGTGCGCGCGTCCGGCGGCTATGGCATATTCCAGGCGCAGGCGATCATCGAGAATCTCCACATCGACGGTTCGCAATGTTTGTTGAGCGCGAGCGTAGTCGCCCTGGAGCACCTGCACCTCTGCCGAGAGAATCCGCGCTTCTGCACGGATCTGAGCATTTCCGGACGCTTCGGCGAGCTGGAGCGCCAGGTATGCGCGTTCCCAGAGTGCCAGATCGCTATACACGCGCGCCTCTGCCAACAAGAGATCTGGCGGGGTTGCGGGCAGTCGTGGATCTTGCACCGCCGGGAACGGCATAGCGTCCCGGATGTGGCGATCACCGGTCAATCGAAAGCGATGCAGGCGTTCAAAGCACGCCAGCAGGGTGGTCTGACGCGAACGCTGACGCAGGCGTGGCACTGCCGATCGCAGCAGTTCGAGCGCCTGTCGATAATCGCTGGCTGCCAGATAGCAATCGAGCGCACGTTCGATGTCGTCCTCAGTAGCATAGAGGTCGCCGGCAGTCCGCAAAAGCGAACGATACCGTTGGGGATCACGCGCGAGGCGCGATCGCAGATACTCACGAAACAGACTATGGTACGATACCCATCCAGCACGACTCGAAACGAACAGACCACGGCGTTTGATATCGTCAAGATATTCCGCCGAGTTGGTGGTGTTTCGCAATCGGTCGCAGCGATGCGGCGACAGGTCCTGAAGCACGCTGGTATCCTCAAGAAACCGTTGCAGGTCGGCTGGTAGTGGCGACAGAATCTGTTCGGCGAAATACGCATACACCTGGCTCGTGTTGGCTTCGATGATGGCATCGCGTTGCGTGGCGATCTCCGCCAGGCGATAGTCAACAATATGCTGTTTGGGGACGCTGCTGCCGTTGACAGATGGTTGATCCAGTGAAAGCACGATACCGGTGACCCAACCGCCAACTGCGGCGGTCAATTGCTCCGCGGCGTCATCGGAGAGCGTCAGCCCTGCGGTCATTCCCGCAAGACGCTGCGTATCGGCACGCTGGAACTGCAACACGCTATAATCGAACACAGCAGCACGCTGTTGCGCAACCATGCGCACCATGCCGTGCAAAGCTGGCAGGGTGCGCGATGCAAGCACCAGATGACACCTGGCAGCATACTCGGCGATGGATGCCAGCAGCGCAAAAACCAGCGAGACGCCCGGAATGGATTGCGACTGGTCATCCTCCAGAACATGCACATCATCAAGAATCAGGGCGAAGTGATCCGGCGCATCAGCAAGCGCCAGCGCCGTCTGCTGCGAGATCTCCGCGAGACTCTGGGGGGTGGCGGTGGCAAGACGCGCGGCGATGTCCGCCGTTCCCGGCGCCAGATCGGCAACGCTGTGCAACAGATAATCGAGAAAAACCTGGGGATCGCGATCGGCACTATCGAGCGTATACCATGCAGTGGGCATCGTGGTGTGCGCGACCCACTGTGCCAGAGCAGTCGTTTTACCCCATCCGGCAGGAGCGGCGAGCGCGACGACGCGCTTGCTGCGAATGGCGCGCTCAAGTTGTGCGATGACGTGAGGACGTTCGATCAGCGGTCGCGCTGATGTCGGAACAATGAGCTTCTGCTGGAATCGCAGCGCCATAGTTGCTTCAGGTGTTGCCAGAAACCACGTACCATGATCGTAGAAGGTTACGCCGGGGTTGTCAATCGTGAATCGACCGACTCTTGATCGTGAGACGACATCTGTAACCGGGATGTCATTTTTTTCATCTGGCGGCTTGCCATATGATAGCGCGAGGTCTACAATAGCATGAACTGGAATACAAGTATGCCGACCGAATCGATCCAATTTGCTGCGCGTGCGACAGAATCACCATCGGTTGGACGTCGCAGGGTGGAGTCGCTGACTGTTTGGGCGGGTTCGCCGGGTGTATTGTTGATCCATGGCTTTGGCGGCGATCTGGCGGAAGTCCGTCCACTGGCGGCTGCATTCATTCGGGAGGGATACAGCGTGCACGCCCCGCTGCTCCCTGGTCATGGCGCGCTTCCCGATGCGCTTGCCGGTGTCCGGTGGCAACAATGGGCGGAAACAGTGGTGCAGGGATTTGCGCTGCTGCATCAGCATTGCTCCGAGGTTGCGGTCGTTGGCTTTTCGATGGGATCGTTGCTCGCGCTGCTGCTGGCGGCACATCTGCCGGTTGCGCGCCTGGTCGCGCTGGCGCCGGCGTTGACGCTGCGCGGCCAATTTCTGGTGAATCTGAGCAGTATCGCGCGATACGCCATTTCATGGTACTATCCTCTTGCCAGGGCTGATTTCAAAGATCCGGCGCTGCGCGCGCTTATACGCAATCGCGTCCCGGATGCCGATCTTGATGACCCGGTCGTCTGTGAGCAATTGCGCCGCACTGTGCGCATGCCGCTGACTGCGATTCATCAGTTGACCCTGTTGCAGCGCTCTGCGCGCCGTGCATTGCCGCGCATCACGGCGCCAACGCTGGTAGTGCAGGGGCGCGATGATGCAACAGTCGATCCACGATCCGCCGGGCAGGTCGCGCGGCATATCGGTGCTGCCGACTGTCGGTTGATTTGGATGGATGGGTATGGACATCAGTTGCTCCTCGGCGAGGGTGGTGAACGGGTCGCGCATATGATCGTCGCCTGGCTCAAAGGGTAGGTATATGGAGCGCGTCGTGTCGTATCATCAGGGACATGCCCATGTTTATTGATTGCAGCCATCTGATCGCTTCCAATCCACCGCGTCTGCACTATGGCGTGGCGGTGGTCGACATCAATGATGATGGCGCCTGGGAGCTATTCATTGCCGGCTTCGATGGCGCCAATCGCGTGCTGCGCTGGAACGGCGCCGGTTTCGTCGATATTGTCGATCAGACCCTCGCCGATGCCCAACGGCAGGCGATCGGCGTGGCAGCCGGCGACCTCGACGGTGATGGTCGGGAGGAGATCTATGTCCTCAACACCGATACCTTCGCCGGTCGTAAGCGCTTTGGTGATCGCTTGTTCGATTTCCAGGAGACCGGTTGGGTCGATCTGTTCGAATTGCCGCAGAACCGCGAGGCGCTCAATTTAACCGCCGGTCGCTCGGTTGCGGTCGTGGATCGCCTCGGCACGGGGCGCTATGGCTTCTTTGTGGCGAATTATGGCGGTCCGTTTCGCCTGTATGAACTCGACCGCTTTGGCGAAGTGCAGGATATGGCAAGCGCTGCGGGCGTCAGTTTTACAACCGGCGGGCGCGGTGTGATGACCCTTCCTCTGGTGACGTCGCGCATGGATATTTTTACAGTCAATGAAAATGGTCCCAATCTGCTCTTTGCCAATCGTGGCGATGGCACGTTCGAGGAAATCGCCCGCCGCGCCGGTTTGCCCGATCCGCACGAGCACGGTCGGGGAGTTGCCGCCGGCGATTTCGATGGCGATGGCCGTTTCGACATCGTCTATGGCAACTGGGAGGGTCCGCATCGTCTGTTCTTGCAGAAGTGGGAAGGTCTCTTCGTTGATGCTGCGCCGCCTGATATGGCGGAACCATCGCGGGTGCGCACGGTTATCGCCGCTGATTTCGATAATGACGGCGAGTTGGAAATCTTCTTCAACAACATCGGTGAACCAAACCGCCTGTTTGCGCGTCGCGGCGATGTGTGGACGAAAATCGATCCGGGAGATGCGCTCGAACCCGCCGGATTGGGCACCGGTGCGGCAGTTGGCGATTTTGACGGCGATGGCCGGCTTGAATTGCTGATCAGTCACGGCGAAGCCGATTTGCAGCCGCTCAGTCTGTACCGTCCGGTTTCCAATGAGTATGCCTGGCTGCGCGTGTTGCCGCTGACCCGCGCCGGCGCGCCGGCGCGCGGCGCTGTCGTCGTGCTCTCCGCTGGCGGCAGGCGGCAACTGCGCGCCGTTGATGCCGGCAGCGGCTATTTGTGTCAGATGGAAGCAGTCGCCCACTTTGGTCTGGGACGTGTGGCGACGGTTGAGTCGGTTGAGGTGTACTGGCCCGATGGCGCGATGACTTCCATTACCGCGCCGGAGGTGAACCGCGTGCTCCGCATCCCACATCCGTGAGTCCCGGTTATGGGGCGTTATCGAGAGCCTGCGCCAGCCCGACGACCAGACGCACGGCATGCTCAAGATGCGCAGCATCGAGCCGCGAAAGGTCATCACTGCGTTCGTGCTGATACGGTACGCGCCTGTGGGTGTCAAGGGCAGCGATCCCCATGGCGCGCCAGCCGCGCCGACGCAGGATGCCGGCGCACGTGACGCCGCGGTACACACCAGGCTGTGCTATCGCCTGCCCACTATCCACAACACGGGCTGCCAGGCGCAACAGCAGCGCGTCCGCCAATCGCTGGCGCAGTGCGCCCTCGGCTGCCAGATAGCACAATCTCCCCTGACCGATGCCATCCAGACCGATGAAGAGCGTTTGTTGCGCTTCGAAGGGATACCGTCGCAGCAGGTCGTCGATGCCAGCCATTCCGGCGCCAATCCCCACGATCCAGATCTCGGTATGGGTGAGAGGAGGTATGCGTGCTGCGCTCTCGATCAAGGTCGCCAGGGCGCCTGCATAACTGATCGCTCCTGGCGTCGCTGGCGCGTGCTGCACAATGAGCGCCGCGATCCCCTGGACGAGCAGGGTGGTTGCCGGGATAACCTGGGCATACCAGAGCCATAAACGGAGATCGAAGGGCAGCGGCGCATTCGCTGCAATGCCCAGCGCCAAAAGTAACGTTGCTGCAACGGTGCGCCCGATCAGCCCGATCGGACCAGCGCCCAACGCAACAATCTGGCGTCTGATGGCAGGCGGCGAACTGAGCGGCGCCAACACCACCAGCCGCCAACGCAAGACCCCGGCGGCAGCGCGTGTGGCAATGACATTCTGGCTCAGGAGGCGCCGCGCCAACAGGTGTGTATCGTGCCAGGCGGCCAGGAATGTCGCTCCAAAACTCGCTGCAAACATCAGCGTTGCCAGGAGGGGCATCCAGTAAAAGACGACGACTCCAAAAATAGCCAGTGCGCCCCAGACTATGCCATCGTAGCCGGGAAGTCGAAACGTGTAAAAGGACTCGGCAGAAAGACGCAATCCCGCCTGGCGGAGACGCGCATCGAGGAATGCTGCCGCTTTCGCCTCGTTGATCGATCCGGGAGGACGTGGACCAATTGCGCTCACAATGTGCGCAGCAAGGTCGAACGGCATCTCCTGAAGACGTCCCGACAACGGAATCTCCGATACGCTGCTCCTGTCAGATGCCATCGCCGCCTGTTCCCGTCTCATAGACCATAACAAGATGAACAAACGGTACCTGTCGCATGGGGGACTATTGTCCGATTGAAGCGGCGCGCCATGTGTGGCATGATAATGTGCAAAGTGAGTGAACCTCTCCGACGCTGCAATCGACTTACTCAGGAGGTGCATCCCGTGTTGCGCAGTTTCTTTTACAAGTACTAAAGCGGGAAGGTCTCCGAGGCGTAACGCCTCGGAGACCTTTTTATGGAAGGTCTTCGCCGTAACGCCAGCGGTAGTAATGTCGCCCGACATTACCCATCTCGACGCGCCACCCGGGTGGATTATCGGGCACATAGGTCAATGTGCGACGCTCGAACAACTGAATCAGCACATCATGCTCGACCCCGCCAAGACGCACACGCACCCAGAACGGTTCGCTGATCGGATAGCCAAGCGTAAACAGCCAGTCGAACAAGCGATCATTGCGTAAACGTCCATGTTCGTAGATCAGCCCGCGCGCATTGAGATACTCCCAAAAAACCGCTGGAATGTTGTGCCCGCTTTCGGGTACATAGTGCGCAATCCGCGTCTCAGCGCGCGTCGGTCCTTCATATGCGCCAATGCGTCCCTGCCGATCAATGGTCATCCGCGGCAACTGTCCAGTCTGATCCGGTTCCGCTCGTGTGATGGCAAGCGCGAAACTGGCATAGAACGGCGCGTTGGGATCATCGGCGTCGCCGGCGACAGGGATAGAGGCCGCTTCGCGCTGCACGAATTCGGCATCTCCAACCTGCATGCGCCCGGTAACCAGTTCCATCACCAGCAGACCAGAGGTGACGAACCAGGGGTTTGAACGATCACCAAAGGGGTTGTTCAGTTCCATTCGACCCTTGTCGAAGTACTGCACCTGCCGCATGCCGCTGATCGCCTGCTGATAACTCTCGGCGCGCGCCATCAGTCCGCGTGGTCCCCACATCCAGCTGCGCTGCACTCTGCCGCTGGCGATCACCCGATCGGTGCGTTGCCAGAGTTGGTCGAATGCCACATCGGCAAACCCAACCAGTGGACCATTGACAAATGCGCGTGCTGTTCCGTCCTGAGCGTCGCCGGATTCAGTGCCAACCGAGGCGCCCGGTGGCGGTGTACCGGTTGGCGTTGGCGTGCGATCATCAAATGGCACGACGGTCGGTGTCGGTCCTGCGGGGGTTGGCGCCACTGCCGGTTGCGGCGCGCGTCCACACTCCTCGTCTGGAACGCACAACTGTAGGATCAGGTCGTAGCGAATGAACTGGTTGCCAAGGTCGCCGTTGTTCTTGATCTGTACATAGTAGAAACCATCCACCCGGGGTATGAAGCGGATTTGCGAGTCGAGCGATCCGGCAATATCGTCGCTGAAATCAAGCAGGCGAATACCGTCGCGGTCGAACAAATACATCACCGTGTCGGCGCCTGCCTGCGTTTGATTGTTGAAGTCGGGGGTGTTGCGGTATGGGCGCGTGTCGGTGTAGATATAGTAGACTTTGCCCGCTTTGCCGAAGAACTTTACCCAATCGGCGTCCCCCGTCGGGCAGAGCCGCCGACCCGGCTGAATTTCGTTCGGCAAGATGAGTGTCGCCTGCTCCGGCAAACCGTCGTCTTCATACAGGTCGCGGCAGATCTCGCCGACCAGCGCAGCCGTCGGTCCGTAACTTTCGGAACGCACGACGAAAACATAGGTGCGGTTGCCGCCGCCAATACTGAGCGTATCGCGGACGCGCACATAGTAGAAGCCATCGCGCGGCGCGCGCCACGATTGAATGCGCGGCTTGATATCCTTTGGGTCGGGACTCGCCGGATTACGGTTGAAGAAATCATCATTGAACGCCAATCGCTGACCATTCTCATCGTACAATTCGAGCGACAGATCAAGCCCGGCGTCCATGCGTTCGATATCAATCGTGTAAACCTTGCCGCCGACGCCGCCAAAGCGGAACCAGTCCTCATCGCCGATCTCGCAGATGCCGTGTGTCACCGGTGAGTCGATCAGCACCAGCCGCGCGCTGCCAGGATCGTTTCCCGGATCGCGGGCGCCTTCAGGACACGTCGGACCGGGAGTTGGCGTTGGTCCCGGTGTGCGCGTCGGCGTCGGCGTCACTGTCGGCGACAGGGTTGGCGTGGCGGTCTGCCCGCCAACGGTCACAACGAACACGCCGAAAGTGCTGGCGGACACAGTGCGCACCCCCGATGTCGAGTTGTACGATCCGGTAACCGTAACCAGCAGATTATTATAGGTGCCTGGCACGACATTTCCGCCGATGCTCAGTTGCAACGTGAAATTGGCATTGACGCCAGGCGAGTTGTTTGGCAGTTGCACCGGACCCGGTGCACTGACAGTGATACCGGATGGTACATTTGAGGTCGTAATGTTGAACGTCGTCGTTGGGCTGGCAGCCGTAGCATCATTGATATTATTCGTCAACTGGAACGTCAGAGTGATAATGGTTCCAGGGTCGCCCGACGGCGGCGCGCCGACCTGTGTGATCTGAACGACCTGCTGCGCCTGAACGATAGTCAGAGGAATGCTCACGACAAGAGCGGCGAGCATTCCCACGAGTATGAGGGTGACAATCGTTTTGCGTCGGGTCGTGCGCTGATGGCTCACGAAGACGATTCTCCAACCGCGACAGACAAACCTGGACCATTATATCACGGGTTTGGAGACCGGTTGGAGACCCGCCCCAACGTGGGTTCCACTCCCCCCGGCGATGACCGGCGCCGCCGCCGTGCGACCGTCAAGGGGATCGATCACCGGGTGTGCCGTCGCCTGCCGGGAGCGGCATCAGCGTCCAGGGGCCGGTCATCGCCGCCACCGCGCATCGCGCCGCCCCAGCACGTTTGCCAGCGCCGTCATTTGCGGCATCAGCGCGGCGAAGTTTTCGCAGGTCAACGATTGCCCGCCGTCCGACGTCGCCCGATCCGGGTCGGGATGCACTTCGAGCATCACGCCGTCGGCGCCGGCTGCCAGCGACGCCAGAGCCAGCGGCGGCGCCAGGTACCATTTGCCGGTGCCGTGCGATGGATCGGCGATCACCGGCAGATGGCTCCGGCGTTTAGCGAGCGCCACCGCATTCAGGTCCATCGTGTTGCGTGTCGCCGTCTCGAAGGTGCGAATGCCGCGTTCGCACAGGATGACATTCGGGTTGCCCTGGGCAATGATATACTCGGCGGAGAGCAGCCATTCCTCGATCGTCGCCGACATACCGCGCTTGAGCAGCGCCGGTTTGCCACTGCGCCCGACTTCCTCCAGCAACTGGAAGTTCTGCATATTGCGCGCGCCGATCTGCAACACATCGGCGTAGCGCGCCACCAACTCAACGTCGGTTGGCGTCATCACCTCGGTGACGATCGGCAGACCGGTCTCGGCGCGCGCCTGCGCCAGCAGACGCAACCCTTCCTCTCCTAATCCGCGGAAGGTGTACGGCGACGAACGCGGCTTAAACGCGCCGCCGCGCAGCATATGCGCGCCTGCTTCGCGCACGGCGAACGCAGTCGTCATAATCTGCTCTTCGCTCTCGACGGCGCACGGTCCGGCGATCACGATAAACGAACCGCCGCCGATCACCAGATCGCCGACTTGCACGATCGTGTCGTGGGGATGAAACTCGCGCGCGGCAAGTTTATAGGGGCGGGTGATGCGCACCGCTTCCTGGACGCCGGGGAACCGCTCGAGTTCTTCCCGCAGCGTCGGTGGAATGGCAGCGCCGATGACGCCAACGATGTTCCGCTCTTCGCCATAGGTGACGCGCCCTTTAAGCCCATGCTCCTGAATGCGCGTCAGAACGGCGTTCAGTTCCTCTTCGGTTGCGTTGCTGCGCATGACGACGATCATAGAGACATTCTCCTTTGCCAGCGATAATAGTTGATCGATGGACGACAGACGATGATTCTTCTGCGGCAGCGCCAGGTGCAGGCGCGGTCGCACGGCGATAGCGAGTTCGAGAGCGGTCATGGCATCCTCCTGGAAGCGAGAACCGAGAGCCGAGAACTGAGAACCAAGAACCGAGAACCGAAAACCGAATCATTCCGATGTCTGGATGCTGCTATGACGCAGGTGCATGCCACAGCCGAATAAAAAAGCGGAGGCATCATCCTCCGCCAGTCCACTGTTCCGGTGACCCTGTCAGCGCATGGGTCATGCTCCGATCAGGGCGCAATGTGTGCGCTCCACGAATGTACACATGAACGATTTCGTTCGCTCGACGGGTCGTGTTCCAGTGGATCAGAACGCGAATACAGCGCGGCAGGCTCCCCGGAACCGCCATTTCGTGGGTGCAGAGCAACGCGGTATCGAGCCAGCCGAGTTCGCGTGCAGCGACCGCCGGGAACTCGGCGGTCAGGTCGGGCGTGGTGCTGAAGATGGCGCTGGCGATGTCTTCGGGGTGCACGCCATTGGCAGCAATGATCCGTTGCAACAGATCGCGCGTCGCTTCGAGGATCGCCTCGCGCGTGTTCTCGTCGCATGTCGTTGCGCCGCGAATGCCACGACAGAAGATCGTCATACCTTGCTCCTGAAAACCAAGAAGGCGTGGAGCCTGTTGCTCCACGCCTTCTGAGTTCCGGTACTCTCGACTTCATCCAACGCGAAGCAACCAGTCTCTTGGTGAGCCGGCAAAATACCAGAACCAGAAGAAATAGGCGCTTCGCGGTTGCATAAATGCCGTCGTTTGCTGTCTCAAAACCTTATGTGCCGGAAATATACCATACCTGAACGATGGTGTCAACGACCGGAGCCAAGCAGTTCTTCCGCCTCGATGATCGCCTGCGCAATATCCTTCATTTTGGCGCGTTTGTCGCGTGCGCGCTGCCGTAGCCGCTCGTAGGCGTCGCGTTCGGTCAGACCCAGGCGCTGCATCAGAATCCCTTTGGCGCGTTCGATCAGTTTGCGCGCTTCGAGCGACTCTTCCAGTTCGTGTACCTGTGTGCGCAGCGTCTGCAAGTCGCGGAAGCGCGCCAGTGCAACATTGATGGCAGGCAAAAGTTCCGCTTCGTTGACCGGTTTAACCAGATAGGCGAGCGCACCCGCCTGTTCCGCCTTGCGAATGGTTTCGCGATCGGTGTATGCCGTCAACATGAGAACAGGAGTCGGGCGTTGCTGATTGATCCGCGCTGCCGCCTCCGTCCCTTCCATTTCGGGCATACGGATATCCATAATGATCAGATCCGGTCCAAGGCGCGCTGCGAGGTCAATGGCTTCGGCGCCAGTGCGGGCGATCCCTATCACGTCGTAGCCAAGCCCTTTCAGTTGCTCTTCGAGCGTGAGCGCCACCAGATCATTATCTTCCGCGATCAGAATGCGCGTAGCTGCCATAGGCGCCGCCCTTTCCACGTATATATGTGGAAACGGTATCAACCTCTCTATCATAGCATACCTGGTCGAATTGTAAACCCATCTTTCTGTTGAGGGTTGTCAAGCGAGGGTGTGGAGCGTTTCTCTATGTCTGACGGTGATACTATCAAGCGTTGCGGCTACGATTGCGGCAGTGACGGCGTGATGGCGCGGCGCGCTGCGCCGGGGATGCACGCGATTGCTCAGAACGATAATGATCACGCGGTGTTGTGGGATGATTACCAGCGCCGGTCCGGTAAAGCCGGTGTGACCGTAACTTCCCGATGGTGCAGGACCCATGAAGTTCGGTCGGTCGAGCATCCATCCCAGTCCGCACGCCAGCGTCAACCCTGATGTGTGATTCGTCGTTGCCAGTGCAATTGTCTCTGGCTGCAAAAACGATCCGCCAGCGCAGTCGGGGGTTGGAGGCAGCCAGGCGCGGCAGAATCTCCAGAGATCGTCGGCAGTGCTGAAAAGACCGGCATGCCCGGCGACCCCACCCAGCGCATACGCGCTTTCATCGTGGACTGTTCCGTGGACCAGGCGACCACGCCACGCATCATCGAATTCAGTTGGTGCAATCCGTGCCAGCAATGCCGAATCAGGGCAAAACATCGTGTGGCGCAGTCCCAGTGGCTGGCAGATCAGGGCATCAATGGCGCGGTCGAGTGGTTGCCCGGATACCGTAGCAACGATCTCACCAAGTAACAATGAATTAATGTTGGTATAGGCGACGCGGCTGCCGGGCGGATGCGCTGGCAAGGTGTGGTAAACCGTTGCAAGCAGCGCATCGCGTCCACTGCGGCAGAGGGTCGAAAGGCGCAGGTCAAGCCCGGAGGTGTGTGTCAGCAGGTGGCGTATCGTCACGTTATGCGCGCGAAACGCTGGAAGATACGCACCGACCGGCGCTTCCAGGTCAATCAGGCATTCCTCGTACAGGCGCAGCGCCGCTGTCGCTGTAAACATCTTGGTCAGCGACGCAATGTCGTATATGGTCGTCGGCGTGACCGGTATGCGCTCAGGCGCATCGTAGGTCGTCGCGCCATATGCTGCGTTGTGGAGCACAATGGTGTCGCGCGCAACACGGACGACGGCGCCGGGGAAAATGCGCTGTGCGATGGCATCGGCAACAATGGTGTCAATCGCTGAAACAGGCACGGCAGGCACGGTTCATTGTGCGGGAGCGCAGGCGGGTCGTTCGGTAAGCCAGGGGTCAAACTGCACCAGATCGCCCGGCGCATCACCGCGACCGTCGGCATGGCGATCCGGTTCATACGGTCCTTCGGCAGCCCCCCACCAGTTGGAACGCATGTCGATGAGCACGTCGCTGGTGGCGCCACGCCCAATGCCGCGCTCCAGGTAGATCGGAATGATCGGCGGCGTGTGTTTCTCAATCGCGTTGTTCCGAATGGTCAACAATGGGAGACCAGGCGCCTGCGGCAGGGTGCTGAGGACACTCAGACCATTCGAGCCGCCAATGAACCCGTTGCACTGCACGATGCCCTGCAATGGTCCATTCGTCTCCAGCGCGAGATTTGGTCCGTCCTGACCAACGAGGAGATTGCCCTGAATATCGAGCGTCACGGTATCGTTGGGGCTGCGGCTGTCAATGCGGACGTTGGGGGCGCCAAATGCCATTCGATTGCCGCCGATACGGTTCCCTACCAGCGTGACGCTACCGCCGCTTTCGTAAATGATCTCAACTGCTGCGCCATATGGCATGTCATTTCCCGCGATCTCACTGTCGCGCAGTTCGAAGCGACCGCCGGCGATGCGCACATGACCGCCGTTGTCGGTGATACGGCTCGAACGGATCGTCAATGATCCCCGCTCTGACGAAATGACCGTCCCGCCCGCGCCGCCGCCGCGCACGTCGACGTGTTCCAGCACGATGTCGCTGCCAGGTTGCCCGACGATTCCTTCCCAGCGCGGCAGAGCGGCGCCGCTGAAGCGCACCGGTCGATCCGCCTGCCCAAGGGCGTACAGGCGACCATCAACATAGAGGGTGACTCCAGGAGGAATGCGCACCTCAACCCCCGGCTCGATAATCAACCCGGCGCCGGCTGCAACCACCGTGTCGCGTCGTAGAATGATCGGGCTTTGGGCGATTGTCCAATAGGTGGTGCTGCGGATGATATCGATCGGGATTGGCGTCGCCGTCGGTGGAGGGCGCGTGGGGCGGGGCGCTGGCGGCTGCGTTGGCTGAACAACGACGGGCGACGGTTCCGGTGTTGGTTGGACGGCAGTCGGCTGCTCCGGCGTTGGTTGCACCACAGGAGGAGGGGCAAGCGTTGGTTCCAGGGTTGGCGCCTGGGCAAGCGCCGGCGTCGGTGCGGCTCCGGCGACGTCGGGGGCTGCGGTTGGCAGCGGAAGATCGAGTGTTGGCGATGGCGCTGCGAGACCCGGTGCGATATTCTGCGGCGGCGGATACGGCGGCGTATCGGTTGGCGGCAGCGCCGCGACGGTCGGCAACATGGTGGGCGCCGGGGTTGAGGTGGAAACCGGTTCCACCACGGCGACGGTCATTTGCACCAGGGTGGGTGCAGGCGTCCGGGCGCGCGCCAATTCGCTTCCCGACGGCGGAAACAGCACCGCCAGCAGAATGGCGAACGCCAGAAAGAGAAGCGCCGCCAGCAGGATGATAGTATCGCGCGAGATACGAAACGGCAGCATCGGCGCTGGCGACTTATCGGGTGGCTGGTTGGCGGGATCCACTCTCGCTCCTCGAACGCACGACATCCCCTCGCATCTTACCACAGCGCCACAGGCGGCGCAACGCCGGTTGGCGATTCTGGAGTACAATCACGCCTGTGGAATACGCGCGCGCTTCTTCAGGAGGATTGCTGTGAACTGCTGGCACTGCGAACGACCGGCGCACGGGACATGCATGTTTTGCGGGCGAGCGCTCTGCAAGGACTGTGCGCAGGAGATGCCCCATATTGTGGCGCTCTACCAAAATGAGCGCAATGTGTATCGCGCGATTGTCACTGCGCACGCACTCTTCTGTGGCATCTGCGAGCCGCGCGAGGATCCGATCGAACTCCCGGAACTGAAGTAGCGAGGCGCCTTCGTTGGGATTGATGGCAGCGATCACTGCGACGATGGCGGATGGATCGGCAAACGCACAATCATGTTCGTGCCAACGCCGGTCTCGGTTTCAAACTGAATATCCCCTCCATGATCCTTAATGATGCCATAGGATACCGACAGCCCCAATCCGGTCCCAGGAGTGCTGCTGGCGCCGAGCGCGCCTTTCGTCGTGACGAACGGTTCGAAGATGCGGTCACGCACATGCTCGGGAATGCCTCCACCGGTGTCGAGAACACTGAGTTCGACCCATTCGTCGCACTGCCGGAGCGAGACGGTGATCGTTCCACCATTCTGCCCAATGGCATCGCGCGCGTTCGTCACAAGGTTCAGCAGAACCTGGGCAATCTGTCCGCCATCGCAGAGAATCGATGGTGTAGGTTCGATATGGCGCGCCAGCGTAATATTGAGTTTCCGCAGATCGACCTCGACAAGCGTCAGAGTTTCGGCAATGATGTCGGCAAGATGGTGCACCTCGCGGCGATGCTCACTGCGCCGCGCGAAGGTCAGCAAGCCGCTCGTGATAACCCGTCCGCGCTGGCATGCCTGCCGGATGACATCGAGTGCGTGGTCTTTTTCAGCAATATCGCCGGTGCTGCGCCCCAGTTCGGCATAGCCAAGCATGCCGCCAAGCAGATTGTTGAATTCGTGTCCGATGCCTGCCGCAAAGGTGCCAACTGCTGCCAGTTTCGAGGACTGGATCAGTTCCGCCTGCTTCTGGCGAAGCTCGGTGAATAGGCGAGTATTCTCAATCGCCACAGCCGCCTGGCGGGTGAACGACGTCAGAATGCGTTGATCATCGCTATTAAGACCACGCAAGTGGTCGAATGCCAGGCAGATCACACCAAGCGCGCCGTGGTCGGTTCGGAGCGGGAGCGCCAGCAGCGTCGACCAACGCATGGGATCATCGGATGTGATCGGTGGCGCCAGGCGCAGGATATGTTCCCCGGCAATCATGGTGATCTGTCCGCGCTGCATGATCTCACGATACCATTGCTGGTCCGTCAGCGGCAGATCGGGACGTTCGAGCGTCAGCCGATGCACCGCCAGCACGCGCAAAGCATCATTGTCGTCGAGGGCGACCCAACCGGCCTCGGCGTCGAGCAGGGCGGCAAGGCGTTCACAGAGGAGTTGAAGTTGACGCCGGTCATCGAGGGTTGCCAGCATAGCAGTTGCCAGCGCCTGGAGGCGCTCGAGACGTTCAGTGCGTGTGCTGAGCTGCTCGCGCAGATCGGTCAATTCGGCATTGATATGACCCTGGCGCGCCTGATTGCGCGCCAGAAACTGCACGCACCCAAGCAGCGCCAGTGTAAACGGCAGCGCCTCGGGCGCGGCGGGCCAGAAAGCGCCGAATAGCGCGCCGTGAAGCGCCATCACGGGGACGTACCATGGCAGTGCGACGATGCTGTGGCGCAGGCGCGTCGACCAATGCATCTCTGCCGTGTCGAAGAGCGCTTCGAGCAGGTAACCAGCGCCCACCAACAATGCCAGCGCCAGTGATGGAACGAGTGGTGGCGTCGCCGGCACAACCCATGCCATAAGCGCGACTCCGCTGACGATTAATGTGCGAATAGCAATGATGCGAACCGTGCGCTGCCAGGGTCGTCGCGTTGAGAGCAGGCTGCCGACCAGCGTTGCGATCAGCGCGGGAGACCAGGCGGTCATCATTGCTCCTGCCACGAGCACAACAGGCGCTGGCGTGAGTCGCCATCTGTCCTGCACGCGCACAGGAAAACGATCACAGAGCAGAAGCAGGATCGCCAGTCCGACGCCGATGGCAAGCGTGGAGAGAGACCATTGCTGGAACATAGCGATGGCAATACTGGTGAGCGTGAGGGTGATGGCAGAAGCAATAGCGGTTGGCTGGTAGAGCCGACGGATCAGTGCTGAGATCTGAATGGTTTGATTGGGCGCAGGCGCCACGTGTTCGGATGACATCGTGCAGAGTGGTCTTTGTCTTTGCACCAGCCTCCAGCGTTCATTCCGTGAGCGTAGCGCCTGGAGATAATGGAGTGCAGTATGCGCGGCCGTCTATTCGCTCAGGCGTCCGATCAGATAAGCAATGCAGGCTTGTGCAGGAATGTGACATATACTGATGATATACCATGCCGTTGGGGTATGTACAAGGAGTACTATAGTCAGGGTTTTTTACTATGGAAACATCATTCAGTGCAGCTGAACTCGACCCATACGCCGAGCGCGTCACCAGCGGCGTTGCAACGCTTGGAGGCGTTCTGATGCTGCCAACACTGTTTCTCTATCTCAGCGGCTTGCTGGTGGCAGGCATTGCGCTGACCGGCGCTGTCGTTACGGTTGCCGTCGCGCTGGCGTTGGCGGCGTGGCTGACGCTGAACTATGCCATACAACCGGTCGCTTATGTGGCGGCAAAGGATGCGTTGATCGTTCGACGGCGTTGGGCGCGCGCGTTACGCGTTCCTTTCAAACAGATCGCTGGCGTCTCACCGGCGGGCGCACTGGCGGATGTGCCACGCTTTGGTCTGCGTCGTTCGTTCAATGCCGGTGTGTTTGGGTATCACGGTCTCTTTCATCTCGATCCATACGGGCGCGTGTTTTTCGCCGCGACGCATCGAGAACGGTTGGTAGCCGTAGCGCGGTATGATGCGCCGTCGCTCATTATCAGTCCGGCGCGTCCGCGTGAGTTTGTCGATGCGCTGCGTGAAGCGTTGCTTCAGTATGCGTCGGCGGATCGGGAAACTCACCCTGCGCCGACGCAGTAGTCGCTCGGTGCGATGGCGACGCGCGTCTGCGTCGATAAAAAGCATTCATCGTTCTGGCGGCTGCATCGCACATCCCACTATGTTGCCGCAGCGTATCCATGCATTGACAATGGTGCTGCTTGTGATAGAATACACACGTTCGCCTGAAAAACCAGTAAAGGGGATCCGTATGAAGATGCACAAGTCCTTGTGGGTGCTGATGGTTGCCGTCGTTTCTGCATTTGCGCTGGCTGCGTGCGGCGGCGGCGGTGGCGGTGGTGGCGGTGGCGGCGGCGCGAGCACAACGATCGAGATCGCGTCCGATGGCGAGAACCTGGCATACGATAAGAAAGAGTTCACGGTACCCACCGGTCAGACGATCACCGTGACGTTTAAGAATACGTCAACGGCGCAGCAACACAATATCGTGATTGTCAAAGGTGGTGAGGATGTCGCCGCGAAAGTCGATGAAGAGGCGATTAACGCCGGTCCTCCCGATTTCCTGCCAGCCGATCGGACGAACATCATCGCCGCTACGAAGATGCTCGGTCCTGGCGGCAGTGAGACGATTACCTTCACAGCGCCCGCTCCCGGGACGTATGTGTTCCTCTGCACTTACCCGGCGCACTATGCTGGCGGTATGAAAGGCGTGATGACGGTCGCGCCGTGATGCCGGGCGAGGGGCGCGGCAGCGCCGTGTCCTATGGGGCGCGGCGGCGCTTCGCCCTTACGATTGCCGTTTTTCGGAGAGGATGAGGCGCGGCAGCGCCGCGCGCTGGTGGGGCGCGGCGTTGCCGCGCCCTTTTGTCGGGGAGGACGGGGCGCGGCGGCGCTTCGCCCTTACGGTTTTACCTTCTTTGTCGTGTGCTCTTTGCCTCTTACCTGGTTTCTGTTACCTTGCGCAATCCACGCGGGTTATCCGGGTCGAGACCACGTGCGCGAGCGAGATGAAAAACCAGTAATTGTCCCGCAATAATTGTCGTTATCGGCGCGAAGCGCTCCTCGACGCTTATCGGCAACCGCGCCGGTCGGTTGGCCGTCTCCAGGATGGCAGACACATCGCTGATGGCTGTCAGATGGGCGCCAAGGTCGTGCAGACGGATCGTGAGGGTCGTGAGATCATCGGCGACGGCGCCACGGGTCGCAATGAGGATGACCGGAAAATCTTCGCGCACCAGGGCAATCGGTCCGTGCTGAAAATCTGCCGCCGAATACGGTTCAGCCGCGATATACGTCAGTTCTTTCAACTTGAGCGCAATTTCCCATGCGGTTGCATAGTGGTAGCCGCGCCCGATGGTGACGGCAGCAGTTGCGCCTGCCATGTCTCCCGCAATGCCGTGCATCCAGGAATCGAGCGTGAGCGCCGCTTCCATCGCGTCAGGGATCGTTGCCAGCGTCGCAAGTCCGGCGTGATCGTTTGCCATGCTGAGAGTTAGCAGTGCGAGCGCCGCCAGTTGGGTCGTATACGTCTTAGTGGCGGCAATACTGCGCTCAACGCCTGCGTGTAACGGAATCGTAAACTCCGCTGCTTCCGCCAATGGCGACTCCGGGTTGTTTGTGATAGCCACAGTTGGCGCCCCTGCCCGGCGCGCGTCGTCGATCACGGTGCAGATGTCGGGCGATGCCCCCGACTGCGAGATGCCGATGACCAGCGCGCCGTCGAAACGCAGATGCGCGCCGTAGCGCGTGTGGAGCGAAGGCGTTGCCAGCGCAACCGGCAGACCCAGCGTCGCGCCCATCAGGTATTGCGCATAGCGCGCCGCGTTGTCCGATGATCCCCGCGCTGCGATAACGACGTACTGATGTCCACGCGCGTTCAGGGTGTGCGCCAGACTGATGATGTGTCTGGACTCAGCATCGATAAGTCGGCGGAGCGCTGCGGGTTGCTCAGCGATCTCCTGGAGGAGAATGGAAGGCGTCATTGGTTTCTCCCTCGTGATACCAATGACCTGTGACCATCCGGCATGGTCACCCCGAGCCGCGCGAGGGGTCGTGCGCGACCCGCGCAGATTCCTCGCTGCGTTTACCCTGAGCGAAGCGAAGGGCTCGGAATGACACGCATGCGGCATCGTCAATCGTCATTGGTATGACATTGATGATTCGGCCTGATCGTGGATCACGGCGAGAAATGTGTCAAGCGCAGTGGCTTCTCGCAAAGGGATGAACGAATTTTCATAGAGATGCCTTTGGTTGTCATTGCTTACTTTCCTTTCTGAGGTACGCTACAGACACACACTGATCAGTACCGCAACATCGCCTGTTTTCCTGACGATTTCTATAGGGGTTCGTACCAACAGAGAGCAGCGCTGGTGAAGCGATGGTGCGGCTGTGAGGCAATTCTGATGAGACCTGTTCTTATGAGCAATCAAGCACCTTACGTTGTGATGATGCACACGCAGGATAGAAATGCTGCCGCAATGCGCCGGTTACGGGGCGAACTCTCACATCGACCTGATGGCTCGATCATTATCCCAGTCAATGCCCAGACGGATCTAGAGCGGGTCTGGATGGTCATCAATGATCTTCTCGGCTATCACGGTCGGCACACGTTTGAAATCATCGTCATGGTGAATAATTATCCGCCTGACGATCCGCCCTCTCTCGCTGCGTTTCACGCTGTAGGGGTTGGTGTTGTCAGTCAGCCGGATGTGCGTTTGCCGGGCATTCGTGTGGCAGTGACGGCGCGCGTCCATGGCGCGCGCGCCGCCACTGCGCCGCTCACCATTCACATCGACGCCGATTGTCGTGTGCCCGATCCAACGGCACTGCTGGATTGGTATGTGGATCAGTTTGCGGCCGGCGCGCGCGCGGCGTATACGCCGGTCCATTTTTGTGATCTGCACGATGATGCTGCGACACAGGCGCGGGTTGCCATTCATCATCTGACGCGCTGGTTCAAGCGCCAGGTGATGGGCATCCCCACGATCCGCGGCAGCAATTTCGCCATTGATCGCGATCTGTTTATTGAGTTGTTCGATGCCGGCTACCTGCCGGCTGATTTCAGCATTGGTCCGGTGTTGCGCGCCCGGCGAACGCCTGTCGTCTATAGCGGCGCGCCACGTCTGGCGGTGTTGACATCGGGGCGCTACTTCGAGCGCGGATGGGGGGAACTGGCGCGTTATCTGATCTATCGGCTGCGCTACAACCTTCAGATGCTACGGGTGCGCGCCGGTATGTCCAATCCTGATGATCGCCAGGCAAACACGGATCGCCCGTATCACATCTATCGCGCCCGAAATGCCGATACGCATGATCAGACTATGAAAGAGAGACGCGTGCCATGAATAGTTTACGTCGCCGACTGGTTGCACTGCTTCTCTGGTTGATTGCGGGTTTCAATATTGAGCGCCTCGATTTGGGAAGCATCAATACGCTGGACCTTGAGCCGTTTACGTATGTTGTGATTGCGCTTGTGGTCTTTCTCCCGTTGTTCAGCGTCTTTCGGCAGCGTCCGCCAATTCTGACGGTTGCGCTGGGGTGGGTTGTGCTGGGAGTCGGGCTGGCGCTCGATCCGTCGCCGAAAGTTGGCGGTGTCCATACCTACCTGACCATTGTCGAGTTTGCGCTGGTTGGCGGCGCTGCGGTGCTGGCGCAGCGCGTCGGCGCTGCGCTGGAGGAGTTTCGCCATGCAGTCGAAATTATCACGCTGCGGGACCGGAATGATCGTCTGCGCTCGCTCCATGAAGTGCAGGAGGATGTCCAGACGCAAATGAGCGCCAGTCGTCGGTTGCACCGCCCGTTGAGTGTGCTCATTTTCGAGGCGGATGCGCGTTCGCTGAATATGATGATGCATCGTTTCGTGCAGGAATTGCAGCGGGGGATGATGCAGCGGTATGTACTGGCGGTGACGGCGCGCGTGCTTGCGCGCCATTTGCGCCGCACCGATCTGATTATTGAAGATAGCAAGCCGGGACGACTGATCCTGGTGGCGCCCGAAACCTCGGAAGAGAAAGCCAGGTTGCTGGGGGATCGACTCGTGCATCTGGTGCAGGATCGCCTGGGGATCAGCGCCTGTTATGGGGTGGCGGCGTTCCCGGATCATTCATTGACCTTTGAGGACCTGGTCGAGACGGCAGAACGCCATCTCCGCCAGAATCACCAGCACACCCGCGACGTTCGTTCGCCGGAGTCATTGAATGCGCCGGAGGTCAGCGTATAGTTCACGCTCTGTCATTTCGGTTTTGGCGGCAGTGAGCGTTGTGTGAGGGTGATTGCGCCACGAGAGCGCTGAAGAGAGCATAGCGAGGGAAGGAAGTATGGCGACCATCGTTAATCGGAGCCGACCGGCATACACGCTCGATTGGATCGAGCGCTACCGTCCTGAACGTCAATGGTTGCGCGGTCGCGCCTATCGGCGCGCCAAGCGGATCATGGATCTGTCCCTGTCACTCCTGGCGTCGCCGATGGTGCTGCCATTGTTTCTGATCATCGCTCTGGCCATCAAAATCGAGTCGCCGGGTGGTCCGGTGATCTTCACACAAAATCGCACCGGCAAGGGCGGGCGGCGTTTCAAAATGTACAAGTTTCGCACCATGGTGCCGAATGCTGAGGAGTTGAAAAAACAACTGGCGCACCTGAACGAATTGCAGTGGCCCGATTTCAAGATCACAAACGATCCGCGCATTACGCGGGTTGGGAAGTTTTTGCGCAAGACCAGCCTTGATGAGTTGCCGCAGATTATTAATGTGATCCGTGGTGAGATGAGTCTGGTCGGTCCGCGCCCGACTTCATTCGACGCCAGCACCTATCAGCTCTGGCAGACAGCGCGCCTCGATGTGAAGCCGGGACTGACCGGTTTGTGGCAGGTGTATGGGCGCGCCAGCACGGAGTTCGATGAACGGTTGCGTCTTGACATCATGTATATCGAGCATCGTTGCCTGGGACTGGACCTGGAGATTCTGGTCCGAACCGTTCTGGCGGTGTTTCAGGGGCGCGGGGCGCATTGATGACGCCGGAGAGATACAACGCGAGGAATGGGAGTGAGTGTATGAGTTCGATGTCACCGCGCCCGCGCACAGTTGCCTATACGATGTCGCGCTTCCCCAAGCTGACCGAGACGTTCATTCTCATCGAAATGCTCGAACTCGAACGTCAGGGAGTGCGGATCGAAATCTTTCCGCTTATTCGGGAAAAGGCGCCGGTGCAGCATGCCGATGCGCAGGAGATGGTCGAGCGGGCGCACTACTGTCGGTTGTTGTCGCGCCCGACGCTCGATGCGCAGGTCTACTGGCTGATGCGCCGTCCGGTCGCGTATCTGCGCGCCTGGTGGCGCGCGGTGCGCGGCAATCTGGCATCGCCCAAATTTCTGTCGCGCGCGCTGGTGGTCGTTCCGAAAGCGGCGTATGCAGCGCGCCGCATGGTCGATCTGGAGGTCGATCATCTCCACGCGCACTATGCGACGCATCCGGCGTTGCTCGCGTATGTGGTCAATCTGCTGACCGGTATTCCCTACAGTTTTACGGTGCATGCCCACGATCTCTACGTCGAGCGCTCCATGCTGCGGGAGAAGGTCGCCGCCGCCCGTTTTGTCGTGGCGATTTCGGAGTTCAATCGCCGAATGCTGATTGATCTGTACGGATCCGTCGCCCAAGAGCGCGTCGTGGTGGTGCATTCCGGGATCGATCCGACCCTCTTTCGCCCGCGCGAGCGGCGCGACTCCGGCGCGGTTTTTACCATCGTGTGCGTGGGCAGCCTGTCCGGCTACAAAGGGCAGCGCTATCTGATCGATGCCTGTGATTTGTTGCGCAAACGTGGGATGGCATTTCAGTGCCTGCTGGTTGGCGAGGGTGAGAATCGACCGCTTCTTGAAGCGCAGATTGAGCGCCTGGGTCTGGAGCGACACGTTCGGCTGCTCGGTGCGCAACCACGTCATCGGGTGAGCGACATTCTGCAACAGGCGGATGTGATGGTCTTGCCGAGTGTTGTGATGCCGAACGGCAAGATGGAAGGCATTCCCGTGGCGCTGATGGAGGCGCTGGCATCTGAGGTTCCTGTGGTGGCAACGGCGATCTCCGGCATTCCAGAACTGGTGCGCGATGGCGAAACCGGTCTGCTCGTGCCGCAACGTCATGCGGCGGCGCTGGCGGATGCTCTGGCGCGCCTGTACGCCGACCGGGACCTGGGGCGACGGCTGGCGGCAACCGGCAGGCAACTGGTGCTGCGCGAATTCAATCTCGAACGTAGTGCGGAGCGATTGCGCATGCTGTTCGAGCGCGACCGACGATCATCGGAGCAGGGTTTGACTGTGCAATCTGTTGAGGCGTCGTGATGGTGACAGATTTGCCCGGGTACCCGCTGCGTGTCTTGCACGTTCGTCCGCGTTTGGGAATCGGCGGTGCAACCGAGTATCTCATCCGGCTGGCGGAGAGCCAGGCGAACGCGGGGTATCACGTGGTGATTGCGTCGGGAGGCGGCGACTGGCTCAGGCGCATTGCAGGGTTTGCGCGCTCCTATGATCGGCTGCCGCTGACGCCATATCTTGGGTCCGGGAAGCGGACGCCGAATCTTCCGGGGTTACTGGCATCGGGCCTCCAACTGGCGCGCATTATTCGCGCCGAGCAGATCGATCTGGTCAATACGCACCATCGCTTTGCGGCGCTGGCGGCCAGGCTGGCGTCGCGGCTGACCGGCACGCCGGTCGTGACAACGTTGCAAGAAGTGCCCTGGCGGAATCGCGGTCTGACACGATTTTCCCTGGGAACGCAGGCTATCACGATGAGTGCAATGATGAAACGGTTCGTCATCGACGTGTGCGATATTGCGCCGGATCGGGTCACGGTGATTCCTATCGGCATCGACATCCCGGCGCCGCTCTCCATAGATCGTCGCCGCCAGTTGCTGGCGGAACTGCGTCTCGATGGCGCTGCGCCGATCATCGTGAGCGTCGGGCGCTTGGTGTCGCGCAAAGGGCATATGTATCTGATACGGGCGTTGCCTGAGGTGATTCGGCGCTATCCCGACGTGCAGGTGGTGCTGGTGGGCGATGGCGAGGAGCGCGCAACGCTCGAACGAGAAGCGCAGGCGTTGGGTGTCGCCGACAGGGTGACGTTTGCCGGTGCGCGGAGCGATGCGGTCGATCTGATGGCGCTGGCTGATTTTACCGCGCTTCCATCGCTCGAAGAAGAGTTTGGGATTGTCATTACCGAGTCGTTTTCGTGCGGCAAGCCGGTGGTGGCCACCACAGTCGGCGGCATTCCCGAGCATGTGCGCTCGATGGAAAATGGCATACTCGTGCCGCCGCGCGACAGCCGCGCGCTGGCGGAGGCGATCATCTTTTTGCTCGACCATCCGAATATGGTGCGTCAGTTTGGCGACTGCGCTCGGCGCATGGTTGAGCAGCAGTATACCCGGCAACGTTTTCTGGAACGCACAGAGGCGGTCTATCGCGCGGCGCAGATGCGGGAGGTTGGGCGATGAGCGGGCGATTCTTCTGGTTCTGCGTGACGCTGATCGGGTATGTCTATGCCGGCTATCCGGCGCTGTTGACCGTACTGGCGCGGTTGCGTCCGCAACCGTTGTTTGCGCCGCCTGCCGATCTGCCGATAGTGACGCTCCTGATCGCGGCATACAATGAGCAAAACGTGATTGCTGCCAAACTGAGCAATAGTCTGGCGCTCGATTATCCGCGCGACAGGCTCCAGATTCTGGTGGCTGCCGATGGGTCGGATGATGCCACGCCCGACATTGTCGCCGATTTTGCCGATTGTGGCGTCGAATTGAGTTATCGCCCCGAGCGCGCCGGGAAACTGGCGGCGATCACCCGTGCGCTCGCGCTGGCGCGTGGTGAGATTATCGTGTTGTCCGATGCGAATAACCTGTACGACGCAGGCGCATTGCGGGCGCTGGTCGCGCCATTTGCCGATCCGAGCGTCGGAGCGACGACAGGCGCCAAAGTGATTGCGAAGGGCGACGGAGCGCTTGGTGACTCGGAAGGGTTGTACTGGAAGTACGAGTCGTACATCAAGCGCCAGGAGACGCGACTGAGCAGTTGCACCGGCGCAGTTGGCGAAATTATGGCGGTGCGACGCGGGTTGCTCGATCAGCCGTTGCTGCCGGAGGCGCGGTTGATGGCAGACGATCTGGCGCTCGCCATGCATGTGCTGAAACAGGGGTATCGCGTGGTATACATACCCAACGCGCGCTCAATCGAGCGGGTATCTGCTTCGGCGCAGGACGAGCAGGAGCGTCGGGCGCGAATTGTGGCGCAGCGTTTTGTGCTGATGCGGCACTCGCACAGGATGTTGCCGCTGTTGAATCCGCTGCTCGTCTGGCAGATTGTGTCGCATAAGTACCTGCGCCCGTTTGTGCCGCTGGCGATGATCGGCGCGCTGCTTGCCAATCTGGCGGCGGTGATTCGTCCGGCGGCGCAGGGGGGGATGCTGCGGCTGGCGTCCCCCTTCAACTGGGTGATGCTGGCGTTGCAGGCAGTGTTCTATGCGCTGGCATGGATGGGAGGGCGCAACGAATGTCGCGGCATATGGGGAAAAGCGCTGTATATTCCGGCGTTCCTGGTGAATGGCAATCGCGCGGCGCTCGTGGGACTGTACCGTTTTCTGACCGGGCGCCATACCTCGCTTTGGAATCGTGTTCAGCGGCGTGAACGTGAAAGCAGCGCATCTGAGCAGCGCCGTGTCAACCCGTCGTACCGTGTACTATCGGGAAAGGAAAACAATCCATGAGTCTGTCAACGTTCATCCGCGTTCTGATCCGCAACTGGTGGCTGGTGGTGCTGGCAACGGCGCTGACGGTGGGGAGCACCGCTGTGTTTGTGTTGGTGCAGAAACCGGTGTATCAGGCGTCCACAACGGTCGAGTTGAAACCCAGCGTATCGCTCGAGGACCCCAATCAGATTCTGAACACCATCAACGCGCTTACCCGGCGGAATGTCATCAACACCATCGCGCGCAAAGCCACGAGTATGTCGATGCACGAAGAAGTGGCGCAGCAGCTTGGCGTGCCGGTCGAAGCCGTGCTCGCGGCGCAGGTGCGCACCATTACCCCGCCGGAGACAAACCTGATCGAAGTGCGCGCGCAGAGCGCCGATCCTGTGTTTGCGGCGGCAGTGGCGAATACGGTGGCGCGCAACATGGTGGGGCAGGACTACGAAAAGGTGATCTCTGTCGAGGTGATCGATCCGGCGACGCCGCCAACATCGCCGATTGCGCCGCAACCGATGCGTTTGCTGACGCTGGGCTTTGTGTTCGGTTTGATCCTCGGCGTGGCGTTTGCGTTCCTGGAGCAAGTGTTGCAGGGTCTGCGCACAGGCGCCGATACGTCTGGGGTGATGATCGGCGCGGCGCAACAACCTGCGCTCTCGACGGTCGAGGCTGCGATTCCATCTCCGGCGCCATCAACGGAAGAATAAGACGCCATCCTCGGTCACACGCTATTGATCGTATCTCTTCGTTGCTGTCCGGTCGGTGCTCCGTTCCGGCGCCAGAACAGCTCAGCACAGCGAGGGTGGGATGTACCTGGAACGTCTTCTCAAAAATCCGATGGACGTTACTGCCGGTCTCTGGCGACACGTCTGGTTTCAGGTCGGCGTGGTGGTGGCTGTTTCCATCGCCGCCGGAATGCTGGTGTCGCGCGACGTGCCGCTCTGGTTGTTCTTCGGCGGCATCGCGGGGATTGTTGTCGTTGCAATTGCCTTTATCAAACCGGAGTATGTCGCGGCGGCGCTGCTGGTGATCCACTGGGGAAACATCCACGACGTGCTGATCAAGTATCACGGCATTCCTTCGGTTGTGAAACTGATGGTTGCCCTGCTCACCGTGGTATTGCTGGCGCGGCGATTTCTTTCCGAGCGACCGCGCGGTCTGGTGTCCGACCCGGTGATCTGGTGGATGCTGGCATACCTGGTGGTCGGAGCGACAGGTCTGTGGTTTGCGCGCGATACCGACGCGGTGCTGAGTCGTCTCGTTGATACGGCGAAGGACGGTGTCATTGCCGGGTTGATCTTCAACCTGCTTTCGACACGCGCAGCATTCGAGCGCGCGGTGTGGGGTTTGTTGATCGTGGGTGCCGTGTTGAGTGCGTTGACGGTCTATCAGGAGATGACCAAAACCTACGACAACAACTACTGGGGATTCGCGCAGGCGGCGGTGCGCCAGATTTCGACGACCATGGACGACCGCGCGCGTGCGTTTGGCACAGTGAACGATCCAAACTATTTCGGGCAGTTGTTGCTCGTGCTCGTGCCGCTGGCGGTGTGGGCCATTCTGAACGGGCGGACCTGGCGAGGGAAATCGTTTGGGATGGCGGCGTTGTTGCTGTTGCTCGCAGCGATTGGGTTGACCTTCTCGCGCGGCGCGTATCTCGGTGCTGTGGTCGTGCTGGTCGTCTATGCGATGTACCTGCGACTCGATGCGCGTTATTTGCTGATCCTGCCGCTGATCGGCGCGCTGCTCTATGTTGCGCCGCCGGAGTTCCGCGCGCGCTTTGGCACGCTCGATGAAGTGTTGCCGGGCAACAATGCGGGCGCCTATGCCGATAGTTCGATTCAGGGGCGCTCGGTCAAGGCGGAGGTTGCGATTGCCATAGTGGCCGACAATCCGATCTTCGGCGTCGGGCGCGGAAACTATCGGTTGCACTACCGCGACTATATTAACGAAATCGAGGGAGCCGGCTCGAATACTGAACGTGATGCGCATAATCTATACCTGGAAGTCGCTGCGGAACAGGGGATTGTTGGTCTGGTCGTCTTCGTTGGGTTGCTGGCAACTGTATGGGGACGCTTGCGCGCAGCCGAACTCCTGTTCGTAGCGGCAGGCGAACGTCGTATGGCGGACCTCTCGGTTGCGGTCAAGGTTGGGTTGCTGGGGTATCTGGTGACGTCGCTCTTTCTGCACGGCGCGTATGGCTATATGCTCTGGCTCCAGGTCGGCATGGCGGTTGCGCTGGTTGTTATTGCACAGCGAGAAGCAGCAGCGCACGCGGATCATGCGGTGAAAGCGAGCCGGTAATGCAGACGTTTCTCTCGTCCGTTCGCAATGTACTGCCATTGCTGCGTCGAGTGCGGCGCAAGGATGATTGGGCAATCGGAATCTATGGCGGCGCCGACCTGCGTGCGTTGCAACCGTTGCCCGGCGTGCGCAATCCGGTGCTCACGGCGGCGCATGTGCGCGATGTGCCGGCGCTGTTCGTCGCCGATCCGTTCCTGGTGCGCGCCGATGATCACTGGTGGCTCTTTTTCGAGGTGCTGCACGCTGCCCTGCGACGCGGGCAGATCGGCGTGGCCGTGAGTCGCAATGGACGGGAGTGGGAGTATTGCCGGATTGTGCTGGACGAGCCGTTCCATCTGTCGTATCCGTTAGTCTTCTCGTGGAACAATGCCTGGTATATGACGCCCGAAACAGCGTCGCAACGTCAGGTGCGCCTGTATCGCGCGGTGGACTTCCCATTTCGCTGGGAGTATGCCGCTACGTTGCTGGAGGGGGACGATTATCTCGATCCGACGCCGTTCTTCTCTCAGGGGCGCTGGTGGATGTTTGTGGGAACCAATAGCGCGCGCAACGACACCCTGCGCCTCTATGAAGCGGCAACGCCGCTGGGTCCCTGGCGGGAGCATCCGATCAGCCCGGTGGTGCAGGGCGACCCTCGGCGCGCGCGCCCGGCGGGGCGGGTGCTTTGCCACAGTGGACGATTGGTGCGATTTGCGCAGGATTGTTCGCAGAACTACGGCAAACAGGTCTTCGCGTTCGAAGTGACGGAATTGACCCCGGAACGGTATGCAGAGCGTCCCTATGGCGGCGCGTCGCTCCTTGCGCCGCAGCGCGCCGATTGGAATGCGCGCGGTATGCATACGCTCGATCTGCATCCTGTGCAAGAAGGCGCATGGCTGGCGCTGGTTGACGGGTATCGGAAGCGTTTCTATGTGCGCAACGGTTTGGATCACGGGTAAGCAGCGCAATGATGTGTTGCAGCGAACCATAGCGCAGTGCAAACGGGGGGATCGGTCTGGTGCAATCAACGACAACATCGCAATCCGAAGGAGTCGGCAAGCGCGCCGTGCGTGGAACGTTCTGGTCATTCCTTTCGTACACGAGCGGGCGCCTCGTCACGTTTGTCACTACGCTGATCCTGGCGCGTCTGCTGGCGCCGGCGGAGTTCGGCGTGATCGCTTACTGCACACTGGTGATCGCCTATCTCGACCTGCTTAATAATTTTGGCGTCGGGCATGCCCTGATTGCGCGACGTGACAGGTTGGAAGAAGCCCAGAATGCGGCATTCGTCGTCAGTATTGGCAGTAGCGTGTTTCTGTACGCCGGCGCGTGGATTGCGGCGCCCTCGATTGCAGTGTTCTTCAATGAGCCGCAGGTAACGCCGTTGCTGCGCGTGTTGTCGCTTGGGCTGCTGCTGGTCGGAATCGGCACTGTGCCGATGGCTATGCTTCAGCGCGATCTCCGGTTCAAGGCGTATTTACTTCCCGGGATTGTGCGGAATATTATCAAAGCAGTGGTTGCCATCAGCATGGCGTGGCAAGGGTTTGGCGTCTGGAGTCTGGTGGTTTCAGAACTGGTCAACAAGGTGTTGGAGGTGATCATTCCCTGGCTGATTGTGCGCTGGCGACCAACGCGTGCGTTCGACCCGCAGGTGATGCGCGAGATGTTGGGGTATGGCGTCCACATTATGGGGGTCAGTCTGGTTGGCTCCTTTATGGTCAATGTGGATTATCTGCTGGTCGGGCGGTTGCTTGGCGCGGCGGCGCTGGGGTACTATACAATGGCGTTCCGCATTCCCGAACTGGTCATTCGCAGCGTCAGTCAGATCGTCAGCACCGTCGCCTTTCCTGTTCTGGCGCATACCCAATCGGATCCGGCAAAGACGCACGACATGTATTTCGCCTATCTGCGCTATATGGCGCTGGTGACCTTTCCCGCAGGCGTTGGGCTGGCGCTGTTGTCGCCGGCGCTGGTGCGGGTCTTTTTTGCCGAGGTATGGCGTCCGATGACGGCGCCAATGCAGTTCATCGCCATCGCCAGCGCCTTTTCCATCGTGTCGTATCTGTCGGGGATCATTTACAATGCGATTGGGCGGCCTGATCTGACTTTTAAATTGTCGCTGGCGAAACTGCCGATTGTTGTGCTGGTGCTCTCCATCGGCACGTTCTGGAATATTACGGGCGTGGCTGCCGGACATGTCGCGCTGACGCTGGTGTGTATGGCGCTCGATTTGGTGATGATCCGACGGGTGACCGGTGTGCGACTGATGGGCGTGTGGCATGCGGTGCAACCAGCGTTGTTGGGCGCAGGGGTGATGGCAGCCGTTGTTGGTGCGCTCGACGCGATGCTGACGGGTGCGCCCATCGTGCAATTGGCGGCGCTGCCACCGATAGGCGCCCTGGTCTATCTCGGAACTATCTGGATCGCCGGACGTGAGATGTTTCTGGAGGCGCGCTCGGTGCTGCGCGGTAGTCTGGCGCGCGGTTGATCGCTAACCGGCGCGCCGCCCCCGACCGTTTAAGGACGCAATGTATGACAGAACCGCGGGTCAGTGTTGTCATTACGGCATACAATGCCGCCGAATACCTCAGTGCTGCAATCGAGAGCGTGCTGGCACAATCGCATCCCGCAGACGACGTCGTTGTGGTTGATGATGGGTCAACCGACGCGAGTGCGGCGGTTGCGCAATCCTATGCGCATCGTGGCGTTCGCCTGATCCGGCAGGATAATCAGGGTCCCGGCGCTGCGCGCAATCGCGGGATACGCGAGACGAGCGGTGAGTTGGTGGCTTTTCTCGATGGCGATGATCTCTGGTTGCCGAACAAACTTGAGCGCCAGTTGGCGTATCTGGTAGCGCATCCCGAAACGGTCATGGTCAGTTGCCTGCGTTGGCGCTGGGATCAGACGACCGGCGAGCGACACATTGAGTATTTTGGCGTGCCGCCAGGACGCATCCTGGCACATGAGAATGTGGTGCGCAATGTTATTGGCAACCCATCGATGACGCTTATCCGGCGTTCTGTGTTCGATGCGGTCGGGATGTTCGATACGCAACTGCGCTGGGGGCAGGATTGGGATTTGTTTATTCGCATTGCATCCTACGGTCCCGTCGGTTTTGTGGAGGAGCCGCTCATGATCTATCGCTGGCATCCTGGCGGCATCTCGCACCATCGGGGCATCGAACGGTTGGATATGTTTCAGTCTATCGCATGTCGGGGTATTGCCCGTATTCAACCGGCGTGGCGTCGTCCGCTTTTGCTCGCGCGACGGTTGAGTTGGGATCAGTGTGATCGCGCGGCATATGCATCGCAGGTCGGGTTGTCACGGGCGCGTCGCGTATGGCACGCGGCGCTTGGATTGGCATTATTCCCGTTTGAACGTCCGGTGAGCAAAACAAAGCGGCTGCTGCGCTCAATCTTTGGTGATGACTCCTACGCCGCTGTTGGGCGCAGGCTACGGTCGGTCGTGTACCGTCCCATCGGTGAACGGGAAGGTCTTGAACGGTTTTGAAGCATACACTCCGTGGAACATCGCTTATGATCCCTGCAATTTCGCATGTTTCTCCGATAGTGACGGTCGGCGTGCCAGTATACAACGGCGAGCGCTATCTTGCGCGCGCAATTGAGTCGATCCTTGCTCAGCGATTCGCCGATCTCGAGGTGATCATCAGCGACAATGGCTCAACCGATGGCACCGCTGATATCTGTCATCGCTATGCGCAGCAGGATCGCCGCGTGCGCTATGTGCGCAACGAACGGAATATGGGTGCAGCCTTCAACTACAATCGTCTGGTTGACCTGGCGCGCGGGCGGTATTTCAAGTGGATGGCGCACGATGATCTCTGCGCTCCCGATCTGATCGGCGCGTGCATCGCAATCCTTGAGCGTGAACCGGCGGTTGTGCTCTGTTATGCGCCGACGACATTTATTGACGAGACGGGGCGCCCATTGCGCACGATTCGTGACGGGTTTCATTTCCGTGATCTGCGTCCATCGGATCGCTTCCGCCGGTTTTTGCCGCTGGCGCGTGGTTGGATGAACCCCGTCTTTGGGGTGTATCGCACCGATGTGCTGCGGCAAACGCAGCGGATTGGCAGGTATCCGTCATCGGATATGATCCTGATCGCCGATATAACGCTGCGCGGCGAACTTCACGAATTGTCCGAATCGCTCTTTTTTCGCCGCGAGCATCGTGAGATGTCGGTGCGCGCCAATCCATCGGCGCTCGAACGCCAGCGCTGGTTCGATCCGGCGTATCGCGGGCGCGCGCCACTGGTGCACTGGCAGTGGATTGCGGAATATCTGCGGATTATTCGATGTGCGCCGATCAGTTTGGGGGAGAAGATTCGCTGCGTGACGGCATTGACGCGCTGGGTGCGTTGGACACGTCGTGAGTTGCTCGGTGAGGCGATCATGGCGGTTCGGTACGCGCCCGTGCTGCGAAAATAAAGGCGGGATGCCTGGCTTCAACGGCGTCCGGTGTCTGGAAGGGAAGTCTGTGACCGACCGTATTCGCATCTTGCTGCTCATCGAAACACTCTGGCTCGGCGGGGCGCAGCGCTTGCTTCCCGGATTGGTGACCGGCCTCGATCCGCTGCGTTTTGAAGGGCATATCGTGGCGTTGCACGATGGACCGCTGCGCCAGGAGTTCGAAGCCGCGCGCCTGCCGCTGACGGTGCTGGGTGCGCGTCGTTTCTATGAGCCGCGCGTCGTGTCTGCTATCGCTCGCCTGGTGCGCGCGCAGCAGATCGATGTGATCCATACCCATCTGACCGGCGCCGATATTGTGGGGCGAATGGTTGGCGCACTCACCAGCGTGCCGGTCGTTTCGACGATGCACAATGTTCCGCACGATTACGATCACCAGAAATGGCACCGTCGCGCGCTGCAACGCCTGACTGCGCGGACGCTCGCTGCGCGCCTGGTGATGGTCGCGCCGGGGATTGGCGTCGAGTATATGCGCCGGTGGGGTATTCCGGCTTCGCGCGTGGTTACGATCAATAATTCTGTTCCTATGGAACCGTATCTGGCGATTGCCGAAGGGGTTGCTCCTCATGTTCCGCCGACGGTGACGACGATTGGGAGGTTGACCGAGCAGAAGGCGTACCATCTGCTCCTCGATGCTGCGCGTCTGGTGGTGCGCATACGCCCCGACACCCGCTTCCGCATGGTCGGCGAGGGGCGCCTGGAGGCGGCGCTGCGTCGGCAGGCGCAGGACCTCGGCATTGCGCGTGCCGTATCGTTCGATGGATTGCGGCACGACATCCCGGACATTCTGGCGGAAACGCACGTTTTTGTGCTCTCGTCGCTCTGGGAAGGGTTGCCGGTGACGGCAGTCGAAGCCATGGCAGCGGCGCGTCCGGTTGTACTGACCGATGTTGGCGGCTGTCGCACCCTGGTGACGCCGGGAGTCGAGGGGTGGCTTGTGCCGCCGGGGAATGTCGAAGCGCTGGCAGCAGCGCTCCTCGATGCGCTCGACAATCCTGAGCGCCAGCGCCTGTTTGGTCGGCGTGGACGCGAGAAAGTGCGCCGCGCATTCGGATTGGAACAGTATGTGCGTGGGCACGAACAGTTGTATGAATCGCTGGCAGTGGTGCGCGCTCAGGCGCGCGTCGCGCGCCTGCACCGCTGATCTCTCGGAGGATCGCTATGCCCATTGGCGTCGCCATGATCCTGCACGATTTCTACCCATCCATCGGCGGGGCGCAAACGCATACGCTGGCGCTCAGTCGGGCGCTGCGTGCGCGCGGCATCGATGCGATAGCGGTGACGCGCCCGTATCCTGGAACGCTGGCATATGAAGAGGTTCAGGGCATTCCGACCTATCGCGTTGGGATGCACGGCGGGCGCGTGCTTGCCGGGGTGAGTTACCTGGCCGCCGGTCTTGCGCTGCTCATACGTGAACGAAACCGCTACCAGATTCTGCACTGCCATCAAATGATTTCACCGATGACGCTGGCGCTGATGGCGCGCGCGCTGCCCGAAAAACGACTGGTTATCAATCCGCATGGGCGCGGTCCGCGTGGTGATGTGGCAAAACTGACCAGGTTGCGCCCGCTAACGGGGAAACTGCGCGTTGCAGCGGCGCTGCGCTGGGGTGATGCCTTTGTTGCGATTTCCCGCGATATTCACGATGAATTGTGCGCGATGGGCGTTCAGGAAGAGCGCATATGGGATATTGCCAATGGCGTTGATGTGGAACGTTTTGCGCCGGCCTCACTCGACGAGCGGACGGAACTGCGGCGCCGGCTTGGTCTGCCGGACGGAAGACTGGTCGTCTTCGTTGGGCGGTTGACGGTCGCCAAAGCGCTCGATGTGCTGCTGAACGCCTGGGCGCAACGTGATACGACACTGGCGGACGCGCGGCTGATCATTGTGGGGGATGGCGAGTTGCGCAATGACCTCATGCGTCAGGCGCGCGATCTGGGTGTCGAGCAGTCCGTGATGTTCGCCGGCGCAACCAATGATACGGCAGCATATCTGCGCGCATGTGACGCATTCGTGCTGTCTTCGCGCACAGAAGGGATGCCGGTCGCGCTGCTCGAAGCGATGGCATGTGGTCTGCCGTGCGTCGCCACGTGCGTTGGCGGTTCGATGGAGATCATTGAGGATGGGGTGAACGGGTGCCTGGTGATGCCGGAAGATGCCGGTGCGCTGGCGCGGGCAGTGGCGCAAGCGCTTGCAACGCCAGAGTGGGGCGTCCATGCGCGGCGGCATATTCAGGAGCGATACGCTATCGATACAGTGGCACAACGCTATGTGGCGCTGTACGAACGCCTCGTGAACGGTAGGAGTGCGGGTGCTGTGCGCACTCCTGCGTAAGTCTGGAATCTTAAGGATGACGCCTGTGGACTCACGAAGTGATGCGTACACCCGCTGGGCAGTCGAAGAGATCGAAGCCAGCATCGATCTGAAGCGGCGCACGCTTGAAACGCAGTTGCCGGTCATTGTGGCGATTGCGCAGCGGATTGTCGATACGTTTCGGCGCGGCAACCGGGTGCTGCTGTGCGGCAATGGCGGCAGCGCCGCCGATGCGCAGCATATCGCAGCAGAATTTGTCAGTCGTTTTCGCCGTGAGCGGCGCGGACTACCGGCGATTGCGCTAACCACCGACACTTCAATCCTGACTGCCATCGGCAACGACTATGGGTATGAGCGTGTCTTCGCCCGGCAGGTCGAAGCGCTTGGTCAACCGGGAGATGCAGTGATTGGCATCAGCACCAGCGGAACGTCGGCGAGCGTGCTCGCGGCAATGCGCACTGCGCGCGATGGCGGTATGACCACAATCGGGTTGGCGGGAGCAACTGGCGGGTTGCTGATCGATCACGTAGAGGTGTGTCTGTGTGTGCCGTCGCACAATACCGCGCGGATTCAGGAAGTGCACATCACCGTGGCGCATGTGGTGTGCGAGATTGTCGAACGCGCCCTGTTTTCGTCAGTATGACGATTTTTGTACACGAATCAGCGGGGAACTGATGTCAGATAACAGAGTTGTAATTGCAAAACAATGTGTGACTCGCTATAGTATAAAAAGAACTCTCCGGTTTTCAGTTTCACTGAGTGAAGTATGACGAGAATTGTTCGTAATGACAATCCGCGCGTCAGTATCGGTCTTCCGGTTTACAATGGGCAGCATTATCTTCGCCAGGCGCTGGATTCGTTGTTGAGTCAGACATTTCACGATTTTGAGGTGATCATTTCCGATAACGCCTCGGACGACGCAACGCCTGAGATTTGTCGTAAATATGCGGCGCATGACGCGCGCATCCGGTATGTGCGCCACGATGTCAATCGCGGCGCTTCATGGAACTTCAATTACGTGTTTGGATTGGCGCGTGGCGTCTATTTCAAGTGGCATGCTCACGACGACATGCTCGAGCCGACATTTCTCGAACGGTGTGTGGCGGCGCTTGATCACAGTCCGCGGGTTGTGCTCGCCTTCAGTCGCACGCGCGTTGTCGATCCTGACGGCAACACGCTGTACACCTATGACGAGCGGTTGCGCACCGACTCACCACGTGCGAGTATTCGTTTCCACGATCTGATCTGTGTCGGGCATCCCTGTTTTCAGGTGTTTGGGGTCATTCGCGCAGATGTGCTCCGACGCACGCCGCTGATCGGCGCCTATGTGCCGTCGGACCGCATTCTGCTGGCGCGGTTGGGATTGTTGGGCGCCTTCTACGAAGCGCCTGAGCATCTGTTCATTTCGCGACGGCATCCGACGCAGTCGGTGCGCGCGGCGAAACTGCGCGCCCGCGCCGCCTGGTTCGACCCGGCAAACGAGGGGAAAATCGTGATGCCTCATTTCCGCACGTTGTACGAATATATCAAAGCCATTCGTGAAACGCCGCTTCCACCCGACGAGGCGCGCCGCTGCTATGGTGCGCTGCTGCACTGGATCGCCGCTGATCTGAATTGGGCACGGTTGGGCAACGACGTTGTCCATGCGGCGCGCCAGTTGAGCAGACGCGCATTGCGGCGCATTCGCGCGTTGAATTCTACGACAATCGCACGGAGGAACTCGCTATGAAAGTTGCCATTCTTGCCGGAGGCGTCGGGTCACGCCTTTCCGAGGAGACTGAAGTTAAGCCGAAGCCGATGGTCGAGATCGGCGGTCGCCCGATCCTGTGGCACATTATGATGCACTATGCCCACTACGGCTTCAAAGATTTCGTGATTGCGCTCGGCTATAAAGGTGAGGTCATCAAGAAGTACATGGTCGATTACTGCTCACTCAACAGTAATCTGAAAGTCAACCTGCGCTCCGGTACGGTTGAGATGAACGGCGGCTACCGTCCCGACTGGAATGTCGAGTTGATCGATACCGGTATTCCGACGAACACCGGCGGGCGGATCAAGCGTCTGGCGCCGTACATCGGCAATGAAACGTTTATGCTGACCTGGGGCGATGGCGTGTCGGATGTCAATCTGCACGCGCTGCTGGAGTTTCACCGTTCGCACGGCAAACTGGCGACCCTGACGGCAGTGCGACCGCCGGCGCGCTTTGGTCATCTGGAACTGGACGGCGACCGGATCACGGAATTCAACGAAAAGCCGCAAACCGGCGAAGGCTGGATCAATGGCGCTTTCTTCGTGCTCGAACCGGCAGTGTTCGACTATATTGATGGCGACGATACCGCCTGGGAGCGCGAGCCGTTGCAGCGCCTGGCGCGCGAGGGTCAGTTGATGGCGTACCGGCATACGTCGTTCTGGCAATGCATGGATACCCTGCGCGACAAGAAACTGCTCGAAAGCCTCTGGCAGAGCGGCAATGCGCCCTGGAAAATCTGGGACTGATCGACCTCACCGCTTATCGAAACACAAAATGCGACGCGAAAGGATATCAACGATGCGTGTGCTGGTGACGGGACACAAAGGGTATATCGGAACCGTGCTGACGCCAATGCTGCTCGAGCGCGGCTACGAGGTGCTGGGGCTGGATAGCGATCTGTTCGAGGAGTGTACATTCGGTGCTCCGCCGGTGGATGTGCCGGAAATCCGCAAGGATATTCGCGATGTCGAAGCAGACGATCTTGCGGGTGTCGATGCCATTATGCACCTCGCCGGTCTGTCGAACGATCCGCTCGGCGACCTTGATCCGCAGTTGACCTATGAGATCAACTATCTGGCGTCGGTGCGCCTGGCAATGCTGGCGAAGCAGGCAGGCATCACACGCTTTATCTTCTCGTCGTCGTGCAGTACGTATGGCGCAGCCGGCGATGAGATGCTCGATGAAACCTCGCCGTTCAATCCGGTTACGCCCTATGGGCGCTCAAAAGTGTTGGTTGAACAGGACCTGGCGAAACTTGCCGATGCCGATTTCAGCCCGACCTATCTTCGCAATGCAACGGCTTACGGTGTATCGCCGCGTCTGCGCTTCGATCTGGTGCTGAACAACCTGGTCGCCTGGGCATATACGACGGGGCTGGTCTATCTGAAGAGCGATGGCACTCCCTGGCGTCCTATCGTGCATATTGCCGATATTGCGCGTGCGTTTATCGCCGTGCTGGAGGCGCCGCGCGAATTGATCCACAATGAGGCGTTCAATGTCGGGCGTAATGAGGACAACTACCGCATCCGCGACCTGGCGCAGATTGTGTATGAGACCGTGCCCGGTTGTCGCATTCAGTTCGCCGAGGGCGCGCAGCCAGATAAGCGCAATTATCGCGTTGATTGCTCGAAGATACAGCGTGTGCTGCCGGATTTTCAGCCGGCCTGGGATGCGCGCAAAGGCGCACAGGAACTGTACGACGCCTATCGCTCTATCGGGTTGACACTCGAAGATTTTGAAGGTCCACGCTACAAACGTATCGATCACATTCGGAAACTGATTGTGTCGGGACGTCTCGACTCGTCGCTGCGTCGCTCGGAGCAGGCGCTGGCTGTTGGATCGGCGCAATAACCCCCGTGTGCGAGGACATGTATGCTGTATCGTGTTGAAGAGCGCTGCCGCGCCAGCGGTTCGCCCAATCTGCTGCCGATTCTGTCGTTTGGCGTGACGCCACTGGCGGACCGATTGCTCACGGCGGAGCAACTCGGCGGTGAGGAGCCGTTCGCCCCGTTGACCCTTGTGTTTTGCCCGGACTCGGCGCTGTTGCAGATTCAGGAGACGGTCGATCCCGAAGTGCTGTTCTATGCCGAGTATCCGTATTTTTCATCGGTCTCGAAGTCGTTGCTGAAACACTTCGGTGAGAGCGCGCAGGCGATCATGGCGTCGCGCGCGCTTGGACCGGAAAGCCTGGTGGTCGAGGCTGCCAGCAATGATGGGTACATGCTGCGCAATTTCGTCGAGCGCGGCATTCCTGTGCTGGGGATCGACCCGGCGCGCGCTCCGGCTGAGGCGGCTCGCAAGATCGGCATCCCAACGCTCAATACGTTCTTCACGCAAGAACTTGCGCAGCAATTGCGCAGCGAGGGCAAAGCCGCCGATGTCTTTCTGGCGAATAATGTGCTGGCGCACGTGCCGGACCTCAATGGCTTCGTTCGTGGCATTCGCATCATGCTCAAGGACGATGGCATTGCGGTGATTGAGTGCCCGTATGTTGTCGATCTCGTTGATCATTGCGAGTTTGATACGATCTACCATCAGCATCTGTGTTACTTTTCGGTGACGGCGCTCGACCGCCTGTTTCGCGCCAATGGGCTGTTCCTCAACGATGTCGAGCGCACGCCGATCCACGGTGGGTCGCTGCGCCTGTTTGTGGCGCGTTACGAGGCGGTTGGCGCGCGGGTGTGCGCGCTGCTGGCGATGGAGCGTGAGCGCGGTGTGGATCGGGTTGATTTCTATCTCTCCTTTGCCGAGCGGGTGCGCGCTATTCGTGATGAATTGATGGCGTTGCTCGCCGATCTGAAGCGACAGGGCAAGCGAATTGCCGCCTACGGCGCCGCCGCCAAAGCCACGACTCTGCTGGCGTACTGTCAGATCGATACGCGGTTGGTGGACTTCGTTGCCGATCTGAATCCCTATAAGCAGGGCAAGTTCATGAGCGGCAGCCATCTGCCGATTGTGTCTCCTGCGGCGTTGCTGGAGCAGCAACCGGATTACGTGCTGTTGCTGGCATGGAACTTCGCCGATGAGATTCTGCGCCAGCAGGCAGAGTATCGCCAACGCGGCGGGAAGTTCATTATTCCAATCCCGCGACCGGTGATTGTGTAGCGGTGTTTCTGGCAGGGCGACGGAAGGGGCGTTCGCGCATCGACGGTTCAGTGAATGCTCTGTGCGCGATAGTCGCGCTCAGACTCGCGCTGACCTTTCCGGCGCACCCGGCGGCGCATTCGCCGCACATGCGATCACTGCTTCAGGGGCGTTGCCGCTTGTGACATCACCAGAGGAGAGCACGACCATGCAATCAATAATGTGTCCCGCGTGTGGGTCTGCGGGAATGGACGTTTTCTACGAATTGGAGCGCGTTCCGGCGCATAGCGTTCTCCTGCTCGCCACGCGCGAAGAGGCGGTCAATTATCCGCGTGGCGATATTCGCCTCGGTTTTTGCCGCTCGTGCGGGTTTATCAGCAATACTGCCTTTGATCCGTCGCTTCACGAATATTCGGAGCGCTACGAGGAAACACAGGGGTATTCGCCGACATTCAATGCGTTTGCGCGCAGACTGGCGGAATATCTGGTCGAACGGTATGATCTGCGCGGCAAAGATATTCTCGAAATCGGGTGCGGCAAGGGTGAATTTATTACGCTGCTCTGCGAGTTGGGCGAAAATCGCGGTGTGGGCATCGATCCGGCATATGTTGCGGAGCGGAGCCTGGCGCATCCTGCTGACCGCGTGACGTTCATTACCGATTTCTATTCCGAGCAGTATGCGCACCTCCGCGCGGATTTCGTCGTCTGTAAGATGACGCTGGAGCATATCCACCATACGGCGGCGTTTGTCGGCATGGTGCGACGCGCGCTCGCCGATCAACCGCAGACGACCGTTTTCTTTCAGATACCCGATACAACGCGTGTGTTGGAAGAGATCGGGTTTTGGGATATTTACTACGAGCATTGTTCCTACTTCACACCCGGTTCGCTGGCGCGCCTCTTCCGACGCTGCGGTTTTGACGTGATCGATCTATGGCGCGATTATGGCGATCAGTATCTGATGATCGAAGCACAGCCGGGAAGCGGGATGGGTCGCGCGTTTCCAGCCCTGGAACACGATCTGGAACGGACCGCTGCCGATGTTGAGACGTTTCGACGCGAAGCGCCGCAGGTCTTGCAGCGCTGGCGGGAGTATCTGGCGCAGCAGCATGCCGCTGGACGCAGGGTGGTGTTGTGGGGGTCGGGGTCGAAAGGGGTTGCGTTCCTGACGACGCTGGGCATCGAACGGGAGATTACCTATACCGTTGATATAAACCCGAACAAGCACGGGACGTTCATGGCGGGAACCGGTCAACAGATCGTCGGTCCGGCGTTTTTGCGCGACTATCAGCCCGATGTGGTCATTGTAATGAACCCGATCTACCGCGATGAGATTCAGCGTGATTTGACGACGCTCGGCGTGACGGCGGACGTGTTGAGCGTGGAGATGTTCGGTCGCGCGGCATCGGCGCTTGTGGGGTGTGCGTGAGTCCTGGAACGCCGTTGCGCGCAATAGCGCCGCCGCAGGTTCCTTTTGTTTCCGCGTGTGGTCTTTTCCGGCAATCCTGCGCATGTATCGTCCGCTCTGGCTGTCAGAGCGCCCACATGCCCTCTGCGAACGCAAGAGAGAGGGAATCAGGGGGGTGAAGACACGAAGGCGCCGGGAAGCGGCAAATATCTCTTGTCTCGAACATCTTTGCCCTTGAGTAGGGGCATTCGGTACGGTTGTATCTTTCGTTTCAGCCCTGGTGGTTACCTATGCGCTATGCGGTCATACTTGCGCTTGGATTGGCAATGGTTCTGATCGGCGGCGTGTTCGCTGTTGAGCCATCTCCTTCTCCGGCGACGCTGACAATTACCGACATTCAGGTCATCCCAGCCGCCAGCAGCGCCACAATTCGCTGGACGACCAATCTCTCGGCAGGCGGCGCGGTCTTCTACGGTCCCGCCGATGGCGCCTGGACGGAGAGCGCTCCTGCCAGCGGCGATGGAACCTCCCATACTGCGTTGCTTTCCGACCTCGTCCCTGCCACAACCTATCGCTTCTGGATCACCGCCTATCGCTCCGACGGGACGAATGCTTTCTCGTCGCCGCAGACCTTTACCACCGCCGTCGCCACTCCCACCCCCACCCCTGCGCTCAGCGCTCCGGCGTCTCTCATGCCGCCCGCCTCCGGTCCCATCGTTTCCGACGACTTCAACCGCACCGGCGGGCTGGATTCCTGGACGTTCGTCGATCCAGGCGGCGCGGCGTATGAGTTGACCGGCACGGACATCCGCCTGATCGTGCCTGATGGTCCGCCGCGCGAGCCGTGGACGAACGGCAACACGGCGGTGCGCCTGCTGCAAGCGGCGCCGGACGCCGACTTCGACGTGATAGCAAAGTTCAACTCGCGGGTGAGCGGGCATATCGCAATGCAAGGGTTGATCGCGCAGACAAGCGATGCGACGACCTTTGTGCGCTTCGACATTTCGAGCCGGAGGAACAGCGCTGGCGTGGAGCAGGTGCGACTGTTCGCCGGATTGGTGAGCGGGACGAGCGCGACGACCTTCAACAACAGTGCGCTCAGTGCGCCAGGGCATCCGGTATGGCTGCGGATGACGCGCAGTGGGACAAATTGGCAGTTTCGCTATTCGTTCGATGGCGCGAATTGGACGCTGTTTACGAATGGGACGGTGATGTTAAGCGTCACGAGCGTAGGGGTGTTCGCGGGGAATGCCGAGGCGAGCGGGCGGTACGCGCAGCCGTTCACGGCGTCGGTGGATTATTTCCACGTGGCGAACGCGCCGCTCCCCGACGATCCGCAGGCGCACCCGGACGCACACGCGCCGCTGCTGGCGTGCCCGCCGCACACGCTGAGCGGGACGACGCTTACCGTGACGGGGTACAGCGACGAGCCGACGACGGCGGAGTTGCGCTACGGGTCGCGCGCGGCGGCGGGAGGTGTGCAGACGAGCGGCTCAGGGCAGACGCACGCCTTCACCATCAGCGGGTTGCAGGCGGCGACGAACTACTGGTATCGGTTGACGGTGACGGACGCAAGCGGGAAGATGGCGCGATGCAGCGGGGTCTTTCGGACATGGCCGACAGCAGTGGGGAGCCAGCCGGTGATCGATATATGGGACGGACCGGTGCAGACGTTCGGAGCGCGGGGGAACCCGCAGCGATGGGTGAATGTGCTGGGGCGGATGAGCGACGCCGACGGGTTCGAGTATAACATGGCAGCGTTTGGGACGGCGGCGTGGCCGCTGCGCTACCGCTTGAACGGCGGAGCGGAGCGGTCGCTGATGCCGGGACCGGGGAGTTACACGAACTCATTCTTGAACTGGCGGCGGGTGTACACAACAGGGGAGTTCAACATTGAGCTGGATCGGGCGGAGTTGAGCGCCGGAGACAACACGCTGGAAATAACGGCGGTGGACCGGCTGGGGAACACGAGTGTGCAAACGGTGACGGTGCGGTATATCCCTGGCGCGACGTGGCCGCTGCCGGATGCGATTGACTGGAGCGTGGTAGAGCGGGTGGGAGAGGCGGCGCAGGCGGTGGACGGACTGTGGGCGCTGGAGGAGGGAAGTGTGCGCCCGGTGTCGACGGGGTACGACCGGTTGCTGGCGATTGGAGATGTGACGTGGACTGACTATGAAGTAACGGCGGCGGTGACGATCCACGAGATCGATATGTATCGCGGGCAGCGACCGAATAGCGGGGGACCGGGGGTGGGGTTGCTGCTGCGGTGGCAGGGGCACTGGGATGCACCGGCAGGGCAGGAGACGCAGCCGCGCTGGGTGTACTACCCGCTCGGAGCGCTGGGATGGTACCGGCTGGAACGGTACCCGGACGCGAGTTCGACGCAGCGGGCGATGCACCTGCATCTGGACACAGGGGCGGCGACAGTGTTTGCGCGCGACCTGAGCGGAATGCGGTTGCGGATGGGGGAGACGTATATGTTCAAGATGCGGGTGGAGACAGTCGCAGGGGGAGGGCAGCGGTACCGGCTGAAGGTGTGGCGGGCAGCAGAGGCGGAGCCGGCGGGATGGACGGTGGACGGGGTTGCGCCGGCGGGAGAGCAACCGCTGGAGCGTGGGTCGCTGCTGCTGGTGGCGCACCACGTCGATGCCAGTTTTGGCAACATTACCGTGCGACCGCTCAGTGGCGTCGGAGGACCGACTGCCACCCCAACACCGACACCGAGCGCAACGCCGACACCGAGCGCAACGCCGACACCGAGCGCAACACCGACACCGAGCGCAACGCCGACACCGAGCGCAACGCCGACACCGAGCGCGACACCAATTGTCGGCGCTTCTCCGTCGGTCGTCTGGTTGCCGCTGGTCACCAACCCGTAAGCGAAGGATGGAGGTGCGCGGTTGTTCCAGAAACGTGTATGATTGTTTCGGCACACAGTCATGCATCGTTGCAGGATCTCACAGTCCGGCAATAAGGAGCACAGGAGTGATGGACCGTACAGTGCGGCGTGCCGGATGCGGCACAACACTGGATTACCTGATGGGTGTGCCGGTATTTGCCGCAATGTTCGAGCAAGTGACCATGCCCCCGTGGACATATGCGACCGGCTACGATCTGTGGGGAGAGTTCGCGCTGCTGAGAGGCGTGGTACAGGCTGCGACAAAGTATGAAGGATTGCTGTTATTTACCGGGCGCGGACGGTTCAAGCCAGAAGTGCTGGCAGTATTTCTCTTGAGTTTTCTACCGCGTCGCTGGCGACCGACCATCGTTTTCTGCGGCGAAGCGTGGGAACCCAACACCGGATGGCGTGCTGTGCTCGACCGCATTCTTGTGCGTTTTGCAGACCGGGCGATCAGTCGTTATGTGTTGCTCTCGAATGACGAATGTCGCCTTTTTCCGCTCGTCTGGGGCGTCGATGCGGCAAAAGTGCGCTTTGTTCCCTACATGTGTTCACTGACCAAAGAAGAGATGCAAGGTGGCGTCGAGGCGGGAACGTATGTATTTGCCGGCGGCAATTCGTTTCGCGACTACGCACCGCTGGTGGAAGCCGCGCGGATGATGCCAGACTATGCATTTGTGTTCGCCACACGCAAATTGGACACCTACCCGAATCTCCCGCCAAATGTTTGCGCAAGGCAGGTTCCACACGATGCGTATGTTCGATTGCTGCGTGGCGCAGCAGTTGTCGTCGTGCCGCTGCGCATGAGAACCTCCCGCGCCAGCGGTCAGCAAACATACCTGAACGCCATGGCGCTCAAGAAACTGGTGATCGTTAATGATGCTCTGGGTGTGCGCGATTATGTTCGCCATGGAGAAAATGGCATAGTGGTGCGCGGAACGCCTGAGAGCTATGTCGAAGCGCTGCGCTGGGCGCTCGATCCCGACCATAAACCGGACATCGAACGGATGATCGAGTGTGCGTATCGGGATGTCGTGGAGCGGTTCAATCCGGTGCATCATGCCTGCGCGCTGGTTTCGATGATGCAGGAGGCGCTTGCCGATGCTATGCAGCACGATGATCGGCGCGCGTCATGTTCTGTGAAATGAGGTTGCCAATGAGCCATTCGACTACGCGCCACGGTGACGATCAGCCGACAGCCGATGCTCGCTTCTGTCCGGTTTGCGGATCAGCGGATGTTCATCTCTTTATGAATGTTTCGCAGGCGCCGGTCTATTGTAATGTGCTGTGGGAAACGCGCGAAGCCGCACTACGCGCGCCGAAAGGCAATATTACGCTTGGTTATTGCGCCGAGTGCAGCCATATATACAACTACGCCTTTGATTCGTCAAAAATGGAGTATTCACAGGAATATGAAAATTCACTCCACTTCTCCGGGCGTTTCCAGCAGTATGCGACGGAATTGACGGAACGATTGGTTGAACGGTATGATCTGTATGACAGGGATATCATCGAGATTGGCTGCGGCAAGGGTGATTTCTTGCGTCAGATCTGTCGTGCTGGCAATAATCGCGGCATTGGATTCGACAAAAGTTTTGTGCCCGATCCGGCGCGCGATGCGCTTGACCCAAATGTGCGCTTTGTGGTGGATTTCTTTGGGGAATCATATGCGCACGAACCGGCCGATCTGATCGTATGTCGCCACGTGCTCGAACATATCGAGCGTCCGCGCGTGTTTATCGAGAGCCTGCGCCGCGTGATCGGCGATCATCGTCAGCCAACGGTGTACTTTGAGGTGCCAAATGCGCTCTGGATGCTGCGCGACCTGGGCATTTGGGACATTATCTACGAGCATTGTTCGTACTTCAGCCCGGCGTCGTTGACGCATCTGTTCGAGACATCCGGCTTCGAGACGCTTGATGTGCGCGAAGCGTTCGGCGGGCAGTTCCTGTCCATCGAGGCGCGACCAACATCACATAGCGTTTCGCCGACGGCGCAGGCGCGGCTTGATGGTGAACGCATGTGGCATAATGTTGCAGCGTTTGGCGACAACTATGGCGCAAAAGTGGAGTATTGGCGCGCGCGACTCGGTCATCTGGCGCGGCAATCCAGGCGCGTGGTGGTCTGGGGCGCCGGATCGAAGGGAGTGACGTTTCTGAACGTCTTCCGCGATCTGAACGCTATTGAATACGTGGTCGATATCAATCCGCGCAAACAGGGGAAATATGTCGCCGGCAGCGGGCAACAAGTCGTTGAACCGGCATTTCTGCGCTCGTATCAGCCCGATGCGGTGATCGTCATGAATGCGCTGTATGTCGATGAGATTGGGCGGACGCTCGATGCGCTCGGCGTCACTGCCGCCGTCGAAAGCGCGTAACCACGCAATCTGGCTACTCAGCGCCTTCGCGTCCCTCAACAACAATCTGCGCCTGTTGGGTTACGGGATCGGCAATGACGTACCCGCGCGCAAAATCGCGCCGCCAGGTTCCATCGTCCTGGCGGTAGCGCGGCCCTCTTGGCGCGCCCAGCGACGTGTCGAGCAGGGGGTAGTGCGGAAAGATCGCGTAATCGCCGCGTTCGACATAGCGGAAGAAGGCGCGACGACCGTCGGTGATCAACAGGTATGATGCCAGCGCAAAAGGAAGCAACGTCTGGTCTTTTGCCTGAACCACCGCCAGATATCCCTTTTCGTGGCGCAGCACCTCCTCAGCCTGCACCAGCCCGCGCTCCCATTCGGACGGCGCAACGCTGCCGCGCCAACCGGTGGCGAAGGCCTCCACCATGACGCCATCAAGGTATGGCAGATACTCGTCCCATCCGCTACCCGGCGCGGATTCGGCAATCAGGTTCGCCCAGACGGGCCGGGCAGGGCGCAGCGCATTGGAGACATCGGTAAGCAGCGCGACCCACGCGGTTCGATACGCCTCATCCGAGCCGAATTCGCGCACGGCGCCATCGCTGTTGTTCACCTGCCGGCGCAGTTTCCACAGGGTCAGCGCCACATTATCCAGGAAGACGCCGTCGTACCCCAACGCAGGTTCCTGATCGTCTCCTTCAAGTGCCTGGCGCAGACGGGCGACCAGAAATGCGCGCCATCCCGGACTGGCAGGATTCATGTGGTAAAAATATCCGGTGTGACCGGGCCAGTTGGTGTAGAGACGTTCTCCCTTCTCGTTGTGCAGAAACCAGTCGTCATTGGGATGAATCAGGTTGCAGAACTCGCCGACGCGAAACGCCGCCTGATTGCGCCACGGACGGTGCTCCGAGTTACAGGGAGCGTCGGCGCGTACTGCATCAACCGGCCCGCTCACCTCAGCCGCCAGCATATACTGCAAAATAACGCCAGCATAGCCTGCGCGCCGGACCGCATCGCGAAACGGCTCATCGGTGCGCGTCAGGATGATCAGGTCGGCGCGCGCTGCCAGCGCCTCGGCGGTCGTCCCATCCTTCGGTGGCTTGTAGAAGTAGGCTTCCTGGACGCGCACCGGATCTGCTGGCGCTGAACTGGCCGGTGCAGCGCACGACGCGATGCATGCCGCAGCCAGGAGGATGCTCAAAAGAACGCGCCATTGCGCATGCTGTCCAATATGTGTGTCCATTGCCTTGTTATGGTAGCACATCTCCAGCATTTCTGTCTTTCGCAAACGCGGGCATTACAGCGCGTCATGTGCGATAGACGTACCACGATGCATCGTTGATTGAACCCGGATTTTCGCGCGGTGAAGCGCCTTCGGATCGTTCACACGCGCAGCGGTCGGCTGCACGAAGAGGTTGCATCTTATACCAATGACCGGTGACCATCCGGCATGGTCACCCCGAGCAGCGCGAGGGTCGTGCGCGACCCGCTCAGATTCCTCGCTGCGTTTACCCTGAGCGAAGCGAAGGGCTCGGAATGACCAGAATGCGGCATCTTCAATCGTCATTGGTATTACTTGCAACGACACTTGGTGCGCCGGCGGTTGGAGCAGCGCCAATGCCGGCTGGTTCGACTTCTGATCGATCCCGGGTCCTGGAAAAGAAGTAGGGACGATGTACTATTGCGCGCGGTCAAAGAAAGGTTTATGCTATCCAGGATTTCGTATCGTTATGATCTTCTGTCCGTGAGCGGCTCAATGAACACCTCACGACCACCCAGTCGCTGGCGTCGTCTGCTGGCGCATATCTGCCTGACCATCCTGTGTGTCAGCGCGACAGTTCCGCCACTGCCCGGTATGGCATCGGCGCCTGCCGGCGCTCCTGGCGCGCCTCCCGCTGCCTGCACCCCTCCGATTGTGCCGGTGACGCTGGTCAATCCGACGGTCATCACCAGTTGCACGCAGGCGAACCTTCAGGCGGCGCTTGCGACCGGCGGGCATATCACCTTCGACTGCGGACCCCACCCGGTCACGATTCCGATCACTTCGCCACTGGTCACCTCAGCGACCCGCGATATTGTGCTGGATGGTAAAGGACTGATCACGCTCGATGGCGGCGGTGTCACCCGTATTCTCGAAAAACCGTTTACCCCGGGTTCGCACATTGATAAGACCTCCGGCAACGATCTGGTCATCCAGAATATGCGCTTTATCAATGGGCGCGCGCCGGCCGCCACGAAAACGCAGGACGACAAAGCGCGCGGTGGGGCGCTGTGGGTGACGAGTCCGGGAACACGCCTCCATATCATCAACTCGATCTTCGAGAACAACCGCACGACCAGCATGACCGACGAGGACAATCAAGGCGGTGCGATCTATGCCGGCAATATCTACGAAACGGTCATCGTCGGGTCGGTCTTTGTCAACAATGAGGCCGGCAGCGGCGGCGCATTCGGCGGAATTGCGACCGGCTTGCAGGTCTACAACTCGCGGTTCACGAACAACCGCGCCGCTGACGCGACGACGGGCGGCATTGTGCGAGGGCATGGCGGCGCCATTCATCTCGATGGCGTCAGCAATAGCTTCAATCCGATCACCGGTAACACTGTCGAGGTCTGCGGCAGCGTGTTCGATGGAAACACTGCAACGCGCGGCGGCGGCGCACTCAAAGTGACGATCTCCGATAACCTGAACACGAAAGCGACCTATGCCCGCTCGACCTTTAGCAACAACCGGGTGCTCGACTCACCGCCCGCTGAAGGTCACGGCGGCGCTATTTATCATATCGAAGACGACCTGGCAGGTGGGGTGAATGAGGACAATATCGAGATCCGCGAGTCGACGTTCAACGGCAACTATGCCGCAAGGCAAGGAGGTGGCGTCTGGATGTCGGTGAACGGTCGCGGACGGGTGGTGAACTCAACGTTCTTCGACAATCGCGCCGCAACCGCCGGAACCAACGTCATCGGTCAGGGAGGCGGCATGATCATCAGCAGAGGGACCATCGACATTATTCACGCGACGTTTGCGAGCAATTTCGCCACGTTTCAGGGTGGTGCGATCTTTGCCGGTAATCCGTCAGCAGCGGCAGTGACACTGACCAGTTCAATCTTCTCTGCTAATCGCCTCGATCCAACGCACACGAACCCGGTCACAACCGAGTTTCAGGGGTACCACACGAACCGTGCATTGCTCAATGGCGGCGGTAACATTCAGTTTCCACGCACCAAAGCGCCCGATTTCAATAACGACATCAACAACCTGATAACCTCACCGGCTTCGGCAATCCTCTTCCAGGACCCACAACTCGCGCCGCTGGCAAACAATGGCGGTCCCACACCGACGATGGCAATTGCGGCGTCCAGTCCGGGGTTCAACCGCGCTGCGGCGGCGACGTGCCCGGCAGCCGATCAGCGCGGCGTCATTCGTCCGCAGGGAGGCGCCTGTGATGTGGGAGCGTATGAACTGGTGTTGGCGCTATCGCTCACGCCGCCGTTTGTTGGCGTCGGCGAAGCAGGAACGGTTGTGATCGTCTCCGGCGCCGGCTTCGACGCGAGCAGCACGATCGTCATCGGCGGCGTTGAACGTCCGACAACGTTTGTCAGCGCCACTGAACTGCGCACCACGCTCACTGCGGCTGATGTGGCGAACGCTGGCGATCTGGAGGTGCGGGTCAGCAACTCGGCGCTGCCGCCGGTCACGCTGCGCGTCCTGGCGCAGGTCTATCGTGGCTATTTGCCGATCGTTCGTCGCTGATGTTGTGAGGGGCGGGAGGTTGCAGGCTGTGGGTTGTACGTTGCAGTCACGCCGCTTGACACAACTTTCGGTATACAACCGGCGGAAGAGGCAGACCCCACCCCCGCTGAGTTTACGGGCGGACCGAACCCCTGCGCGAACACTGGCGCTTTCACCGGGGAACGGACCCACGCGCGGCACCTCCCCCCGCTCCCGCGTGCGGGAGCGGAGCGGGGGGGAGGGCAAAACGGCGCGCTCATCGGGGGACAGATAATGTATCGTGCTAGCATACTAGTATGGCATGTCCAGCGGGGGAAGACCGCGACACCCTTCTCCCGCGTGCGGGTTTCAGGGCGGGCGGGATTGCTTCGACCTGCTGTGCTGGTCGCACAATAACCGCGCCCCCCGGCACACCCAGCGGGGGACGACCGCGCCCCCCCGCTCCCGCGTGCGGGTTTCAGGGCGGGCGGGATTGCTTCGACCTGCTGTGCTGGTCGCACAATAACCGCGCCCCCCGGCACACCCGGCGGGGGACGACCGCGACCCCCTGCTCCCGCGTGCGGGTTTCAGGGCGGGCGGAATTGCTTCGACCTGCTGTGCTGGTCGCACAATAACCGCGCCCCCCGGCACACCCGGCGGGGGACGACCGCGCCCCCCCGCTCCCGCGTGCGGGAGCGGGGCAGGGGGTGAGGGCAAGACGGCGCGCTCATCGGGGGACAGACAATGTATCGTGCTAGCATACTAGTATGGCACACCCAGCGGGGAAGACCGCGACACCCTTCTCCCGCGTGCGGGAGCGGGGCAGGGGGTGAGGGCAAGACGGCGCGCTCATCGGGGGACAGACAATGTATCGTGCTAGCATACTAGTATGGCACACCCAGCGGGGAAGACCGCGACACCCTTCTCCCGCGTGCGGGAGCGGGGCAGGAGGTGAGGGTACAACGGCTCATCCCAACGCCATGCATGCCCGCTATGCTTATGTGTGCTGTCTGCTCTTGAACTCCCGGTGGAGGTGGAAGACGCTCCTGGATGGCATACTGAACGCTCCTGGATGCTGAACCTGGAAGTCGTCCGCTGCTCAGAAAAGCCGGGTAACGGTTATCTCAGCCCGCTCTGTGGTATCATACTCAGGCGTTGTTGGAGCAGGTCTGATACCAATGACCTGTGACCATCCGGCATGGTCACCTCGAGCAGCGCGAGGGGTCTGGCGCGACCCGCGCAGATTCCTCGCTGCGCTCGGAATGACCAGTCGCTGCGCTCGGAATGACCAGTCGCTGCGCTCGGAATGCCAAGTCGCTGCGCTCGGAATGACCAGCATGCGGCATCTTCAATCGTCATTGGTATGAGACCCCTACAGGAGAGTCCTGGCAAGGCGTGTCCTGCTCACGCACGTGGCAAGGGAAACGCGGAAGGGAGGAGACATGAGCGATCAACCGCCTGTTTCCGCTCCGGTTCCGCTGGCGCAACCGGCGCCGCGAAAAGACCGGACGTGGATTGTTGTCATTTCGATCATTGTGGGCATTGTGCTGGCGTGCGCCATTTTGCCGCTCGGTGGCATGGCGTTGCTGCTGGCGTTCGATGGCGGCAATGCGGCTGCGACAGTTCCCGGCAGCAGATGGCAGGAAGAGGTCATCTCTGGACGAGGAAATGATCGCATCGTGGTTATTACCGTTAGCGGCACAATTGGGGCCGACGCAGGCGATGGCTTGTTCACCACAGGGTTGAGCCACGAGCAGTTGCTGTCGCAGATTCGCACTGCTGCAAACGACTCGCGGGTGAAGGCGGTGGTGCTGCGGGTGGATAGCCCTGGCGGCAGCGTCGTTGCCAGCAATGAGTTGTATGTCGAACTCAAGAAATTGCGAGAAAAAGGGAAGCCGCTGGTGATCTCGATGGGTTCAATTGCAGCCAGCGGTGGATACTATATCTCGATGGCGGGCGAACGCATCTATGCCAACCCGGATACGCTCACCGGCAGCCTTGGGGTCATTGTGTCGCTGCTGAACTATGATGAAGCCTTTGAACGCCTTGGTCTGCGCGAGTATGTGTACAAAAGCGGTGATTTCAAGGATATCGGTTCGCCACTGCGCCCGCCGCAGCCGGAGGAAGAGGCGATCTGGAATGCGCTGGTCGATGAGGCGTACCAGGGGTTTATCGATGTGATTGTCGAGGGGCGCGGGATGGAACGCACTGAGGTGATCCGGCTCGCCGACGGGCGAATCTACACCGGGCGACAGGCGAAAGCGCTGGGTTTGATCGATGAACTTGGCAACCTGGAAGATGCAATCGAAGGTGCAAAAGAACTGGCGGGGTTGACCGATGCGTTGATTGTGCGCTATCGTTCGTTCAATACGCTGCGCGAATTGTTGCAGGCAAATCTGGAACAGAACCTGCAACCGTCTGATCCACTGGGGTTGCGCGCTATCGCGCAGCCGCGCGCGCCACGGTTGGAGTATCGGTTTGTTCCTTGATGCGGGCGAGGACGCCCGCGCGCCCGGATGCGGGTGGGGACGCCCGCGCCGTGCCGGGCGTTTGGATCGGTTCGTTCTCTGACATGTAAGGATGGCGTATGGCTCACGTTCTGGTAACCGGTGGCGCCGGCTTTATCGGTTCACACCTGGTTGAGGCGCTGCTGCGACGCGGCGATCAGGTGCGCGTCTTCGACAATTTCTCCACCGGTCGGTACGATAATCTTGCGCACATTCGTGATGATATTGAAATTATCGAGGGTGATTTGCGTGATGAAGACGCTGTGCGCCGCGCTGTCGCCGGCGTCGAGGTCATCTTTCACCAGGGTGCGCTGGCGTCGGTGCAGCGCTCAGTCGATGATCCGATTACCACGAATGCGGTAAATGTGACCGGCACGCTCCACGTGCTGACGGCAGCGCGTGACGCAGGTGCGCACCGTGTGGTCTTTGCTTCGTCATCGTCGGTCTACGGTGATACGCCAACGCTGCCCAAGGTCGAAACGCAGGCGCCGCATCCGCTCTCGCCCTATGCGGTCTCGAAACTGGCGGGCGAACAGTATTGCATGGCGTTCAGCAGCGTCTATGGTCTGCCCGCAATTGCGCTACGATATTTCAATGTATTTGGTCCCCGGCAGGACCCGCATTCGGAGTATGCCGCCGTTATTCCCCGCTTTATCGACCGGATGGTGCGCGGTGTTCCGCCGATCATCTATGGCGATGGCTTGCAGTCGCGCGATTTTACCTATATCGAGAATGTGGTGGACGCGAACCTGGCTGCAGCTGATGCGCCTGCCGATTGTTCAGCCGTCTTCAATGTCGGCGCCGGTGCGCGCACCTCGCTGCTCGAACTGGCGGCGCAGATCAACCATTTGCTGGGCAGTAATCTTGCGCCGGATCACCAACCGCCACGTCCCGGCGATGTGCGCCATTCGCAGGCAAGCATCGATGCGATCCGCGAAACATTGGGGTATGCGCCACGCATCTCACTCACCGAGGGTCTGGCGCGAACGCTCGCCTGGTTCCGTCACGAAGGAGCACGCTCATGACCAAGTTATCTTCCAGAGATCGGTTGCTGCGGCGCATTGCCGACCGTTCGGCACGTATCGGCATTGTTGGGGTCGGGTATGTCGGGTTGCCGCTGGCTGCGGTGTTCGGCGCCGCCGGGTTGCGCGTCACTGGCGTCGATGCCAGCGCGGAGCGCGTCGCTGCTATCAATGCCGGGCGCAGTTATATCGACGACGTGCCAACCGACGTGGTGGCGCAGTTGCGCGCCGACGGTTTGCTCGACGCCACTACCGACTTCGACGTGCTGGCGGAACTTGATGCGATCAGCATCTGCGTGCCGACGCCGCTGCGCAAAACCCGCGATCCTGATATTTCGGCGATTATGGCGGTGACGGAACAGATTGCGCAGCGTCTGCGCCCCGGTCAGGTGATCGTTCTGGAAAGCACCACCTATCCCGGCACCACTCGTGAAGTCATTCTGCCGCGTCTCGAAGCGAGCGGCTTGACGGTCGGCACGGATTACTTTCTGGCGTTTTCTCCCGAACGGGTCGATCCCGGTCGCGCCGACTGGACGACGCGCAATACGCCGAAGGTGATGGGCGGCGTCACGCCTGCCTGTCTGGAAGTGGCGCGCGCCTTGTACGAAACGGCAATCGAACGGGTGGTGCCGGTCAGCAGCCCGGAAGTCGCGGAAATGGTCAAGTTGCTCGAAAACACGTTCCGTGCCGTCAATATTGGGCTGGTCAATGAAGTGCTCCTCATGTGCGACAAACTGGGGCTGGATGTGTGGGAAGTGATCGATGCAGCCGCAACCAAACCGTTCGGGTTTATGAAGTTTACGCCTGGACCGGGGTTAGGCGGGCACTGCATTCCGATCGATCCGCTCTATCTGTCGTGGAAGCTGAAAACGCTCAACTATACAGCGCGGTTTATCGACCTGGCGAGTGAGGTCAATACCGAAATGCCGCGCTACTGGGTGCAGAAGGTGCAGGACGCGCTCAACGACGCGGGGCGAGCGGTTAAGGGCAGCCGTGTGCTGGTGCTGGGGGTCGCCTACAAACGTGATGTCGATGATGTGCGCGAGTCGCCTGCGCTCGACATCATGCACCTGCTCTACGAGAAAGGCGCGCAGGTGACCTACCACGATCCACATGTGCCGGAGGTGCAGATCGAAGGTGTGCGGCTGCGCTGTGAGCCAGACCTTGATGCAGCGCTCCGGGCGGCGGATTGTGTGATCATTGTCACCGATCACTCGGCGTATGACTGGCAGCGGATCGCGCGCCAGGCGTGGCGTGTCGTCGATACTCGCGGCGCCTTGCGTCATCTGGCGAGCGGTCGGCAGTGACGCGCCCGGTTGGTCCCCAGCCGATATTTCAGGTCGTAACTGAGCACAAAATCGAGTTCTTCGTCATCGAAGCCATAGTGCTGCGCCAGCAGGTGGTCGATAGTATCGATGACCGCGCGCGCGCGCGCCGCGTCGATGTTCGTTTCGCTGGTCTGAATACGCGCACCGCGGCGCGCGCGCGTTGTGGCGCCTTCGTGGTAGAGCGCAATCAGGCGATCCACGGCGTGGGCGAATGGCGCGGGGTCGGCGTCTTCCAGGCGAAACACTGGAAACTCGAACACTTCGCGCGCGATCACGTCCATACAGTTCGAGAAGGCGATCCAGTACCAGTAGAAGAGTTGGCTGTTGAGCAGCGCCAGCGCGATGGGTGCAATCGCTGGCGTGACCCGCAACGGTTTGTAGTGCGACGACAATTTCTTCGGCAGCGCCTTGCGCCAGTAGCGACCGCCTGAGTGGTAGTAGATCGCAACCCCATCGCTGGCGACATAGTCGCGCAGACGGCGCCCGTGCGCCAGCATGCGCTCGAGCAGTCGGACTTCCAGCGCCGAACCGAGTTTGGGTAGCGCGCCGTTAATGGTGTCCGCCGCCGGCAGGCGCGTGTAGCCAAGCGTGTCGAACAGGTGCGCGCGTTCGCAAGAACGAAAGCGCCGATAGCCGCTGACGTAGCGTTCTCCGTCGGCTGCCGCTTTGTGCAGCAGGGTGATCGTCAGGTTCATATCGACATCAGGAAAGAGTTTGCCCGGTCGCACCGCATAGTGACTGTGCCACTGGCGTAGCGGCGCGTAGAGGCGCTGCAACGGCGCCATGCCATCGGTAGCGACGGAAGCGACCGGCACGATAACGCCGAGCCATCCTCCCGGTCGAAGCAGGTTCAATGCGCGCTCGATCACCAGCGCGTACAGATTGCCGGTCGTCGCTGTCCGATAGCAGCGCAAAACCGGGTCGTCCTTCAGCCCGCTACGCGCCACATAGGGTGGGTTGCCGATCACAACGTCGAATCCTCCCGCCGCCATGATGTTGGGAAAGGTTGCGCGCCAGCGCAGTGGTTGTGGCCGATTGCCGCTGATCTGCTCTCCGGCATCATCGAATTGATCGAGCGAGCCGGTCAGCGCGTCCCCGGCATGGATGTTGAAGCGCAGATCGTGCAGATACTCCCGGCGTTCAATCCGCCCGGCAAGGCGTAGCCAGAGCCGCATGCGACAGATTTCCACCGCCTCCGGGATGATGTCCACGCCATACAGATTGTGTTCGATGATTGCGCGCAATCGTTCGGCAAGCGGCGCGACGCTATTTCTCCGCGCAGAGATTGCGCTTTCGGGATCGCGCGATGTGTTCCGTGCTCCAACATGCTTGTTCGCCCCATACTCCGGCAGTGCTGGGGAAATGGAAGTGGGGCGCTCTGATGCCCAAAACAGGCGAGGCGATGCAGGGAGTTGCTCCCAAAACCCGTCCTTCCGGGCGCTATGATCCTCGGTACGGCGTTGGGTAACGAGGAACGCCAGGTCTGCCAGCAGGTCGAACGCGGCGCAGAGGAACGCGCCTGAACCGCTAGTCGGGTCGAGCACTGTCAGTCGCCCCAGTGCTGCGTCGAGTTCATCCAGGCGAGCCGGAGACCAAACCACGCACAGATCGCATATCAGACGTATCAGGTCGAGATTGTGGGTGATCAGGTCCGCCAGTGCGACAGTGCCGGCGCGCAGCGCCGCAAGCGTTTCCCCCACACGCCGCCAGCGGGCGATCACATCGCGCCAGGTCTCGCCGGGCAACGCATAGTCGGCAGGCGCGGCGACATCCCATGCGTGGCGCTGCGCAACGTCTGCGACACCGCCGGTAATGGCATCCGGCAGGGCGTGTTCTCTCCCATGCCGGAGGGCATCGGGAAGGTAGCGTAGCGGATCGCGCTGAATGAGGTCGGTCGCCAGTCGTAAGGATTCCGGCGCCAGCGCATCGATCAGGCGCGGGATAATGGTGCGACTCGCAATGTAGCCGGTGACATCGTCGGCGGTATAGTAGACCCCGCTGCGTTTCCGATCGACATACCGTTCGACGATGAGTCCCATCGCCGCAGGCGTCAGGCAGCCGGGCGCATTGTCATCGAGGCTCGCAGGCATATCCCGGATCAGCGACAATGCCCGGCGCAGCGTGGCGCTCTCCGGGTCAATGCGGCGGCAGACGGCAACGATGCCGGAGGGCATGGACGCGAGGATCGCATCGCCGGGGCAATCGGCATATTCGAGGCGGTGTAGAGCGTCGTGCGCGTCGAGCCAGCCGCCGACGCGCAGGAACGAGAGGAACATCAACCGCGCCAGCGTCAGCGCGGCTGCCGGGCGTCGCTCATCATCGGGCAGCGCGCCAAAACCATCGGCGAGCGTATCGCACGCAGCAAACAAGCGGGCGAGCGCGTCGGTTCTGGAACGATGAGCCATACATCACCACGGTCGATAGCCGGTCAATAATACCAATGACCTGTGACCATCCGGCATTGTTACTTCGCAATTGGCAAACAATCACGTCGGGAAGGCGATATAATACCAATGACCTGTGACCATCCGGCATTGTTACCCCGAGCAGAGCGAGGGGTCGTGCGCGACCCGCTTCGATTCCTCGCTGCGCTCGGCATGACCCGTCGCGGCGCTCGGAATGACCCGTCGCGGCGCTCGGCATGACCCGTCGCGGCGCTCGGCATGACCCGTCGCGGCGCTCGGCATGACCCGTCGCGGCGCTCGGCATGACCCGTCGCGGCGCTCGGAATGACCAGTTGCTGCGCTCGGAATGACCCGTCGCTGCGCTCGGAATGACCAGTTGCTGCGCTCGGAATGACCAGTTGCTGCGCTCGGAATGACCCGTCGCTGCGCTCGGAATGACCCGTCGCTGCGCTCGGAATGACCCGTCGCTGCGCGCGGAATGACCAGTTGCTGCGCGCGGAATGACCAGTTGCTGCGCGCGGAATGACCCGTCGCGGCGCGCGGAATGACCCGTCGCGGCGCGCGGAATGACACGCATGCGGCATCTTCAATCGTCATTGGTATAATATCGCGCCAGGATGCGCGCGCACCGTTCCCAGCGGTCACGGTCGGGATCGATGCACTGTTCATAGTGCATCTCGAAGGCATTGCGAGCCTGCTGGCGCAGATGCAGCGTTTGATGATACCACAGCGTGGATCATTGTGAGTCAGCGAAGGTCGTGGCGGTCCATAGGGAACGGGGGGACCTGCCCCTGCCAGGCCGGTCTCCCCGTTCCTGCGCGCGCGGGAGAGAGCGTCGCGGTAGGCGTCGGCGTCGGTGTGAACGCTCCCCGTTCCTGCGCGCGCGGGAGAGAGGCAAGGAGTGAGGGTAAAACGTTGCATCCCAATGCCCTGCATGCCCACTATGCGCATGCGGGCTGTCCACCCTTGAACAACCACTGTAGGGTAGGGTTGGCAGGGGTGCGCATGGGCAAGCAGGGGGAGACCTGCCCCTACCAACCGCTGTGGGGTGGGGTTGGCGTAACCTCTACCCCACACCCTTGATCTTCGCCACGAGCAGGTCGCGGTTCATCCGAGCAATCACATCGAGCGGGATCACCTTCGGACAGGCAGCGGCGCACTCGCCAATGTTCGTGCATCCGCCGAAGCCCTCCTTATCCATCTGTTCGACCATGCGCACCACACGGGTGTAACGTTCGGGCTGACCCTGCGGCAACAGACCGAGGTGCGCAATTTTGGCGGCGGTGAAGAGCATCGCCGAGGCATTCGGGCAGGCTGCCACGCATGCACCACAACCAATGCATGCCGCTGCGTCCATGGCGGCATCAGCATTCTGCTTCGGCACCAGAATCGCGTTGGCGTCCTGCGCTACGCCGGTATTTGCCGAAATGAAGCCACCAGCCTGAATAATGCGGTCGAACGCCGAGCGATCCACGATCAGGTCTTTCATTACCGGGAAGGCGCGCGCCCGCCACGGCTCGATTGTGATCGTATCGCCATCCTTGAAGTGGCGCATATGCAGCTGGCATGCCGTGGTTCCCCGATGACCGCCGTGCGGATACCCGTTGATGACCATGCCGCATGAGCCGCAGATTCCTTCGCGACAGTCGTGCTCGAAGGCGATAGGCTCCTCACCCTTCATGATCAGTTCCTGGTTGACCACATCGAGCATCTCCAGGAACGACATATCGGGGATGATATTCTTCGCCTGATAGGTCACAAAGCGACCTTCCGACTGCGCGTTCTTCTGTCGCCAGACGTGGAGTGTCAGGTTCATCACGTTTTCTCTCTATTCCAGGGCGCAGGCGCGCGGGGAAGCAGGCGCAGCGGTGTGGCGCGTACTCTCCTTCCCCGGCGCGATGCCAGACAATTACTTGTAACTGCGAACGGCCGGTTTGACATACTCGAAAATCAGCGGTTCCTTATGGAGCACCGGTTTGGTTCCCAGTCCAGTAAACTCCCAGGCAGCCACATACGAGAAGTTCTCATCATCGCGTTCGGCTTCGCCATCTTCGGTCTGATGCTCCTCACGGAAATGACCGCCACACGACTCGTCCCGATGGAGCGCATCGATGCACATCAGTTCGGCGAGTTCCATAAAGTCGGCCACGCGCCCGGCTTTCTCCAATTCCTGATTGATGTCATTTCCCTCGCCGGGCACCTTCACTTCGCGCCAGAACCGTTCGCGCAGCTCCGGGATGCGTTCGAGCGCATGCTTCAGACCGGCTTCATTCCGCGCCATACCGCAATAGTCCCACATAATCTTGCCGAGTTCGCGGTGGAACATATCGACGGTGCGTGTGCCATTCGTGTTGAGCAGGCGCTTGATACGGTCGGCGACTTCCGCCTCGGTTTCACGGAACGCAATATGGCTTGTATCGACCTTCGGCAGTTTAGTCGATGCCAGATAATCGGCGATGGTATACGGCAGAATGAAGTAGCCGTCCGCCAGACCCTGCATCAACGCCGATGCGCCCAGGCGGTTTGCGCCGTGGTCCGAGAAGTTTGCTTCGCCAATGACGAACAGACCGGGGATGGTGCTCATCAGATTGTAATCGACCCACAATCCGCCCATCGTGTAATGCACCGCCGGGTAAATGCGCATCGGGGTCTCATATGGATTTTCGCCGGTGATGCGCTCATACATCTCGAAGAGGTTGCCATAGCGTTCTTCGATCACCCGCTTTCCCAGGCGCTTGATCGCATCGGAGAAATCGAGATAGACACCCAGCCCGCCGGGACCGACGCCGCGCCCCTCGTCGCACACCTGCTTCGCCGCGCGCGATGCGATGTCGCGTGGCGCAAGGTTGCCATAACTGGGATAACGGCGCTCCAGGTAGTAGTCGCGCTCATCTTCCGGGATGGAACTGGGCGGACGCTTATCGCCCGGCGTCTTTGGCACCCACACGCGCCCATCATTGCGCAGCGACTCCGACATAAGCGTCAATTTGCTCTGATGGTCGCCGCTGACAGGGATGCAGGTCGGATGGATCTGGGTAAAGCATGGATTGCCGAAGAAGGCGCCGCGACGATGGGCGCGCCAGATGGCGGTCGTATTGCATGCCTTCGCATTCGTTGAAAGATAGAAGACATTCGAGTAGCCGCCGGTTGCCAGCACCACTGCATCGGCAAAGTGCGACTCAATCTTGCCGGTGACCATATCACGTGTCACAATGCCGCGTGCCCGACCATCGACGACGACCAGGTCGAGCATTTCGGTGCGCGAAAACATCTTGACCTGCCCAAGCCCGATCTGGCGGCTGAGCGCCTGATAGGCGCCGAGCAGCAGTTGCTGCCCGGTCTGTCCACGGGCGTAGAAGGTGCGCGCTACCTGTGCGCCGCCGAACGAGCGGTTGTCCAGATAGCCGGAATACTCGCGCGCAAACGGCACCCCCTGCGCCACGCACTGATCGATGATCGCCATGCTGACCTCTGCGAGGCGGTAAACATTCGCCTCACGCGCGCGGAAGTCGCCGCCCTTGACCGTATCGTAGAACAATCGGAAGACGCTATCGCCGTCGTTGCGATAGTTCTTGGCGGCGTTGATGCCCCCCTGCGCAGCGATGCTGTGCGCGCGGCGCGGGCTATCGTGGTAGGTGTAGCACTTGACGTTGTACCCCGCTTCCCCCAGAGTTGCCGCTGCCGAGGCGCCCGCCAGTCCCGAACCGACGACAATAATCGTGTAGCGCCGGCGGTTCGTGGGGCTGACAAGTTTCATCTCGAACTTGTGCCGTTCCCACTTGCGCTCAATGGGACCTTCCGGTATCTTCGATTGAAGTTTCGGGTCGAGGTATTCCGTTGCGGGCCGGGTTGTTATCGGCCTGGTATCCGTGGTGGTCATGGGTTCTTCTCTTTTCTAGTGTGCTTCAACGACGGCAGCACAGATGGCGCCTGCCTTCATCCACGTCAGCGCACCAGTCCGGTGATGACCGCAATCGGCACGGTCGAAAAACCGAGAAACAGCAGAATGCCGGAGAGCGTCGCCAGACCGCGCCAGAAGCCATCGGTGCGTGGACCATTGAGTCCCAGGGTCTGGAACATGCTCCAGACGCCGTGGTACAGGTGCATGCCGAGTGCGCCGACGGCGGCAATGTAAAGGACGACATTGATCGGATTGGAGAAGCCGGCCACAACGTTCTGATAGGCTGTCTCATGCCCGCCAAAGTTGGGAATGCCAAGCCCGAAGGTAAAGTGCGCCAGGTGGTAGACGATAAAGAGGAAGATCGCCAGACCCCCCCAACGCAGGGTGAGCGAGGCGAACGTCGCCTGTTTCCGGCGGGTCTCGCGGTATCCTTTCGGGCGGCTCGCCCAATCGAGGCGCGTCAACTGAATGGCGGCAACGACGTGGAGAATGACCGATGCCAGCAAAACGATGCGCAGCACCCAGAGCAACCCGCGCTCCGGTATCATCGGGTAGCCCACCGTGCGCAGGAAGTGTGCATACTCGTTGAACCCTTCCGCGCCCTCGAAAATCTTCAGATTGCCGATCATGTGCAGAATGACAAACCCGTAGCCAATAAAGCCGGTAATCGCCATCACCGCTTTTTTGCCAATGGTTGTGCGATAAAGCGTCAGTGTTGCTGCCATACCTCAATCCTTCCAGTGGTCTCATGCCTTGTACGACTCAGTGCCGCGTTATGGATTTCGTAATGCCCGGTGATCGCCGGTGCGTCGCGCGCGGCGATGCCTGCTCGACGCAGCGCAATGGCGGGTGCCGACCAAACAGCCGGAATGGCGCCGTCATAGACACTCTCATAGCATCAAATGGGTCGGGACATCCAACCCATAGCGTGGTGAAGCCTGTCACCCGAATCTCTGGGAAGAGTTTCACGAACTGTCTTGCATTATAACGCACAGAGTAACGAATGTGAAGGAAAGGTTGCTTAATTCAGCGATGTCCAACCGCCAAGTCGCGCCGACAGATCGCTGACATCGTTGGTTCCAACCGGTTGCTCGAGGCGCACAATCGCGTCGCGCAACGCTGCAAGGTGCGCTGCGCCCGGATCGGATGGCGTCAGCGTGAGCGCCGCGCGGAGGAGGGCGCAATATGCCGTGATCTGATCGGTTGCGTCAGCGGGATGCGCCTGTGCAAGCGCGATAGCGGCTTCGATCTGCTCACGCGCCGCATTCCAGGCAACAATACCGGGAATGCGCGTCATCAGGTCGAGCAGGTGAGCCGTGCGTTCGGCGGCGGCGCGTCGTTCTTCCGCCACCAACGGCGCGGATCGCCCGGAAAGGAGCGTCGTGACGCGGGTCGGTTCCCGGTTCTCAGTGCCCGGTTCTGCGAAGGGCGCCGATGGTTCGGGAAGGAATGCGAGAATGCGCGGCAGCGCCTGCTGGAGCATCTGGTCGATTTCTCGCGCATAGACAAGCCACGGACCGATCTGCATCTTGAAGGGGTCGGGAATGTCACGATTGCGCCCGGCAAGTTCCCCCAGGGTGTGAATGCGCGCTGCCGCCTGTGGGAAACGCAAGCGCGCCACACGAGCGGCGCCGCTATCGATAGCCAGCAGCAGAATCGCCTCCTCGACCAGATGGTCGCTCAAACTGCGCGCGCGATGCGCACTGAGATCGAGCGCCATGTGCTCCGCAACAGTGAGTGCATCCGGGCTGGCGGGGTCATCGTCGTGCCCGAGCACTCCGGCAGACTCGACCCGCGCAGGAATGCTGTGGTTCATCAAATGGCGGCGCAGCAGCGCGGCGGCAAGCGGCGCGCGCCCGGTGTCGGCAGCGCCGACGATCAGAATGAGCGGCTCATACATAGGCAACGACAGACTATCGTGATACAGCGTCGAAGTGAACGGAGTGTCATTTTTCCGGCAACGAATTGGAAATGCCCTATGCGTATAATACTGCAAGAAGCGACAGACAGCGTCGTCCGTGAGGGAAGCGACGGCGCACTACCAGGGAGTAGCATCCATGAGATTACTTATTGCCGAGGACGACGCCATGAACCGCGACATGATCGCGCGACGCATGCGCTGGGAAGGTTTCGCGATAACGCTTGCGAACGATGGAGCGGAAGCGCTCCATCTTGCTCGCACCGAGATGCCCGATCTCATTCTGCTCGATATGGGGCTGCCGAAACAGAATGGCTGGGAAGTCGCCCGTCAACTCAAAAGCGATGACGCGACGCGCCATATTCCAATCATTGCGCTGACCGCTTATGTATTGCCGGAAGATCGCATCAAAGGGCTGGCATCCGGGTGCGACGCCTACGAACTCAAGCCGATCGATTTCGAGCGATTGATACAGCGCATTCATGACCTGACATCCGATCCCGCCGCACCGTAATCAGAAACGACCGGACGCCGAATGATCCGGGCTGCGCGGAATCCGGGTCAATCGAAGAGGAGCAGGACCGTAAAACATCTGTACCGTGCGTTTCAGCAAGAAATACGGCAGGAGCATGAATGTCACGCTGACCCCCTACAACAGCCTCCTGATAGTGCTTAGTTTCATTGCAATCGCAATTGCCGGCTATGCGTTGAAAAAACGGGCGATGCCGGGCGCATTGCCTTTGAGTCTCCTCGCCTGTGCCATGTTCGTTTGGTTGGTGAGTTATGCGATGGAACTGAGCAGTCAGACGCTCTCCGTCGCGCTCTGGTGGGTCCGGCTTGAGTTTGCCGGCATTGTAGCGGTTCCAGTAGCGTGGCTGTGGTTCGCGGTTGAGTATACCGGTGCGTGGTCCGGGATCAATCGTCGCCGGGTGTGGCTGCTGGGCATTGTGCCGCTTATCACCATGATCGTCATTCTGACGAATGAGTATCACCGGCAGTTCTGGCAGTCGGTGGTTCTGATTACGGACGGTCCTTTCACGGTCTTCGATTCGAGGCATGGCTTCTGGTTTTGGGTGCATACGGCCTATTCGTATCTGTGTCTGCTTTGTGGAACCGGACTTATTGTCCGTTTCATCCGTCGGACGCCGGGTTTGTTCCGTGGTCAGATCGGCGCCATGCTGATAGCGGTTGCTGCTCCCTGGATTGGCAATATCATCTATCTTGCAGGGCTGAGTCCCTGGGGAAAACTCGATCTGACCCCATTTGCGTTAACGGTGTCGCTCATTGCTATTGCCTGGAGCGTGTTCAGTTTTCGTCTCCTCGAAATCCGCCCGATTGCGCGTGATATGGTGTTGCAGAGCATGAGCGACGGTGTGATCGCAGTCGATGAGCAGGGGCGGATCATTGAGGTCAATCGCGCCGCACAAACAATGATAGGATTACCCGCATCGCAGATCATCGGCAAACATGCGCGCGAGGTGATCGTGCAGTGGCCAGAGGTTGTTGCGCGCTACCGCGATATGGTCGAGGTGGCGGAAGAGATCGAGGTCAAGGTCGGTGCGGAGCGTCGCTGGTTCAATGTGCAGATTTCGCCGATCTATGATGCGCGGCGGGCGTATCGTGGGCGCCTGTTCGTCTGGCGCGACGTCACCGGGGAGCGCTTGATCCGTGAAGAACTGCGACGCAACAATGAGCGCCTGCTGGAGGCGCAACAGGCATTGACCTCAGCGCTGCGAGCGGCGGAGGAAGGCAACCGTGTCAAGAGCGTCTTTCTGGCGCATATGAGCCACGAGATTCGCACGCCGCTCACTGCGATCATGGGGTATTGCCAGTTGCTGGAAGCGGGGATCGAGCGCCAGAACCTGGCGCAAACGCGTGCTGATCTGGAGGCGATTCGGGTGGCGTCCGGTCATCTGTTGAGCCTTGCCAATAATGTGCTGGAGATGGCATGGATCGAAGCCGGTCGATCCGAGGTGCATGATATTGCGTTTGAGGTGATGGATGTGGTGCTGGATGTGATCGCCACGGTGCAGCCGTTGATCAGACGCAATCGGAATCACTTGCGGGTCGAAGGGGCGGAACATGCGGGAGTCGTCCAGGGTGACCCGGCGAAGGTGCGCCAGATTCTGCTCAACCTGGTGAGTAACGCTGCCAAGTTCACGACTGGCGGCGAAGTAGCGGTGCGAGTTGCGCACATTGGCGATGCATTGCAGCCGCGCATCCAGTTTCAGGTGTCCGACACAGGATCGGGGATTGCGCCAGATCGGATTGAGCGGTTGTTTATGCCGTTTGCGATTGCGGAAGAGCACGTGGGACGCGATCAACGCGGCGTTGGGCTAGGGTTGGCGATCAGCCGGTATTATTGCCGGTTGATGGGCGGCGATCTCTCCATCGAGAGCGCGCTGGGGCGCGGCACGACGGTGACGTTTTGGATTCCCGCGCGTGTGCCGCAGGGTGCGCTGGCGCGAGTGAAGTGTTAGCGCTCAGAGTTGGCGAGAATGGGCGCGCGGGCGTCCCGCCGACATCCGGGTGGGCGCGCGGGTGCGCGCCTGCCAGTGCGCAACGTTCAATGTTCCCCAAGACACTGCCGCGCGCCTGCCGGTGCGCAACGTTCAATGTTCACACCGTCATCGTGGCGGGACGACGCTGGGGCGCACCTGTGGTGCGCGCCTGCCGGTGCGCAACGTTCAATGTTCCCCAAGACACTGCCGCGCCCGGATGATCTGTTCGCGCACGGATCCCGGCGCGGTTGCGCCCGGAACGCGACGCTGCGCCGCAGAGCGATCCATGTCGAACACCTGAAGTAGGGGCGCACCTGTGGTGCGCGCCTGCTGGTGCGCAACGTTCAATGTTCCCCAAGACACTGCCGCGCCCGGATGATCTGTTCGCGCACGGATCCCGGCGCGGTTGCGCCCGGAACGCGACGCTGCGCCGCAGAGCGATCCATGTCGAACACCTGAAGTAGGGGCGCACCTGTGGTGCGCGCCTGCTGGTGCGCAACGTTCAATGTTCCCCAAGACACTGCCGCGCCCGGATGATCTGTTCGCGCACGGATCCCGGCGCGGTTGCGCCCGGAACGCGACGCTGCGCCGCAGAGCGATCCATGTCGAACACCTGAAGAATATCGCTGCCGCAGGCCGGATGCGCCGCCAGGAGTATATCGAGCGGCAGCGCCGAGAGCGCAACCCCACGTTGCTCCGCCTCACGCACCAGCCTGCCAACCACATGGTGCGCTTCGCGGAATGGTACGCCGCGCGCCACCAGGTAATCGGCGGCATCGGTAGCCAGCATCGCATCATCGAGCGCCGCGCGCATGCGGTCGTGACGGAAGCGAGCCGTTGCGACTGCCCCGGCAGCGACCGGCAGCGCCAGTTCGAGGGTGTCGGCGGCGTCGAACAGCGGCTCTTTGTCTTCCTGCAAGTCTTTGTCGTAGGCGGACGGTATCCCTTTCAGCACGGTCAGCACCGTGACCAGGTCGCCGGTGAGACGCCCGGCTTTGCCGCGGAGCAGTTCGAACGAATCAGGGTTTTTCTTCTGCGGCATCAGACTCGATCCAGTGCTGTAGGCGTCGGCGAGAACGACGAAACCGAACTCGGCGCTGCTGTAAATGATCATGTCTTCCGCCAGACGGCTGAGATGTATGCCGATCAGCGCCGCGCAGAACAGAAATTCGGCAACGAAATCACGATCGCTGACAGCGTCGATGCTGTTTGGAGAAATCGCTGCCATTCCCAGATCGGCGGCGAGCGCTGCGCGATCGATTGCCAGTGGCGTGCCGGCGATGGCGCCTGAGCCGAGCGGCAGCACTGACGTTCGTTTTGCGCAATCCGTCAGGCGTTCACGGTCGCGTTGCGCAGACCAGAAGTGTGAGAGCAGCCAGTGCGCCAGCAACACCGGTTGGGCGCGTTGCAGATGCGTATAGCCGGGCATCAGCGCGTCGCCGGCGGCTTCTGCCTGCGTCAGCAGCGCCTGTTGCAGCGCCCGCACGCCGTCATCGATGCGCTGGATTGCACCCATCGTCCAGAGTCGCACATCGGTCGCCACCTGATCATTGCGGCTGCGCCCGGTGTGAAGTTTTCCGGCGACTGCGCCAACGAGTTCTCCCAGACGGCGCTCGATGGCAGTGTGAATGTCTTCGTCAGTTGGTCGCGCCTCGAATCGATCATTGGCAAACTCAGCAAAGACCGTCTCAAGACCCGTCAGCAGTGTGTCGCGCTCTTCCGTCGATATGACTCCTGCCTGTGCGAGTTGACGCGCCCACGCCATGCTTCCGCGAATATCCTCGCGCCACATGCGCTGATCGAACGGGAACGAGTTGTTGAACCGCGCCATGCGCGCGTCAATGCCTTCGTCGAAACGACCGCCCCACATCGTTTTCTCCTTCCGAGAACTGAGTATTGAGAACCGAGAGCCGGCGATTCACAGGCTTCTGGTGAACGATGAAGTCATGGTACATGAAGACGAGTGATGAGGAAAGGAGGCTGTGTGCCTTTGGGAGAGGGGAGAGGCGAGAGGGGCGAGGCGAGAGGGGTGAGGCGAGAGGGGTGAGGCGAGAGGGGTGAGGCGAGAGGGGAGAGGCGAGAGGGGTGAGGCGAGAGGGGTGAGGTGAGAGGGGTGAGGCGAGAGGGGTGAGGTGAGAGGGGTGAGGTGAGAGGGGTGAGGTGAGAGGGGTGAGGCGCGAGGCACCCGACCGTGGCGTAGCGCGAGATTTATCTCGCGTTTGTGGAGAGGCGCGAGGGACGAGGCGCGAGGGACGAGGCGCGAGGTGCGAGGCGCGAGGCGCCCGACCATGGCGTAGCGCGAGATTTATCTCGCGTTTGTGGAGAGGCGCGAGGGGAGAGGGGTGAGGGGAGAGGCGCGAGGGGTGAGGGGAGAGGTGCGAGGGGAGAGGGGAGAGGCGCGAGGCGCGAGGCGAGAGGTGCGAGGTGCGAGGTGCGAGGTGCGAGGTGCGAGGTGAGAGGTGAGAGGTGAGAGGTGAGAGGTGCGAGGTGCGAGGCGCGAGGCGCGAGGCGCCCGACCATGGCGTCGCGCGAGATTTATCTCGCGTTTGTGGAGAGGGACGAGGCGCGAGGCGCCCAACCATGGCGTCGCGCGAGATTCATCTCGCATTTATGGAGATTCGAGCAGCGTCCGACAATAGCGTCGCGCGAGATTTATCTCGCATTTATGGAGATTCGAGCAGCGCCCAACCATGGCGTAGCGCGAGATTCATCTCGCATTTATGGAGATTCGAGCAGCGCCCAACCATGGCGTCGCGCGAGATTTATCTCGCATTGGTGGAGAGGGGAAGCGGTGAGCAGCGCCCGACCATGGCATCGCGCGAGATTTATCTCGCATTGGTGGAGCGGGGAGCGGTGAGCAGCGCCCAACCATGGCGTCGCGTGAGATTTATCTCGCATTGGTGGAGCGGGGAGGGGCGAGAGATGAGAGTATACGGTAACGCAGCAAGTTAAGGCACGTGATCTAACCCCTGACCCTGTGGTACAATGCGCATATCACCAGAAAGCAGGCGATGAAATCCATATTTGAGAGCGCAGAATGATGTCCGTTTCCCGCCAGTCGATGATCGCCGCGTCGCAGGAAGAACTTGATGCCCTGGTGCTCAGCGTTGCACTGCGTCAGGGGCAGTGGGAGGAGGATTATCTATGGTTGAGCGATCACGCGAGCACTCTGGTTGAGTTTACCGACGGATATATCGATATTCTGCCGATACCGACCGACCATCATCAATCAATCCTTCTCTTTCTGTACCGTCTGTTTTTCACTGCGGTTGAATTACGCGGCGGCAAAGTGCTGATTGCACCATTGCGTCTGCGCATTCGTTCGGGAAAGTATCGCGAGCTTGATCTGCTGCTGCGTTCGGCGCATGATGTGCGCCAGCAGGATCGATCTGGATTGGCGCCGATCTTGTGCTGGAAGTGGTCAGCCACGACAAATCCGAACGCGATCTGGTCGGAAAACGCAACGATTACTTCGAAGGGGGCATCCCCGAATACTGGATCGTCAACTCGCTTGACGAAACCATCACGGTATTGCAGCTGGCGAATGGCGCTTACGTCGAACATAGAAGATTTGGGCGCGGCGTCCAGGCGACATCGGCGCTGATCGAGAGGTTCACCGTCGGTGTTGACGCGGTCTTTGACGTAGAATTAGACGATGAGGACGGGTATGGTCAGGCATTTTCTTTCGGCTGCCGATCTGACGCGCGCCGAAGTCGAAGCATTGCTGGATCGCGCGCAAACGCTGAAGGCGGAATGGCGCAACGGCGGGCATCCACGCGACGCCAATGGCGCACTGCCGCTCCAGGGCAAAACACTGGCGCTGGTATTCGAGAAGCCATCCCTGCGCACGCGCGTCGCCTTTGAAGCCGGGATGACCCAACTCGGCGGACATGGCAGTTACCTGTCCGCGAACGACATCGATATGGGCGGGCGCGAAAGCGTTCCCGACGTGGCGCGCAACCTCAGTCGCTGGGTGCAGGCGATCGCTGCGCGCGTCTTCCGCCATGCAACCGTCGAAACCCTCGCGCGTTACGCGACGGTGCCGGTCATCAATGCGCTGTCGGACCGTGAGCATCCCTGCCAGGCGCTGGCAGATATGCTGACATTGCACGAGCATTATGGGCGGCTCGAAGGGCTGACCCTGGCATACGTCGGCGATGGTAACAATGTCGCGCACTCACTGATGCTCCTGGGTGCGACATTGGGAGTGAACGTTCGGATCGGTTGTCCACTCGATTATCGTCCCGACCCGGAGATTCTGGCGCTTGCCGAGCGGCGCGCTATCGAGCGCGGCGTCTCGGTAGAGGTGACGCCATCGCCGGTCGAAGCGGTTCTGGGGGCGGACGCAGTGTACACCGATGTATGGACGTCGATGGGGCAGGAACACGAAGCAGCGCGGCGTCGTCCGGTCTTTCAACCCTATCAGGTCAATGCCGCACTAATGACGCACGCCCGGTCGGGCGCGCTGTTTATGCACTGTCTCCCGGCGCATCGCGGCGAAGAGGTGACACCCGACGTCATCGATGGTCCGCAATCTGTTGTTTTTGAGCAGGCGGAGAACCGACTGCACGTTCAGAAAGCGTTGATTCTGACCCTGCTCGGGTTGTAGAGGAAGCCTATGCACCTGATCGTCGTCGGATGCGGTCGTGTCGGATGTCTGCTGGCGCAGCAAATGTCTGCCGAAGGGCATTCAGTCGCAGTGATCGATAAGAATCCGCAGGCGTTCAAACGTCTGGGGCGCGAGTTCCGTGGTCAGACGGTGCTCGGCGTCGGTTTCGACCGGGATACCCTGCGTGAGGCGGGCGTCGAGCGCGCCGATGCGCTTGCAGCCGTGACGAATGGCGACAACTCGAACTACATTACGGCAACCGTTGCGCGGGATGTCTTCCGTGTGCCAAATGTTGTGGCGCGCATTTACGATCCACAGCGTGAAGCGATCTATCGGGAACTCGGCATTCGCACGATCAGTTCAACCAGTTGGGCGGTGCATACGATTCGCCGAATTCTCCGCGGCGACGAAACGGTTTCATCGATTCAGTTCGGCAGCGGAGAAGTGGAGATTGCCGAAGTGACGATCAGCGGACGTCTTGTTGGTCACTTTGTGCGCGATCTGTCGGTACCCGGAGAGATCATGCCGGTGGTCATCGTGCGTCGCGGGCGTGCATTTCTGCCGACTCCCGGCGTGCTGCTCGAAGACGGCGATGTGGTGCACGTGGCGGTGTTGGCGACGGCGACCGGGCTGCTCGACTCGATGGTTCAGTAAACCTGTCGGAATGTTATGAATGTGCTGATTGTCGGCGGCGGTAAAATTGGGCGTAATCTGGCGATGTTCCTGAATGTCGAGGGACGTCATTCAATCACGCTGGTGGAAAAGCAGGAGCAGGTGGCGCATGCTCTGATGCGCATTCTGCCGGATATTCGGGTGATCGAGGGGGATGGGTGCGATCCCTCGGTGCTGCGCGAAGCAGGCGCAGAATTCGCTGATGCAGTCGCTGCCGTTACCGGCGATGACGAGGACAACCTGGTGATTGCGGTGCTGTGCAAACGTGAGTTCCGTGTCGGTCGTGTTGCTGCGCGCATCAACAATCCGAAGAATGCCTGGCTGTTCACCCGACGCATGGGAGTCGATCTGCCGATCGATACGGCGCAGACGATTGGGCGCGGGTTGGAAGCCGACATTAACCTTGGCGCGATTGTGCAATTGACGCGCCTGCGCGAAGGGCGAATCTCGCTGATTGAATTTACGGTCTCACCAGAGTCGAGTGCGGTGGGAAAGACGGTCGCTGCGCTGCGTCTTCCGCCCGATTGTCTGTTGACAGCCATCCTGCGCGGTGACGATGTTATTCTGCCATCGGGGGAAACAGTCATTCAGGCGGGCGATCAGGTGATTGCACTCGCATACCGCGACCGCGAGGCATCGCTCTCGGAGCGATTCCAGTAGTATGGCGCGTCTCATTCGCAATACCCGGCAGCGAGCGGTATCTCGCGCCCCTGCCCGCCATCTGGTTGTCTGTCAGCACGATGGGCGATTCGACAGCACGGTTGAGGTTGCTGCAATCAGCGATCTGATCCAGCAGAAGGATCAGATTGTCTGGGTGGATCTGCAAAACCCGCGCGCCGAAGATCTGGCGTTACTCTCCGACGAGTTTGGCTTCCATCCGCTGGCAATTGAGGATGCAACTCATCCGCATGAACGTCCTAAAATCGATGCGTACAACGGATACTATTTTCTGCTCTTCTATGCCTTGCGTTATGATGCCGCGCAGAAGCGGATTTCTTCGCAGCAGGTCAGCCTGTTCATCGGTGCGAACTATCTGGTGTGTATCCATCAGGATCCAATCGCTGCGATAGATGAAACGATCCGTCGCTGGCAGCGATATGAGCACGATTTTGGCGAAGATGTCGCCGAACTGCTGTATCATCTGCTCGATACGATTGTCGATGAATATTTCCCGATTCTGGATGCGTTGATCGAGCGGGTTGAAGACGTTGAGGCGCAGATTTTTGACCATTTTCGCCCCGAATCGCTCCAGGAAATTTTTGCGCTCAAGCGTGAATTGCTGTTGATGCGCAAGATCGTCGCTTCGGAACGCGATGTTTTGAACGTGCTTATCCGTCGGGAAGCGCCGGTCTATCCGCGCGATATGGTGGCTTACTTTCAGGATGTGTACGACCACCTGATTCGCATTACCGATAGTATCGACACCTACCGCGATCTGCTGTCGAGCGCCCTCGATGCGTTCCTCTCCCTTCAATCGAATCAGTTGAACGAGGTCGTCAAAACATTGACGATTGCCTCGATCATTCTGATGTCGGCTGCCCTGATTGCGGGGGTGTATGGCATGAATTTCGAGTTCATGCCCGAATTAAGCTGGCCCTGGGGCTATCCCTTTGCGCTCGGTCTGATGGCGGCGATCAGTCTGCTGCTGATTGCGATCTTCAAGCGGCGCGGATGGTTGTGAGGTTGGAGGGCGCCCGTGGAATGGCGGGTGTTGTCCGTTATGCGCAGATCGGTCAACGTGCCTGCAAGCGCTCCATCGACAGCGTGACCGGTGATCACCGGCGTCATCCGTGCGTCCTGAAGGGCGCTCGCCGGTTAGCAGGTTGCTTCCATCGAAAAAGATAGGGGCGTGAGAATAAACAAGGCGTCGGGACATCGGAGCAGCGCTTCTCATCCCAAAGGATCGGCGCTGTCCTCGCTCACACCGTCGGCATGACCCGCAGGTCCATCATATCCTCAACCGGAGACGCCTCGCGTTCTGCCACTTTTGCGACGCGCACTTTCTCGGCGTGCAGGGCGCCAAGCCAGTCGTGCAGGCTGTTCAACGCTTCCTGATCGTCTGGTTGTTCGAGGAGTTGCGCCAGGTTCTGGAGCGTCCGTTTGTTCATGCGCAGCAGGATTGTATTAAGGCGCGCTGTTGTGTCTTCGTCCAGATCGCTCCACAGCGTGTAGAGCGCAATCAGCGCCTCGATGCGCCGCGCAAGGAGTGCGCGCTCTTCGGCGCTGCCGGCGTAGTAGGGCGGGCAAACCGGCAGATGGTCGTTCGTCAGCGCATGACGCAAAAACGTGGGGTACTCTGCCTGCACATCATCGTAGGCGGTGCGCATATCGCGGAGTTGCTGATCAATCTCCGAAAGGAGCGTCACGAGGCGCACCCATCGATGATCGTCGAAACGGAAGCCGCCGCGCCTTCTTCCGGCAGTTTCGGGTTCCTGCGGCAGCAATGCGCGCCCGGCGAGTCGCCCTTTGCGCTCGATTTTGGCGATGATCCGTGGCGACATGCGTAGATTGAGACCGCCTTCCTCCGGTCGCAGGCGCACCCGCACCACGCGCTCGTTGTACCCTGGCAGGCGCGCCTGTGCCGTATCGCGGTAACTCTGCGCTGTGCCGAAGATCGACCGGAAGAATGCCGGAAGAGTGTCAATCGTCTGCCATTCGACATAATCTTCACCCGGTCCGGCAGGCGGCAGATAGACCTCTCCTTGTGGATCGCTGAACGGTGTCGCGGCGCGGGCAGGCGGTGGTTCCGGCGCTGCGGCGCGAAAGTCGGCGCGTCCCAGGTATGCCTGCTTGACAATAATCTCCGGTTTCAGCGTTTCGTCGGACGACTCTGCGCTATTGTTTGTCAGCAGCGCCTGGAGAAACCGTTCGTTGTCGGCTTCATCGGTGGGCAATTGCACCAGATTGATGCCAAACGTCGGATGGGTTGGCAGCCAGCGGTCGAAAAAATGGATCGGGAAGTTGCTGGCAATCCCGCCATCGCTGAAAATATGGCGCTGAAGGTGTTCTACGCGCAACGTCCTTCCGGCGCTCGCTTCGCGTTGCCCGGCAACGCTGATGGTGTAGAGCGGCACGGCGGCAATCAGGAGCGGAAAACTCAGGCTCATACGCGCACCAACGACGACCGGCAGATCGCGCCAGGCGGGCAGGGGCAGCAGCATTCGCACTGCGCCGCGCTCATCCAGAACCTGGTACGCTGCGGCTATGCTTCGCGCGCGCATATGTTCAACAACAACCTTCGGGAACAGGCGCGCGAATTCGGTCGGATCGAAGAGAAAACGCCCCAGGTCTTTAGGGATCACATACGGCATGTGTTCGCTCAAGTCGCTGGTCATCATGCGTAGTGAAATCGTCCGTCCGTCTGGTGTGTTTGCCAGTTCGCCGAAGGTCAGCGGCGGTTGATCGGCGTCGCGACCTGCCAGTCCGTTGATGACCGCATGAAGCCAATCGGTCAATGCGGGCGGTTTGCCGCCTCCCCTGGCATCTCCCAGCGTTGGCGGCCATCCTTCAGGTGTTGCGCCGTCCGTATGTCCGCTGCACAACCCAAACAGATGGCGCGGCAGTTCAGTAACGGCAATCCACGCGAGGTGCGTCGCCCCCGCCAGTGTTCCGACGATCAAACCAGAAAGAATCGCCAGTACTGCCCCCACGATCACGACCAACGGCTGCACCGGCGAGTCGCTCAGGAAGGGTGGGAGAATCCAGATCGCCGCACCGATCAGTGCGATAGCAACGCCGATCCCCAGTGTTATCGATGGATGATGGCGCGCCAGCAATCGAGTAATGCGGACGAAGAAGGAAAGCGCTCGCCAGACAAACCGGATCGCGGCAACGGGAAGACGAAACACAGACGGCGATCTCCCGGATGCAGATGGGCGTTTTGGGGGCGCTGCTCTGGAAGCGATCACCAGGTCGAACAGCGCGTGAAACAGAGGTTTCATGCGGGAGAATGGCTGGAATAGCCCCGCCAGATTGCCTTCACCCTCGCCAAGCCAGGCGCGCAATCGGTCGAGCCGTTGAAAACCGCTGCGATGCCCGGCATAGGGGACGGCGCGCCCATACTCTGCCGCCGCTGCCGCTGCCGCTGCAATCGCGCCCGCCGAGGCGCCGCCGATGTTGACAAACCGGTAGCGCGTTGCAAGCTCGATGATCGCCGGTGGATAGACTACGCCGCTGGTGATGCCGCCTTTCATCACCAGATCGCAGCGCCGCAGATCGTCCTTGATAAAATCGGCGTCGGTGTAGATTGAATGGCTGTCGTGTGTCATGCTGCCGCCCTTGCCGCTCGACCTGTGAGCACCCACGAGGGGCGCCCGACCGTTGGGGAGGCGCCCCGCCACTCACCCCCGAACCGGCGTTCAATGGCGGACAGCACGCATGCGCGTGGAGGGCATGCATGGCGTTGGGATGCGCCATTTTCCCCTCACCCCCTGTCCCGCTCCCGCGCGCGGGAGCGGGACGACCGGCGCCGTGCTCGCGGCCGTCCCACGGTCCCATGGTGGGAGTACCGGTGTTCGCTCGGTGTTCTGTCCGCCCTTAAACGAACCGGCGTGGGGTCAGGTCCCCGCGCCTGCCCGTGGCGGGTGTGCCTGCCGTGCCCATGGGCGCTCACAAGAGGATTTCCATCTTCCTGCCTCTTGCCGCTCAGCTTACCCTTAAGTACCACGCCAGTCTACCACATCTGCTACAATGCCGGTATACCGGCATAAACTGTTTGTGGCTCATCTCCTGACCGTATAATACCAATGACCTGTGACCCTCCGGCATGGTCACCCCGCGCAGCGCGAGGGGTCGTGCGCGACCCGCTCAGATTCCTCGCTGCGTTTACCCTGAGCGAAGCGAAGGGCTCGGAATGACACGCATGCGGTATCTTCAATCGTCATTGGTATAACTCCTGACTATTCTCAGGAGGCGCCGTATGGACATCCGCCCATCACCAATCGCTGGCAGTTGGTATCCGTCGAACCCTGCGCGTTTGCGGCGTGCGATTGAGCAGTATCTGGCACAGGCGACCCCACCCGGGTTATCGGGCAGAATCTGGGGGCTGCTAGCGCCGCACGCGGGCTTGCGCTACTCCGGTCCGGTGGCGGCGTGGGCATTTGCATGCATACGCGGCAGCACGCCGGACATCATCGTCATCGTGTCGCCGTGGCACCGTGGCGGTGACACGCCACTGATCACGACCGGGCACGCGGCATACGAAACACCGCTGGGCGTTGTCGAAGTCGATGCCGATGCAATCGTGCAACTTGATGCTGCACTGTGTGCGCATGCGGGGTATGGCCTGGCGCGGCGGCGCTACGATGATGAGCATGCCATCGAAATCGAGTTGCCGTTTCTTCAGTGTGTTCTCGGTTCATTCCGCCTGCTGCCCGTCATGATGGCGGATCAACGCACGACGACGGCTGCCGCGCTCGGCGCAGCGCTGGCAGAAACCGTGCGGGGACGTGATGTACTACTGATTGCCAGTTCGGATCTGTCGCACTATGAACCGGCATCGGTGGCGCATCGCCTCGATGCCGAACTCTTGCGGCGGGTCGCGGCGTTCGATCCCGATGCCGTGATCGCCGCCGAGTACGAAGGCGCTGGATACGCCTGCGGCAGCGGCGCAATTGCAGCGGTGTTGTGGGCTTGCCGTGACCTCGGCGCCGACCAAGTCACCATTGTGCGCTATGGAACGTCTGGTGATGTCGAACCCGATGCGCCATGGGTCGTCGGCTATGGCGCAGCCGCAATCTGGCAGGTGGCATGAGTATGATGACCGTCATCAGTCAGTCACTTCTGGCACGATCAAGCCATAGTTCCCGTCCTGGCGGCGGTAGAGCACATTCAGTTTCCCGGTATCAGCATCCTGGAAGATGAAGAAACTGTGTCCGAGGAGTTCCATCTGCTCGACCGCTTCATCGCTGTACATCGGCTTGACCTGGAATTCCTTCGTGCGGACGATACGCGGTCGCTGCTCTTCCTCGTCGATTGGGGCAGGCGCTGCGGCGTTCATTTCAGGCAGCGCCTCGACAATCTGCCCTCCCTGACGGCGAAGCCTGCCGCGCCGCCAGTGCTTATCCTTATAACGCTCGATCTGACGCTGGAGCGTGTCGTACACTTCGTCAATCGCCGCATACAACTCCGGCGCGCGCCGCTCGGCGCGCACCAACACACCATGATCGCCGACAACCGTCACCTGCACGCGATGGACATTCCCCTCGTTGCGTCGCATTTCTTCCATATGCTCGACCGTCACTTTGTCGATCCGATCAAGGTAACGGTCGAGGCGTGAAAGTTTTTGCTCGATGTGCTGACGCTGACGATCCGAGAGTTTGCCATTGCGACTGTTCACGATCAGGTTCATACAGGCCTCCTGCATCACTGCCCGCACACCCGGCGGGTGGACGACGACGGTCAATGTGCAGCAACGACGCTGCGAAGGAATGCAAAAAGCCCCCAACCGCCAGCCAGGCGGATGAGGGCTTTGTTTGTCATCAACGAACAACAACAGCGGTATTCGCGTCTCCGTAACCGTGCGGGCCGCAAACGGTCTGAACCACGTTTGTCGTCCTTTCCAGGCTACGAAATCATGAGCAGAGGCGGATACATCAAGGACATGCAATTGCGTACCGTTGCTTTATTGTACTACGTAGACAGCAGCAGTGCAAGCAACGTGTGTTAAGAATCGCTAACCTGCTGCGGCAGGGTGTTTCTGGCGCCATGCTCACTACGCCATATCGTTGTTGATTCGGCGTCAGCGCCCCATCACACGCCGCATAATGCTCCAGTACGAGACGGGCGCCAGGCGCACAAGCAGGTCGATCAGGCGTGCGTCGCGTCCGATCAGTACCCGCGCTTTGCGCTGCTCGACGCTTCTGACAATGGTTTCGCCGGCGACTTCCGGCGGCAGAGTCAGCAATCGGCGTGATCGCGCCAGCCCCTGTTCGACCTCCGCGCGCGACATTGCTGCCGGTTGGCGCGCACGCTCGGAAATAGCAGTTGCCACGCCGCCAGGAAAGACGACTGTCACTCCGACCGACGTATGCTCGAGTTCGTGTCGGAGCGCCTCGGAGAACCCGCGCACTGCGAATTTGCTGGCGGCGTATGCCGCCTGACCTGAAGGCGCGACAAGCCCGAAAACGCTCGAAATGTTCACCAGGCGCGCATCGTCGCTTGCTTTCAGCAGCGGCAGAAATGCGCGCGTCATATGCACGAGACCGTGGAAGTTAATGGCGAACAACCACTCAAAGTCGGCATCGCTGACCTGATCGAAATTGCCCCACATCGCTACACCTGCGTTATTGAACAACAGATCCACGCCGCCGTGCGCGCAACGCACCGCCTCTGGCAGCGCAGCGACCGCAATGGCATCGGACACATCGAGGCAATGGCAACTGACACGCACGTGGTGGGGCGCGATCAACGCCGCTGTGTGCGCCATCCCCGCTTCGTCGATGTCCGCCAGCGCAAGGTGGCAGCAGCGACGCGCCAGCGATAGGGCAATCGCTCTGCCAATGCCGCTTGCTGCGCCGGTGACCACTGCTGTCCGGTTTGCCAGCTGCATGCGACGCGCCACTATCGTACTCCCCGAACCGCGTGCGCCTGGAGTTGTCCCAATCGAGCGAATTCCATCGAACCGTCATTCAGGCGACCGAATCGCAGACTCAAGAGATCGCGCAGATAGTTCTGATGCGCCTTCCAGGGATCGCGTTCGCCCTGACGCGGGATGACGTCGAGGGCGCGCTGAATGTAACCGGAGGTGAGCGTCACTGCCGGTTGTATGGAGAGGAGCGTATTCGGACGTCGCGGTGTGCATCGCGCGTAGCCGTGTTTCTCCATATAATTCAGCAGACGGCAGACATACTGTGCTATCAATTCGCACTTCAGAGTCCACGACGCATTGGTGTAGCCAAACGCCAGCGCCAGATTGGGCACATCGCTGAACATGGCGCCCCGATAGGTGAGCGTTTTCCCTGGATCGACGGGTATGCCGTCAACAACGATCTGCGCACCCCCCATCGGCTTCAGCACCAGACCGGTGGCGGTCACGATAATATCAGCGTTAAGTTCTGTCCCGGAGGCGAGCCGAATACCGGTTTCGGTAAAACGCTCGATCTGATCGGTGACCATGGCTATCCTGCCAGATTTGATCGCCCGGAACAGGTCACCGTCGGGTGCGACACAGAGCCGCTGATCCCAGGGGTTGTAATGTGGATTGAAATGGGTCTCGACATCGAAATCAGGACCAAGATGCGCCCGTATCTGCGTGAGGATGTTGCGTCGAGTGGCGTCGGGCAGGCGGCGCGCCAGGGTATAGAAATACATCCCAACCCCGATGGACCACCAGCGCGACAGGCGATAGGCGATGCGAGGCGGCAACTTTTGGTAGAACCGACGCATAACCGGGTCTTCGGCGGGCAGTGCGACCACATAGGTTGGTGAGCGCTGAAGGATGGTCACGTGCGCTGCGCGCTCCGCCAGCGCTGGCGCCAGCGTTACGGCCGTAGCGCCGCTGCCGATGACAATAATTCGCTTGCCGGCATAGTCAAGATCGGTGGGCCACCGTTGCGGGTGAATAACGAGTCCACGGAAAAGATCGAGATCGGGCCAATCGGGGGTGTATCCCTGGGCATAGTCGTAGTAACCCGTGCACATAAAGAGAAAGGAGCAGGTGAACCGTGCCGGTGCGCCATCCGACATCCGAATTGCGTCCACGCTCCAGCGTGCCTCAGCGGATGACCACGCAGCGCGCTGGACACGATAGCCGAAGCGAATCCGGTGGTCGATGCCGTACTCTTGTGCTGTTTCTTCGATATACCGCAGGATCGATGGACCGTCCGCCATTGATTTTAACCCGCGCCACGGGCGAAAACTATATCCCAGCGTATGCATGTCTGAGTCCGAACGGACGCCCGGATAGCGAAAGAGGTCCCATGTGCCTCCCATCGTATCGCGGCTTTCCAGAATGGCGTAGCTTCGGGTCGGACAGCGTGTTTGCACGTAGTACGCGGCGCAAATGCCGGAAAGTCCGGCGCCGACGATCAGGACATCGGTATGAGGAGAGGACTGAATTGACATAGTATCACCCGGGATCATTGCGGAAACGATAACATCGTGGAATAGTCCGTCGGTATCGGGGCAGCGGAAAATGTCGAGATGTTTGAAGTATACCATGAAGAGCGTCGCCAGACGCTGAACCGTCGGGCTGATGGGACAAAGGGTGCGGGCGCGCCCCTTCACCCCGGGACGTTTAAGGTCGGACCGAATACCCGAGCGCACCCGACATCAGCCACATCGTATCTCGCCATACCTTTCCGGTGTGATGTATGATATATATCATATCAGGCTGGCGTTGCATTGACAGAGGACGTGCAATGCCGTACAGTACGCACAATGCTACAGTTGCGAGGTCCGCCATGGCGCCACTGCTCGTCGATCAGCGTCAGTTGCAAACCCTGAGTCAACTTATTTCGGCTGGGGGCCACCAGGATGTGCATGAATTGCTTCAAGCGTCGCTGGAGCGATTGGTCGCCTTCTGGCCCGCGCAGGGAGGTGCATTGCTCTACCATGCGCCCCATGGCGAGGTCATTCGCCTGCATCATGGGGTGATCGACAGCGAGGCTGGCGCACTGATCGCCGAGGCGCGCGAAACATTCGCCCGCCGCGAAGAAGGGCGTGAACCAACCATCGGCTACTACACGCTCGACGACGAACGCAAATTGCTCGAACTTCCACTATCGACCAGTTCACAGACCGTGGGTTTGCTCCATCTGGTCGTGCTCGATGCCGAAACGGAGCGCCCGTCTCCCGCGCCCGATGAGGACCTTGCCATGCTGCTGGTGCGCGCCATTGGCGGAGAAGCCGACAAACTGGCACGCCTGCGACGCGCCGAGCAGGACCTGCGCGAACTTCATCTGCTCTATCAGGTGGGGCAGGCGCTGGCGAGCAATCTCGATCTCTCCAGTCTGCTGAACGATATTCGCAACCAGGTTCCTCAGGCGATGGGCGCTGAGCGTTGCTCGATCATGCTGCTCGATGAGCACACCCGTGAACTGATCCTGGAACTGCCCGATCCGCATACCGGTGAGCAGCGCGAGTTTCGCATCCCGCTTGATCGCGGCATTGCCGGTTGGGTGGCCACCAATGGGATTGGCCAGATTGTCAATGATGTCGAACAAGACCCACGCTGGTTCGATGGAGTTGCGCGTGATGTCGATTTTGAGACGCGCCAGATCCTCTGTGCGCCGATGCGTATCGGCGATCGTGTCGTCGGCGTAATGCAGGTGCTCAACAAACGTGATGGGACGCCTTTCGACGACCAGGACCTGCGCCTTCTGACGACGCTGGCGACGCAGGCGGCGATTGCCGTCGAGAATGCGCGCCTGGTGCGCAGTCTGAAAGAGGAACGTGACCGGTTGCTCGCCAAGGAAGCGGAGGTACGCGCGGCGATTGCGCGCGACCTGCACGATGGTCCGACCCAGAGTATTGCAGCGATTGCGATGAATATCGAGTTCATCAAGAAATTGCTGCGTGCCATGCCGGAACGAGTCGAAGGTGAATTGGAAGTTCTCGCCGAACTGGTGCAAAAAACCGCCTACGATATTCGCACGCTCCTCTTTGAACTGCGACCGCTCGGGCTGGAAACGCAAGGATTGCTATCGACGTTGCAGCAATATGTGGCCCGCTTCCGTGATCCTGCCGGTGTCATGAAACTGCGCCTCGAGGCGCCTTCCAGCATTCCACGATTGCCGGTCGAAGTGGAGGGCGCCATTTTCATTATTATTCAGGAAGCAGTCAATAATGCACGCAAACATGCGCGCACCGACGAAGTGGTGATTTACCTGTACCTGGAAGAAGGGCAACTGGTTGCCAGTGTGCGGGATCGCGGACGCGGATTCAACCTTGCTGCCGTTGAATCGAGTTACAATACTCGCGGTTCGTTGGGTTTGCTGAATATGCGCGAGCGCGCGCGCCTGATCGGCGGTGAGTGCCGCATCCGCTCGGCGGAAGGCGAAGGTACGACGGTCGAATTGCGGGTGCCGCTTGCCTGATGTTGTTGGAGTATAGATTGTGGTGGCAGAGGTATGGAAGCGAACGATACTCCTCCCCATGTTCGTTTGGGTCTGAGTCGCCAGCGGCTGATCGCCGGTCTGCGCACCATGATCGCGTCGCGTGAGACAGATGATCGGCTCTGGCTGCTGAATCGTCAGGGGCGGGCGCACTTTGTGGTGACCGCCGCAGGTCACGAGGCGACGCAACTTGGATGCGCGTGGGCGATTCGTGTGGGACACGATTATGTGATCCCGTACTACCGCGATATGACGCTGGTGATGGCGCTCGGGCAGTCGGTACTCGATGTTTTGCTGCACGCTATGGCGCGGCGTGATGATCCATCCAGCGGTGGACGGCAGATGTTCGGGCACTACAGCAGCCGCCGTCTTCGTATCGTGAGCGGTTCGAGTTCGGTGGGAAGTCATCTGGTGCATGCCGCCGGGCTTGGGTTGGCGTTTCGCGCCAGAGGCGAGCAGGATATCGCTGTTATGGGATTGTTCGGCGAGGGCGCGACGGCGGAAGGCGCCTGGCACGAGGGGTTGACCATCGCCGGTATCCACCAACTGCCGGTTGTCTTCGTTTGTCAGAACAATCAGTACTCTATTTCCGTGCCGGTTCATCGGGAAGTGCCGGTGCCCGATGTTGCCATGAAGGCGGCAGGGTATGGTATGCAGGGCGTTGTTGTGGATGGCAACGATGTGTTTGCCGTGTACGAAGCCGCGCATCAGGCGATGGAACGAGCACGCAATGGCGGCGGACCAACGCTGCTCGAGTGCAAAACGTATCGGTTTCGACCCCATTCGAGTGCTGACGATGATCGGAAGTATCGTTCAGCCGAGGAAGTTGAATCCTGGCGCGCGCGTGACCCGATCAAACGCTTCGAGCACTATCTTGTGGAACACGGCATTATCACGTCGGAGGAAATCGAAGCATTGCGACGCGAGGTGCGCGCCGAAGTCGATGCCGCTACGGATGCTGCGGTTGCGGCGCCATATCCTTCCGTCGAGAGCATTGCCGATCATCTGTATGGATAAGAGGCTGGCACGCCTGTTCATAAGGAACGACGCATACACACCGTTGTGTCAACCGGCTCAGAGACCAGACGACGAACACTATGCCTGTCATGACGTTTATCGAAGCGATCCGGTCGGCGTTACACGATGCTATGGCTGCCGATGATCGGATTATGGTTCTCGGCGAGGATGTGGCCGTCAAGGGTGGCGTCTTTCTGGCAACCGAAGGGTTGCTGGCGCGTTTTGGCGAACATCGTGTGATTGACATGCCGATTGCCGAGTGCGGTATTGTCGGCGCTGCTATTGGTGCATCGTTGCACGGTCTTCTGCCGGTCGCCGAGATTCAGTTCGCCGACTATATTTACCCGGCGATCGATCAGATTCTCAATGAAGCGGCGCGTTTTCGCTATCGCTCGAACGGCGACTGGAGTTGCCCGATTGTGGTGCGGGCGCCGTGCGGCGCCGGCATCCATGGTGCGCTCTATCATTCACAGAGTGTCGAACGCCTGTTTACCAGTACGCCAGGCATTAAAGTGGTCATCCCATCAACGCCGTTCGACGCCAAAGGGTTGCTGATCGCCGCAATCTATGATCCGGATCCGGTGATTTTCTTTGAGCACAAGCAACTCTACCGTTCGGTGCGCGGCGATGTGCCCGAAGGACTCTACCGTGAGCCGATTGGCAAGGCAGTGGTGCGGCGCAACGGCAGCGATATGAGTGTGTTCAGTTATGGGCTGATGGTGCACCATTCCCTGACAGCGGCGAAAGAACTGGAAGCCGAGGGGGTCGATGTCGAAGTCATCGATCTGCGCACCCTGGCGCCGCTCGACCGCGATGCGATCCTGTCGTCTGTCAAAAAGACGGGTCGTGCATTGATTGTGCACGAAGATGTCCTGACCGGTGGGATCGGCGGGGAGATCGCCGCGCTCATCGCTGAACATGCGTTTGAGTATCTGGATGCACCGGTTCGCCGTCTCGCATCCCCCGATCTGTTTGCAACCCCGTTCGCCGATCCGCTTGAAGACTATTTCATGCTCAATCCGCAAAAAATCGCGGCGGCGATGTACGACCTGGCACGCTACTAACCATTGCGCATGCGGAGGTGGCATATCAGTACCAAGACAGCGCAGCTGCGACGCACTCCCTGGGGCGCCATTATCGGGCTGCTTCTGCTGGCAGCTATCGTTGCGGTCGCCTATCTCAACCGCGAGGAGGTGATCAAAGCCTTTGTTCTGCTGCGCAATGTCCGTCCGGGGTATCTGCTGCTCGCGTTTGTCGGTGTCGTGATGGGCTTTGTGTGCGCCGGGCAGATCTATGGCCGGGTGCTGGCGATTCTGGGGCATCGCGCGCAGTTCTGGTGGTTGACCGCCGCAGCAATGGTGACGATTCTGATCAACCAGGCGATTCCTGCCGGAAGTGTCGGCGCCTATGCCTTCCTGGTCGCCAGTCTGCGGCGACGCGGTTTCCCCGTCGGTAGCGTCGCTATGGTCGCGGGGATGGAACTGCTCAGTTGGAATGGCGCCGTTCTGGTGGCGTTTACGTATGGATTGATGTATCTGCTGGTGACGACCGGATTGAGCGGCGCGTCGGTCAGTTATGGCGCACTGGCAGTTGCACTAGGGGTGATGAGTGGTGCGATCTATGTTGCCTCACGCCCAGACACTACGCTTCAGGAGTGGGCGCTCCGCCTGAAGCGCCTGGTGAATCGCCTGTTTGGACCGGTATTGACAGCATCGCAGGTGACACAGGCGGTCGATGAAATTATTGCCAGTCGACGCCTGATCCTCGAACAGCCACGCCGGATTGTGGTGCTGGTTGGGTTGCAGTTGTTGATCTTTTGTTGCCATAGTCTGGCATTGCTGGCAATTCTCCATAGCCTGGGCGCCGATCCGCCGCTTGCTGCGATGTTCGCCGCATATGGTCTGGCGCTGATCGTGAGCGTCTTCACTCTGCTCCCCGGCGGCGGCGGAACGGTCGAAGCTGCGCTGACCGTCGCTCTGCACGCCCAGGGTGTGCCGCTCGAAGCGGCATTAGGGGCTGCGATCCTGTTTCGCCTGATCAGCTTCTGGATGATGCTCCCCATTGGTATGCTCTGCTATCGTCTGCTTACCCGATCTTCCGGCAAGTCCTGACGATATCATTCATCCCTGTCTGCCGGTGCGCTTCTTCCGGTCGGCGCCTGGTGACGCTGGCTGAACGAGTCGCACGCTTGCTGTCAACAGCAGCATCACAGCGATCAGCGAAAGCGCGATATAGAGCAACCATGGGCTTGGCACAACCACAATCGTTGTGCCTGTCCGCACGACTTCGAAGAAAGCATCGCCTCCGCTCGAGAGGAGCGACGCCGTAGCGCCGAGTGCAATAAAGGGGTGCGACGCAGTGACGAATCGGCTGAGATAGATGAACCAGACCGAGTCCAGCAGATCTGACGGCGCGCTGGATCCCAGGATCAGGCTGAAAATCACAATGAGAAATGGAATGCCCAACAGCAGGGCGATGACTGTGCCGATGGCGAAACTGGTCGCTCCCAGGGAGCTTTGCAGCACGGCGGACCAGAACAAGCCGATGGTTGCGTAGAGGACCGCCGTTACAACCAGCCCGGCGATTGCAATGAGCACTTCCGTCAGCCCAATGCCGCCGAACAGAAATGCCAGGCTCATCACCGGCACAATCGCCACGATCAGAAGCAGAGCGAACGCCAGCGCCGACACCAGTTTGCCCCACACAATCTGCCACGGTGTGAGCAATGACGCGATCAGCAGGTCATACGACTGACGCTCTTTTTCGCCGGCAATGCTTCCTGATGTTAGCACTGGCGTGATCAGGCAGACCTCGATCAGTGCCACGGTTGCGATGGTGAAAAAGAGCGTCTGACCGATTCGCCGTCCGGCGTTCAGATCGTTGGAGCTTTCGCCTGAGAGCGCCGCATAGAGCAGCAGTGTGACTCCCGCCAGAATGAGCAGATAGATCGTAAGCAGAATGTACGCGCGCGCGCCGCGCATGCGGCTGCGCAGGTCTTTCACCAGGATTGGATTAAGTTCTGGCATAGGCATTCCTTCAGACGACGCCTTTTGTGACGTGCAGAAAAATATCTTCGAGGTCGCCGGATTGTTCGGCAAAATGGGAGATTCGCACCCCCGCTGCGATCAGCATTGCCAGTAATTCACCCAGTGCGTGCTCATCGCCAGCAAAATCAGCCAGGAGCGTGTGCGGTCCTGTCTCGTCGTCGAGCGGCGCGTTCTCGTCGTCGGACTCGGCGCGTGCTCCTTCACGACGCAACTCCAGCACATCAGCGTGTGTGCGCAGCAGCTCTTCGGCGCGCGCAGCGCCGGATACGACACGAATTTCAACAATGCGATGGGGACGCATGGTGCGCAGAATCTCCTGCACTTCGCCTGCCGCAAGCAGTTTGCCCCGCTCGATAATGCCGATGTGGGTGCACATTTCTGCAAGTTCGCTCAGAATGTGCGAACTGATCATGATCGTTTTCCCCATCGCCCGCAGTTCCTTCAGTAATTCGCGCAGTTCGATGCGCGCCCGCGGGTCGAGACCACTTGCCGGTTCGTCCAGAATGAGCAGGCGGGGGTCGTGCATCATGGAACGCGCCAGACTCAACCGCTGTTTCATGCCGCGTGATAGCGACATCACCGGCTCATCGCGCTTGTGCTCCAGATCGACCAGTGCCAGCAGTTCACCGATCAATTGCTGGCGCCGTTGCGCCGGTATGCTGTATGCGCGACCGAAAAAGTCGAGGTATTCCCACGACTTCATATTATCGTAGACGCCGAAGAAATCGGGCATAAAGCCAACAAGCCGCCGCACGGCGCGTGGCTCGCGGGTGACGGATATGCCAGCGACGCGCGCCTCCCCCGACGTTGGCGCCAGCAGCGTTGTCAGGATGCGCATGGTCGTCGTCTTGCCGGCGCCGTTTGGTCCGATAAAGCCGAAGATGGCGCCTTCGGGAATGGTGAGGTTCAGATGATCCAGCGCCAGGTTCGATCCATACCGGCGCGTCAGGTCATGTGTTTCGACAAGGGCGGTCATCGAAATTTCTTTCTCAGACGAATATCATCGATAGTATGATACCAGTTTTGTCACCCATGCTACAATGATCCGCCTATGATTTCGACATTGCACGAAGAACCGCAACTCTTTTTCTTCTGCGAGTTGAGCGGGGCGGCGCTGCTGCGCCTGCTGGATCGCCCGGACGTGCTGAACCTGCTGGCGGCGCGCGCCTACGGTGTGGCGCTTGCACTGTCTGTCTTCGACGATGGGTATGCCGCCGCAACACGCCTGCTCAACACCCACGACATTCCGGTTGTCGCCTGGCTAACGTTGCCCGCCGATGAGGGGCTGGCGTTCAATCTTCAGAACTATCCGCGCGCTGCGGCGTGTTATCAGGCGTTTCATGCATGGGCGCAGGCGAATGGCTTGCGGTTCGTCGCCGTCGGCTTCGATATGGAGCCGCCATTGAGTGATGCGCTGTTCGCAGGGTGGGGTGGTGCGCGCGAAATTGTGCGGCGTATCTGGCTGGCGCGCGATAATGCCCTCTTCCCGGCGGCACGCGCGGCATATCTCGAAGTGATGGCGGTGGCGCGACGCGACGGCTACGAAGTTCACGCGTATCAGATTCCGCTGATCGCTGATGATCGTCGTGTAGGGACGACGCTCCTCCAGCGCGCGCTCGATATTGTCGATCTGCCTGCCGATATCGAGGTGTTGATGTGCCTGAGCGAAACCGCACCGGAATGGTTTGGCAGCGCACTGATTGCTGTCTACGGACCGTCCGCCGATGCGCTTGCGGTTGGGAGTTCGGGCAGCGGCGACGCGATCCTGCACTGGGACGCATTACGGCATAATTTGCTCCTGGCGGCTGCCTGTACGGACATTATTTATGTTGCCACATTGGAACAGTGTGTCGCCAATGGGCATCTCGAACGGATCGCCGCGCTCGATTGGGGAACGCCGGTCAGGGTTGCTCCGCTTCCGTATGCGGTGCTGTGGAGCGCGCGCCTGGTCGTGCTCATCGCTCTGATTATCGCTCGTTACGGAAAAACGGCGCTTGCCTGGTTGGGGTGGGTGATCGCGTTGCTTCTCTGGTTACGCAGACGGTATGCGACGGCTCAACCGACGCCCGGCGAGCGCCAGCGCTCCGACGATCAGCGCAACCAGCCCGAACGCCAGTAGTGGTGAATATGTTGCCAGATCGCCGGCGAATGCCAGCAACGCCAGCGCCGGGGAGACGCCTGCCAGAGAAGCCAGCGTGTACGCGCCAAATCCAAGGCGCGAGTACCCTGCCGCAAATGATACCAGCGGGTAGGCGGGACCCGGCAGCAGCCGCAACAGCATGACACTGCGCCACGTCATCCGCTGTGTCAGGCGCTCGACCTGTTCACGCATCGCAGGCGACAACCGCGGCTCGATCACCGATCGCCCCCATCGTCTGGCGAGCCAGAAACCGGCGCTGGCGCCGATCAGGTCGGCAACCAGGGTGTACAGAAACCCCGCCACCGGTCCGAATGCCAGCCCGGCGCCGATCTGCAACACGGCGGCTGGTGCAACAGGCGCAACCAGCAGCAATGCCAGCGCGCCGATCAACGCTGGTGGTCCGAAGAAACCAAGCGAGTGCGCCATGTCACGAATAAAGATGGGATGCAGGAGCGCGCCGGACGCGCGGAAGAGCCAGAGTGCCGCGCCGGCGACAATCACGAGCAGCGCGCCAACGACCAGGCGGCGCGGTCTGAGAAGAAATGATTGAACCCGGGTTGGAAGATGTTCCACGCTATGCTCCGGCGTCGAGCTGGCGTGCAGCAGCTGCTTCCCCATGCAGGATGACCGGATCATCCGTGCGATCCAGCACATAGACCGCCAGATCGCAAATGCCGCTTTTGATATGGTACCAGCGACGCAGCGAGAAGTACGGCTGCATAAGCGCGCGGTAGGCTTCGTCTTCGCGAATATGATCGCCGCGATCCAGCCAGTGCATCAGATGTCCCAACACATTCCACGGACGCGGAGAAGGGATGTCTTCCATCACCAGGAGCGTCGCGCCGGGGCGCAACACACGGTGGAGATCGGTGATGGCGGTGCGCACCAGGTCATCGGGGAGGTGGTGGAACACGCCAAGAACAAGCCCGCCGTCGAAACTTCCCGATGCAAAGCCAAGCCCTGCGCCGCTCATCACAGCGTAACGTCCCGGACGGCGACGACCGGCGTAGTGAATGTAGTGCCGGGCAATATCGACGCCAAAATACGATTCTGCCGGAAAGCAGATCGAAAATTCGCCGGTACCGCAGCCAAAATCGAGGAATCGGCGCTGCCCTGCGTCACGCCAGGGTTGCAGTTCGCGCGCGATCACATCTTTTTCGGCGTCGAATCCATCCTCGACGACGCGACGCAGAAAACCCCAGAGTCCTGGGTGGGCGGAAAGTTTGTTGAGCAATGTTTGAAGCATGGCAGAAAACAGGCGATAGGCGATAGGGTTCAGGCGATAGGCGATAGGGTTCAGGCGATAGGCGATAGGGTTCAGGCGATAGGCGATAGGGTTCAGGCGATAGGCGATAGGGTTCAGGCGATAGGCGATAGGGTTCAGGCGATAGGCGATAGGGTTCAGGCGATAGGCGATAGGGTTCAGGCGATAGGCGATAGGGTTCAGGCGATAGGCGATAGGGTTCAGGCGATAGGCGATGCTCTCGTTCCTGGTTCTCAGTTCTCAGTTCTCACACCCTCCGCGCCCGACAGATCACCGAGAGACCCACCGGAAACGATCCGCCGCGCGCGATCCAGGCGGCTTCGGCGGCAAGGGGCCAGCGCAACGCTTCGTTCAGCATCGCTGGCGGCAATTGAAGATCCGAGCCGTTGCGATCAATGGCAGGCGCCACGCGCTCAATGAACCGCTGAGTCAGTGGGAGCGGCAGGAGCAGGGTGTTGACATACGATATGCGTTCGACCTCGAATCCCTGTGGCTGAAGCAACTCGCGCACCTCGTTCGCAGTGTAGCGGCGCCGTCCGTGGACGGCGCAATCGTGCCTGCCGCGCAGCCACTCGAAGGCGGGGAGGCGCAGTAACAACCGTCCGCCGGGACGGAGCACGCGCCACGTCTCACGCAGTGCAACGGTTTCATCGGGAACATCCCGATGGTACAACACCTCGAACGATGTGACCAGATCGAACCATTCATCGACAAATGGCAATGCCAGCACACTTGCCCGCACCAACGCGCCGCGCAGTCGCTCAGCGCCGAAAAGCGCCGCTTCCGGCGCCAGATCGACCGCCGCGACCGACCCGTACCGCCGTAGAAAGACGACGTTCCCACCGGTGCCGCAACCGGCGTCGAGAATGCGCAGATCGCGCCGCCCGGCATAGACCTCATCGAGCAGCGCCGCCGCAATCGCGCGCATGCCGCCGTACCACCAGTGACGGCTCTCGACAGCCGCCATCACCTCGTATTCCGTGCGCTCCATGCCTCTCGCCCGCCTGTCGAGCAACGTCAGCATAGATTACCAGAAGGAGTGTGGGTGTGCAAATTGAGCGTCACAAGGGTACGCTGACGTCCGTCGCCTGGCGGGACGCCGCTGCTGAGAAACAGTCCTTGCGGCTCCATCCGTACCATACTGATGGCACGGGACGATAGAACTGGACAATCCCACCTGTCACCACTTCCGGCAAGAGGCGATGACTTCATGGTACACTGAAAAGGAGATATGTGCTGATCGCGCATAGGAGGAGTCAGTGAAACAATACACGAAACCATCAGACGACGAACTGCGACGGCGGTTGACGCCGGAGCAGTACGAAGTCACGCAACACGAAGGCACCGAACCGCCGTTCCAGAACGCTTACTGGAATAACAAGGCGCATGGCATTTATGTGGATGTCGTATCGGGTGAGCCATTGTTCAGTTCGCTCGATAAGTACGATTCGGGCACCGGTTGGCCCAGTTTCACAAAGCCCCTCGAGCCGGGCAATATCGTCACCCGCGAAGATCGGAAACTCTGGATGGTGCGCACCGAAGTGCGCTCGAAACACGGCGACTCGCACCTTGGGCACGTGTTCGATGATGGTCCGGCGCCAACCGGTCTGCGCTATTGCATGAACTCCGCCGCATTGCGATTTATTCCGGTCGAAAAACTGGAAGAAGAAGGGTATGGGGAGTATCTGCCGCTCTTCGAGGGGGTCAGCAACAAAAGCAGCACATAGTCACGTCCACAGGCGTCCCTGTTCAGCGCCGTTATCAACACTGCGCTCGACATAGGGAACGCCGAGATGCTCATAAGCGCGTCGCGTGGCAATCCGTCCGCGCGGCGTGCGCTGCAAAAACCCGAGTTGCAGCAGAAACGGCTCGTACACGTCCTCAATGGCATCGACTTCTTCGGCAAGCGATGCAGCCAGTGTCGAAAGCCCGACCGGTCCCCCGCCGAACAGGTCGATGATAGCGCGCAGCAACCGTCGGTCGTTTTCATCGAGTCCCAGGTGATCGACTTCCAGTTTCGCCAGCGCATCGCGCGCCACGTCGAGCGTGATGATGCCATCGCCGATGACCTGGGCATAATCGCGCACGCGGCGCAGCAGCCGATTGACGATGCGCGGCGTGCCGCGCGCCCGCGCTGCTATTTCGCGCGCTCCTTCTGGCGTGCATACCACCCCCAAAATACGCGCCGAACGCATCACGATCTCGTAGAGCGCATCGACCGAGTAGAATTCGAGTCGGTGTACCGACCCAAAGCGGTCGCGCAGCGGCGACGTAAGCAACGCCAGGCGCGTAGTCGCGCCGACCACCGTGAAGCGCGGCAGTTTCAGGCGCAGGCTGCGCGCTCCTGGTCCCTTCCCGACCATAATATCGAGCGCGAAATCTTCCATCGCCGGGTAGAGCACTTCTTCGATAGCTCGATTCAGGCGATGGATCTCGTCGATGAACAGAATATCGTCTTTCTGGAGATTGGTCAGCAGTGCAGCAAGGTCGCCGGCGCGCTCGATGGCGGGACCCGACGTCAGTTTGATATTGACCTCCATTTCGTTGGCGAGCACGCCTGCCAGACTCGTCTTCCCCAACCCGGGCGGACCATAGAGCAACGTATGATCGAGCGGTTCGCCACGCCCTTTGGCGGCGGCAATCGCAATGCGCAACTGCTCAACGACCTTCTCCTGTCCGATGAACTCGGCAAGACGGCGTGGGCGCAGACTTTTCTCGATCTGTTGGTCTTCTTCGCCTGCCCTGGGGGTGACGACTCGTTCGTCGCTCATCGGGGCCTCCGCACACGTGTGCGGTCATTATACCACATTGCTTTTTGCCGGTGGTGCGTGTGCTATAATACCCCGCGCCTGTCTTTCATCTGTACTGAATCGGGAGGACGACGATGCCAACCCTCCGCGTGCGCAATCTCGCGCCCGACCTGATCCTGTTCAATGGCGCTATCAGGACGTTTGACCGCGAATTACCCCGGTGCTCCGCCATCGCCTGCAAGGATGGTCGGGTCGTTGCGATCGGCGATGATGCCGACGTGCGTAATCTTGCCGGTTCGCACACGGAACAGATCGATCTGGGCGGGCGCACGGTGGTTCCCGGCTTCAACGACGCACATAACCACATGCTCGAACTGGGGATCAAGTTTTCTCGCCTGCAACTCGAACAGTGCACCTCGATTGCCGACATGGTCGCCATGGTGCGCGAGGCGGCGACGCATACGCCACGCGGCGAATGGATCATTGGCGAAGGGTGGAATGAGTCGCTCTTTGCCGAGGGTCGTTTGCCCAACCGTCTCGATCTTGATGCCGCGACGACCGATCATCCGGTGCTGTTGAAACGTTTCTTCAACATGGATGTTGTGAACAGCCGGGCGCTCGAACTGGCCGGCGTGTACGCCTCAACGCCTGACCCGCAGGGAGGCAGGATCGAGCGGTTTGCGGACGGTTCGCCGAGCGGTGTTCTGCGCGCCTCCGCCAAACTCTTCTGTCGCCGCCTGATCGCCGACCCGACCCCCGAACAGGCAGTGGATGCGCTCGAAGCCGCCGGCCGCGCATATCTGGCGGTTGGCGTCACCAGCATTCTCGATCCGGGGTTGTGTCCCTGGGAGATGCGAGCCTACCTGGATGCCCGGCGCGCGGGCCGGTTGCCGGTGCGTGTCAATCTGATGCCCTCGTGGCACGGCTTCCGTGAAGACGAAACCGTCGAACAACTCAATGCGCGCGCTGCTGAATTGGGCGTGTACAGCGGATTAGGCGATCACTGGCTGAGCCTTGGCGGGCTGAAAATGGCTATCGACGGCGGTACGACCAGTCGCACGGCATGGATGTTCCAACCGTTCGTTGGTGAAGACCGGGTGTACGACTACAACCGCCTCGACCCGGAAGACCTGCGCGAGTTCTTTGCCCGTGGGCACGCACTGGGATGGGACATCGGCATTCACGCGATTGGCGACCGGGCGCATCACGAAGCAGCGCGCGCATTTGCTGAGGTGATCGAAGCCTCGCCGCGCAAGGATCATCGCCACAATCTGATCCATGCCTACTTCGCCACTGAAGAAAGCCTTCAGCATATGGCAAAACATCAGATTGCCGCCGTGATTCAGCCAACCTTCATCTACTACGAAGGCGACGATCTTTTCCGCGATGTTGGCGAGCGGCTGGCGCACCAGTATAAGCCAGCGCGCACCTACCTGGATCGCGGCATTCCGCTGATCGCAACGAGTGATATTCCCAGCACCGTGCATTACAACCCTATGATCAGTCTCTACAGCCTGGTGACGCGCAAAACCTGGAAGGGAACGCCAATTGCGCCGCAGGAGGCAATCACCCGCGACGAGGCGCTGTATGCATGCACCGCCGCCGGCGCCTGGCTCACCCGCGAAGAGCAGGTCAAAGGGCGCCTGTCGCCTGGCTTCCTGGCGGATATGGCAGTGCTCGACCGTGATTATTTCACCTGTCCGGTGGAGGAAATCAAAGACATTCAGGTTGAGATGACGGTCATCGATGGACGTGTGGCATACCAGCGCGTCTGATTGCGTCGGGAGACGACAGTGTTGCGATCATCTTCGTCTTCCGAGTTGCTGACTACGCGCCCGGCGTCGCTCGATGATCGGCAAACTGTGCTGCGCCTGATCGATGACGCTGACCGCTGGTTTACGACGGTCAGCCTCGGTGAGGCGGTCGGATTGCTCGCCGGTGCGCCTGTGCTGCTCCTCTTCGCCGGCAGCAAACCGTGCGGCGTGATACTGGCTGATTGGGTCAACGATGGCGTGACGTGGGTCCGGGCGCTGGCGTTGAGCGGTCGACTCGCAACCGCGCGCGCGCTCGATACATTGCTTCCGTCGTTCCATGCCATGCTGCACGCCAGCGGCGTTGCACGCGTGTATGTCGCCTGCCACGAACCTGCCGACGCATGGCTGACCCTGGCGCTGCGTCGTGCCGGGTATGTTCACGATACCGATGTGATCGTCTACGAAAAGAAGCGCATGAGCGTTCCGACGTATGGCAACCCGGCAGTGCGAGTGCGCGCGGCAACCGTGGGCGACATCCCGGCAATCCTGGCGGTGGATGCGCAGTGTTTCAGCGCCGAGTGGCGCAAGGACAACGTTCAGATCGGGCTGGCGCTGCGCGAAACGCCTCGCTTCCTGGTCGTCGAGGATGACGCTGTTGTTGTCGGATACGCATTCGTGACAGCGCACTATGACGGGCGGTTGGTGCACCTGGTGCGTATCGCAGTGCTGCCGGATCGCCGGCGACAGGGCATCGGCGCACGGTTACTGTACGAGGTTGTCGCCTATGCCACCGCGATTGGCGCCGAGGCGATGACGCTGAACACGCAGGCATATAACCACAGCGCCCGCCGTCTCTATGAGTGGTTTGGCTTCCGGCGCACCGGCGATCGACAGACTATTCTGCGTTACGATCTTTGAACCGCGCACACGCCTCGACGAAGCGGCGGAACAGCGTTTGCCAGCGTGGATCGGCTCCGCTTTGCAGAGCTTCGGGATGGCACTGCACGCCGATCAGGAAGTGACCATTTGCGCTCTCAATCGCTTCAATCACGCCATCCGGCGCCCAACCGACGGCCATCAGTCCGGGAGCGACGGTTTTGATCGACTGATGGTGCAGTGAGTTGATCGGCAGTTCATCGCTGCCGAGAATCTGGCGCAAACGCGAGTCGGGCGACAAGCGCAACATATGCGCCAGATGCGTCCAATCCTGGCGCGCGTAAGAGTCGGAATGATTGAGTGACGTCTCAATCTGCGAAGGAATATCCTGGTAGAGCGTTCCGCCGAGCGCCACGTTGACCATCTGCGCGCCGCGACAGATGCCGAGCACCGGTTTCCCATCGGCGACTGCCCAGCGCACCAGCGGAAGTTCCGTGCGGTCGCGCAGCGCATCGACGACGCCGAGCGTCGGCAGTGGCGCCTCACCGTAATGACGCGGCTCGATGTCGCCGCCGCCGGCCAGCAACACTCCGTCGATTCGGTCGTACAGTATGCGCAGCGCCGCCTCATCATCAATGGACGGGATCAGGAACGGCGCGCCGCCAGCCGCCACAACTGCATCGATATATGTCTTCCGGTGCCCGATTGATGGCGGGCACCAGTCGTGGTCGTAGAAGGTTCCGCACGTAATGCCGATACACACCCGATTCATACGACTCCCTTGATAATCCGGCATAAAAAATGTGGACGGCATTATACCATGAACGAAATCGGGAAGGAGCATCTATGTCGCCGCACCCATGGCGCACCCGCGCAAGCCGCGAAATCTACCGCAACAAATGGTTGCGCCTGCGCGAAGACATCGCCGAGTTGCCCGATGGTCGCACGACGATCTATGGCGTAGTGACGCCTGGCGTTGGTCAGTGCGTCGGCGTCCTGCCATTTTTGAACGATGGACGGGTGGTGATGATCCGGCAGTACCGCTACATTTATGGGGAAGGACATCGCTGGGAAATGCCGACCGGCGGGATGCACGCCGGTGAAACGCCGGAAGAAGCCGCGCAGCGCGAACTTCAGGAAGAGATCGGCTATCGCGCCGGACGGTTCGAATGGATCAGCAGTTACTACACCTCCAAGAGCGTGGTGGAAGAGACGGCGCATCTCTTTCTGGGATTCGATCTGATGCCATCGAGCCTGCCGCAGGATGATACGGAGTTTCTGGAAATCGAAGCCATGCCATTCGCGCATGTACTGGACATGGTGCTGCGCAGCGACATCCGCGATAGCATGACCGTGACGGCAGTGCTGCTCGCAGCGCGGCGGTTGGGACTCTAGTTTTCAAGCGAACACCCTTATGGGCAGGCAGATGTCGTCTCTGCGCATCCATAAGGGTGTGTGTCGCACACATCCTCCCATCCCTCACGTCACGACGTTTAAGGGTAAGGGCAAACATCCGCGCGAACACCGGCACGCTCACCGTGGGACGGACTCGATCACGGTGCCGGTCGCCCCGCTCTCGCGCGCGGGAGCGGGGCGGGGGGTGAGGGTACAACGGCGCATCCCAACGCCATGCATGCCCGCTTTGCTCATGCGTGCGGTCCGCCTTTGAGCGTCACGACGTCAGGGTCAGGCAAGCAGTTGCTGCAACATTGCACTGTGCTATCCACCGCCTGCGTCGGGCATACGCGGAGACGCTGCCGCAGCGGTGGGAGTGAGGACATACTGCCCGGAAGGAATTATACCAATGACCTGTGACCATCCGGCATGGTCACCCCGAGCAGCGCGAGGGGTCGTGCGCGACCCGCGCAGATTCCTCGCTACGCTCGGAATGACAAGAATGCGGCATCGTCAATCGTAATTGGTCTTACTCCTTCTTTTCACCGCCGCTGGACATCCAGCTTTCCATCATTTTGCGTTGCGCCTCGATGGCGCTGTTGACCGTCTCGCGCCAGGCGTCAAACGCTTTGCGCGTGCCTTCGTCCCAGTTCTGGGTCATCGCAGCGGCGTCAGCCTTCGCAACCGCGTCTAGCCAGTTGCTCCAGATCTCGCTCTGGACATGCGTCCAGCGCTGGGTAGTTTCGACAATCAGCGACGACATCTCCTCCATCTGCTTGCCCATCAGCGGCATCGCGGTCATGCTTTCCGACCAGAACTTGACGAAGTCGGCCTGGGCGTTGAGCGAGCGCTGCATAATGTCTTTCCACGCCGAGACCGCCTGCTTCCATTCTTCACTGGCGGGCTGCGCGCTCATCGTCGGCATCAGCGAACGCCAGTTTTCCCAAAGTGATTGCTGCGCCTTCGTCCAGGTTTGCAGCAGTTCCTGGGTCTGAGTGAGCCAGTCGTTGTTTGCCATTGGAACGTCTCCTTTTGTATCCACCTGTAGGCTGGTACGCCATGGTATGGTACGGTCTATTCGGATGCACCCTCAGTATACACACGCGAAGATTGCTCACAGTTACGCGATGTTTCTGCAAGGGACGCCGGGTTTACATCGTCAGGCGCGACCTTTTGGGCTGCGGGACGATGCATATCGGCACGTATCGAAGCCATTCCATTCCCCGGCTCAGGAGGTCGATGGCTTCTTCGGTTCCCTTGTTTTGGGCGTCGGACGGTCGTGATCATAGCGCGTTTTGCGTAAAGGCTCATAACGCGCGGGATGGCCGCCGAAGCTGCGTTGCAATGCACTGCCCGGTGATTGCAGAATTCGGAGAAGTGAAACTTTCATCTGAATGGAATCGTCGCACCAACAGCGCGGTGCGATCATCGCAGTAATGGTATACTTAGCCCAAACAGACGGATTGCAACCCTTAGAGGAGCACGGTTATGCCGTTCTGTCCCCAATGTGGCGTCGATAATCCAGCGGGCGCGCGCTATTGTGATCAGTGTGGCGCCATGCTGATACCGGTTCCCGCTCAGGCAGCGCCGCCGCCTGTCGCTCCCTCAGCCGCCATTCCCGCCATCGGTCCCACCGTCTGTCCGCAGTGCGGTCAGGCGGTCATCCCCGGTGAAGCGTTCTGCGACAATTGTGGCGCGCCATTGCGCGCGCCGGCGCGCCCGGTTGCTCCGGTTCCATCCCCGCCGCAAAGTGCCGCGCCGCCGCAGCCAGTGTATCCGCCGCCTGCGCCGGTTACGGCGCCGTCGTCGTATCAGGCGTCTGTCGCGCCGCCGGCTGCACCGCCTCCGGCAACGCCGTCTGCGCCGCCGGTTCCATCGGTCGCACCGCCTTCGGCAATGCCGTCTGCGCCGCCGTCGTATCAGGCGCCGCTGGCTCCCCCTGCTCCGGCGGTTCCGCCGATGACGCCTGCGCCTGTCAGCGGGCGCACCACGCTGGCGTCGTGTGCGCTGGTCGTGATAGGGACCGGCGCTGTCCTGCCGTTGCCTGCCGACTCCCAAGCGCTCGTCGGTCGCAGTGATCCGGTGAGCAAGTTCTATCCTGATGTTGATCTTGGTCCGCACGGCGCGCTCGATCAGGGGGTCGGGCGGCGGCACGCGCGGATTTTTGTTCAGGGCGGGCAGGTGATGATCGAAGATCTCGATAGCGTCAATGGCACCCTGGTGAATGGACAACGAGTGCTCCCACACCAGTCGCGTGCGCTGTCCAACGGTGATCAGATTACACTGGGGCGTATGCTCCTGCGCTTTCAGGCATAACCATGACGCTTGAACAGACGTGTCCCTCATGCAGCGCGACGCTGGGTTCTGATGGGATTTGCCCGGCATGTGGTTCGGTGACGCGCGGCTTTTTTCGCAGTCTCAACCTGGGCGCGCCACAGGTGGCGGCTGCTGTCGCGCAGGGGCTTGACCTCTACCGGTTGCTCGGCGTCGATCAGCACGCCGATGCAATCACGATTGCGCGCCAGTATCGTCGGTTGCGCGCGCTCTTTCCCGATGACCCGTCTGCGCTGGCGGCAGAGCCGAGGCGCAAGTTCGAATTGCTTCAGGTTGCCGGGCGCATCTTGACCGATCCCTCGCTGCGGGCGCTCTATAACGAACTGCGGGTATCGGCTGCCGCCGGCATTCAGCAAGGCGTGGTGCGCTGTGAGTCGTGCGGCGCTCCGCTGCAAGGCAATGAGCCGCGCTGCCGCTACTGTGGTTCGCTGCGTCCGGGAGAACCGGCGCCGCCAGCCACGCCGCCCGACGCCGGACCACCGGTTGCGGAGCCGGTTGATTTTTATGCCCTGCTGGGACTCTCACCCGCGCATCTGATGATCAATCCGGGTGCTCGTCGCTCGGCGCGTCCGGCGCTGGATGCCGCAGAGATGTTGCACGAATCACGACCGCCGACGCCGGAAGAGGTCGATGCCGCTTCCTACGCCTTTCAGCAGCGGACGCTCCTCCATCCTGGTTGGTCTGCCGCAGAACGTGAGGCGCGGGTAGAGAATCTGGAGATTGCCCGGCGCATTCTGCGGAACGAACGACTCCGCAATCGTTACGATGCCTTCTGGCTGGCATTCCGTCAGGGTCGGTTCGACCACGGTCACCTCGAAGGGTTGCGCGCGCTGATCGATGAAGTGCGCGCAGATGAAACGACGCCCTCGACACTTTCAGTGGAAGAGGCGGAAGCGCTGTTTCAACAGGGTCGCGGGTTGCTTACTGCCGGATTGCCGCGCGAAGCGCTCGATCCGTTGCGCCGGGCGCGTGAGGCGCTGCCGCATTCCGCAGAGGCGCACGCATGGTATGCCCGCGCCATCCTTGCGTCTGCCGACCCGCTCGATCTCGGCGGACACGCGCTGCGTCAGGCGCTGGTGGCTCTCGAAACCGCCGCTCGTTCTAGTGCGCCGCTTCCCGATAGTGAGTCGTACCTTGCTCTGTGTCGCGGGTTGCTGGCGCGTGACGCAGGAGATGCGCGCCAGGCGGAAATCGAATTGTTGCGCGCCGCACAACAGAACCCCTCGCTGGCGCACGCCTGGTGCGGATTGGCGGCTCTTGCGCTGGCGCGCGGGGCGAACGGCGATGCTATCGACCACTGCCATCGGGCGCTGGCGATTGACCCGCGCGATGAGCGCGCCTGGTTGATGTTGGCAGGCGCCTGCCTGCGCACTCGACGCCATGCCGAGGCGCGCGCGGCGGCAGAGCGGGTTGCCGCGTTGCGCAGCGATGGTGTGAGCGCCGAGAAGATACTGTCCGAAATCGCAAACTGACAGTTGCGCGAATGTCATCCTGTGATATACTCGATAGCGGCAGAATGCTGCTGCATCCGGTGTGATCTCCGCTCATCGCCGAGCTATGCTGCGCAGTGATGCTCCCTTGCTCACCCGAAACTTTTCAGTCGCAGAGGCGTATAAGAAGCAAAGACGCGCGTGATCAGTGCTCAGTGTGCCGCAGCGCTCGTAGCATCTGTGAAAGCGATGGTTCTGTGTCGTTCACTTTTGCAGCAATGAGGAGGAACCGACAATGATGGTTCAAGGCGTCTCAATCGGCGAAATGCTCAACCAGAGCATTCAGGTGTTGACGAAGCCGAGCGTCGAAACATTCGAGCGCTTCGAGCGGCATGGTGGTCAGCGCGAGGCAACGATCTATATCATGGTGGCGGCGGCGATCAGTGCGGCGGTTTCGCTGGTCTTTGGTCTGTTGGGTGGTATCGTCTCGGCGTTGCTTGCCGGCGTTTTGGGTTTCATCCTTCCGGTTGTGGGTTTCTATCTCTTCGCCTTTCTGGTCTATTTTATCGGAAAGCAGCAGGGTGGAACCGGCACGCAGGACGAAGTCTTCTATACGATGGCGCTGTTCGTCGCGCCAATCCAGGCGGTGGCCGGTGCGGTGAGTGCAGTTCCTATCCTTGGTTGTGTGGCGTTGCCGGCGATAATCCTGCTGGGCATCTACCAGATTTATCTCGGTTACCTGGGTGTGCGCTCGAGCATGAACCTTCAGCAGACTCCGGCGATTATCACGCTGGTGCTGGCGTTCATTGCGCAGTTCATCATTGGCGCTATCATCGGTGCGATTTTTGCGACTATCGGTGTGGCTTTGGGAGCGGCAAGCGGCAGTATCAATTTCGGTCAGTGATGAAACTCGTTCGGCACGGCAGCAAGAAGGGGCGCGTCAGGCGCTCCTTTTTGCGTGTCATGCGTCGCATCCGGGTTTGGGGGCGGGACGTATAAAAGGAGAGGTGAGAGGGTGAGAAGGTTGCAGGTGGAAGGTTTCACGTTGAACGTTGAATGTTGAATGTTGCACGTTATGAGTTGAACAGGGAAGTGAGGTGTAAGATCGGTCGAGAACGGTCTTCATTCGCTTCAATTGACTTGTTTCGTTGATTCATTCACGGACGCATTCATTCACTCCCTATGTCCTGGCATATTTCTGCAAATAATGACGAACCGCTCATTATTCTCGATCGTGTATCGAAGAGCTACGAAGAAGCCGGGCATGAGCGCGTTGTGTTGCACGATGTCAGTGCATCGTTTGCGCGCGGCGAATTCGTGGTGCTCGTCGGCAAGAGCGGTTCGGGCAAGAGTACGTTGTTGAACCTGGTCAGCGGTATCGACACGCCGACATCCGGTGAGATTATCGTTGCCGGGCAGCCATTGACGCGCCTCTCGGAGCGTGATCGCACCCTGTTCCGTCGCCGTTCAGTCGGTTTCATCTTTCAGTTCTACAATCTTGTGCCAACGCTGACGGTGCTTGAGAATCTGCTGCTGCCGCTCGAACTGAATGGCCGGACGACGGCGCGCGACCGCAATGCTGCACTCGATCTGCTGGCGCAGGTGGGACTTGCTGACCGGCGAAATGCCTACCCCGACCGACTTTCCGGCGGTGAGCAGCAGCGGGTGGCAGTGGCGCGCGCACTGGTGCATGAACCTGTACTCGTTCTGGCAGACGAGCCGACCGGTAACCTGGACAGCGATACCAGTCAGCAGGTGCTCGACCTGCTCGATACCCTCACCCGCCGTGCCGGCAAAAACCTCCTTATGGTCACGCACAGCCCGGAAGTCGTCGGTCTAGCGGATCGCCTCTTCCGCATTGTCGAAGGGCGCCTGGTGGAAGAAGACGTGCCGGTCCGGTAATCGTGCGAAGGCGGGCGAGGTTGCAGGTTGTAATACTAACTTGCGGTCAGTCAGACGAGATGTTCGAGCGCCCGGTGCGCAAGGCGTAACGATCCACAACGCGCCCTGGCAGTCGTGCATGCATAACTACGTATTGGCATCAGTCCGCCCGGCGGATGAAGCCGCGGATTACAGTTGCCAAGCCCGCCTGTGCAGGCTGCATCGGGCGAAGCCGGATTCTGTTCTCAAAAACCATGATGGTTCACATGACCGCGTATGAGTATCAGTTCTCAGTTCTCGGTTCTCAGTTTTCGGTTCTCAGTTCTCGGTTCTCGGTTCTCGGTTCTCGTCCCCCCTTACTCGCCGACTATTCGCAACGGCAGCGGCGCCGGTCGTGGGTCGCTGATGGCGCCGTTGCGGATGAAGAAGGTTGCAACGGGAACTCCAGCAGCGCCGGTGCGTGTGGACGATTTGACATAAGCAACATAGCGGCCATCTTCTGCCTTTCCACGATGGATGACCCAGGGTTCATTTGGGGATAAGAGATCGACGCTGAAGACCAGAGGATCGCCATTCGGTGGAACAGGCAACACGCCTTCGAGCAGATGGATTGGTCGGTCGTCTCGCGCAGCGGCGCCGTGCACATCAATGACCAGCGCGCCCGCGCCGCCGATGTGAGCAATGACCGTCAACTGTGAGCCGTCGAAGCGACTGTCGGCGCTCAACGCCAGCGTGCCTTCCGGCGGCGGCGCGGGCGCGCGCGGTGCGGAGAGAACGCGAATGCGTTGAATGACTGTGGCTTCTGCCGGTCCATTGATCTGTGTTGGCTGGTTGAGCGTTACCGGCGCTGCAATCGTCACTGCGCCAGACGCAATCGCGTAGATCGTGTCGCCGATGACGAGCGTTTGCTCTGAGAGACTGGCGATGTCCAGTTCAATGTGCGCTTCGGTTAAGGGTGCATCCAGCGGGATGACTATGTTGGCGATGCGTATGCGTCGTTCTTCGAGCATGACGGTGAGTGTCGAAGGGTATGCCGGGTGGAACTGCCCGACGACCGGTTGCGCCAGATCGAGCGCTGCGATCAGGTGTGGATCGCGGGCGTACAATGCCAGACCATTCGAGCGCCAGCGTAACCCATCGGCGCTGAACCCCACAACAACCGGGTCCTCGTCGGCGGCCAGCAACCCATAATCACACACCTGACCGGCGTGCAGCGGTTGTAGCTCAGGATAGTAGCGCGTGCGCCCGGCGCCGTAGAGATTCGCCCCTCCCGCTTTCCAGCGCCGGATCAGTCCGAGCGCCAGCACCCCCGGAACGCGCTCGTCCGCCGATACAAACACCGAAGCGCCTGTCATCACCGGTGATGGCATCTCTGCTTCTGGCGAAATAGTGTAGACCAGTGCATCCCCAATCTCAGCGCGCCGACGCAGGAGCGGAGTCGCGTCAGCCCACGCCAGCAGTCGTGCCAGTTGCTCGGCATCGTACTCGTTGCGGTGGATGACCAGCGTATCAATGCCGGCCAGCGCCAGATAACGCAGGGTGTCATCGTCGGGCAGGCGCTGCACCCGGCGTAACAGATCGGTTGTCCCGAATGGAATGATTCCGCTGTACCCGGTCGCAAGCGGTTTCCAGTGCTGCATCTGATACAATTGGCGGAAGGTGATGCGTTCAAGTTCGGCGCCACGTGGCGTTGAACCGACCGGCAACTCCAGAATGGCATGAATATCCGGTTGTGTTCCGAGCCAGGCGTAGATTGGCGGCGGAGAAGGCGGAGTTGCCAGCGGCACAGGAATGGCTGCGTGTTCGAGTAATGCCCCGCTTCCAATAACGAGCAGTGCCGCAGGCGCCACCCATCTGCGCTGCTGAACGAGTACGAACCAGCGCCCTAGCCGGACAAGGGCAATGCCGGCGAGCAGCGCCAGCGCCAGGTGTGTCAGCATTGCCCAGCGCGCCGGGACGCGCAGCGCGCCAAAGCCGGGAATGCGTTCATAGAGCAACGGATATGGCAGCGGAATCGGCAGTGGATCGCTGCCGCGCTCCAGGCGAATGCCCGTTCCAAGTGAGAGTACAAATGCGATAATTGCGAGCAGAACGAGAAAGATGACGTCTCGTTCTGGTGGAATACCATCCGGCGCGGCGCTGCGGTCACCACGGCGTCTCCAGACCGCACCAGTCGCTCCCACTGTCGCCAGTCCAATCGTTGTGAAGCCGGGAAAGAGCGCAAATTCGCCGCCGCTGGCGGTAAACCATCCGCCGCGACTGCCGTACAGCCAGTTTGTCGGCGGAACTGCCAGATACGCCTGGAGCGGCGCTGACCAGTTATCGAGTTCGCGCAGAGAGCGCACCACTCCGAGATACTCGTAAACGCGCACATATGGAAGAGTGAGCGGTATGATAATCAGCGCCGCCACTCCTCCGCCAAGCGCCAGACCTCCAATCCTCCGCCAGAGATCGGCGCGCGCTGGTGAACGAAGCGCTTCCGGCAACCAGATCGCCACGTACAACCCAAGCGCCAGCGCTGTAAAGGAGGCATAGTAAAGCGCCGTCACGCATTGAATGCCTGCGAATAATCCGAAGAGCGCCGCATCGCGCCAGCGCCCGCCGTTGCCATCGGGAGTGCGCAACAGTCGCCGAAGAAACAGCAGTGCCAGTGGCAGCCACGCGGTCTGCAACAGTTGCAGATGAACAAAGTGGGTCATCCGATAGGTGCCGAACGCAAATACGGCGCCGGCTGCAAACGCGCCGGTTGCACGTATCCATTTGTTGGGTGCGTTGGCGAACATCTCGCGCGCCAGCAGATAGACAGCCCATCCGGTCAGCGCATAACTCGTCAGCGTCAGCAGGTTGTACGCCAGCACCGGACCGCCAGCGATAATGAGTGGCAGGGCGACGAGCGACAGCAGCAGGTGATGATCACTGTACGCCAGCGTATCCGGGTATGGAAAAAAGATCGGCGCATGCCAGACCGTCAGCGGATTGGTGGTTATCGCATGCGTATTCCAGGCGAGCACCCAGGTTTGCAGCATGGGATCGAGACCGCTGCCGAGCGCCGTTGTCCCATGGGCTGCCAGGGGCCAGGTGAACACAACCGCAAGCAGCAGATATGCCAACGGTGGGAGCAGAGCAACGATGGAACGATACCTCCACATCGCCTCATGTGTGCGCGCGCATGCGGGTTGTTGAAGAGAACCCGGATGCGCGCGGATCGGGACGGATTCATACAGATACGGTCTGTGCCAGGTGTTCCATGCGTTCGACAAAGAGATTGAGAAAACGTTGCGTATCGAAGTCAACGACTGCGCGCACGTTTGGCGCCGGGCGGAATGCGTGTCGCCACTGCGGTGGCCATCGGGCGGTGTCGTAGCCGGTCAGGTCGTGCGCATCCGGCTCACGGGTCGCCGGTCCGATGTAACTGATGACGCTCTTGCCGGCGGTCAGTTCGCTCGTATACTCGACTGCCACATGCATTGGTTCGGTGCGCGCCAGATCGGGCAGAAACGCCAGTGCCAGCGCCGCCGGATCGTTGATTGAGCACCCCGCAAATCCGAAGGCTGCCAGATGAAACTCGATGTAGAAACGAGTGGCATCGGCAATGAAGCGGGTGATTGGCGACGAGATGCGGTTCAGGCGATCAACATCCGCCTGCGTGAGAATAATGTGCTGCGTAATGTCCCACGGCAGCAGCGTAATCGGCATACCGCTTTCAAGAACGATATGTGCGGCGTGCGGATCAACATAAAAATTGAACTCCGCCAGGGAGGTGGTATTGCCATCGGCGCGCAGCGCGCCTCCCATAATAATGACCTCACGCACGGCATTAATGATGCGTGGCTCTTTGCGCACCGCAATAGCAACATTCGTGAGCGGCGCGACGGCCACGAGCGTCACCTCGCCAGGATGCTCCAGGATTTCACGAATGATCAGGTCCACACCGTTCTCTCTGTGGAGCGGGGCGGGCGACTCCGGCGGGCGGGCAAAACCGACGCCGCTTTCGCCGTGGGTTTCGGGCGCGGTGTAGAGCGGTCGGATGAGCGGCAATGACACGCCGCCGCACACCGGAATATCGGAACGACCGGCGAGCGCCAGCACATTGCGCGCATTGCGCACGCCGTCGGCGAGCGGACAGTTGCCGCTCGTCACGGTAACGCCTGCAAGCTCGACTTCGGGGGAGGCGACTGCCAGCAGAATGGCCAGCGAATCATCGATGCCGGGGTCTGTGTCGAGAATGACGCGCGTGGTCATACAATCATCTTTCGTTCAGGGCTGAATTGGAATGCTTATTATACCACGCTCCAACCGGCAGGTTGAATCTCTCACTGTGCATGGTGCAGTCGTGGGGAGATGGGAAGCGCAACGCTGCACCTGCCGCTTTGCGCTACGTCATCGCTGGCAGACGCGCATATGCCATCAGATCGATGGGTTCAGCCCTTCGATCAGTTTACAGCGCCGTCTTGGCGTCGCAGCAGGCTGCCACATAACCAGACGATGCCTGGATCTGATGCGGCGTTCATCCCTGACCCCGGCGTGCTATAATGGCGCATGGGAGCGTCTCGATTTGATACAGGGATACGAGTGACGTGCGCGCCTATCTCGATATTGAAACCGCATTTGATGGCGCAATCAGTGTGATCGGCATCTACCGCTCAGATTTCGGCGCTATTCAGTTGATCGGCGGCGGTGTGCGAGATACTGCGTTGTATGATGCGCTAGAAGGCGTGAACACACTGGTCACCTTCAATGGTTCTTCCTTTGATCTGCCGGTTATCCGCAAGCGCCTCCTGGTTGATCTCAAGCGTGACTTCGATCATTGTGATCTCATGCATATCTGCCGCAGGCGTGGCTTGCGCGGCGGTCTCAAGGTGGTGGAGGAGCATCTGGGCATCCGCCGCGTCTCCCAAGGTCTCAACGGACGGGACGCCCTGTACCTGTGGGATCGCTACGAGAAGCAGGGCGATCATTCGGCGCTGCGCACTTTGCTCACCTACAACTATGAAGATGTCATTAACCTGGCGATCCTCGATGAACGTCTTGGTCTGGCGCCGCCTGGCGATCTCTGCCGGGTAGTGCGCCATATCTTTGCCTGATGCAGTATGCAAAAGAAAATCCTGAACAATCGCTACGAACTCGAGCAGAAGATTGGCGAAGGCGGCATGGCGCGCGTCTATCTCGGTCGCGATCTGCGTCTCAATCGGCGGGTGGCGATCAAGGCGTTGCACGAGCACTATGCTGCCGATGTTACATTTCTTCAGCGCTTCCATCACGAGGCGCAGGCTGCCGCTGGTCTGCGCCATCCGTGTATCGTCAATGTGTATGATGTCGGGCAGGACGGTGATATTCACTATATTGTCATGGAGTATGTTGAGGGCAGCGATCTGAAGAGTCTGATCCTGCGCAACGGTCCACTCCCGATCAATCACGCTGTTGCGATTGCCGAAGATGTCGCCGAAGGGCTGGAAGCGGCGCACCGGATAGGCATGGTCCACCGCGATGTCAAGCCGCAGAATATTCTGGTCAGCCCTGCCGGCGAAGTGAAAATCACCGATTTTGGCATTGCGAAAAGTTCGCTCTCGACGGCGCTGACCGAAACCGGTGTGACGTTTGGGACGGCGGATTACCTCTCACCAGAACAGGCGCGTGGGTTTGCCGCCACGCCACGTTCCGACATCTATGCCCTCGGTGTGACGCTGTACGAAATGCTGACCGGTCACCTGCCGTTCACGGGCGAAAATGCGGTGGCTGTAGCGATGCAACATGTCAGTGTCGATCCGCCGCCGCCGCGTATGTTCAATCCGCACATTCCGCCGCGTCTGGAAGAGTTGGTGCTTGTTGCGCTCAGCAAGAATCCCGACGAACGCCCCGCATCGGGGCGCGAGTTTGCGCAGATGCTGCACGCATATCGGATGGCAAGCCAGGACGCGACGATTGTGCGCCCGGCGCCCCGTTCGTCACAACCGCGACCGGCGCCGGGACCGATGGCAGTGGCGCCGGCCGGGAGCGTCGCCAGTCGAACGATGTTGCCGCCGCCGCGTTCACCGGTTGTCACACAGGCGCCGCCCGCGGGCGGCGGTCGTGATGTTGGCGTCTTTCTGCTGGGGATGGTGTTCATTGGTCTGATCCTGGGCGTGGTCTACCTGGCTGCCACCGGCGCATTCGATAACCTGTTCCAATTCAGCGGCGGAACTCGCCCGCCGCCGATCGTTCTCCCTGAACCGACTGCTGAGCCAACGGCAACTCCTGCGCCGGAGATGGTGATCGTGCCGAATGTCGTCGGTCTGGACGAGCGCGCAGCCATTACGGCCATTGAGGGCGCTGGTCTGCTGCCGTTCGCGGAACTCCCCCGCGCCTCCGATGTTGTCTCAGCCGGGTTGGTGTTCGATCAGTTTCCCCCAGCGACGACGGTGGTGACGGCTTCGACGGTGGTGACCTATGTGGTCAGCACCGGTCCTGAGATGATCCCGTTGCCCGAAGTTGTGACTATGCGCGGCGTCGATGCCGAGTTTCAGTTGCGCAGTCTGGGATTTCAGGTGCAAGTCGTCAGTGCGCCGGATCGCCTCAGCGCAGGGTTTGTCTTTCGCACCGAACCGGCAGCCGGGACGCCGCTGCGACGTGGTGATACGGTGACCATCTTCGTCAGCATTGGCGATAAGGTGCGCATGCCGGACGTCACCGGGCTTGCGGAGGAGGAGGCGATCCGCCGGATTGTCGCCGCCGGGCTGACCTGGTCGTACTCCGACTATCAGGGGTGCGATAAACTCGGCGATCTGTGCGACCGGTACGCTCCTGGCGTGGTCGTCAGTTCCATCCCGCGCGGCGGTGAACAGGTCGATCGTGGGTCGCCGGTCACGCTGGGGGTGCGTGCTCCGTAACGCGATTGCGATCAAATCGTCATCAAATTGCGCTGTGCGCGCATTGCACGTTGGCGCGCATGTTGGTAGACTCCTCGCAGTCACAAGAGATGAGGAGTCGTGGTATGCGTCATCATTTCCTTCCTCCGATTTTGGCGCTGGCGCTTCTCGTTGCCTGGCTATCTCCTGCGCCGGTGGACGTGCAGGCAGTCCCAGGGCGATCCGATTTTGGCGTCAATACCCATATCGCGTCGCGCTATCCGGTGCAGGCGGGTTTTGATGGAGCAGTCGATCTGGTCGCCGGAACGTCTGCTGGCTGGGTGCGCGAGGATTTCCACTGGTACTGGCTTGAACCGGAGCAGGGACGCTTCGACTGGGCGATCTACGATCGCGCGATCGCGCGCCTGGCGGGGAGCGGCGTCAATATTATCGGCGTGCTCAACACAGCGCCTGCCTGGGCAACACCGTTTCCTGACGATGCACCGGGTCGTCCGTCCTACTATGCGCCTGATCCTGCGGCATTCGCCCGTTTTGCGTCGGCGGTCGTGACGCGCTATCGCGACCGGGTGCGCTTCTGGCAGGTCTGGAATGAACCGGAGAATGTGCGCTACTGGCAGCCTCAGCCCGACCCTGCCGCCTACGCTGCGCTGCTGCGCGCTGCGTATCCTGCCATCAAGTCTGCCGATCCGAATGCCGTGGTGTTGAGCGCAGGGGTCGTTCCGACGAACATCGGGTTTATTCGTGCCATCGCCGACAATGGCGCCTGGGGTTCGTTCGATATTCTTGCCGTCCATCCCTATGTCGATCCGTTCAGCCCGGAGAATGGGCAGATCGGCGCCGGGGATGTGAGCGCCGTGAAAACGCTGGTCGATAATCTGGGGCGTAAGCCGATCTGGGCAACGGAATTCGGGTGGTCCACCGGTCCTGCCGATCGCGATCCGCGTGGAGTGGACGAGGAGACGCAGGCGAATTTTCTGGTGCGCGCATCGACGCTGTTGCGCGCCGCAGGCGTCGAGAAGGTGATCTGGTATAACTTGAAGGATACCGAACCGCGCAATCTCTATGGCTTGCTGCGCAGGGCTGGCGGTCCTGCCGATCTGAGTCAGCCGAAGCCGTCACTGGCGGCATTCCGCACGTTGAACCAGCAACTCGCGGGCGCCGCACCTGTCGGATTGATCGACCTGGGAGCGCGGCAGGTGGTGGTCGATTTCGAGCAGTTCGGGACATGGCGGCGCGGCGATCAGCCGAATGGCTCGTTCTCTGCCGACGGTTCACAACGCTACACTGGCAACATCGCCGGTCGTCTCGACTACATCTTCCCCGGCGGCGGCAACGATTTCGTCGTCTTCACGCCGCGTCCGGCAATCCCGCTCCCCGGCTCGCCTGGTCAGTTGGGTATCTGGGTCTACGGCGACGGCAGCGGGCATGCGCTCAAAGTCTGGCTGCGCGATGCTGAAGGAGAAACACTCCAATTTCGCCTCGGTTTCGTCGGCAGCGCAGGGTGGTCGTTTCTCTCCACGACGATCAACGGTCAGGTCGAGCCGTACAACCGTATCAGCGGCGGCGGCAACCTGCGCCTCGATTTTCCGGCGACGCTGGTTGCCATTGTGCTCGATGATGAACCGGACAGTCGCAGCGGGTCTGGCTCGATCTGGCTCGATGACCTGACAGCGATCAGCGGTCCCGAAGCGTATGGTGTGCGCTTTGTGCGTGGCGGCGACACGATCGATGCGCTCTGGTCGCCAGGTGGTGCATTTGTGAATCTACCGACGGCAGCACCTGTGGGTACGGTGATCGACCGCTGGGGCAATGCCTCGCAGATCGATGCTGGGAATGGGGCATTTGGCTTGAGCCTGGGTCCATCGCCAATCTTCCTGATCCATCGCGCTGTACAGGCGTTCGCACCGCAACCAGCACCCGCGCCTGCGCCGGCGCAACCGGCGCCGCAACCGTCCGCCGGACCGTGCCGCTCGTTCCCAGAGACTGGGTTCGCGGTGTGTGGTCGGCTGCTCGAATACTGGGAGCGGAATGGCGGGCTGCCGGTGTTCGGCTTTCCCATTGGTCCCGAAGAAGACATGCTAATTGAGGGGAAGACCGTGCGAGCGCAATGGTTCGAGCGCAACCGACTCGAACTGCACCCTCAGAATGCGCCTCCCTACGATGTGCTGCTGGGGCGATTGGGCGCCGAACGGTTGGAGGCAAGCGGGCGCAACTGGTTCGATTTTCCGAAAGGCGATCCGCGCGCGTCGCTCTACTTCCCACAGACCGGACAGGCGATTGCGCCGGAGTTCCGCCAGTACTGGTCGTCCCATGGGTTGAACCTGGACGGGCGACCGGGGTATACGCTCGAAGAAAGCCTGGCGCTCTTCGGGTTGCCGCTTTCGCCGCCGCTGATGGAAGTCAACCCGACCGACGGCAAGACCTACCTGACGCAACACTTTGAACGTGCGCGTTTCGAGTACCACCCGGAAAACCGTGGAACGCCGTATGTCGTGTTGCTCGGATTGCTGGGACGCGAGACGACGGGGAAGAGGTAGAGCGATGCCGGGAGCGACTGCCTGAGCAGGCTATCGCGCTGACGGAGCGCCTGCGCGCGAACTGTGATACGCATCACGCTCCGCCGTCTCTGCATGCGCGAAAGTCTCGGTGGTTGTTCGATTGGAGAAGCGTTTTGCACGCGCATGCTCCGCGATGAGCCCGGCAGGGAGACAAAAACGCCTCTCGTTGTGGCATAATACCAATTCCCTGTGAACATCCGGCATGGTCACCCCGAGCAGCACGAGGGGTCGTGCGCGACCCGCGCAGATTCCTCGCTGCGCTCGGAATGACAAGTCGCTGCGCTCGGAATGATAAGCATGCGGCATCTTCAAGCGTCATTGGTATAAGAGGTGTCTGAAGGTCGGGTCAGGCACGCAGCGGAGCGATGGCGCTTGCAACACGACCGTTGCGCCGCTTCACGCTTGAAAGGATTTCATGCCTGACATCCGCGCTTGAGAATTTCAAGACCATTGGTTGCTTCCGGCGCGATCACTGCCGTAATGCGCATATGCGCTTCCAGGGGGTGTTTGCTTTCGGTATCCATTCGCGTTCTCCGTCCGAACATCGCACCAGAATGCATCCGGGCGGAAGTCCAAGCGAGCGAACTTCGAGACCGACAAAAGGCGCGCCGGCCCGGATCGTAAATTCTACAACTACTGGCTCCCTCAACACAAGGGCGTCGCTGCTACGCCGCAAGTCGCGTTCCAAAAGCGCTTCGTAAATTGGTGGATCCTTCAGATATTCAGCGACCGCGTAAGCACAAAAACAACTGACCAGCAATGGTAACATCTGGTTGTAATTACCGGTCATCTCGACGATCAGCATTATTCCCGTCAGTGGAGCGCGAACAATAGCGGTGAAGTAAGCCGCCATCCCCACAACTGCAAACACGGCTGGAATTGGCACAATGTCGGGTAATAAGTTGTGAACAATCTGTCCCATTGCCAGACCGATTAATGCACCGAGTACAAGAGGAAAAATCCATCGGCGTTGTTGGCTGATGGTTAGATATTCTTGGATTTCTGAACGTACAGAGTTGTCGATGTTGTTGGAAGATGGAGATAGTGTGTCGTGATGGTCGCTTGTCATGTCAATCTTCATGTTCTGGAATCGTGATCAAACAGCTGACACTTCATCTGCGTCGCGCAGCCTTACCCTGAACGAAGCGAAGGGACGATAGGGCGGCGTCGGAATGCATGCGCATGTTCGGCGGTGGCGTGTGTCCTGAGAAACAACCTGTTCGGCTTCGCAGGAGGCAACCCGTCATACCGGTCTCTACTCCGCCACCCTATACAACCGTTCCACCCGTATATTCAGCGCATCTTCGGCGAGTGCGATGGTGTCGCTGAGCGCGACGCGGCGCGCGACGGCATCGGCGTGCTGCACTGCCCACTGCTCGCGGAAGCGCGCCGGGATGTCGCCGCCGAAGCGTTCGGCGATGGCGCTGCGCAGCGTGTCGAATGTCAGGTCCCACCAGCGCTCCAGGCGCACGCCCGGTGTTGCCCCTGGCGGACCAAAATCCTTCACCAGTCGCTGTGTAAACTGTCGCTCCAGCAATGCCCGTTCGCGCGCCAGCGTGACAATGCGTTGCGCCAGAGACTCCACCGTTGCCCGGTCGGCGTCGTTCGCCTCGGGTACCGGCAGTTGCCCAACCCGCTCCGGCAGGAGCCGGTAGACGTTGCCCGCCCGACACTCGATTGTGAGCGCCCGCCATGCCAGGTGGCTCATCAGGATGCCGAGCAGGAAGAACGAACCGGGCGCATGGCATGTGCCCGGTCCTGCCAGCCAGCCGGGTTCGGTCAGCGCAAAGCGTGGCGCAATGCTGGCCGCGGACCAGATGATGCGTGGTTGTGCAAAGAGCGCCGCATCGCGGATATTGAGGCTCCACCATGTCTCGTTGCTGCCGTAACGCGCAGCGGCAGGCGCAAGGCGCTGCCAGAGTGGCGGGCAGCGTTCCCATAACTGTGTGGCGTTTGCGCTGGCGCCAAACGTGGCTGCCATCCATTCCAGCGTCAGGACGATCAGATAACGTGGTGTTTCGCAATACCACGGGCGCACATCCGCGCTTCGCACCAACCGCCGCAGGTGTGGCGCCAGTGATGGATCGAAGATGACGATCCGATCGCGCGTTGCCTTATCCACGATCAGGCGCGCGGTCGGCAATGGACCAACGCCACGCTGCGGCGGACCGACTATCGTGCTCAGCGGACGACCAACCGCGCGCATGGTCGTCAGCACGTTATTGTGGTTCGTCTGGTGATCCTTCATTCGTATGTCTGGAGGAATGCGCATCGATGCCCAGACGGGCAAGCAGTTGATAAAATACGCCGTTCAGTGCATCGAGCGGATGGCGGTGCAGGTGACGTTCCAGAAAATCGTGGGTCGCGCATTCCGGTCCGGGATCGCGTCCGGTTTGCTCCAGCAGCGCCCAGCGGTGCGCAGCGATCCAGCGATAAAGATCGGCTTCGGTGCGTCCTGGAAAATAATCCAGCGCGCGATGCTGACGGATGGCGCGCACCATTGGCAGATAGACCGTGTCGTACCAGTCGGCGACCGCCTCGGCGCGCGCGATCTCACGCTGCTGTTCCAGCCCCATGAAGTAGCGATGCCCGTTGATATGCTGGATCAGGTCGAGGTATCCGCCTGGTTCACTGAATTCGATACGCTGATCGGGCCGCAGCCGATGCAATTCGGTCCATTCCAGAAAATCACTATACTCTTCCTTGAGGAGCAGATCGCGCACCGAGTCGCCTGGTTCGAGCGGCACATCAACCAGAAGTTCGGTCACATAAGCGTCAATCTCCTTCTGCCCGATCTGCCGTGCGACGGAGATGCGGTGATTGCCATCGCGCACGAAATAGACATCACCGATCCTGTACAGTTCGACCGGCGGAAGATTTGCCATCTGCCGCGCCAGGGCATGGATCTCCGCCCAACGACGCCTGAGTTTGCCGGAACGCGGCAGAAACCGGCGGTCGAAGTCCAGGTAGCGGCCCTCACTGCCGACGATCCGATCAATCAACACGGTTTGCAACCCGAGGTCGCGCTGACCACGCACCTTCAGGCGGGCGCGCACTTCATCGAGCGACAGCATCGTTCCCGACTGTCGCAACAGCGCGTCGAACACACCGGCGATGAACGCTTTCCGGCGCGCCTCGTCGAACCTGTGCAACCCCTCGTTTTGGTAGAACGAATTGATCCGGTTCATCACACAGGCGCCTTTGCCGGTTCAAGCGATAGCACACGATAGCCAGCGGTATTGATCACCAGTGTTCGGTGATAGCGCGTCTTCCACGGTTCTCGCACGCCATAGGAGCGATGCACATGACCATGGATCAGGTAGCGCGGTGCAAACAGGTCCATAAACAGCAGAAATGCGCGAAACCCGCGATGAGCGCGATCAGGTCCGTTGTGAATGCCAAGCGGCGGCGCATGGGTCAGCAGCACATCGAGGAAACGCCCGTATCGTAGACGGTTGACCATCAAGTGCGGCGCCATCCGCCAGATATGGAACAACATTTCAGTCTCGGTGTACTGTGGACCGGGTTCCCGGTTGTAGCGCACACATCCGCCCAACCCGCCGATCAGCAATCCTTCATGCATCACACCTGTCATCTCCACAGCGACGCACCCGCGCGGAGCGCTCAACTCATCGTCCTCCTCGCAGATCTCGACGGTATCGTGATTACCTGCCACGTAGTAGCATGGCACACACAGCATGGTGACAATGAATTCCAGGTAATAGTACGGCAGATCGCCACAACTCAACACACAGCGAACATCGCCAAACCGCTGCTTGACGTTCAGACTGTAGATTGCCGGAACGATCTCATCACTGACGGTCAGACACATCATGGGCGCCACGACGCATAACGATCAATAGCGCAGGATGGTTGCGATCCGCTGATGCTGTGGCAGCGCGCCATTGTTGACAAATACCACGCGACCATTGTTCTCGAGCACCACGGCGATGATCTCATCCACGGCATCCTCGACGACATCCGGAAGCGTTGGATCATCGACCGGTGTCAGCGTCATGCCGTCATCGGCCACCCGCACCGCTTGATGGTAGTCTTCTTCGACAAGGAGCACATCCACGCGACCTTCGTGTGCAAAGCGCCAGACTTCACCAAGGGTCGAGGCGTACTTTTGCGCGCTAATCGCAGCGTCCAATTCCTTCAACGCCTCGGTGCGGCGGATGGCGAGGTTCTGCTCGACCAGGGGCCACACCAGTTTGCCGAGTTCGTGGGTGGGTGTTTTGTCGTGATTACCGGTCAGCGTGGTCACAACCGCGCCGGCATGTGGCGAGACTTCACGGAAGAAGGCGAGATAGCGATCCACGCCAACCAGCGCCAGCGGCAACGGGTCATCGGTGATGAACGGCGTCAGCGCAGCGCTGACCTGGCGGAAGAACTGGCGATGGCGTTCATCGCGGTATGCCGACCGGTTGATCGCCGGGTCGTTGGGCAGACCGCGCTCGCCGCCTGGACCGGTGTGGGTCATCGGGAATCCTTCGTTGGTCATTTCCTGGAGATGCTCACGAACCCCCTCGAACAGACGCGTCGGCTGCTCACTGAGCGCCAGCACCCAATACCGCAGGGTGCGATTGAGCGCAAAGACCAGCCCGCGTGTCCAGAATGTCTCGTCAACGACCACCCGTTCCGGCAGGGTAAACGGCAGGATGAACATGCGCCCGATGTCGCGATTGACAAATAGCGCCAGTCCATCCAGCGTGTAGCGGTAATCGATATCATTGACCAGCGCATCGAGCCGGGAGAGGAGCGGTTCGACATCGCGCCGCGAGAACTCACCGAGTAGCCGGTTGGTTGCGTCGGTCACCAGATTCTTCACCCGGATCGGGTCCTGCTTGTTATCGGGTGATGTGCGATGCGTCGGCAGCGTGATCGTCACCGACGGATAGTGGCGCATCGCCTGAAGTAAACGGATGTCGTGGCGATTCATAATCCATGCTCCTCACAGAGTTCTACAACCATAGCGGAAACACCACCGGCACAGCCACGAGCGACGCGATCAACGTCAGCGCGAGCAGCGGCGTTCCGACCCGCACAAAATCGGTGAAGCGGTAATCCCCCGGTCCGAGCACCAGCGTGTTGACCGGCGAGGCAATTGGGGTGGCGAAGGCGGTCGATGCGGCTATGGCGACGATCATGAGCAGCGGGTAGGGAGAGACGCCGAGTTCTGCGGCAGCCTGCAACGCGATCGGCGCCATCAGCACGGTGGTTGCAGTGTTGGAAATGAACTGACTGAAGAGCGCCGTGAGCGTGAACAGCCCCGCCATAAGCGCTAGCGGACCCAGTGCGCCGAGCGTTGCTGTCAACCCACTCGCCATCAGTTGCAATCCGCCGGTCTTGTCGAGCGCTGTCGCCATCGGCAGCATTCCGGCAATCAGCACAACGCTTTCCCAGTTGATCGCCCGATACCCTTCTTCCATCGACACGCAGCCGGTCAGCACCATAGCGACGGCGGCAAGCAGCACGGCGGTCACCATGGGCAGTATATCGAGCGAAATGAGAATCAGCATGCCCAGCATGATTGCCAGCGCAACGGGGGCGCGTCGGGTTAGAGCGCGTTTTGTCGGTGGACGATGCACCTCGCCGACAACCACAAAATCGTTGCGTTCATCGAGTAGCGAGGTGATCCGTTCCCATGTTCCCTGAACCAGCAACGTGTCGCCAAATCGCAGTTCCACCTGTGATGTTGGGGCATCGAGCGGCGCGCCCAATCGCAGAATTGCCAGCGCCAGCACCCGATAGGTGTCCTGGAAGCGCGTCTCGCGCAGCGACTTCCCGATCAAGCGTGAGCGTGGCGTCAGCACCAGTTCCACAATGCCGGTTTCCTCGGTGATCAGATCGTCAGGGCTGACGCCGGTCGCCAGCACGCGCATTTGCTGTTCCCTTGCCAGCCGCGCAATATCCTCCGCCGAGCCTTTGACCAGCAGCACATCCCTCGGTTGCAGCGTTACACCCGAATCGGCGATGTGTGGCGCGGCAGTTGCCCCCTGGCGAACACGTGGCTCAACGTCCACGACATTGATGCGGTAGCGGGTGCGTAAACTCGCCTGTGCCAGCGTTTGACCAACCAGCGGCGACGAAGGCTCGATCTGCACGCGCGCCAGTTTGCCGGGGAGGTCGTACAATGCCAGCAATGTCGCCGGATCGACCATTGGTTTGCCGTTTCCTGACGCAGCCGCAAGGTGCGCGCGCACGGGCAACATGTGTCGCCCGACGGTAATCATGTACCCAATGCCGATCGCCAGCATCACGAGTCCAATCGGCGTAAAGGAAAAGAACCCGAACGGCGCGCGTCCGGCTGCCTGCAATTGATTGCTGACGACGATATTGGGTGGCGTTCCAATAAGGGTCAGCAGGCCCCCGATCAGCGAACCATAGGCGAGCGGCAGCAGCAGTTTCGCCGGGCTGACGCCGGCGCGTCGCGCCAGACTCACCGCCACCGGCAGAAAAACAGCGACGGTTCCGGTTGAACTGAGAAATGCCGAAAGCAACGCAACAATGAGCATCAGTGAGGCGATCAGGCGCGCTTCACCGGCGCCGGCGAAGCGCATCAGTTGCTGCCCCAACGCATCGGCGACGCCGGTTTGAAACAATCCGGCGCCGACGATAAACAACCCGGCGATGATCAGCACAATCGGGTCGGAAAATCCGGCGAGCGCCTCGGCTGGCGTGAGGATTCCCGTCAACAGCAGGGCCAGCAACGCCAGCAGCGCAACCACATCGAGGCGGAGCCGATCACTGGCGAACAGGATTATGGTCAGCGCCAGCACTCCAAAGACAATCAGCATCATTCCATGGACCGATTCAGCATTCCGTAACCCGCAGCTTCAGCTTCTGAATCGGGGGGGAGCAGTTCAGCGTCGTTCACTTCTGGTTGAGAGTCCAGGGGTAGTAACATGGTAAACACACTCCCTTTGCCCGGTTCGCTGGAAACCAATACTTTTCCGCCATGCGCCTCGACCACCGAGCGAACAATGGACAACCCCAAACCTGCGCCGCCGCCGTTGTGGCAACGCGACTGATCCGCCCGATAGAAGCGCTCAAAGATGTGCGGCAAATCCTGTGGCGCGATGCCATATCCCGTGTCGGCGACGCTGAGCGCGGCATGCCCATCGCGGATGGTGAGGCTCAACGTCACCACGCCGCCGGGAGGCGTGTGCTGAATGGCGTTAATGCCAAGATTCAGGAGCGCCTGCTTGATACGGTCGCGGTCGCCGATGACCACCGCCTGATCCTCTTCGCCAATGCGCAACTGCACCTGTCCTGCCAGCGGTCGGAGTTCGCGGTGGGTTTCAAGCAAGAGTGTATCAAGTTCCACCGGATCGCGCCGGATCTGAATACCGGCGTCGCTGCGCGCCAACAGGAGCAGGTCGTTGACCATGCGGATCAGGCGGGCAACTTCGCGTCGCATATCATCGAGCGACTCGTTCAGCAACTGCGGATCGCGCGCTGCGCCACGCGCCAGCACTTCGAGGTTGCCCTGCATCGCCGTCAGCGGTGTGCGCAGTTCGTGCGACACATCGGCAATAAAACGGCGCTGATGGTTGAACAGTTCTTCCAACCGCGCCAGCAGATCGTTGACCGTAATTGTCAGGCGCTGCAATTCATCGGCGGCGGGGGGAACGGGGATGCGGCGACTCAGGTCCTCGGCGCGCACGATACTCTGCGCTGTCTGCGCAATTTCATCAATTGGCCGAAATGCGGCGCGCGTCAGCCACGCGCCGCCGCGCGCCGCCGCCAGCAGCACCACCACGCCGCCAACCGTCAGCGCATAAAAGAGAAGGCGCAGCGCGTACTGAATTTCCGCCATCGACCGTGCAACCTGCAACACGCCGACGGTCTCCTCGCGGCGGGTGACCGGGTTGAAAAAGCGGAGTGGCGCCATCAACTCGCGTATCTGCACATTGCCGTATGCGACGGTCGTAATCTGCTCCGCTCCGTCGAGCGCCCTGGCGAACCGTTGTTCGTCGAGCGTCAGTGCCGCCGCCAGGTCTCCTTCGCCGATGTTCGGTGAACGACCAACGAGATCGCCGTCGGCGTCGAAAAACTGAACGTACAGACTGGTCGCCTCAAAGTCGCGCACCGGCGGCTGGCGCAACAAAATGGCGCGCAGTTGATCGTCGCGGAAGTAACCGTAGGGTGTCTGGTTGCTCTCGGCAAATCCGCGGCGCAGTACCTCGACCCCCAGACGCAGTTCGTTATCGACGCTGTTCAACAACACGCCGCGCACGATGAGGTACAATCCGGTGTGCAGCGTCAGCAGCGCAATCGCAAAAAAACTGACGTATGAAAGTGTCAGGCGTGTGCGTATTGACATACGTTTGATTATAGCATCCTTCGTGCGCCTTCGTGTTCTTCGTGGACGACAATGGCAGGCAGAGGAGGGGGAAAGGTTTGAGGGTTATCGTTGCACGTTGAATGTGAAATGGGAGATGATCCCCTTCTCTGTGCCCTCCGTGGTTTCAATAAGATTGCAGGTGCGAAGGGAGAGGTACAATCCGGTGTACAGCGTCAGCAGCGCAATCGCAAAAAAACTGACGTATGAAAGTGTCAGGCGTGTGCGTATTGACATGCGTTTGATTATAGCATCCTTCGTGCGCCTTCGTGTTCTTCGTGGACGACAACGGCAGGCAGAGGAGGGGGAAAGGTTTGAGGGTTATCGTTGCACGTTGAATGTGAAATGGGAGATGATCCCCTTCTCTGTGCCCTCCGTGGTTTCAATAAGATTGCAGGTGCGAAGGGAGAGGTACAATCCGGTGTACAGCGTCAGCAGCGCAATCGCAAAAAAACTGACGTATGAAAGTGTCAGGCGTGTGCGTATTGACATACGTTTGATTATAGCATCCTTCGTGCGCCTTCGTGTTCTTCGTGGACGACAACGGCAGGCAGAGGAGGGGGAAAGGTTGGAAAATGGACGTTGACGTTGCTGCAATCATACACAAAGGCATGGCATCGCTCGATGCCGATGGAAAGCGGGTGCTGTTGATTGTGCCGGATGGCACGCGCACCGTTCCGTTGCCGCTGCTGTTTCGCCACATCCACGCAGCACTCGCGTCGCGCGTCGCTGCGCTCGATGTGCTGATCGCTCTCGGCACCCACCAACCGATGACCACAGCGCAGATTGACCGTCACCTCGGTGTGGTTCCCAAAGAGTGGGAGACGACATTTCGCGGCGTGCGCGTGTTCAATCATCGCTGGGACGACCCGGATACCTTCGTATCGGTCGGCGTTATTCCCGCATCCGAGATCGAAACATTGAGCAATGGGATGCTGGCTGTGCCTGTCGATGTGCAGATCAACCGCATGGCGCTGGAGTACGACTGTCTGCTGATCTGCGGACCGGTCTTTCCCCACGAAGTCGTCGGATTCTCTGGAGGCAACAAATATCTGTTTCCCGGCATCAGCGGACGCGAGGTGATTGACGTTTCTCACTGGCTCGGCGCACTGATCACCAGTTACGCCATTATCGGCGTGCCGGGCGTCACACCGGTGCGCCGCCTGATCGACCGCGCGGCTGCGCTCGTGCCAACGCCAAAGCATTGTATAGCAGTGGTTGTTTCACCGGAAAACGGGCAGATCGGCGGTATCTTCACCGGCTCGCCGGAAGAAGCATGGCAGGCAGCCGCGCGCCTTTCGGCGCAGATGCATATTCGTTACGTTGATCGTCCCTTCCAGCAGGTCATGTCGGTCGTGCCGCCAATGTACCGGGATATGTGGACCGCCGCCAAGGGTATGTACAAAGTCGAACCGGTAGTGGCGGATGGCGGCGAGGTGATCATCTACGCGCCGCACATCACCGAATTCAGTGTCACCCATGGCGCAACCCTGGCTGCCATCGGCTACCATGTGCGCGATTATTTCGTCCGGCAATGGGATCGCTTTCAACACTATCCGTGGGGTGTTCTGGCGCATAGCACGCATCTGTCCGGCGTCGGTGAGTACGACCCGCTCCACGGCGAACGACCGCGCATCCGGGTGACGCTGGCGACCGGCATTTCAGCGGAACGCTGCGTGGCGCACAATGTTGGCTATCGCGACCCGGCGACGATTGATCCCGCCGCCTGGTCCGGGCGCGAGGCGGAGGGTGTGCTCCTCGTCCCGAAAGCCGGAGAGATGCTCTATCGGCTGCGTCACGCCGGTGTGCAGGAATAAAATACCCTCACGTAAACAAAGGAGAACGACAATGACCCACCCGCAGATCGCGCCATACGGCTCGTGGCGCTCACCGATAACTGCTGCCCTGGTCGCAACATCGGGTGTTTCTCTTAGCACGATTGCGCTCGATGGCGACAACATCTACTGGCTCGAAGGGCGTCCCGCCGAGGGTGGGCGCGTGGTGGTGGTGCGACGCACCGCCGATGGCGCCATTGCCGATGTGACGCCGCAGGGTTTCAATGTGCGCACCCGCGTTCACGAATATGGAGGAGCGCCGTACACGGTTGACCAGGGTATGGTCTATTTCAGCAACTTTGCCGATCAGCGCCTCTACTGCCAGCGCCCCGGTGCAGCGCCGGAACCGATCACACCCGAAACGCCATGGCGCTATGCCGACTTCGAGGTTGATCGTCGGCGCAACCGGCTGATCGGCGTGCGTGAGGACCACTCTGGCAGCGGTGAAGCAGTCAATACGATTGTCGCCATCTCGCTCGATGGCGCTGCCGAACAGCGCGTGCTGATCAGCGGCGCAGATTTTTATGCGAATCCGCGGCTTAGTCCAGACGGCCAATGGCTGGCATGGCTTTCCTGGAACCATCCGAACATGCCATGGGACGCCGCTGAGCTGTGGGTCGCGCCGGTGCGCGAAGATGGGATGCCGGGTGCTGCCGAACGGATCGCCGGCGGTCCTGACGATGCGGCGTTTCAACCAGCGTGGGGACCGGACGGCGCGCTCTTCTTTGTCGCCGAGCGCACCGGTTGGTGGAACCTTTACCGCTGGCACAATGGTGTTGTCCACGCGCTCTGTCCGATGGAAGCCGAATTCGGTCTGCCACTCTGGGTCTTCGGCGCACGCACCTATGCTGTCGAGTCGGAGGATCGCCTGGTCTGCACGTATATCGAGCGCGGCGAGCACAAAATGGCACTGCTTGATGTCCGAAGTGGGAACCTGACGCCGCTCGAACTGCCGTTCAGCGATTTCGGGTTCACCGGTCCGCGCGCCACTGGCGGCAGAGTCGTCTTCGTTGGCGCCTCACCAGCCGCGCCTGCTGCCCTGGTCATGCTCGACCTGGCGAGTGGTGCGCTGACAACCGTTCGCCGCTCGATGGAGATGCAGATCGACCCTGGCTTTATCTCGACGCCGCAGGTGATCGAATTTCCCACCGAAGGCGGCGTGACTGCGTTCGGCTTCTATTACCCGCCGCGCAACCGTGATTTTCTGGCGCCGGAAGGCGAAAAGCCGCCGTTGCTCGTCCTGAGCCATGGAGGACCGACCGGCGCAACCTCGGCGTCATTTGATCCCGGCATTCAGTTCTGGACGAGCCGCGGCATTGCAGTGATGGATGTCAACTACGGCGGCAGCACCGGATTCGGGCGCGCCTACCGCCAGCGCCTCGACGGTCGGTGGGGCATTGTGGACGTCGACGACTGCTGCAATGCGGCGATGTACCTGGCAGCGCAGGGGCTGGCAGACCCGGAACGTCTGATCATCGCCGGCGGCAGTGCCGGCGGGTACACCACGCTGGCGGCGCTCACCTTCCGCCACGTGTTCAAAGTCGGCGCCAGTTTCTACGGCGTCAGCGACCTGGAGGCGCTGGCGCGCGACACCCATAAGTTCGAGTCGCGCTACCTCGACCGGTTGGTAGGACCATACCCGGAGCGCGTCGATATCTACCACGCGCGCTCGCCGATCTATCATATCGAGCGGCTCAACTGCCCGGTGATCTTCCTGCAAGGGCTGGAAGACAAAGTCGTACCGCCGGATCAATCCGAGCGGATGGCGGCGGCGCTGCGCGCGAAGGGCATTCCGGTCGCGTATCTGGCGTTCGAGGGCGAGCAACACGGTTTTCGTAAAGCAGAGACCATCATTCGTGCGCTGGAAGCCGAGTTATACTTCTACGCGCGTATCCTGGGGTTTGAACTCGCCGATCCGGTCGCGCCGATTGTAATCGACAATCTGTGATATTATGAATGCCACATACAAGCCCACAACCGGGTTGGATGGTTATCGAATGGTTACGACGACCGGTAACAATACATGCGCAGGCCTGCACGCGCTCCCCCGACCGTGGCGCGGCTACGCCCCCGGAGCCATCTGGGGGCGTGGTTGTTTCAGGTATCCGGTATGAAGGAAACGTTTCGTCCCCGTCTTCAATCACACTGGCGGCGCACTCAGACCGGCGGCGGTCGTCTGATCGTTATGCCGGAGGGTCTACGTGTGCTTGTGGCAGGCGCGACGAACCGGCGCTACGCCAATGCGCAGATCGATGACTACACCGGTCTGCCGCGCGACCGTTTTCCCTGGCGCGCGCCGCTGCGCATGACCGTTGTGGCGCGAGTGGGGACGCCAATTCTGGGAACGGCAGGCTTTGGCTTCTGGAACGCTCCTATTTCGCCAATCGGCAGGGTATTGCCGGTGCTGCCCGCCGCGATCTGGTTCTTCTACGCTTCACCGCCTGCCGATATGCCGCTCGCGCGCGGCGTCCCCGGCTCTGGTTGGAAAGTCGCCACGATCGATGCCACCACCCGTCGCGCGCTGGTATGGGCGCCAACGGCGCCGTTCGTGCTGCTGGCAAACCGCCTGCCCGCTGTGTACGACCGTCTCTGGCAGCGCGTCCAGCGCGCGCTGGCAATCAGCGAGGCGCTCATTCCGCCGCCGGACGACACGTTCCGCGCCTATACCCTCGAATGGTTGACCGGTGGTGCGCGTTTTTTGATCGACGGTCAGGTTGTGCACGAAACCGACTGCGCGCCCCGTGGACCGCTCGGCTTCGTCGCCTGGGTCGATAACCAGTGGTTAATCGCCACACCGCGCGGCAGATTCGGTTGGGGGCTGCATGCCGTGCCGGGGGCGCAGTGGATGGAGATTGCGCAGGTGCAGATTGAGGGGTGAGAACTGAGCACTGAGACCGGCAGGACGGCGATTCTGATCTGCAGTGATTTGTTCGACGAGAATGCCCGGATGAATCTGAATAAGCGCGCTGATCTTGTGATAGTCCCGCTGGCGCGCAGTTTCGACGGCGCTTCTCCCGATCTGAAGCGCTGGCTGCGCGAGGAGCGCCAGGCACACACCGATGCCGCCTACACCCGGAGAGTGACGGCGCTGATCGTCAATGCATGCGAAGACTCCGCGCAACCTGCGGCGCCATTCGGCGGTGCAATGGTCGTCGGCCCGCGCGGCGACATCCTGTCCGAGTCGCCGCACGGTACAGACGAAGCGCTCATTTCCGACATTTAGTTATTCGCCTGACGCTCATGCTCTGCTATCTCTGCCGCCTGCCGTTCCAGCCAGGCGCGGATCTTTTCCTCCGCCTGCGGATCCCACTGACCGGTGCGGATCAGCCAGTCGATGATCGCGCCTTCGACATAGCGCTGCCGGTCATCGATCAGGTGCGCGGCGCGCTCTTCAGCGTGCTGCCAGTCACGGATTGGCATAGTCAACCTCCTTCTACGTTGTGCATTGTCAGACGCTGGCTGGCAGTTCTGCTACCAATGACCTGTGACCATCCGGCATGGTCACCCCGCGCAGCGCGAGGGGTCGTGCGCGCCCCGCTCAGATTCCGCGCTGCGTTTACCCTGAACGAAGCGAAGGGCTCGAAATGACACGCATGCGGCATCTTCAATCGTCATTGGTATGCCACCTGCTCCGGGCTGACCGCGTGACCATTCACCGGCTGCCAGCGATCTGCCAGTTTCTTCATCACCTCTGGAAGCGTGGTATATTCCATCTCCTCCATCGGCAGGCGGTGCGGCTCGAAGGGACCATGACGGCGCAGATGGTCGGCGATGACATTGCACAGACGACGCGCCTCATCGAAACTGGGATCATCGAACATATCACGCGGTCCAATCAGCCGCCCCTCAGCGATCTGGAACCCCAGCGCAATCACCCGCGGTGGTCCGTCGAAGCGCCCCGGATGGGCATCACCGATGCGGCAGGGCATCAGCGGACCGTAGTGCGATCCACGCATCCATCCTTCGACAATGTGCGGCATCGTGAATGGCTCCAGCACCTCGCCGACCGCCGGGAACTCACCCTGCGCCCGCACAATACAGACCGGGTCGTCCTTCCCGACGTAGCGCCCGGCAATCAGCGCCAGCCGTTGTGTAGACGACACCGCACCGATGACGCCGGTGCTCTTTGCCGTTATGCTTTCTACCACGTAGCGCCCTGGTGCACCAATGAAGACGAGGAGATCGTACATCTCCTCCGGTGTGCTCAGGGTGATCGTCTCGCCCTTGCGCACATCGAGCACACGGAAGCGAAACCCTTCGTGCATCGCCGGTGAAATCACCAGCCCTGCGGTGTTGAACGGATCGGCAAACATACGGAAGAGCGGCAGGTTCCAGGCGCCGGCGCTGGTTTTATCGGCAAAGAACACAATGATCGGCTCTGATAGACGCTCGACGATGGTCATCTCGGCGATGCCCGGACCCATGCCGCGCACATTGCCGGAAAACGCATCCTTCAACAGGTCCTGTCCGGCGCCGTACAGTTTCAGTTCCTTCGCCACGCGGGTGCAGATATCGAACACATCCCAGGCGAGACGGTGAATATCGTGGTTATCGACACCCAGGCGGTGGGTCATGAGCAACCCCAGGTCATCCCCGCACGCAGTGACGTGAAAATCGATCAAGAGACCGTGACGGCGCGCGATTTCCAGTTGACGTCCTGCCTCGTCCTTCAACGCCGGATGGATTGCCGAGTGCCCGACGAATCCGCCCACATCAGCCTTGATGCAGCTGATCGTCAATTCCGCTGCCATAGCGGCGCCTCCTTCCTGTGCGGGCAATCGGCGCGTTGATCAGGGAACGTCTGAGGGGATGAAGGAAAAGAACCACGCGCTGCCATGCCCGCTGCCACGAACGACACAGGAGTCAGCGCGTGTCGAGTAAAAACGTGCGCGACCCCATCGTCGCCAGCACTCACAGCGAACGACAAACCGTTCATTCCATAGCCTATCTGATTTGACGAATGTGCAACGTGATGGTTGCACAACAGGGGGTGGCGGTTGCGTAACCTCAAGACGAGAGGGGAGAGGGGAGAGGCGAGAGGGGAGAGGCGAGAGGCGAGAGGGGAGAGGGGAGAGGCGAGAGGCGAGAGGCGAGAGGGGAGAGGGGAGAGGCGAGAGGCGAGAGGCGAGAGGGGAGAGGGGAGAGGCGAGAGGCGAGAGGCGAGAGGGGTGCAGGTCACACGGGTAGCGGTGGTGCATCGCACTGCCGTCTGCCGCGTTCCCTGCCGCCTGCCGTCCATCCCCCCGTGGTCATTCGTAGGGGCGCGGCGCTGACGCGACTGCGGTGATCGCCCACCCGTGCATCGCCCGGTGGGGGGGCGCCCAGATGACCGTCACCCGGACGAAGCCGTCCGCCCATCGGAGTCCCCGCTGCCGCCCAGGGGCGTCGGTCTGCTGGTGGGTCGCCCCGGCTGGGGTGACGGTCATCGGCGGGGGAGCGCCGGCTCGCTGGTTGCCCCGCTGCCGCCCAGGGGCGTCGGTCTGCTGGTGGGTCGCCCCGGCTGGGGTGACGGTCATCGGCGGGGGAGCGCCGGCTCGCTGGCTGCCCCGCTGCCGCCCAGGGGCGTCGGTCTGCTGGTGGGTCGCCCCGGCTGGGGTGACGGTCATCGGCGCGGGTGGAGCGCCCGCCGCTCTGCCCACCTCCCTGCGATCAGCGCGACAATCGATAACGCCAGTAGCGGGATGTGCAGAATACCCATCCACCAGAGAGCGGGATCAAACAACGACATCATGTTGACCAGACCGTAGGGTAGCGCGTTGAACGCGGTGATGCGATACGCAAGCGGCGGCACATTCGGGAGTGCAATGATCAGCAGGAACAGAAACACCGGCGTCGTGAGACAGTACGAAAGACCGTAGGCAGGTGAGGTAAGCAGCAGCAGCGGGTTGAAATCTGGATACACAACGCTATTGATCACGGCAGCCGGCGCCCAGAATGCCAGCAGTGCCAGCGGTGCCAGCGCATAGTGCCGCCAGTCCAGACGCTCAAATGAAATGCTGAGGCGATTCTGAAATGCCACGATCAGCCACATAATACCGAGCAACGCACAGGCAACCACGTTGCCGATCTGCACGACGTATCCGTAGGTTTCCGTCACTCCCTGCCCCTGCACCCACCCGATGATCAGGTAATTCACCCCCATATACGCTGCCAGAATGCGCCCGGCTCGCGCAGGACGCCAGGCGATCAGCGCAATCAGGGCGATGGTTGCGAGGTGAAACAGTGGCGAAAGTGTGGTATATGGCTCAGGATGACTGGTAGCAACCAGCAGTTCCTGGATGACCTTTGAGGTTTCCTGCGGCGCATACGGTTTCTCGGTGTAGAGCGGTAGAAAGAAAACAACCAGAAGCAGCGCATACACCAATGGATACATCCAGCGATGGGTATGCGGTTTCGTAACAGTGCGACTGACAATCATTGAGGAACCTCTCTCGTGAGCCTGTTCAATGATCCCGTGTCGAGCGTTATTGCAAGCGAAGCGCAGTGATCTCCTGGCGCAATAACGCACGGTGTTATGGCTAGCGTAGCACAGCGGTCCATGGGTTGTGGATTGAGGTATTGTCGGTATAGATGGCGATTCGTTAACCGAGTGACCGTGTCCAGATGACCGTCACTCGCCCCGCGAGATCATCCTCCCCCGGTGACGGTCATCTGGGTACAAATCGCTACCCACCGCCTCCCAAAACCGGGTATACTGAAGCCAGACACCGGTTCATCGCCGAACAGGATCGTTTGCGAAAGGAGGCGACAATGAAGCCGCCTGCCAGTCGTCCCTACCGCCACTCCCGCGACCTCGACGCAGTCATCGACCTGATCCTTGCCTGCCGTACCGGAGAACGTATCGACCTATGGCCCCCCGTGCATGAGATCCGCGCCCGTCTCGGCACAGAAGATGGTGCGCGATTGTGGGTTGATGAGGGCGATCGTCCTGTGGCATTCGCTATGATCTGGGAAGGCAGCGTATTTTTGTACTTTGCTCTGCCACACGCCGGTGACGAAACACTCGAAGCGCAGGCGATTGCGTGGGCGATGGCGTGGGCGCGCGCCAGCGCTGAGCAGCACGGCGAACGCGTCGTTCTCTGTGTTCCCGTGTGCAACGACGACCCGTATCGTGCGGCAATGCTGGCGCGCATTGGTCTGCGCCGCGGGGAGTGGCACATGATCCGAATGCGTCGCCTGCTCCATCTCCCAATTGCCGATCCTTCAATTCCTCCTGGTTTTGTCCTGCGTCCTGCCGCAGGCGAATCTGAAGCGCCTGCACTCGTCGATCTCCATCATGTTGCGTTTGCGACCGCATCCGAAACAGTCGGCGAGCGGCTGAACTGGATGCGCAGTCCTGCGTATGATTCGCGCCTTGACCTGGTTGCTGTCGCTCCCAACGGCGCACTGGCGGCATTTTGCCGCTGTTCGGTCTGTGTCGAGGAGCATGTACGTCTCGGAAGTGCCAGCGCCTGGGTCGATCTGATCGGGGTGCATCCCGTGTATCGGCGTCAGGGTCTGGGGCGTGCGCTGTTGCTTCTGGCGCTGCAAAATATGCGCGCCATGGGACTGAATCAGGCGTTGCTCAGCGTCGGCAGTTGGAACAGCACCGCACAACATCTGTTCGAATCGTGTGGGTTTGTCACTATCGGTCGCGTCTTCTGGCACGTCTACGACGAAGAGATGGAGATGGCAGTATAATGGCGCAAGGCGTCTATTCCGGTCACCGAGGGGTCTGGTATTATGGTGAGCCGCCGTTTCCACGCTATGCTCGGGGCATGCGCTATGATGCAATCTCCTCGCTCATCAGCAGATTGCTTCGTCGCTTGCGCTCCTCGCAATGACGTCAGCGCAGAGTTATGTATCGCGCCAGGAGGATGTGATGGTTTCAGACGAAATTGTGACGGTTGACCGCCTGCCTCCCGCCGACATTACCCTGCCGATTCAGGGGCGCATTGTGCGCCCAGAGCACGCGCTGATCGAGCAGTTGCGCGATGTGAGCAGTGCGATGGCGAGTACGACTCTGTACAAAATGGGAGTGCAGCGCACCTTCATCCGTGGACCGCTGCCGCGCACCGTGGGTCGCCGAGTTGTCGGTCCGGCGGTGACGCTTCAGTTCATGCCGCAACGTGAGGATGTTCCGTCCGGGATGGGACCGGAACACGCCGAAAAGAGCAGCGCGCTGTGGATGGTCTTCGAGACGGTCGAGCCAGGTGATGTGCTCGTCGTACAGGCGTTCGGCGACCCCTACACCGGTTGCGTTGGTGAAATGTTGACGACGTGTTTCAAAGGGCGTGGCGGCGTCGGCATGGTTGTTGATGGATGTGTGCGCGATTGGACGCGCATTCGGGAACTGGATGTGCCACTCTGGTCGGTCGGGTTCACGCCCAACTACGCAACCCAGGCAGGGTTAATGCCGTGGGGGTACAACGTACCGGTGGCGTGCGGCGGCGTGCTGGTCTTGCCAGGCGACATTGTGATTGCCGATGATGATGGTGCTGTGATCGTTCCGCAGCAACTGGCGAGCGAAGTGGTGCGCGTCGCGCGTCGTCACGCAGAATGGGAAGAGTTCAGCCGCATGAAACTGGCGCAGGGGGGATCGCCGCAGGTCTACTACCCGTTGAGCGCGGAAGGGCGCCACGAGTACGAAGAATGGCGCAGGCAGCAGGGTGAAGGTGTGAAGGTTGAATCTTCTAGGAGGAAAGGTTGAATCTACCAATGACCTGTGAACATCCAGCATGGTCACCTCGATCAGCGCGAGGGGTCGTGCGCGACCCGCGCAGATTCCGCGCTGCGTTTACCCTGAGCGAAGCGAAGGGCTCGGAATGACACGCATGCGGCCTCTTCAATCGTCATTGGTAGCTTCTAGGAAGATCAACCGGATATCAGACGATTTCGCGACCGGCGTTGGCTTCGACAGGCTCAGCCAACGCCAACCGCGTTCTCGGTTCTCAGTTCTCGGTTCTCAGTTCTCGGTTCTCAGTTCTCGGTTCTCATAACCCCTGACCAAACCGCATCTCATTGAACGCCGCGCCCGATATGCGCCCCTGTTCATCGAGGCGTGCTGATTTGCCGCTGACTTTCCATTCGCGGCTAAAGTTGCCAAGCCCGCCGATAATCGTCGGCGTCCCGTGTTCATCGAAGGTCGCGTAGACCATGAAACGGGCGTGCGCGTCGATAGGGCGCAACGTATGCGTCTCCCACGGAAGGCACACATCGACGGGATACGTCGCATCCACATAACGCTGGACAATCCATGGTTCGCCCTGCGCCAGGCGTTCCTTCACGAACGCAAGCGTTTTCTGTGCAGCGCTGCGCGAGCCATTGAGTCGCAACACGCCGCGCCCCTGGCTGTAGTACGCCCCGCTGCCGCTCCCGCACTTCAGCACCAGCAGGCGTCGGGCAGCCGTTGAGAGACCGGCAAGATTATCGATGGTTCGGACCGCGTGCAACTGCTGTCCGATGGCGTGCGGGACGTCGTCAGCCAGCGCGCGCAGATCAACCTTCTCACCACGAATGAGCGCGACGGCGCCGAACAGCGCGCGCAGCCGGTCGTCGAACAGGTGGGCATAATCTGGCATGAAAGGCAGCGCCATGCCCCATTTCTGGCGGTACACATAGTTGAGCGGCGTCTCGATCCAGAGCCTGCCATCTGCTGCGGCCTGCGCCAGGCGAACGATCATCGCCGGCGCAATCACCGGCAGGAGTTCTTGCGCATACAGAAAATCGATACGCAACAACTCGCCTTTTTCAGCGACCATAAATCTGCTGCTGCGCTCGATGATCCGTTGCGCTCCCTCGCGCCGGTCAAAGACGATATAACGCATTCCTTGCCGGTCACAGGTGCGCCGCAGGTAGTGCTCGCCGCGATACCAGACGGATCGGACGGGGTTCACTGCAACCGGATCATCGCTGCTGCACTGCCGGATCATCTCGCGGAATGAACCCGCCAGATTGCCGGGGCGCCCGGCAGTGGCAGGAACAACTGCCGCGTGAACGTCGTGGATGCCGGAGAAAAGTCCAAGCCCACCCGATTTCCACTGCACCTCGGCAATAGTACGCTGTGGACCAATTACAATGTAGTCTGCCCGGCAAAAGCGCGGTGTGAGACCGGCAGTAAGCGTGATGCGCTGCGCCTGAATTTCTTCGGGACGGAGACCATATTCGCACAGCCTGGCAATCCAGCGCGGCGCTTCGCCGGCCAGCGACGCGCGGTACAGGTTGTTCCAGATATGGTAGAACTGCCAGAGGAGCATAAGGTCCCCGGCAAGAGCCGTGGTTGTGGCGGAGTCGATGACACAAGAGGAGGGGGTGATAAGCGACGCATAAGTATCGCCTGAGCCATAGATCAGACGGTTGGCGGTCAGGGCAGCGGCAAGTTCACCCGCTACACCATCAGCATGCCGCACAATACTTATCGAACCTGCCATCGATCACACACCGAACCATATCGACCGTTGCAGCGCCGAACACGCTACAGATCGAACGCGCGCAGCCACAGTTCGAGGGTGAGCAGCAGCCAAATGAACTGACCATGGCGTCGCCAGACGAGTCCCCGGTGCTGCATCCAGTCGCGCACCACCTGCTCACGGAACAGTCCCCGCGCGCGCGCCTGCGGTCCCAACAACAGATCGTTCGCCAGATCGCGCAACGGACCGTGCAGCCAGTACTGCACCGGCATCAGCATACCACTCTTCGGACGTTGCAGGATGGTTGGCGGCAGCAGGTCGCGCACAGCCTGTTTCAGAATCCATTTCTCATGCAAACCGCGCAGTTTGAGCGCAGGGGGTACAGCAAATGCGGCGTCAACCAGCGGAAACGCGAAGAGCGGCGAACGTCCTTCGATGCTGCTTGCAGTCGTCATCCGTTCGACCTTCGGCAAAATATGGTGGGCGCCTTTCGTGCGTAGGTTCGTGTACAGCAGGCGATTCAGATACGATGTCATGCGCGGCGATTCGAGGTACGGTTGGACGTGGCGCTCCAGCGGCGGCGCATCACGCAAAGCATCGAGCACGTCAGCCGTGAGCAGGTGATCAATCTGGTCGTAACACTTCTGGTACGAGCGCAAATAGGCGCTTGCGCGCACCATCGGGTTCGGGTCGCCACGGTGGAACTCGAAAGCCAGCATCGGCTGGTTCTTAGGACCGCCAAACACCGGGTCGCCGCCTTCGCCATTCAGGATAACCGACAAACCATCGCGCGCTGCGGCGCGTGCCAGCAGCATATTCGGCGTCGTCAGCGGATCGCCAACCGGACAATCGAGCAGCGCCACGGTGTTTGCCAGGTGATCGGCAATAGTTTCGCCATCAAACGTCAGCACGGTGTGCGTCGTGCCGCAGTGCGCGGCAACTAGACTAGAGTACGCCAGTTCATTGGGGAATTCCGCACCGAAATTAATCGCATACGTATGCACCGAATGGTCATGAAGTCGTGCCGCCAGCGCCGTGACCAGGCTGCTGTCGATGCCGCCGGAAAGGAAGACGCCGACCGGCTGCCCGGCAGGGAGCCGCGCAGCAACCGCCTGTTCGAGCAGATCGCGCAACCGCGTGGTATACGCTTCTGCTGGAAGCGTTTCATCCCACTCGTCTTCGCGCGGCTCCCAGAACACATCTTCGTAGCAGGCGCCGTTAGCGCACAAACGGAGACAGCGCCCTGGAAGCATCTCGGAGACGCCGTCGATCAACGTTTCGCTTCCTGGCAGGTAGGCAAACGTCAGGAAGGCGCGCACGGCATTCAAATTGAGACGCGCATTCAGGCGGGACCAGGCGCGCAGGGCGCGCAGCGACGCCGATGCTGCCCAGTGCTTTCCGGCGCGCGTATAGAAGAGGGTGCGCGTTCCGACGTGATCGCGCACCAGCACCAGATCATCCCCATCGAGGATGGAGAGCGCAAACATGCCATCGGCGGCGGCGAAGCCGCGCGGACCGCGACGGGCATACAGGTGCAGCAGGATCGCGCCGTCGGCGCAATCTTCCGGCAGAATGACGCCATCGCGCCTCAGCGCATCGAGGAGTTGAGGGCGATTGAACAGCGTCACAGCCCCAACCGCAACCAGGGCATCGGCGTGAAACACGCCGGTGTGGCAACCGTCAGGAAGTGCGCCAATCGCCGCGTGGCGACTCGACGCTACCGGGGTTGCGCCCATCGCTGCGAGATCGTGTTCAGGTCCGTCGGCGGTCAGCGTCGCACACAACCAGCCGCTCATCCGAAATCCCCCACATCACCGATGTCGCCGCCGTCGAACGGCGAACTGTCGTCGCTCCAGTCGCCGCTGTCGGATGCTGAGCCGTCTCCGACCGGTTCGGGTCGATCCCAATCGCTGTCGCTGTCGCTGCTACTGCCGCTGTCCCAATCCGAGCTGCTCCCACTGCTGTCACTCGTCTGCTGTTGTTGCAACGCCTTCTGACGGAGCATCTCTTCCTGTTCAGGACTCAGGTGTTCCGGCGGCAGAACCAGCGAACCAAGCAGGAACCCTGCTCCCATGCCCATCAAGATTGCCCCCACCCGTCCGCCAAAGGATGTTTGATTGACCGTCATCACCTGCCCGCGATGCCAGAGGGTGCGACCATACCCCTGCTCGCGCGCATAAATAATCTGCCCCTGGTTGAAGGTGCGCTTGATGATCCCGTCGCCAAGCAGCTCATCAATCCCGGCAAATCCCTGGTTATCGCGCCACTCGACCCGACCATCCGGCAGGCGACGACGCCACTCCTGTCGCCCATCGTTGAACACGCGGCGAACGCTGCCATCGGCGAGCAGTTCGTCCTGATAGGTAATCACATTTGGTTGCTGTTGCACAGGTGTCTATCCTCCTCACGTTGGCCAGCTCATATAACCGGTGGTGCGCCATCGGCGCAGACCGGAGAACCAGGACTCGCGCCGCCGCACCGGTCGGGTGACGCGATGGAGGGTGCGCAGCAGCGTCACCGGACGGAGCGCAGCGACTTCGGCGCGATAGCCTGCGCGTAGCCAGGCGCGCTCGATCAGGTTGAGCGACGCAGGAAGATGTTCCGCAGGTTGAGCGCCGCGGAAGGCGAACAAATGGCGGCGCAGTGCGTGCATCGGGGCTAACCCTAACGCGCGCACTCGGAAGCCGTGCGGCAGATCGAGCAGCGCTACGGCATCGGCGGCACATTGCAGCCCTTCGGGGCTTGCATCATGCAGGAGCAGGATGCGTGGTGCAGGCGCACGGATCAACATTGCAATCAGCGTGTCCGGCAGTGGTGTTACTTCCTCCAAGGACAGAATTGCACACGCCATTTCCATGTGCAGAAAGTTGGCGCGCAACATGCGCGCAATCGACGCATCCTGGCAGACAAGCGCATATGCCAGCCCGTAGTCGTAGAGGTCAGGCTCACGATCATTGAGCGCCAGATAGAGCGGCGCATCGTCGGGAAGCAAACCCGGCGGATCGCCGTGACGCGCGCGATACATTGCAAGCGCATCGTCGAACGCGGCTTCCGTCAGCGGCGGCGTCAGGGTAAAGGGCAGCCGCCGCACCAGCCATGGAACGCTCATGAGCAGCGATGCGCCGATAGCCCCGATCCAGAGCGGATATGGACGCCGCAGGGTAAGGGTCAGCGACGATCCAATCGCAGCGGTCGTCTGACCGGCGGCGATGAAGACGCGCGATGGCGGCAGCAGGGTTCGGCACACCTCATAGTAAAGCTGGCGGCGCGTGTAACGCACGCCTCCTGCCCCTGCGTGCGCAATACTGCGCTCCACATTGGCTACGAGATCGTCATTGCGCATGCGCATGCCAGAGAACACCATACTGCTCCTCACCTCTGAGGCCAGGTCATAAACCCAACGGCGCGCGCCGTCGCCTGCGCCTGCGCCTCCGGGTCAACAGACTGCGCCGATGTGCGTGGTGGAGCGGCAACCGGCGCGGGCGCCAGCCGCTCCACAGCCTTCGTCACAACATCGACCAATTGGGCTGGCGGAATGAAGAGTGCTGAGGTCACAAAACCCTGGCGCAGCCACTCAAGTTCGTCCTTGTCCAGACCCGGTCCGCCCGGCGTCTGCGCCCGGCGTTCGAGCAGATCGATCAGTTCCTGCGGCGTCTGTTCACGTTTCCACGGCAAACGCCGCTGCTTCACGTGGCGCGGGCGCAATCCCAGATCGATGACACGATGATTGGGCGCCAGACCCCATTTGCCCGGCAACAGCGCCGGTAGCAAACATCCGGCTACACTGGCGTCGTGGATCAGGAGTAGCGGCAGACGCGGATTCTGGCGCAGAAGTGCAAGAGTGCGTTCATCGGCTTCCAGGTATGGTCCATCGGTGGGAAGCAGCGCCAGACCAAGGCGCTCCGACAGACCATTTATCCGCAGGCAGTCGAGCACTGCGGCAACCGGCGATGCCAGCACGGCGCGCACCCGTGAAGGATGCAACGGAACCCGGCGCAACGCCGCAATTTCCTGATCGGTTGTTTGCCCAGGCAGCGGTCCATGCACACTCGTCCAGGGGGAGACGTAGGTCGTCGCAAACGTCTCCAGCACCGGCAACAGACGTCGGTAGGGGTTTGATGATCGAGCCGTCCAGTAATAGATACCCGCCGCCGCCAGTCCGAAAACAAGGCCGAAAAGAATGGCGGTCATAGCCGCCGAAAGCGAACGAGTCTCGGCCACGACAAATAATATGCACGACATACCGATCAAGAAAACCGCGCCAAATAGAATCGCAGCCACCAACGTGGACGGTTCTTTCCACACCCACCCATTTTTGAGCGCAGGTTCCAGTTCGCGTCGGATGGCGAAGTGCGCCAATTGCGTCGGTGTGTAGCGATATGTTCCTTGATGACTCAGACGTTCGGCGAGTCCGCGCAGCCGGAGGTCGCTCATTTTGAGCGCATTTTCGCGCGGCTCCAGGGCGAATTGTTTCCGGCACTGCGGGCACTTTTTATCGCGGCGTTCGCGGTATTTCAGTTCAGCAAGACAATGCGGGCATTTCATTCAGGCGCCTCCTTCCAGTATGCCTGCGAGCCGGCGCAGCAGGAGCGCCAGACGTTCGCGCAGCGATACCTCGATGTGGACTCGGTCAACCGCCATTTCTGCTTCGAGTTGCCGCAGTGCCGTTACCAGCCGCGCTGCCGCTTCATCGCCGCTGCGCGCGCGTTCTTCCGCTATCTCTGCTGTAATCGCGTAATCGTCGTGGTCAATGCCCATGCCGGTGTTGGCAATGACGAGCGGGAGCGGACTGTCGGCGCGGTTGTTGAACGAATGCGGCATCAGCGCCGGAATGTGGAGCAATGAGCCGGGGATCAACCGCACGTGAGCGACCGTTTCGCGTTCGTGATCGTACAACCCACACGACGCATACCCCATGCTCAGCACAAAATGTTCAGCGCCATGGGCATGCGGGGTGAAGGCGCTGTGTGGGCGCACAAACCCCAGTTTATAGGTGGCATTCGCTGGATTCTCATCTGAGGTGGCGGCAGAACCGATCAGATACCGGGTGTACTGCCCGTTATCGATGAAGCGCAGCATGTCGGCGCAATCTTCGGCGCGTCGGGTCGGATCCAGGCGCCGGACGCAATCTCTGCTCACGGCATAGACAATCCCATCCGGACTGAAAACATAGAGGGTTGCGCTCTCTGGGAGGGTGGTTCTGAGGCGCTCGAGATGTCTGGCAAAATGCATAAGCAACGATGCTGCATAGTGTCAACGACAATAATGCTACCATGTTGCACTTTATTTGTCATCAAGGGATTGTTAAGCGTCTACACGGAAATCTCACCGGGAAGTCGAAGGCACGGCAGTGTCTGTCAACCGTGAAAGCCGTCAGTCACCGACTCTCTCGCAGATCGTGAACAGCACCAGCGCCTACACATGTGCGCCAGATAGATCGGCGGCCCGATAACAACGTCGGGAGAGCGGCCTCAACCCATGAGATGGTGGACGCCCATACGTTCCCTCGACTACACATAGGGCCGAATTTGTTCGGCAAACGTGCGGAAGTCATCTAGACGGTCAAGCAGATTGTATAAACGATTGAGGTCTACAGAAATGTATTCTTGGACGAGAATGTTACGCAAGCCGACCATCCCCGACACCGCCTTCGCCACATCACCGCTCAATAATCCGGCGCGGCTTAACAGGTCTACACATTCGGCATACGTCGCCGGCGCGCCCAGACTTTTCTCACTGGCGATATGACAACTGAGATCGATGACGATTTGAATGGCTTCCAGCAGTCCATACCGCAACGCCCATTCCAAATGAGGCTCACGCCGCACGTCCTCACTTGTGTACATCTGGCGAAAACGCGCCAGCTCGCGCACATTCACTTCGAGGCGCAACAATCGTTCACGCATGGGTCTCTCCTGCGCCGAAGCGACCGGTGTTCAGACGCTCTTCAAAGGCGCGTGCAACCATTGACCGCAGGAACGCCGTATCGAGATAGCGCAAAATAATTTTGGTTTTACAATCTACAAAGGCTTCCCGTCGGCGACAGAACAGCAAGCAGCCTTCGGCAATGACGTTGTAGGCGAGGGCAGGATGGTGTTCGAGCGCCGTGTTCAAGATAAGCACATCCACTGTCCGACCGAGGCTGCACTCGAGCGTTGCCGTAAGCTGCCCGATCTCCAAGAGGTCAAGGGGCCGCTCGACAAAAATTGCAATATCCACATCGCTCCACGGTTTCGGCTTTCCCCGCGCAAAGGAACCGAATAGGAGGGCAAACTCGATGGCATCGTGAGCAGCGAGCAGGTCGCGAACTTTTTCAATTGCGATCATAGGCAGCCTCAGGGATTGTTGTGAATGGAATGTCCACCGTAGCGGCGCAGGCGCAAAACGCCATGTTCGGCCGTATAACTGACCCGACGGCCAAATGACCGATGAGCTGGCCATCAGGCGTCTTCTTATCGGTATAGATGTCGTACTTGAGATCGCTATCTTGCTTAAGCGCGGCAGTGTTGCCATTGCGGTCTTCGAGCAATCCGGCCGCCTTTGCCGGTTTTTCCTGAAGTTGGACTCGCGCGTCGTTGCTGGAATCGCGGAAATCACGGCGAAACTGCTCGGCGTATTGCAGGCGCGGAAATGGCAGAAGTTCCTCGCTCAGCAGTTCGTGCTGCGCGCAGTTCCAAATAAGTTGGACCTCATCTGAGAGGCAAGCATTGCCCCGTTTGTCGGTGTCGAGCAAGCCATCAGGAATGGGAGCCACTTGCGTTTGCGGAACAATGTGGACTTCAGCCATCATCGCTAGCTCCACGCTGTGTTCCGCAAGACGGTCATATCCACTTGCCATGGTAATCGTGGAATAGACACGAGTTGTGAACCGGTCTCAACGATGCACACCATTATCAGCGTAGAACATTCCCATAGTGTTGGGATAACCCAGCAAGCTAATGCCGCTGTCAGGTTGAAGATAATGCGGTTCACGATAGCCGGGGAGAGTCTCCTCGCACCGGCGAATAAGCGCCTTCATGCCGCCGGAGAACGATGCTGGACTCGCCGGTGGATATCTTTTCGGGCACGTAGACATCGACACTCAGCCCATGCTTTCGGGGGAATTGGCGGATCACTTCGGCCGCTTTGCAGCCCAGGACGGTGTTGGTGGCGACGAGGTAGTGCATATCGGACCCCCGCTGTCAGGTTGTCGTTGTAGATGCCGTTCAGATCGGCGCTACAGTCAGTTTGGCGACCTCGTGCGGCATCGTTTCCTCCTGCTCAACGATCCCGTGCCAGCCTATCGGTTTGTAATATTCTGCAAATCCTTGCTCATACTAACTTGCGGTCAGTCAGACAAGATGTTCGAGTGCCCGGTTCGCAAGGCGCGACGGTCAACGCGCCCCAGCAGTGTCGCAGACGCGCATCACTTCGCCCTGACATCAGCAGCCCCAGCGGGGCTTGCACGTTCTCAGCGAGGGCTTCAGCCCGCAGCGCCCGGAGCGCCCCGGCTGCGCGCTGACATCAGCAGCCCCAGCGGGGCTTGCACGTTCTCAGCGAGGGCTTCAGCCCGCAGCGCCCGGAGCGCCCCGGCTGCGCGCTGACATCAGCAGCCCCAGCGGGGCTTGCACGTTCTCAGCGAGGGCTTCAGCCCGCAGCGCCCGGAGCGCCCCGGCTGCGCGCTGACATCAGCAGCCCCAGCGGGGCTTGCACGTTCTCAGCGAGGGCTTCAGCCCGCAGCGCCCGGAGCGCCCCGGCTGCGCGCTGACATCAGCAGCCCCAGCGGGGCTTGCACGTTCTCAGCGAGGGCTTCAGCCCGCAGCGCCCGGAGCGCCCCGGCTGCGCGCTGACATCAGCAGCCCCAGCGGGGCTTGCACGTTCTCAGCGAGGGCTTCAGCCCGCAGCGCCCAGAGCGCCCCGGCTGCGCGCTGACATCAGCAGCCCCAGCGGGGCTTGCACGTTCTCAGCGAGGGCTTCAGCCCGCAGCGCCCTGGCAGTACGATACGACTGACCGCGCATGAGCATGACATTGATGAGTCCGCTGCACAAAGGCTTAACTACCAGGGACACGAAGCGCACGAAGGGGAAGAACCATGAAGCGCAGGTCCTTTGTGTTCCTTTGTGACCTTCGTGGTTACCGCTTGTTGCAGTGAAGTCATTGATCGAAGCCGTTATGCACAATCCTTTCCAGGGTATTGACCAGCCAGAATCGCTCAAGTATCTGGGTGCAGATGTATGGTCGCGGCGGATCACGCAAGAATATCGTCTGGTTTACGTCATCACTGAGGATTCGGATCGAATGCATTCGAGCGCGCTCCCACTCCATCAATTGACTCTTCTCTGCTAGACGTGCTATACTCCTGCCACACGTATTTGCTCATCGTAACCTGTTGAAACCCATGCATACTCCGCGAGACATGCACACAACCGACGCAATGCGCGTTCTGGGAATGCATATGGCGTCGTCTGCGGTCTGCATGTCGCCGGAGTAAGCCAAATCGGTATTGACGAATGCGGGCCGTGGGTGGCAAAAGCGCCCACGGCTTTTGTATTGAGGGTTGCATATTCGTCGGATTTCGCCTATTCTTGCACAGAGCATAGAAAGTTAGAGGTCCTCTATGCCCGACACCATTCTGGTCGCAGTTGCCTGGCCCTACGCCAACGGTCCATTTCACGTCGGTCATATCGCGGGCGCCTATTTGCCTGCCGATGTCTTTGCGCGCTACCATCGCCTGCGCGGACATCGGACCCTGATGGTTTCCGGTTCCGACTGCCATGGCACGCCGATCACGATTGCTGCCGAACGCGAAGGCATCACGCCGCAGGACGTCATCCGGCGCTACCATCCGACCTTTCTCAAGACCTTTCAGGCGCTTGGCATTTCGTTCGATCTGTTCACGCAGACCTATACCGACAACCACTACCGCGTGACGACCGATATGTTCCTGCGGTTGCTGGAAAATGGCTACCTCTATAAAGAAACAATGGTCGGCTCCTATTCCGAAACGCTGGGACGCTTCCTGCCGGACCGCTTTGTAGAGGGAACCTGCCCGAATTGCGGGTATCCGCGTGCGCGCGGCGATCAATGCGATAGTTGCGGGCATCTGCATGATCCGCAGGACCTTATTGCGCCGCGTTCGGTGCTCGATGGTGCGCCGGTCACCTTCCGTGAGACCGAGCACTTCTTCCTTGACCTGGCGAAACTCGAACCACAACTGCGCGCCTGGATCGAGAGTGTTGACCGGAGTTACTGGCGCGCGAATACGCTGCTTTTCACCCAGAACTGGCTGCGCGAAGGGTTGCGTGGGCGCGCCATCACCCGCGACCTGGAGTGGGGCGTGCCGGTGCCGGTCGATGATCCGGCGTTCAAAGACAAGCGCATCTACGTCTGGTTCGATGCCGTCATCGGCTATTACTCGGCGTCGGTCGAATGGGCGGAGCGCACCGGCGCACCGGATGCCTGGAAGGACTGGTGGGTTTGTCTGCCCGATGGCTCAGCTCCGGCGCGTTCGTACTATTTCATCGGAAAGGACAATATCCCTTTCCATACGATTATCTGGCCCGCAATGCTGATCGGCTATGGCAACCTGGCGCTGCCCTATGATGTGCCGGCCAACGAGTTTCTCAATCTCGAAGGCGACAAGATGAGCACCAGTCGCAACTGGGCGCTTTGGGCGCCGGAGATTGAAGATCGGTATCAACCCGATGCCATTCGCTACTACCTGATTGCCAACGGACCGGAGACACGCGACAGCAATTGGAGTTGGGCAGATTTCGTGCAGCGGGTCAACAGTGAACTGGTAGCGACATGGGGCAATCTGGCAAACCGGGTGCTCAGCATTACCCATCGCAATTTTGGCGCCGTTCCGCAACCCGGTGAGTTGACCGACGCTGATCGTCAGTTGATTGCTGCGACCCAGCAGACATTCGAGAGCGTCACAGCGCTGCTCGATGGGGTCAAATTACGTGCGGCGCTGAGCGAGGCTATGGCGCTGGCGCAGACGGCGAACCAGTATCTCAGCGAGCAAGAGCCGTGGAAACTCGTCAGGCATGATCAAGAACGCGCTGCCACGGTGTTGTTTGTGGCGCTGCGCACGGTCGATACGCTCAAGGTGCTGTTCTGCCCATTTTTACCGTTTAGCAGCCAGCGCTTGCACGAATTGCTCGGCTACACCGGAACCATCGCACCGCAACCGCACGTCGAAGAAACGACTGCGCCAGATGGATTGCCACGCCTCGTGCTCACCGGCGACTACCGCGCCAGCGCCGGCGCCTGGAGGATCAGTGTGCTGCCGCCAGGACAACCGATCCAACCGCCGACGCCGCTCTTTCAGAAACTGGACGAGGCGATTATCGCTGAGGAACTTGCGCGTTTGCGCGCAAAAGTGCGTTTGTGAAAGGAGCACGCTCACGATAGAGATTGATGCGAAGATGGAGTGGTGAAGAGGAGATCGGGCGTCACAGATTGGGACAGTCGTTCCAGAGGAGAAGAGCACGCATGAATGAGTGGGTCCTTCGTCTGATCGTCGCGCTCATCTTCGCAGGCATTCTGGCATATCAGGCGCGCACTACGGTTGGTCGTCCAATGACACGCCGCGCCTACACGCTGGGGGCGACGGCATTTCTCGCGTTTGCGGCACTCAATCTGGCGCTGGCGACCGGCGCCGATTTCGGCATCATTCAGATTGTACTGGGCATCCTCGCTGTGGCGCTTCTGCTGTACGCCGTGGCATCGCTCCTGATGGGCGCGCGCGCGGGCGAAATGCGGCGCGGTCAGGAGTCGGCGGCAAAAATGATCGAAGAGTTCAAAAAACGGCGTGAACGGCAGGATGGGGGTTAGGCAGGGGTACGCCGTGGGCGCGCCCGTGGGCAGGCGGGTTGCCTCTCTTCTACCGGCAGCGGACGAAAGGCGGCATATTCATGCCATTATTACAGTCAATCACCACTCATACTGCGTATATTCCGGGCGCCAACAATCTGGGCATCATTCTGACCGGCGACGGAGGCGCGATCGCGGTCGATACCGGTCTCGACAAAGATACCGGTCGCATGCTGCGGCGCGCGCTCGAGGAAGCAGGTCTTCGGCTGCGGGCGATCATCAGCACCCATCACCACGCCGATCATATCGGCGGCAACGATTATCTGGTGCGCAATCTTCCTGATGTTGCCGTATATGCGCCACGGCTTGAAGCGCCCTTCATTGAAAATCCGCTTCTCGAACCGATCTACCTGGCGCTTGGCGCCAGCCCGCCAGCCGCGCTCCGCACCAAATGGCTGATGGCAAAGGGCGTTCCGGTTGATCACCTGATCGACAGCAACGAGGTGGACATTGCTGGAGTAACGCTGGAGATCATCGCATTATCGGGGCATAGCCTGGGGCAGATTGGCGTGGCGTTCGACGGCGTCTGTTTTGCGGCTGATGGGTTTTTTGGACCTGACGTGCTGGCGAAGCACGGCATTCCATATGCGCACGATGTCGCTGCGCAGATCGCGTCGCTCGAACGGTTGGCGGCGCGAGGTGAGCGGTTCTTCCTTCCCGGTCATGGTGAGTTGACGCTGCGCAGCGATCTGGAGGCGACGCTGCGCGCGAACCGCGATGCTGTTGAACGCGCGCTGTCTGCTGTGGGTGATGCACTCGCCGAACCTGGTGATACCTTTGCGGTGGCGCGTCGGGTTCAGAAGGCGCTGGGACTGACCATTGCCGGGTTGCCTCAGTATGCGATTTTTGTCTCAGCGGTGGCGGCACACCTTGCGTACCTCGAGATACATGGCGACGCAACGCTGAGCGTAACCGACCAGGGCGCAGTGTGGCGCAACACGTCATGAACGACGATGAGGTTGTCAAAGTTCAGGCAGCGACAGAGGCGTCGGCTGAGGTTCGTAGCGTATCATTGGTTCCCGGTTGGTTGCTGCGGAGTACATCTGCGGTGATCGGCCTCCTGATCTTTATTCTGGCGCTCGATCTGCTCAAGGAAGGCGCACGCGAATATGGACGGGCGATGGTCATGTTCTTCAGCGTCACCAGTCCGGTCAGTGCGCTTGGATTTGGCTGGTTGCTGGCGTACATGTTTCTCAGCGGCTCGCCGGTAGCGGCGATTGCCGTGACCTTCTTTGCCGCAGGAACCCTCGATGCGCTGCAAACATTTACCATGATCACAGGGTCGCGTCTTGGCGCCTCGTTGATCGTGCTGGTTGTCGGGTTTCTCTACTATATACGTGGGTATCGGCGTGCAGCGAGCGTGGCGATTGGCGTGCAGGCGTTGATCACAACTGCTGCGATCTACCTGCCGGCGATGGCGCTGGGCTGCTGGGCATTGTCATCAGGTATCGTGCAGACAATCGATGCAGAAGCGGAAGGGCCGCTGATGTCGGCGCTCGACTGGCTGTACGAGCCAATTTTAAGTGCTATCAATGCGCTCGGTGCACCGGGATGGGTGCAGTTCGGCGCCGGCATCGTCGCGCTGCTGGCAGCGTTTGCCCTGCTTGATCGTGCGCTGCCGCAGATGGATGCCGGGTCGAATGCGTTTGGTCGCATTGGACGGTTGGTGTATCGCCCTATGGTCATGTTTGCGCTCGGCATGGCGGTTACTTCGGTCACCATGTCGGTGTCAGTCTCGCTCTCGATCCTGGTGCCGCTGTCGGTGCGTGGTCTGGTGCGGCGCGAGAATACGTTGCCGTATATTATGGGGGCGAATATTACGACCTTTATCGACACGCTGGTGGCGGCGTTGATCGTCGGCGGCGCCGCAGCGTTCACGATTGTGCTGGTAGAAATGGTGAGTGTGGCGCTGCTGTCGTTGATTGTTTTGTTGTTTGGCTACGACGTGTTTCAGCGATCAATTCTGCGTCTGCAAGATGCCATTGTGCGTAATCGAAAAACCCTGGCAATCTTTCTGGCGGTCATGTTCATCGTGCCTGTCATGTTGCTCATGTTCTGACTATGAACCTGCTGATCTACGCCGGTCCGGGTCCCTGGCGCGATGAAGCGCTCGCTACCGCCGCTCAGTTCGTCGGTCAGATTGCGACATCGGTGACGCTAGTGACCGGCGGCGGCATACGCAACATGGAATTGCTTGATGATGCAGTGGTGCGCCTGCACCTTCCGCCTGATGTGGCCGTTAAGCGCCGGGTGGTGGAAGGTTCACCGCAGGAAGCGATTCTGATGGTTGCCGATGAATCTGTGTATGATCTGGTGATCTTCGGTCGATTTCAGCGCCCGCTGGAACGCCTGCTGCCGCTCCGTCGCAGCGATACGCTAACACGTCGGCTGCGGTCGGCGGTCCTGCGCGTCAGCGGACCGGTGCGACCGGTCAGGCGTATCTTGCTTGCCAGCGGCGGCGACCAGCATACCTTCGCTACTGCCAGGCATGCCGCGCTGATAGCAACACCGCTGGGAGCATCGGTCACGCTCTTGCATGTGGTCTCGCAACAACCGGTGGTCTTCGAGGCGCTGGCGCCGCTGGCATCCGATGAAGCCGCCTTTCTGTCCGGCGACACGCCGGAAGCGGCGACGCTGCGCCAGGCTGCCGCCTGGCTGCGTGCACAGGGCATCGATGTTGCTCTTCGGGTGCGATTCGGTCTGGTGCTGGACCAGATTCTGGAGGAATTGCACGAAGGCGATTACGACATCCTTGCGCTTGGAACCCATCATGCCGCTGGACCGCTTGATCGTGTGCTGCTCGAAGATTTGACGGGCGATCTCCTTGATCGCTGCCCGCGCACGGTGCTGGTCGCCCGGCGTATCCCGCACGATTGAGTATTTGTTACAATAATCACTATGAGAAGTTTCAGCGAATTTCAGCGACGGCTCCAGGCAGGGCAGATCGTTGTCACCGGTGAGATTGCACCGCCACGCGGTGCATCCCGTGCGACGGTCGAACGACTGGCGCTTGGTCTGCGTGATGCCGTAGATGCAATCAATCTGACGGATAACCAGCGCGGGCTGGGGCGCATGTCGGCGCTCGGCGCCGGTATTATTATTCGTCAACTCGGGTTGGAGCCGATTGTCCAGATGACGTGCCAGCATCGCAACCGGATTGCACTTCAGGCGGATGTGTTGAGCGGCGCCGCATGCGGCATCACCAATTTCCTGGCAATGACCGGCGATCACCCCAAGATTGGCGATCATCCCGATGCCAAGAATGTGCTGGACCTCAACTCGTTCCAGTTGCTCAAAATGCTGCGCACCATGCGTGATGAAGGAAAGTTTCAATCGGGTGTCGCGCTGACCGAGCCGCCCCGCTTCTTTCTTGGCGGCGTCGCCAATCCGAATATCGAGCGCGTTGCCCGTCTTGAACGCAAGATTCAGTTCGGCGCCGAGTTCATTCAGACGCAGATTCTGTTTGATCTTGATCGCTTCCGGCAATGGATGGCGGATGCTCGCGCCGCCGGACTGCACCAGAAAGCGTACATTCTTGCAGGCATCATGGTGGTGAAATCGGCGCAGTCGGCGCGCTTTCTGCGCGATCATCTGCCCGGGTCGCGCGTGCCCGAATGGGTTATCGAGCGGATGGAGCGCGCCGATCACCCCGAAGAAGAAGGGATTGCCATCGCTGCCGAACTTACCCGCGAGCTGCTTGCCATCGAAGGGGTGCGCGGTGTTCATGTCATGTCGGTCGGATGGACAAAAGCTATTCCACAGGTGGTCGAGCGCGCCGGGTTGCTGCCGCGCCCTCCCTTGCCGCCGGATAATCCCAATGACGATTGAAGATGCCGCATGCGTGTCATTCCGAGCCCTTCGCTTCGCTCAGGGTAAACGCAGCGAGGAATCTGCGCGGGTCGCGCACGACCCCTCGCGCTGCTCGAGGTGACCATGCCGGATGGTCACAGGGAATTGGTATAATCCCGATCAGGAATGAAAGCGCCTATGGTCGTGATGAAATTCGGTGCAGCCGCCGTAAGTGATGCAAGCCGGATCAACGATCTGGTGCGTGTCGTTCGCCATGCCGTCGATGAAGGTCAGGCGCTCATTGTCGTCTGCACCGCTATGCCGGAGGTGACGAATCTGTTAATCGGCGCGGCGCGCGCCGCGGCGCGCGGTAACCTCGCTACTGCCGAACAGGCGCGCCGTGCTTTGTGGCAGCGCCATCGCACCCTTGCCGAACGCCTGGTTGCCGATGAATGGGAACGTGAGACGCTCTATCAGTCCTGGGCGGATTTGCTCAAGTCGTTCGACCGGATCGTGCGCGCCCTTGCAACGCTGGGAGAACATTCGCCGCGCAGTAGCGACGCCATTGCTGCGATTGGCGAGCGTTTCATTGGTCTCTTGCTGGCGGTGGCGCTCCGACGCGCCGGTGTTGCAGCGCAGTTGATCGATGGCGCTGAGTTGATTGTCACCGACGATCATTTTGGCAACGCCCGCCCGCTGCCCGAAGAAACGGCCAAACGGGCGCGCGCGCGCCTGCTGCCGCTGGCGCAGTCGCGCATCGTTCCGGTCGTGACCGGCTACATCGGCGCTACTCGCCAGCACCTGACCACAACTCTGGGGCGTGGCGGCGGCGATTACTCGGCAACTTTGATTGCAGCAGCGCTCGATGCCGATGAAGTGGTGCTCTGGACCGATGTGGCCGGTATTCTGACGGCAGATCCGAAATTGGCGCCCGAAGCGCGCACCTTGCCGGAATTGTCGTACCTCGAAGCCGCCGAGATTGCGACGCTCGGCGCTGAGGTGCTCCACCCGCGCACGCTCACGCCCCTCGCTCACCGCAATATTCCGTTGCACATTCGCAATCTGGCGCAACCCGATATGCCTGGCACCCGGGTGGTCGCTGAACCTTGCATCTCCTCCGATACGGCGCGGACCATTATCTCGGCGCCTGCGATCAGCCTCATCGAGATCGCTATGAGTCCGCTGGCTGCGGCGGAGCTCGGTTGGGCGCCGGAACTGGCGGTGCGGGTGCTCGCAGAATTGACGAACTGCGGGATCGAGGTGCTTACGTTTGCCCAGAGTTTTAGCGAACGAAGCTTGCTTCTGGCAGTACGTACCGCTGATGTTGAATATGCCTATGAACGGATCGAAACGTGCCTGCTGCCGGAGCGGGAAAACCAGGCGCTGCGCACGATCAGCCTGCGCTCGCCGGTGGCGCTGGTTGCGGTGCTCAGCGCGCCGGGAAGCGCGTACCTTGCGCCGCGCGCACTGGCGTCGCTGGCGCGCGTTCAGGCAACGGTGCTGGCAATGGTTCACGGCAATGCCTCGCACCACCTCTCCTTTATCGTCCCGGAAGAAGAGATGGGCAGCGTGGTGCGCGCACTGCACCGCGATCTGATGATGGGGTAAGTGTCACTTGCCGCCCGTGATGACTTCGTATGCCGCGCTCCTGCGATTCCAGCGCACTCCTGCTGCCTGTGTGTACGGTTCACCGCTGCTGTTGATCGGCAATGCCGCAATGACCGGCGGTTGGGTCGTTTCGATCAGGAGCATGATCGCCACAGGGTTGTTCCACGCTTCATTCGACGGCGGGAAACGGACCGCCATGCGCGGACCGATCACGATACCAGAGCGGCTTAGACTGACCAGCGTCTGCGGTCGCCCTGCGGCGTCTGCCTGAACGATCACTGCTTCGCTGACACTGCCAATGTATGCGGTGTATCCAGGACGGTTGAAGGTTGGACCGGGTGTGACACTTGCCGGTTTGTATGCGACCACATCTGCGCGTCCATCGGCATTCAGATCGCCGCTATAGGCAATCGTCCATTCCGGACCAACCAGCGACTCAGCGCCGGGTGCCAGCGTGGGGCGCATGGCCGGCGGCGGCACGGTAGGTGCAACGGTAGCAGGAGGAGTTGCAGATGGCGCAATGGTTATAACCGGCGCCGGATATGCTGTCACCACTGCCAGAATCGATGCGTCACCGGTTGGCGATGGTCGTGCGGTAAACGGGTTTGTACAGGCGCCAGATGCGATGCCGACCAGCATCAACCCGGCAAGCGTGAACCGGCGCAGTAAGACTGATTGCATGCACGCCTCCGCAACGCTGTGGAGCAGGTGAACCTGTGTGTTGACCCTATCCCACCGGCGCTCCTGTCTGCGCCCTACGGCGACTGTTGGGGTCATCCTTGCCGAAGAAAAGATGAGCAGGGGTAGTGTAGCACGATCAGCATCAGGTGTCTACGTCTTCCTGATGTGCCGTGCGTGCAGTGGCGCCGGCGACGACCAGCACATATTCACCCTGAACCCGCGCCGATGCCAGGTAGGTGAGCAGGTGCGCGAGCGTCCCGCGCTCGACGTGTTCGAACTTTTTGGTCAGATCGTTTGCCAGGGCAGCCGGTCGGTCGCCGTAGACTGCCAGCGCATCCTGCACGAGCGCCACGATGCGGTAGGGGCTTTCATAGAAGATGAGCGTATGTGGCGAGTCACGGTCAATTTCGAGGAACCGCCGGCGCGGACCGGGTTTGCGCGGTGGGAAGCCGCGAAATGTGAAACTGTGGAGCGGCAGTCCGGAAAGGACGAGCGCCATGATTAACGCCGTCGGACCGGGGATCATGGTCACATCAATGCCTTCAGCGATGGCACTGCGTACCAGGGTGAACCCCGGATCGGCGATGCCAGGAGTGCCGGCGTCGCTGATCAGCGCCACAGCCTTTCCCTGGCGCAACAGTCCCATCAGACGCTCGCCTGCTTCGCGTTCGTTGTGCTCATGAAATGAAATCAGCGGTTTGTGAATGTCGTAGTGTTGAAGCAGAATGCCGCTTTTGCGCGTATCTTCGCACGCAATCACATCCGCCAGACGCAGTGTTTCCAGCGCCCGCAACGAGATATCGCTCAGGTTGCCGATTGGAGTGGCGACAACGTACAGCATCGGCGATATTGTACCCGACAATCATTGGTCGTGTCGAACAGTGTGCGTTCGTTGATGCACATATGATTATCGCGCGATCCGGTTCCTGTGTTACAATGCGATACTATCAGGCTCGATAGTCCTCGTAGCGTTGTTCATGATTGATCAACGGTGCGCTGGAAGCGGTGCTTACCGTGCAGCGGTGAACTATGGCAACCGTTGCTGCACTCAACGCGGCAAATGATGAAACCATGTCCAGACGTCACCTGGTGTGCAGCCTGGTCGATACAATGCCGTGGTCTATTGTGTTGGTCGACTCGTCTGGCATGATTGCCGCCATCAGCCCATCGGCGCGTCGTCTTCTCGATGTTTCGGCAGGCTCGCCGGCTGTCACCATTCTGCCGGCGGACATCGATGATCGGACGCGGGTGCGTTTTTATCAGGCGCTCGCGTGCGCGTCCGACCGCATGCCCGGCGTGTCATATGTGTTTCAGCGGCTCGAACCGTCGCCTGTCGAGATCGAAATGTTGCCTATTGTGCTCGACCATGCGGGATGGGTGTCGGTGACGTTGCACGAACCCTCGCGTCAGGCAGTATTGCACGAAGCGACAATCACCCTACACCGGCGGTTGCACGCCCTTTCCAGCGTAGCCTCGCTCCGCGAGGCATGTCATCAGGTGAGTGAAGTCCTCCTTCCTGCGGGCGTTAGCCTCGCCGTGATTGTATGGGATGCCAGGGAATCGTCGTTCTCTCCGGTGTATACATCGCCGCCATGGGAAAGCATTGCTTGCGACAAGCGTGTGTCGGCGCTGGCGCTCCAGCAATCCGCCCCTCTGTTTATCAGCGTAACCGATCAGAGCATTGACCATGGGATAACGCCTGCTTTAGGCGCGCGTGGGCATACGGTCGTTCTGCTGCCGGGGAACGCGCGCCGTCATTATGTGCTGCATCTGTGGGGCAGCAGCGTATCGCCGGACACAGAGACGGCAATGAGCGTGATTGCGGCACTGCTTGCCTCACTGCTGGCGCATGCTCTCGAACGTGAAGAGACAACACGTCAGAGCCGGTTGCTCGATGCCCTGTCGGATGCTGCGCAGGCGATTATGGCGCATGGGACGGTTGACGACGCGCTGCGCGAAATCTGCCACCGGGTGATGACGCTTCTCAGAGCGGATCACGCAAGCCTCTATCTTCCTGCCGGTGATCCTGGACTCCTTGTTTGCGCAATGACTGCCGGTGTCGCCGACCATTTGCGCGGAAGGACGCTGCCGGTCATTGGCAGCCTGATCGGGCGCACCTTCCGCGAAGGCTCACTCATGCGCTTCACCGACATCGAATCGGAACCGGAGATGCACCGTCCATTCTGGGAAGCGCATCGTTTGAAGGCGGCGCTGAATCAGCCGCTCCACCATCACGAGCGGGTCATCGGCGTCCTCGGCGTTGGATGGTATCAGGCGCCGGAACCGCATGACGATGATGCGATGATCATCAGGCGCTTCGCCGAATTTGCGACTGCGGTTCTCCTGAATGCACATCTGCGCCGAACGCTCTCCTACCCCGATGACCCACGCCTGGTGTTTGAGCATTCAGAGGAACTGGCGTTTAGTCTGGCGCCCGATGGAACTATTCTGCGTTGTAACCAATCCGCTGCCGGCCGGGTTGGCGTCAGACCTGGCATGTCGTTCTTTGATGTCGTTACCCCTGCCTGTGAGCACGAGGTGCGACAGTATCTTCAGGATGCGGTTACCAATCAATACCCGCCTCCTCTGTGGACGTTTGAGGTGGTGAGTCTTCAGGAGCAGCCGATTGTGCTCGAGACGACGGCGCAGGTGATCCGGCGCGACGCGTCGGTGATCGAAATCGACCTGATCTGTCGCGATGTCACCGCGCGCCGCGCCGCCGAACAGGAAATGCGGCAACTGCACCTGGAGTTGACCACCCTGCTGCGCGTTAGTCAGGCGATCAATCGTGCGACCGATCTCGATACGGTGCTGAGCGCCACTCTGGACATTATCGTGCAGGCAATGGCGATCCACACTGCGGCGATTGTTCTGTACGACACTGAGAGCCGCCTTCAGTTAAAGCTCGTCCACGGCATCTCGCCGTCCAGAATTGCACACTGTAATCAGTTGCTCGCTCACATGTTTCAGGAAGAGCAGGAGGCGCTGGCAGGGGGAGCGTCTCGCGTGATTGATGTCAGAACCCTACGCATGCAAATGCCTGATCTGCCGGCGCTCAAGCGGTTGCCGGATGATGCGGCGTACCTGTCAGTCATCCCGTTGTTGATCGATGGCGTGATCATCGGCCTGCTCGAATGCCTCAGCATGCAGCGTCCGTTCGAGATGCGCGATAGAGAACTGTTGGAGGCGATCGCATCGCAACTGGCGCAGGCGATCCGCAATGCGCAGACTAACCAGGAGATGCGGGAAACGTCGTTGATGAATGCGCGCCTGTACCGCGAAGCGGAGGCGATGCGCGCGTATCTCGACGCGATTATCCAGAATGTGCCTGATGTGCTGATCGTCTGTCGTCCGGACATGTCGATGCAACCGCTGAACCAGGAGCCGTTGACCGCCCTTGGATATCAGCGTCACGAACTCGCCGGTCAGTCGCTTTTGCGCCTTGTGCCGCCCGATAACCGTACACATCTGACGCGCGCCTGGCTTCAGGTGCGGCAGGGTGAATCGCAACGTTTCGAGATGGACCTGCTCCGCGCCGGTGAAAGCCGTTTTACGGCGCTGGTTTCGCTCGATCTGATCCCCGATTACAATGAGGTGCTGGTCGTTATCAAGGATGTGACCGAACTGCGGCGGCTGGAGGCGCAGGTGCGCCAGCACGAGAAACTGGCGGCGCTTGGTCGATTGGTCGCCGGAGCTGCGCATGAGTTGAACAATCCGCTAGCAGTCATTCTGGGGCTATCGCAACTGCAACTTGGCGAGGATATTCCCCTTTCTGTGCGTGCCGATCTCGAACAGATCGAACGCGCTGCACGGCGCGCTGCCGCGATCGTCCATCAACTGCGCGCATTTGGGCAACCACGCGCCCTGGAACTCGTCCCGCTCGATCTCTCGCTGGTGATCGATGAGACCTTGCAACGTCTGGCGTCCCGGATCGCCGCCGAGCATATTGCGGTGACGGTCGATCTGCCTCCCGACTTACCGCGCGTTCTTGGCGAACTGCATCAGATCGAGCAGGTAGTGTTCAATATCGCGCTGAACGCTGTTCAGGCGCTGGCGCTTCGTCTGCCCGGCGAGCCGCGCCATCTGCGCTTCAGCGCCAGAGAGGATTCGGATAGCGTTGTGCTGACGATTGAAGATACTGGACCGGGGATTGCGCCGGAACACCTCTCGCGTGTGTTCGAGCCGTTCTTTACCACCCGTGATGTAGGGCAGGGCATGGGGATGGGGCTTGCTGTGGTGTATAGCATTATGCAGCAACATCGTGGTGAGGTATGGGTTGAGAGCAGTCAGGGTGTGGGAACCGTCTTCAGGGTGCGTCTGCTACGAACGGACGAAACGCTGGAGGAGGAAAGCACGCCGTTGCTCGCGATTCCGCGCAATCTCTCCGTTTTGCTGGTTGAAGATGATGATCTGGTGCGCGCGATGGCGCAGCGGGCGTTGGAACGTCTTGGATGCCGCGTCGATGCGGTCTCCAGAGGTGAAGAGGCGCTGGCGCGCGCGCTTGCCTGGAATTATGCGCTCGTGATCACCGACCTGCAAATGCCTGGGCTGGATGGCGTCGAGTTATATGAGCGTCTTCGGGTGCTCAAGCCATCATTGCGCTGGCTAATCCTGACTGGCGATACCATGGGCGAACGCAGCAGCGCCTTTCTCCAGCGCACCGGACTGCCTGTGCTGCACAAGCCGTTTACTCACGAACAACTGATGGAAGGGATTGCGGCAAGCCTGCAATGATGATAATAACGAGGTTTATCCCTCTATCTATCATACGCGGAAGCCATGCGCCGTCACCCTGAGCGGAGTCGCAGGCGAAGCAGGGGATTCCGCCGGTGCGCGCGAGACAGGATGCTTCGTTTTGTTCGGAATGGCAAGTCCCGTTATCCTGATATGATGCCTGATTCGCTTCAGACAACGCATGCAACAAGCCTATGCTCCCTGTCGTTCAAATCGTTCATCGTCCCGGCATCCTCGATTTGGGGTGGGGGCATCCCGATCCTGCCGTGTTACCGGTCGCATCCATACAACGTGCCGCAACAACCGTGCTCGCGCGCTACGGCGCCGATGCCCTGGCGTATGGCGCCGAGCGCGGACCAGGACCGCTGATCGCGTGGATCTGCTCTCGTCTGAAGCGCACCGATGCGCGCGCGCCTGATCCGGTTGAGGTGGTGATCACCGCTGGCGCCTCGCAGACGCTCGATCTCCTCTGCACACTCTGCACGCATCCCGGCGATGTCGTGCTGGTCGAGTCGCCGACGTATCATCTGGCGGTGCGTATCCTGCGCGATCATCCGCTGAATCTGGTCGCCGTCCCTTCCGATGCCGACGGCATTGATGTTGATGCGCTGAAAAGTCTTCTGGAGCGGATGGCGCGGCGCGGCAGAACGGCGCGTCTGCTCTACTTCGTTCCCACGCACCACAACCCGACCGGCGTATGCATGAGCCTTGAACGTCGCAGAGCGCTGGCGGCAGTCGCCGCAGCGTATGGGGTGCTCCTGGTGGAAGACGACGTGTACCGTGAACTGAGTTACGATGCTCCTGCGCCGCCGTCAGTGTGGAGTCTGGCGCCTCCGGGCATCGTGGCGCGCATCGGCTCCTTCTCAAAATCGCTGGCGCCAGGGTTGCGCCTGGGCTATCTGACTGCTGATGCGTCATTGACCCGGCGATTGATCGGCAGCGGATTGCTCGACAGCGGCGGTGGTCTCAACCCTTTTGTGGCGCTGACGGTTGCCGAAGTCTGCACATCGGGCGATTTCGATGCAACAATTGCGCGCCTTTGCGCCACTTACCGTGAGCGACGTGATGCGCTGGCAGGTGGTCTGCGTGATTACCTGCCGCCGGGATGCCATTGTACCGTGCCCGGCGGCGGTTTCTTTCAATGGGTGGCATTGCCGGAAGGGATCGATGCCGGGGAATTGTTGCCGTTCGCCGAATCCATGGGGGTCTCATACCTGCCCGGATCACGGTTTTATCTCGACGCGCCACGACGTAACACGCTCCGGTTGGCATTCAGCCTGTACCAACCGCCTCAACTCATCGAAGCGGCGCGGCGTCTGGGAGAAGCCATTGCGACCGTCGTCTGATGCGGCTATGGCGCGCGCTTCGCGCGCCAGTGGCGGAACAGCCGCCGCCGTGGTCGCTGACGATAGTAGGGGTCGGTTTCTTTCAAGCGACGGCGCTCTTCCAGGCTGCGCCCGTCGATCAATCCCGTCAGAAACTGCTTGATATCTCCCAGCGACGCGGCTTTATCCGCCAGCACCAGCACCCATGCCTCACGCGACGCCGGCGCCGGACCAAGCGGATACATGTGGCTCTCGATCGCCGCACAGACTGCCGGATCTTCGCCTTGCGCCGCAGCCCAACGCGCCGCTACGCGCCCGTGCGTCGTCAGGGTGCCGGCGCGCGAGTTGATGTCGTGGAGCAGCGCAGCGCGTACACAGGTGCGAATATCGGCGCGGAGCAAGCGGCTCAGATGGTACGACATGCGCACTGAACGGGTCAGATGATCGTGTTTGGGAATACTATGATGCATGTGGTGGCGAGTTTCGACAACTTCTGGCAGGGTCAGGAGATCACGGATATAGTCGAAAGCGGCGTGATGTTCCATGCAGTCCTCGTCCTGAAGCAACGATGCGTCGATGACGTTTCGACAATTCCGGTGTTGGTTATACCATACTGGCAGTATGAATGGCATTCCCCAAGGGTACTGATTTATCCGCCCGACTGTGGGAGCACGCGCTCAAGCAGGCGATTCGCAGCGGTATACGGATCGAGCGCGCGCGCGACGATCTGGGCAATCAATGCCTCCCAATCAGACGGCGCGACATGCGCACGCACCCGCTCGAGTGCTGTTTCCTGGAGGATCAACCGCAGTTCACGCTCGGCGCGTTCCTGCTCGCGCCGGGTCAAGCGCTCGCTTTCGCGGAGATAGGCCAGATGTCGCTCTGCTGCCGTCGCAATCGCTTCGATACCTTCGCCGCGCATAGCGACAGCAGTCAATACCGGAGGGGTCCAGCCGTCAACCGGCAGGTCAGCCAGGCTCAGCATCGCGCGCAACTGGCGAACCGTCTGTTCCGCGCCGTCGCGATCGGCTTTGTTAACCACCAGCACATCGGCGATTTCGAGAATGCCGGCTTTGATAGCCTGAATATCATCACCGGCGCCGGGGATTTCGATAACAATTGTGGTATGAGCCGCCGCGGCGATCTCGACCTCACCCTGACCGGCGCCGACCGTCTCGATCAGCACCAGATCGAATCCGGCGGCGTCGAGCAGTGCCACTGCATCGCCGGTGGCGCGGGCAATACCCCCCAGCCGCCCGCGGCTTGCCATACTGCGAATAAACACGCCGGGATCGCCGCTGAGGGCCTGCATGCGGATTCGGTCGCCGAGAAGAGCGCCGCGCGTGAATGGCGACGTCGGATCGACCGCAATAATGCCAACCGTCCGACCGGTGCGCCGCCAGTGCGCTGCCAGCGCGGTGACCAGCGTCGATTTACCGGCGCCGGGTGCGCCGGTCACGCCAATGATATGCGCGCGACCGGTGTGCGCGAACAGTGCGCCAAGAAGGGCGCGCGCCTGCGGACCGCCGGTTTCCACAAGGGTCAGCGCCTGTGCCAGCGCGCGCCGATGGCCGGACAGCAACGCCTGTACCAGGTCCACGCCGTCAAGTCCTCGTTTCGCATCGTTCCTGAATGAAACGCACGATCTCGTGGGTTGAAGCGCCAGGTCCGTACACCTCAGCAATGCCATGCTGCTCTTTCAATATCCGGGCATCGTCGTCCGAAATGATCCCACCCGCCACAACCAGCACGTCGTGCATCCCGTGGTCGCGCAGCAATTCCATCACGCGCGGCAACAGAGTCATATGCGCACCGGAGAGGATCGAAAGACCAATCACATCGACATCTTCCTGCAACGCCGCCTCGACAATCATCTGCGGCGTTTGCTGAATGCCAGTGTAGATCACCTCCATGCCCGCATCACGCAATGCGCGGGCAATAACTTTCGCTCCCCGGTCGTGCCCGTCGAGACCTGGCTTTGCAATGAGCACACGGATTGGACGATCCATAGAAACCTCGTTTACGGCTGTTTGCGCTGACGTGGACCAGACCCCCAGCGCCCAAAGAGACCCGGTCGCTCATATGCCATATCTATCATTTCATTGAACTCCTGCTCGCCTGGACGCATGTTCGGGCGTGCCGCCAGCCACTGTTCGCGCGCCTCCTGAGCATGGCGAAACCATGCCAGCAGCGCCTCGCCATCGCCAGCGGCGACCTGATCGCGCAGTTCTGCCAGGCGCTGCGCCATATCATCGAGCCAGCGCGCCAGCGCCTCGCGGTTGGTCAGACAAATGTCGCGGTGCATCTCGGCGCTGCCCGATGCCAGCCGGGTCACATCGCGGAAACCGGTTGCCGCCAGCGGCGCCATCTCGCGCCAACCGGGACTGCGACTCACAACATCCATCAACGCCGTCGAGAGCATAAACGGCAGATGCGAGACGCCTGCCACATACGCATCGTGCTCGACCGGGTCGATATAGTAGAGTTTTGCGCCAATCTGCTCGACCATTGCCTCAACAAGGCGCACCGCCGTTTCGCGGGCATGTTCGCGTGGTGAGAGGCAGTAGATGGCATTGCGGAAGAGATCGGGCGATGCAGCCGCAGGACCAGACTTTTCGCTCCCGGCCATTGGGTGCCCGCCAATGAAATCGACGGTTGTGGGCAGAAGTTCGCGCGCCCAGGCAAGGACCTGTGTCTTGGTGCTTGCTACATCGGTGACCGTTGCCCCGGCGGGCAACAGCGGTGCAAGATCGGCAAATACCGCGCGGATCGCCTGCACCGGAACCGCAACGATCACCAGATGCGCATCGCGCACTGCATCAGCCAGCGTGCGCGCCTCGCGATCAATAGCCAGGCGACCGCGCGCCTCCGAAAGGGCGCGCGCATTGGTGTCGAAACCGGTCACCGTGATCGCGCCCAATGGCGACTCGCGCTCGTTCGCAGAACGCAGCGCCATCCCAAGGGAAGCGCCGATCAGTCCAACGCCGATGATAGCAATCTGAATCATGATTCAGGCTCAACAAACGAAAGAAACAATAACTCAACCACCCCGATGATAAGTGCAACCAACGCGACCGCAATCGGCGTCAGCGTTCGCAGACCCGCCAGAGCGACGATCAACACGGCAAGCCAACCGATCTCGTATGCCTGGCGTCGCGCCCGGCGACGATCATAGCGGCGCGCGCGCTGTTGGAAGAGACGCTGACCGGCCGCATACAGGAGCGGCATCGCCAGCGACGAGAAGAACCAGAAGACTGCCAGCGCCATGATGCCATACACCGGCGCCTCCGACGGCGACAGCAACCACTCGACCGGCGGCGGGACGAATGCCAGTGTGTACAGGAGCAACGTCGTTCCGGCTATCCCCTCGAATGCCAGACCTGTCAGACGAAGCCGGTGTGCTACCGGTGCAAATGTCAGCAGAGCAGCAGTACTAACCATTATATAATATACCATGCGTTCTGGTGCATCATATGGTTGATGGCGATCAACGAATCCCCATATCAGCATCACCAGCGCCGCAGCCCAACAGAGGCCTGCCAGCGACGCAAGCAGCAGCACGCCCCGTTGCGGAAAAGGCAGCGTGGTCACTCCACTTCCACTTTCCTTGCCAGACATAGAACGGCGCATCATAGATCAGCCGGTTCCTCACCGCGGGCAGTGTAGTACACGCCAAGATACGGCAGCCGCGGATTACCAGGGAAGGCGCCAAGCACAACGTTCATGGTCTGCTCACTCTGGTCACGGAGAATCGTCAGGCGAATCGTATCGCCCACACGGTAGCGCAGAATCTCATTCCGCAGATCACGCGCGTCCTGGACATACACCCCTTCAATCGCCACGATCACGTCGCCGCGTGCGACGCCAGCGCGCGCAGCCGGACCGCTACGATCCAGGCGTGTCACCAGCACCCCAAGATCCGGCAGAACCGGTTGTGCGGCAGCGGTTGCACTCAGTTCGAGGCGCGCCTCGCGCCGACCAATATCACGCCCGGCAACCCAACCGCCGATACCGGCAAATACCCCACACCACACGCACAAAAGCGCTGTGGATGCAATCAATCCAGCAGTCCACCAGCGTCGATCCAATGATCTGCTTGAACCTTCAGTCATGCGGCTTCTAAAGACGTTCTGGCATGCGTCAGGGATCAGGAGTCAGGGGTTAGAGTTCGCAATCACCTTCAACATTGCGCACTCGTCCCCTTCCCATCTCCCTCCCTGCTTACACTATGCACCGACACCCCGCAACCTTTCTGCCGGCAACCGTCATCTGACGCCGTGGAACGCGCATCATCCCCGTCGTGTTGCACCTTAAGGGCGGACAGAACCCCCGCGCGACCACCGGCACGCCTACCGTGGGACGGCCGCGAGCACGGCGCCGGTCTCCCCTCTCCCGCACGCGGGAGAGGGGTAGGGGTGAGGACAGAACGACTCATCCCAACGCCATGCATGCTTGTCATGCTCATATGTGCTGTCCGCCCTTGAACGTGTTGCGCAAGGCGCGTAGGCGTCCACGAGGGGCGCCCCTCTATGCCGCCTTCCCGCGTTCGATGTTCAACGTGTTCCACCTCCCTGCCGGCGCCCTTCGTACCTGTAACCTGCATGTGCTACACCCGCCTGTGTGACGATGATCGTCTCCAGCGCACCAATCTTCTCAAGCGTGGCAGGTGCAACCGCCGCGCGATCGCCCGCGGGCGCGGCAGGCGCACCGACGGCAGGCGCAAACGACGACGGCGGCGAACCGGCGGCGCAAGGTGCAATTGATCCAGCAGGATCGCAGCGATCTGCGCTGCGCCATCGCGCGGAACCGCATCGACCAGACGTGCTGTGACTGCTGCATAGGTGGATGGCTCCATCAACTCTGCCAGCACCGGCACAATGCGATCAATGGTAGGGCAGAACAACCCAAGTTCATGGTTCAGCACGAAATCGATGTTCCCGCGTTCCTGCATACCGACCGCCTGTGTCACGATCACCGGGCGCCGCATGACCAATGCTTCCATCAGCGTGCCGGGACCCGCCTTCGAGATGACAATATCGCTGGCAGCCATCAACTCTTCCATATTGGTCACGAAGCCGAAGATGCGGACGTTCGGACCAAAGCCGATCTGCTCAAGACGTTCGCGCAGCGCCGTGTTGCGTCCAGTCACGACCAGCACCTGCAACTGCGGGTATGCCGTATGAATATTGCGCACCAGTTGCTCCATATTGCCAGACCCAACCCCGCCGCTCGTCACCAGCACGGTAAACAATTCTGGCGCAAGACCAAGGTTCGCCTGTGCAGCGTCGCGGGTCTGATGATATGCGACAAATTTTGGATGAACAGGGAAGCCGGTGCGCACCAACTTGCTCTCTGGCATGCCCAGGCGAAGCATCCGCTCATAGGCTTCATTGGTGGGAACAATGCACAATTCCGCATCTGGATCGGCCCATGACGCATGCAGGCTCACCAGATCGGTCACAACCGTAATGAAACGAAACGAGAGGCGATAGGTGCGGCGTGCATTGCCGATCAGGCGGTTGAGCAGCGGATGCACCGACACCACCAGTGTTGGTTGCACCGCTTCCAGCACGCGCAGAATATTGCGATGCGCCGCAAAGTAGACGACTTTCGTCAGCGCATCGATGCGTCGTCGACCGTCAGTCAGACGATAGAGTGTATCATAGAGCGGCAACCAGCGTGTCGAGAGTTTATCGTAGACGACCGGTGCGTTCCGCACAACCGGCACGCCGGTATGGGTAAAGATGTCGATAATATACGTTTCGACCGCATCACCGACACGCTGCTCAATCGCGGCAGCGATCGCCTGCGCTCCTGAGCGATGCCCGCCGCCAGTGTCGGAGATTGCGAACAGAATCCGCGGTGCGCCGCTGGTCGATGGCTCGCTGTGTGCATCCGACATACTATCCACTGCCAGAGGCGCCGATAATCTCGAAAGAAAGATCGTGATCGTCGGCGCATTGTTACATGCGTCTCTCTGATGCCATCGTACCACACCGTTCTATCATGCGCAAAATGGAACAGCGTTTGACATGCTCTTAATGTCGTGCTATAGTAACACCTGTCAAGAGAAACGCCGCACTGCGGCGACGCTCAAAGATAACAGAAGATAGACAAGCAGACTTGACAGGTACAGGTCTGTGTAGTATAATCTTCTGTACGAAAACAACCCGTCTCTGGAGAGACGCGCCCGTGAGCGAATAGCGACAACCAGGAGTGCGACAGGGGAAGCGCAACCACTGTCGCCAGGTCGGTCCAGCCGCAAGGTGCGACCGCCTGGTTTTTTGTCGCCCGCTCGGCACCTTCACAACTGAATCGTGACGTGGAGCATTCGTCGGGCTCCCGGCGGCGCATCGCGCAGCGATGCGTCGCCCATCACCATGAAGAGTTTGATCCTGGCTCAGGACGAACGCTGGCGGCGTGCCTAATGCATGCAAGTCGAACGCACGCGCTTCGGCGCGTGAGTGGCGCACGGCTGAGTAACACGTGGGAACCCGCCCTCCGGTGGGGGATAACGAGACGAAAGTCGCGCTAATCCCGCATACGTCCGCAAGGGGAAAGCGCTTCGGCGCGCCGGAGGAGGGGCCTGCGGCCCATCAGGTGGTTGGTGGGGTAACGGCCTACCAAGCCGATGACGGGTAGCTGGTCTGGGAGGATGACCAGCCAGACTGGGACTGAGACACGGCCCAGACTCCTACGGGAGGCAGCAGCAAGGAATTTTCGGCAATGGGCGCAAGCCTGACCGAGCAACGCCGCGTGCGGGATGACGGCCTTCGGGTTGTAAACCGCTTTTCGGGGGGACGACTACGACGGTACCCCCGGAAGAAGCCCCGGCTAACTCTGTGCCAGCAGCCGCGGTAAGACAGAGGGGGCGAGCGTTGTCCGGAGTTACTGGGCGTAAAGCGCGCGCAGGCGGTGGTCTCAGTGTCGTGTGAAAGCCCCCGGCTCAACCGGGGGAGGTCATGGCAAACTAGACGACTAGAGCGGCGGAGAGGCCCCTCGAATTGCCGGTGTAGCGGTGAAATGCGTAGAGATCGGCAGGAAGACCAAGGGGGAAGCCAGGGGGCTGGCCGCTGGCTGACGCTGAGGCGCGACAGCGTGGGGAGCAAACCGGATTAGATACCCGGGTAGTCCACGCCGTAAACGATGACCACTCGGCGTGTGGCGACTATTGACGTCGCGGCGCGCCTAAGCTTACGCGTGAAGTGGTCCGCCTGGGAACTACGAGCGCAAGCTTAAAACTCAAAGGAATTGACGGGGGCCCGCACAAGCAGCGGAGCGTGTGGTTTAATTCGAGGCAACCCGAAGAACCTTACCCAGGCTGGACATGACGGTGCAGGCGGCGGAAACGTCGCGGCCTTCGAGGGACCGTCACAGGTGCTGCATGGCTGTCGTCAGCTCGTGTCGTGAGATGTTGGGTTAAGTCCCGCAACGAGCGCAACCCCTGCGGTTAGTTACCGGTGTCTAACCGGACTGCCCTTCGGGGAGGAAGGCGGGGATGACGTCAAGTCCGCATGGCCCTGACGCCTGGGGCGACACACACGCTACAATGGCGCCGACAATGCGTGGCGACCGCGCGAGCGGAGGCAAATCGCCAAACGGCGTCTCAGTGCAGATCGGGGGCTGCAACTCGCCCCCGTGAAGGCGGAGTTGCTAGTAACCGCGTATCAGCCATGGCGCGGTGAATACGTACCCGGGCCTTGTACACACCGCCCGTCACGTCATGGGAGTTGTCAATGCCTGAAGTCCGTGCGCTAACCGTCAGGAGGCAGCGGCCGAGGGCAGGGGCAGCGACTGGGACGAAGTCGTAACAAGGTAGCCGTACCGGAAGGTGCGGCTGGATCACCTCCTTTCTAGGGAGAAAGCGGCGCAAGTCGCCGAGCGGTCCGACGCGGCGCCACGTCACGATTCAGGGGTGAAGGACCTGAGCCCCGGCGTGCGCCGGGGAGCGGCACCTTACCAAGTGCAGATTGGCAAGCGAACCGTTCGGGAACGTCCGGTGCGGCGCGGCGTCGGGAGCCGCGCGCACCAGGCGTTCCGGCAGGGAAGACAGAAGGAGCACACGGAGGATGCCTCGCCGCTGCGCGCCGATGAAGGACGCGGCAACGCTGCGAAAAGCGTGGGGGAGCCGCGCGCAGGCTGTGATCCCACGATGTCCGAATGGGGCAACCCGTCCGTGATACGGACACCGCGCAATGCGGAGGGCACCGGGGGAACTGAAACATCTTAGTACCCCGAGGAACAGACAGCATCCCCGGAGTAGTGGCGAGCGAAACGGGGTGAGCCCAAACCACGACCGTGGCAAGGCGGCAGCCGTTGCGGTCGTGGGGTTGAAGGGAGCGCTGCGGGGGGACTGCCGACCCCCCCGCGCGCGTCGCACCCGGGCGACGAAGCCGACTGGAAAGCGGCGCCACAGAGCGTGACAGCCGCGTAGTCGGGCGGGTGCGGCGGCGCGAGGCGCTTGCCTGAGTAGCGCCGGACACGAGCAACCCGGCGTGAAACTGGGGCGACCACGCTCCAAGGCTAAATACGCGCAGCGAGCGATAGCGAACGAGTACCGTGAGGGAACGGTGAAAAGCACCCCGGCGAGGGGAGTGAAAGAGAACCTGAAACCGTGTGCTTCCATGCAGTCGGAGCCCCCGTGAGGGGGTGACGGCGTGCCTTTTGGAGTATGATCCGGCGAGTTACCCTCGGTGGCCAGGTTAAGGCAGTGACAGCCGGAGCCGGAGCGAAAGCGAGTCTGAAGAGGGCGCGCGGTCGCCGGGGGTAGACCCGAAACCGCTTGAGCTACCCATGGGCAGGGTGAAGCGCGCGTAACAGCGCGTGGAGGCCCGCACCGGTGTGGATTGCAAACCGCTCGGATGACCTGTGGGTAGGGGTGAAATGCCAAACGAAAGCGGAGATAGCTGGTTCTCCCCGAAATGCATTGAGGTGCAGCCTGCGGAATGCCGCGCGCGGAGGTAGAGCGCTGGTGTGGTGCGGGGGCTTCACCGCCTACCAAACGACGCCAAACTGCGAATGCCGCGCGGGGAAGCGCAGAGTGAGACGTGCGGCGCAAACGT